>LQPB01000016.1 GCA_002102225.1 Mycobacterium interjectum
ACCTTGAAATCAATGCCGTTGCGGACGTCGGCGGTTAACGAACTTTCGGTCGTCGTCATAACGTGACTCTTCCTTCTTCAGCCTTCTACGGGGCCACTCGGTCTCAAGCGGTACTTAGCTTAGGTATGTTCTTCCGCCACTGTAGCCGCGACCCCATGACGCTCCGCGAACGGCGTCATCAGCCGGGCCAGGTCCGCCGCCACGTCGTGATCGGCCTCCGGCGGCATCGACACGTAGCTCAGCGCCAGCCGCACGATCGCGCGGGCCAGCACGCCGGCGTCCTCGTCGCTGGTCGCCACCCAGCTCTGGGTCAGCGCCGTGGCCAGCCGCGCCGATGCCCGGTTGATGATCGGCCCGCTGTCGGTGGTGATGATCTGCAGCAGGTCGGGCTTGGCGACGCCGGTCAGCAACGAGATCACCAGCGGGTCGGCGGCCGACTCCGCGAAGAAGGAGCGAAAGCCCTGTAAGAACGCCTCCTGGACGTTGCCCACGTTGGCGTCGATGGCCGCATAGATCCCGTCGACCAGGCGATCGGCCAGGCGCAGGGCGTAACCCTGCGCCAGGCCTTGGCGCGAGCCGAACTCGTTGTAAATCGTCTGCCGGCTGATGCCCGCGGCGCGGGCCACGTCCGCCAGCGTGATGGCCGACCAGTCGCGGGCCAGCAGCAGCTCCCGCATCGCGTCGAGCACCGAGTCGCGCAGCAGGACGCGCGACGCTTCGGCGTAGGGCATCCGCTTCACAGGCGCGACAGTAATGGTTAAGGCGTTCACGGTCGCGCCACTTCCACCATTTCGAAGTCGGACTTCGCCGCGCCGCAGTCCGGGCAGCTCCAGTCCTCGGGGATGTCGTCCCAGCGGGTCCCCGGCGCGATCCCGTCCTCCGGCCAGCCCAGCGCCTCGTCGTACTCGAACCCGCACTGGATGCAGCGGAACAGTTTGTAGTCGGTCACTGCGTCACCCCTTCTCGGATCCGGCTGAAATCCGGCTTCTCGCGCACCGCGCAATCCGGACAGCACCAGTCGTCGGGAACATCCTCCCACCGCGTGCCCGGGGGAAAGCCTTCCCTGGCATCACCTTTGGCCTCGTCGTACACGTAGTCGCAGACGGGGCACCGGTAGGCCGTCATGCCGGCGCCTTCTCACGCGCCCCGTGGGAGGCCAGCAGCTTCTCGCGCAACCGCGGCTGCACGTTGACCCGGGTGATGTCGCCGCCGTAGTGCGCCAGCACCCGGTGGTCCATCACCTTGCGCCACAGCGGCGGGAAATAGGTGAGCGAGATCATCGACGCGTACCCGCTGGGCAGGTTGGGCGAGCCCTCGATGCTGCGCAGCGTCTGGTAGCGGCGGGTCGGGTTGGCGTGGTGATCGCTGTGCCGCTGCAGGTGGTAGAGGAACAGGTTCGTCACGATGTGGTCGGAGTTCCAGCTGTGCACCGGGGCGCACCGCTCGTAGCGACCGCTCGCGTTCTTCTGCCGCAGCAGCCCGTAGTGCTCCAGGTAGTTGACCGCCTCGAGCAGGCTGAACCCGAAGACCGCCTGGATGATCACGAACGGGATCAGCGCCGGGCCGAAGAGCGCGATCAGTGCGCCCCACAACACCACCGACATCAGCCAGGCGTTGAGCACGTCGTTGGACAGGTAGGTCCGGGGGTCCCAGGGGCTCTTGTTCAGCCGGCGCAGCCGCTGCGCCTCCAGCCGCAATGCGGAGCCCAGGCTCCCGAAGACGCTGCGCGGCAGGAATTCCCAGAATGTCTCGCCGAAGCGCGCC
Organism: Mycobacterium interjectum; assembly: GCA_002102225.1. Classification (GTDB taxonomy): domain Bacteria; phylum Actinomycetota; class Actinomycetes; order Mycobacteriales; family Mycobacteriaceae; genus Mycobacterium; species Mycobacterium interjectum_B. Next base: position 1,765 of record LQPB01000016.1, read on the forward strand.
GACGCCGGGTCTTCCGGGGTGGACACCCGCACATGGTGACCGCGGTTGTGCTCGATGTAGAAGTGGCCGTAGCAGGTCTGCGCCAGGGTGACCTTGGACAGCCACCGCTCCAGCGACTCCTTCTTGTGCCCCATCTCGTGGGCCGTGTTGATCCCCACCCCGCCGAGGACCCCGACCGACAGCGCCACGCCCAGCTTGCCCGCCCAGCCCAGCGCGCCGTCAAAGCCGAGCCAGTTCAGGTCGGACGCGGTGAACAGGTAGGCGCCCAGGATCACGCTGAGGTACTGGAACGGGATGTAGACGTAGGTGCAGCGCCGGTAGTACTTGTCGTTTTCCAGCCGCTCCATCACCTCGTCGGGCGGGTTCTGCCCGTCGGGACCGAATCGCACGTCGAGCAGCGGCAGCAGCACGTAGAGCAGGATCGGCCCGATCCACAACGGGACCTGCGCGGCGGCGTGCCAGCCGAGCCGGTTCAGCGCCCAGACGATCGGCAGCATCACGAACAGCGCCGTCGGGGCGATCAGCCCCATCAGCCACAGATGGCGCTTCCTGTCCCGCCAGGCGGTCGCGGGGCTGAGTGCGGTCATATGCCAAACCTCCTTGTGAGTCACACCACGTTGAAGTTGGACATTACCGGCGTTTGCGTCTCCTGTCTAGACACAGATGCCTATTTTGTAAACATGCTGGCTTCGGCGGGCTCACGCTCGGCGTCCCGGCGCCCCTGCACGGAGTGCCGATACCCGTAGCCGGCGTAGATCGCGGTGCCCACCACCAGCCACACGGCGAACCGAACCCAGGTCAACGCGGTGAGGTTGAGCATCAGCCACACGCAGGCGCAGATCGACGCGACCGGCAGCACCGGCACCCACGGGGCCCGGAACCCCCGCTCCAGGTCCGGCCGGGAGCGGCGCAGGACCATCACGCCGGCCGACACCAGGACGAACGCGAACAGCGTCCCGACGTTGACCATCTCCTCGAGCTTGGTTATCGGGAATACCGACGCCGTCGCCGCCACCACCACCGCGACCAGCACGGTGATCCGGACGGGGGTGCCGCGCGCACCCGTCTTGGCCAGCGGCCGCGGCAACAGCCCGTCGCGCGCCATCGCGAACAGCACCCGGCACTGCCCGAGCATCAGCACCATCACGACGGTGGTCAACCCGGCGAGCGCACCGATGGCGATGATTTTGCTGGCCCACTGGATCCCGTTTGCTGCGAACGCGGTGGCCAGGTTGGCCGGCCGGTGGCCGGGCACGGTCTTGAGCTGGGTGTAGGACACCATGCCGGACAGCACCACGGCGACGGCGACGTACAGCAGGGTCACGATCGCCAGCGACACCAGGATCCCCCGCGGGACGTCGCGCTGGGGATTCTTGGTCTCCTCGGCCATGGTGGCGACGATGTCGAAGCCGATGAACGCGAAGAACACGATGGAGGCCCCCGCCAGCACGCCGTACCAGCCGTAGTGGCTGCTGTGGGCCCCGGTCAGCAGCGACAGCACCGACTGGTTGATGCCCGACGCCTCGTGTCCGGACTCCGGCTTCGGGATGAACGGCGAGTAGTTGGAGCCCTTGATGTAGAAGGCGCCGACGATCACGACCAGCACCACCACCGACACCTTGATGCCGGTGATCACCGCGGAGAACCGCGACGACAACTTGGTGCCCAGGGCGATCAGCGTCGCCACCATGGCGACGATCAGCAGCGCGCCCCAGTCGAGCTGGATCGATCCGATTTGCACTGTGCCACCGGCGAATCCGAACACGTTGCCGAGGTAGCTCGACCAGCCCTTGGACACGACGGCGGCGCCGACCGCCAGTTCCAGCAGCAGGTTCCAGCCGATGGTCCAGGCGAGGAACTCCCCGAAGGTGGCGTAGGAGAAGGTGTAGGCGCTGCCCGCCACCGGCAGCGTCGAGGCGAATTCGGCGTAGCACAGCGCCGCCAGCGCGCAGGTGATGGCCGCGATCACGAACGAGATCCAGATGGCGGGCCCGGTGATGTCGCCGGTGGTCGACGCGGTAACCGTGAAGATGCCGGCGCCGATCACCACCGCGACGCCGAACACGACCAGGTCCCACCACATCAGCTCCCGGCGCAGCCGGGTTTCGGGCTCGTCGGTGTCGGCGATCGATTGCTCGACCGATTTGGTGCGCCATCGATTTGCCATTCGGCCGCCCCCTTCCCGCTGTGCCCGTTGGACCGCACAGTACTGGGTACTCTGCGAGCATGGCGGGTAGCGGGGGGAACGCAAATGGTCACGCGGCGGTCATCGGGGGAAGCATCGCCGGCATGTGTGCCGCGCGGGTGCTGTCGGATTGCTACTCGCGGGTGACGGTCTACGAGCGCGACGAATTGCCGGGCGCGCCGGCCAACCGCGCGGCGGTCCCGCAGGACCGGCATCTGCACATGCTGATGGCGCGCGGGGCGGCGGAGTTCGAGAGCCTGTTTCCCGGCCTGCTGGCCGACATGGTGGCCGCGGGCGTGCCCATGCTGGAGAACCGGCCGGACTGCATCCACCTCGGCGCCGCGGGCCATGTCCTCGGGACGGGGCACACGCTGCGCGACGAGTTCACCGCCTATGTGCCCAGCCGGCCACACCTGGAATGGCAGCTGCGCCGGCGGGTGCGCGACATCGACAACGTCGAGATCGTGCGGCGGTCGGTTTCCGAGCCGCGCTACGACCGCGCGCGCCAGCGGGTCACCGGCGTGCTGCTGGACCCCCAGGACCGGGGCGAGCCGGAGTTCGTGCCGACCGACCTCGTCGTCGACGCCGCGGGCCGGGGCACCCGGCTGCCGGTGTGGCTGGAGCAGTGGGGATTCGAGCGCCCGGTCGAGGCCACCATCGACATCGGCATCCACTACGCGTCCCAGCAGTTCCGCATGCCGGAGGGTGTGATCGCCGAGAAGGTGGTGGTCGCCGGCGCCTCCCACGACGAGTCGCTCGGGCTGGGCATGCTGCACTACGAAGACCGCGTTTGGGTGCTGACCACGTTCGGCGTGGCCGACGCCAAACCGCCCAGGACGTTCCCAGAGATGCTCGCGCTGGCCGACAAGCTGCTGCCCGCGCATTTCAATGCCGCGCTGGCGCAGGCAGAACCCTTCGGCGAGCCGGCGTTTCACGCGTTTCCGGCCAGCAGGTGGCGCCGCTACCACAAGCTGGACCGCTTCCCGGCCGGCATCGTCCCGTTCGGCGACGCGGTGGCCAGCTTCAACCCCACGTTCGGGCAGGGCATGACGATGACGTCGCTGCAGGCCGGTCATCTGCGGCGGGCGCTGCGATCCGACGACCTCGCCCGCGAGCTGAACCGGGCCACCGCCAAGACCACCTACCCGGTGTGGATCATGAACGCCATCGGCGACGTCACGTTCCACCACGCCACCACGAAGGGATCCATCCCCTGGTGGTGGCGGCCCTCCGGCGCGCTGTTCGACCAGTTCCTCGGGGCCGCCGAAACCGAACCCGTTCTGGCCGAGTGGTTTCTGCGCCGCTTCTCGCTGCTGGACAGCCTGTACATGGTCCCGCCGCCGCGGATCATCGGGCGCACCATGGCGCACAACATGCGGCTGTGGCTGCGCGAGCGCCGGGAAGCCGCCCGTGGCGATCGCGAGCGCGGCGCCGGGGGCACCCCCCGCTTGCGGGGGGCCGGGCGATGGGGGCACCGCCCGCTTGCGGGGGACGGGTCGCCACCGTCGGGCCGGCGGCGCGGCTCTAGAGCCCTACGGTCGCCCTGAACAGCTGGGCGGGCTCGCGCGCGACCAGCCGGATGGGCCCGTCGTCGGCCGCCACCCAGGCGGCCATCCCACGTTCCAGCGTCAGCGACCCGGACTTGGCGTGCACCGTCACGCGGCCCTCACTGCACAACAGGATCTGCGGGCCCTCGTGGCTGCAAGTCGCGTCGACCTCGTGGCCGAGATACTCGCCGTCGAGCGCCAGCAGCGCGACGGCGAACTCGGCGGTCGGCGTCTCATAGATTCGGCCGAACCCCTCGCGGCGGACGTGCGGGCGCAGTTGCGCCTCGGTGGTGGGGGTGAAATCCAGCACCCGCAGCAGCTCGGGCACGTCGACGTGCTTGGGGGTGAGCCCGCCGCGTAACACGTTGTCGGAGTTGGCCATCACCTCGACCGCAAAGCCGCGCAGATAGGTGTGCAGGTTGCCGGCCGACACGAAGATCGCCTCGCCAGGTGCCAGGGTGATGCGGTTGAGCAACAACGCCGCCAGCACGCCGGCGTCGCCGGGATAGCGTTCGCCGAGTTCCAGCACGGTCTTGGCCTCGGCCGCGAATTCCGTTGCGCCGGAGCTGACGTAGGCGATGGCGCCGTCCAGGACGGCGGGCACCAGCACGTCGATGTCGGGCTGCGGCGCGGTGATCCACGTGGTGAACAGCGCGCGCAGGCCGTCGGCGTCGGATTGGTCGTTCAGCAGGTCGATGTAGGGGTCGAGGTCGGAGACCGCCAGCGCGCGCAGCAACTCGATGGTCGCCGACGCCTGACGAAACCCGGCCAGCGCCTCGAACGACTGCAGCGCCACCAACAACTCCGGCTTGTGGGAGGTGTCGCGGTAGTTGCGCAACGGCGAGGACACCGGAATGCCCAGTCGCTCCTCACGCAGGTATCCCTCGATCGCCTGCTCGGCGCTCGGATGCGCCTGCAGCGACAGCGGCTCGTCGGCGGCCAGCACCTTGACCAAAAACGGGAGCACGTCCCCGAACCGGGCGCGCGACCCGGCGCCGAGCTGTCCCTCCGGGTCGGCGACCAGGGCCTCGAGCAACGAGACCTCACCGTTGTCCGTTTCCAGCCAGGCCGGGTCTCCGGGGTGTGCACCGAACCACAGCTCGGCCTCCGGGTGGGCCGCCGGAACCGTGCGCCCGGTGAATTCCGCGAGGGCGGTGCGCGATCCCCAGGCGTACGTCCTCAAGGCCCCGCGAAGCAGTTCCACTTGTGTATCTATCCCCGCACCAGTCGCATGTAAACCGCGGCCATCTCCAGCCGAACGGCCAATACTGCCAGTTGCTGCTCGGCGCTGATGGCGCCCCCCAACGCCGGCGCAACCGTCGAACCGGCCGAGCCGCCGGGTCCGTCGGGAACGTCCTCGGCGGCAAGCAGGTACACGTCGTCGAGCCCCGCGGTCCGGGCGGCCACGACCGTCTGTTCGGCCGACAGGGTCAGCGCCAGCACCCGCAGCCGCTCGGGCCGCGGCCCGTCGATCTCCTCGTCGTGGAACAGGTCGTCCACCGCCCCGTCACTCGTGTGAGCCGCCGCCCGCAGCGCCAGCACGGCATCCGCCAGCCCGGTGGCGGCGACCACTTCGTGGGCGAGCCGCAGCAGCACCGAGCTGCCGTGCCGGGCCAGCGCCAGCGTGGCTGCGCAATCGCCCGCCAGCGCCACCCGGCGACCGGCCATCCGCGCGGCAATCGTCTTGGCGGGGTTGGTGAACAACTCGCGGCCGGCGCTGTTGCGCAGCGCCTCGGCATCCAGCGCGTCGGCGAGCAGCCCCAGATCGGTGCTCTGCCCGGCGTAGACGGCGCCCAGGACGGCCAGGCCCGCGGCGAGATAGCGGCACAAACCGAACCCTTCGGGCACCTCGAGCCGCGGTTCGAGCACCGCGGCGCGCCCGGCCGCGGCGTCGCGCAGCGGACCCTGATTGGGCGACACCACGATCACCCGGGCGCCGCGGCGCACACCGGTGGCGACGGCGATGACCAGCGCGGGATCACCGGGGTCGTCGCCCGCGACGATCAGCACGTCCAGCGGGCCGACCCACGGCGGCACCTCGCCGGTGAGGGTGATCGGCGCGGGAGCCACCCCGCCCATCGTGGCGGCGAGCATGGCCCCGGCGGTCTCGGCGGGGCCGCGGCCGGCCACCCAGATCAGGCTGCGCGCGCGGTCGTCGGCACGCACGGACTCCAGCGCGCCCTCGCCGGCCGCCGCGGCGATCGCGCGCACCTGCGCCCCCGCCGACGACGCCGCCCGCAGCAGGCCCTCGCGGTCGGCCGCGAGCAGGCCGTCGGCGTCTTCGAGGTCGATCGCCGCGGTGGCGCTCACGCCGTGGCCCCGGCGATCTCGGCACGGACGTGGGAAACGACGGCGTCGACGTCCTCGGTGGTGCGGCCCTCCACGTTGAGCCGCAGCAACGGCTCGGTGTTCGAGCTGCGCAGGTTGAACCAGCTGCCGTCGCCCAAATCGACCGTCACCCCGTCCAGGTGATCGATGGACTGAATCCTGGTGCCGAACGATTTCAGCACCGCGTCCACACAATACGACGCGTCGGCCACCGTGAAGTTGATCTCGCCGGACGATTCGTAGCGCTGGTAGTCGGCGGTCAGCTCCGAGAGCGGCCGTTCCTGCTCGCCGAGGGCGGCCAGCACGTACAGCGCCGCCAGCATCCCGGAGTCGGCGCCCCAGAAATCCCGGAAGTAATAGTGCGCGGAATGCTCCCCGCCGAAGATCGCGCCCGTGTCGGCCATCAGCGCCTTGATGTAGGAGTGGCCGACCCGCGAGCGCAGCGGCGTGCCGCCGCGTTCCGTGACCAGTTCGGGCACCGCCCGGGAGGTGATCACGTTGTGGATGATCGTGGCGCCGATCTCCCGGCCCAGCTCCCGGGCGGCCACCAGGCCGGTCACCGTCGACGGTGACACCAGCTCCCCGCGCTCGTCGACCACGAAGCACCGGTCGGCGTCCCCGTCGAAGGCCAGCCCGATATCGGCCCCGCTGTCGCGCACGAATTTCTGCAGGTCCACCAGGTTGGCCGGGTCGAGCGGGTTGGCCTCGTGATTGGGAAACGACCCGTCGAGTTCGAAGTACAACGGCAGCAAGGTGATCGAGTCGATCGCGCCCAGCACGGCCGGGGCGGTGTGGCCGGCCATTCCGTTGCCCGCGTCCACGGCCACCCGCAGCGGGCGCAGCCCTGAGGTGTCCACCAGCGAACGCAGGAACGCCCCGTAGTCGGCCAGCACGTCGCGATCGGAGGTGCTCCCCGGCGGGCCGTCGTACGCCGGGACCCCGGCGATCACGTCGTCGGTGATCGTGCTCAGCCCGGTGTCCGCCCCGACCGGTTTGGCGCCGGCCCGGCACAGCTTGATGCCGTTGTAGGCGGCGGGGTTGTGGCTCGCGGTGAACATCGCGCCCGGGCAATCCAGCAGCCCGGAGGCGAAATACAGCTGATCGGTGGACGCCAGGCCGATCCGCACCACGTCCAGGCCCTGGCCCAGCACCCCGCGCGCGAAGGCCGCGGCCAGCCCCGGCGAACTGTCGCGCATGTCGTGGCCGAGCGCCACCTGCCGGGCGCCCTCGGCGCGCATCAACGCGGCGAACGCGGCGCCCAGATCGGTGACCAGCGACTCGTCGAGCTCCTCGCCGACCAGGCCGCGCACGTCGTATGCCTTGACGACGCGGCGAACGGTCGCGGCGGACCGGGACATGCGAAACTCCTGACGCTCCTGATGGTGGGGCTCTTGGCGCCAGCCTATCGGCCCGGAAAAAACCCGCGGCGCGTCAGACCCGGCCAGGCAGAGCTAGACCGCCTAGTCAGCCGGATCCGGCAGCACCCGCAGATGTCCGCGACGGCGACCGGAGCGGCGCTCAGGCGGCGCGAGCAGCCCGCTGCTCGGCGCGGTGGCCTGGGCTCCGGCGTGAATGTGGGGATCGGAAAAGCCGTTCAGCGGCGGCCCCGCGGCCGCGTGGGACAGGCCCGCATCGCCGGGGCGCCCCTCGCGCACCGCGTCGGCCAGGGCGACCAGGTCGTCCTCGTCGGGGTGGGTGGGCTCGGAAAGCAGGGGCCCGGCGTGGCGCACCAGGTCCCAGCCGCGGGGTGCGGTGATCCGGCCGGCGTGGCTGACGCACAGGTCCCAGGAGTGCGGTTCGCGCGCGGTGGCGAGCGGGCCCACCACGGCCGTCGAGTCCGAGTAGACGAACGTCAAGGTCGCCACGGCGTAGTGCGGACACCCGGGCCGGCAACAGCGACGGGGAACGTTCACGCCGAAAGGCTATCGTGCGCAAACGCCATGGAAGCGCCGGACACGCGCATCCGCTCGACCCGCGATGTACAACCGTTACCATCGGCGCGTGGGCGATTCCCGCGGCTCCCCGCACAGCGATCGGTCGGGGCGCCGATCGGCTTCCTACCGTGGGTCGCGCCGCGGCCGCGATATGCGCGGTCCGCTGCTGCCGCCGACCGTGCCCGGCTGGCGCAGCCGGGCCGAGCGATTCGACATGGCGGTGCTGGAGGCCTACGAGCCGATCGAGCGGCGCTGGCAGGAGCGGGTGTCCGAACTGGACGTGGCTGTCGACGAGATCCCGCGGATCGCCGCCAAAGACCCCGACAGCGTGCAGTGGCCACCGGAGGTCATCGCCGACGGGCCGATCGCCCTCGCCCGGTTGATCCCGGCCGGCGTCGACGTCCGGGGCAACGCCACACGGGCACGAATTGTCTTGTTCCGCAAGCCGATTGAACGACGGGCCAAGGACACCGATGAACTTGGCGAGTTGCTGCACGAAATCCTGGTGGCCCAGGTGGCCATCTACCTGGACGTCGAGCCGTCGGTCATCGACCCCACGATCGACGACGAATAGCGGCGCGGGTCAGATGATGCCGCGCTTGAGGCGGCGGCGCTCCCGTTCGGACAGACCGCCCCAGATGCCGAAGCGCTCGTCGTGCGCCAGGGCGTACTCCAGGCACTCGTGGCGAACCTCGCAACCCAGGCAGATCTTCTTGGCCTCGCGGGTGGAGCCGCCCTTCTCGGGGAAGAACGCCTCCGGGTCGGTCTGCGCGCACAGCGCGCGGTCCTGCCATTGATCCGGGGTCGCCGGCGGCAGGGGCTCGGGCTCGAAAGCGACTGGGGCGTCGGGAACCACAGTCAGGTGCGGACGGACGGGTGCCGCCGGCGCCGAGCCGATAATGGTGTGCGGTGTGCCTGTCATAACGCCCCGAAGGTGCTCATAAGACATGCTTCGTCCGCCTCCTCAGCTTTGATTTGAGAGAGTGAGTGCTTCCCACTGTTCTGATGTACAGCCCAATTCGAACAAGTGATCGAATCTCGGTCTGCGACACCGGAATCGGCCGGCCAACCGGGAAATGACACTGTTGTGATTAGACACTTGTTGACCTGCCTGGTCAAGCGTAATGGCCAATTTCCATATCATCTCGTGACCAAATTCCGGCGTTTCTGTTGTTTTTGGGCCTTCGGCGTGTCCATCACAGTCCCGTCACGGGCAGTACTGTCGAGCCCTGTGAAGGTCAAGTGAAGGTCACGGTTCTGGCCGGTGGGGTTGGCGGCGCCCGGTTCCTGCTGGGGGTTCAACAGCTGTTCGGGCTGGGTCAATTCGAAACGCAACAGGAGCCACACACCGACAGCCACGAGCTGGCCGCGATCGTCAACGTCGGCGACGACGCCTGGATCCACGGGTTGCGCGTCTGTCCGGATTTGGACACCTGCATGTACACCTTAGGTGGAGGCGTCGACCCGGAGCGCGGGTGGGGGCACCGCGACGAAACATGGCACGCCAAGGAGGAATTGGCGCGCTACGGCGTGCAGCCCGACTGGTTCCAGCTCGGCGACCGCGACCTGGGCACCCACCTGGTGCGCACCCAGATGCTCAACGCCGGCTACCCGCTGTCACAGATCACCGCGGCGCTGTGCGACCGCTGGCGGCCGGGCGCGCGGCTGCTGCCGGCCACCGACGACCGCTGCGAGACGCACGTGGTGATCACCGATCCGGCCGACGACGGGCGTCGGGCGATCCACTTCCAGGAATGGTGGGTGCGCTACCGGGCGCAGGTGCCCACGCACAGCTTCGCGTTCGTCGGCGCCGAAAAGGCCAGCGCCACAGCCGAAGCGGTGGCGGCCATCGCCGACGCCGACGTCATCCTGCTGGCGCCGTCCAACCCGGTGGTCAGCGTCGGGGCCATCCTGGCCGTCCCCGGCATCCGCGGGGCGCTGCGGGCGGCGCGGGCGCCGGTGGTCGGCTACTCCCCGATCATCGGCGGAAAGCCGTTGCGCGGCATGGCCGATGCCTGCCTGTCCGTGCTCGGGGTCGAGTCCACCGCGCAGGCGGTCGGCCGGCATTTCGGCTCGCGGCGGACCACCGGGATTCTGGACTGCTGGCTCATCCACGAGGGCGACGAGGCCGACATCGACGGCGTCGCCGTGCGCGCGGTGCCGCTGTTGATGAGCGATCCCAAGGCGACGGCCGAGATGGTCCGCGCCGGGCTGGAGCTGGCGGGCGTGGCATCGTGAGCGGCGTGACCGGCCCCTCCACCGAGCACGGCACCGGCTCGGCGGTCGAGATCCTCCCCGTCACCGGGCTCCCCGAGTTCCGGCCCGGGGACGACCTGGGCGCGTCCGTCGCCGCGGCGGCGCCGTGGCTGCGCGACTCCGACGTCGTGGTGGTCACCAGCAAGGTGGTGTCCAAGTGCGAGGGGCGCCTGGTGCCGGCCCCCCAGGACGCCGAGGAGCGCGATCGGCTGCGCCGCAAGCTCGTCGACGACGAGGCGGTGCGCGTGCTGGCCCGCAAGGGCCAAACGCTGATCACCGAGAACCGGCTCGGCCTGGTCCAGGCCGCCGCCGGCGTGGACGGGTCCAACGTCGGCCGCGACGAGCTGGCGCTGCTGCCGGTCGATCCCGACGCCAGCGCCGCGGCGCTGCGCGTCGCGCTGCGCGAGCGGCTCGGCGTCGACGTCGCCGTCGTCATCACCGACACGATGGGCCGCGCCTGGCGCAACGGCCAGACCGACGCGGCCGTCGGCGCCGCCGGGCTGCGGGTGCTGCACGGCTACGCCGGAGCCGTCGACCGGCACGGCAACGAGCTGCTCGTCACCGAGATCGCGATCGCCGACGAGGTCGCGGCCGCCGCCGACCTGGTCAAGGGCAAACTCACCGCGCTGCCGGTGGCCGTCGTGCGCGGGCTCGCCGTGGTCGACGACGGCTCGACGGCGCGGCAACTGCTGCGACCCGGCGAGGAGGACCTGTTCTGGCTGGGCACGGCCGAGGCCCTCGACCTGGGCCGCCGGCAGGCCCAGCTGCTGCGCCGGTCGGTGCGCCGGTTCACCGACCAGCCGGTGCCCCCGGAGCTCATCGAGGGCGCCGTCGCCGAGGCCCTCACCGCGCCGGCCCCCCACCACACCCGACCGGTCCGGTTCGTGTGGCTGCGGACGCCGCACACCCGGACCCGGCTGCTGGACCGCATGAAGGACCAGTGGCGCTCCGACCTCGCCGGGGACGGGCGGCCCGCCGACGCGATAGAGCGCCGGGTGGCGCGCGGTGAGATCCTCTACGACGCGCCCGAGGTGGTGATCCCGTTCCTCGTCCCCGAGGGCGCGCACGCCTACCCCGACGCGGCCCGCACCGACGCCGAGCACACCATGTTCACGGTCGCGGTCGGCGCGGCGGTGCAGGCCCTGCTGGTGGCGCTGGCGGTGCGGGGGGTGGGCAGCTGCTGGATCGGTTCGACGATCTTTGCCGCCGAGTTGGTCCGCGCCGAGCTGCAGCTGCCCGCCGACTGGGAGCCGTTGGGCGCCATCGCGATCGGCTACGCCGAGGACCCGCCCGGGCCGCGCGACGCGCCGGACCCCGGGGATTTGCTGCTCCGCAAGTAATACTGAGCCCATGCAATTCGCGGGCAAGGCCGCGGCGTCGGCCGCCAAGGTCCGCGGCGGCTACTACACCCCCGCCCCGGTGGCGCGATTCCTGGCCCGCTGGGTGCGCGGGGCCGGTCCGCGGATCGTCGAGCCGTCCTGCGGCGACGGCCGGATCCTGCGCGAGCTGGCGGCCCTGAGCGGCCGGGTGCGCGGCGTGGAGCTGATCCCCGACGAAGCGGCCAAGGCCCGGCGATTCGCGCCCGTCGACGCCGAGGACCTCTTCACGTGGCTGGCGAGGGCCGAGCCCGGCTTCGACGGCGTCGCGGGCAACCCGCCCTACATCCGCTTCGGCAACTGGGCATCCGATCAGCGCGAGCCGGCCCTGGAACTGATGCGCCGCGAGGGGCTGCGCCCCAGCCGGCTGACCAACGCCTGGGTCCCGTTCGTCGTCGCGAGCGCGGTCCTGGTGCGCGACGGCGGACGGGTCGGCCTGGTGCTGCCGGCCGAGTTGCTCCAAGTCGGCTACGCCGCCCAGCTGCGTGACTTTCTGCTCGGCCGGTTCTGCGAGATCACGCTGCTGACGTTCGAGCGGTTGGTGTTCGACGGCATCCTGCAGGAGGTCGTGCTGTTCTGCGGTGTGGTCGGCGCGGGCCCGGCTCGCATGCGCACCGTCCATCTCACCGGCGCCGACGCGCTGGCGGACGCCGACCTCGACGCCCCGTGGGCCCCCGCGCTGCTGCACGAAAAGGAGAAGTGGACCAAGTACTTCCTGGACCCCGCCGCGATCCGGCTGCTGCGCACGCTCAAGGGATCGCCGGCCATGACCCGGCTCGGGTCGCTCGCCGACGTGGACGTCGGCATCGTGACGGGCCGCAACAGCTTCTTCACGTTCACCGACGCGCAAGCCGACGAGCTGGGGCTGCGGCCGCACTGCGTCCCGCTGGTCTCGCGCAGCGCACAGTTGGCCGGACTGGTCTACGACACCGACTGCCGCGCAGGCGATGTCGCGGCGGGCCAGCGGACCTGGCTGCTCAACGCGCCGCCCGAACCGACCGACGCCGCCTTGCTGGCGCACGTCCGCGCCGGTGAGGCCGCCGGTGTGCACAACGGCTACAAGTGCTCGATCCGCAAGCCGTGGTGGACCACCCCGTCGCTGTGGATTCCCGACCTGTTCCTGCTGCGCCAGATCCACCGGGCGCCGCGGCTGACCGTCAACGGCGCCGCGGCGACGAGCACCGACACCGTGCACCGGGTCCGGGTCGCGCCCGGCGTCGATCCGACGGCGCTGGCCGCGGCGTTCCACAACAGCGTGACGTTCGCGTTCGCCGAGATCCTGGGCCGCAGTTACGGTGGGGGCATCTTGGAGCTGGAACCCGCGGAAGCCGAACAGCTTCCGATCCCCGCGCCGGTGCCCGGCGAACTCGCCTGCGACGTCGACCTGCTGTTGAAGGCCGGCGAGACCGACAAGGCGCTCGACCTCGTCGACCGGCGCGTGCTGATCGACGGGCTCGGGTTGTCCGCAGAGGCGGTCGCGGGGTGCCGCGCGGCCTGGATTGCGCTGCGGGACCGCCGGGCAAGGCGCGGATCCCGTTGAGCCTGCGCGAATCCGCGATCTCGCTGCTGGGCGACTGGCGGCCGGCGGATCCGGCGCAGGATTCGCTGCGGCACGCCGTGCTGGCCTTCGTGCACGCCCGCCCCGACGCCTGCCGCCGCGAGTGCGCGGCCGGCCACGTCACCGCGTCGGCGCTGGTGCTCGACCACACCGGTGCCCGGGTGCTGCTGACGTTGCACCCCCGCTTGGGCCGCTGGGTGCAACTGGGCGGGCACTGCGACGAGGGCGACCCCGACGTCGTCGCGGCCGCGCTGCGGGAGGCGACCGAGGAGTCCGGCGTCGCCGACCTGCGCATCAATCCTGAGCTGGCCGCCGTGCACGTCCACCCGGTCACCTGCTCGCTGGGCGTGCCCACCCGCCACCTGGACCTGCAATTCGTCGCGCACGCGCCGCCCGGCGCCCAGATCGCCATCAGCGACGAGTCCGACGATTTGCGGTGGTGGCCGGCCGACGCCCTGCCGGAGGGGACCGATCACGCGCTGGCGTATCTGGTGGGCCGCGCAATCCGACGAGTGTGCGGCTAGCTTCACACTCGGGCTCGGGGGTGCGCCCAGCCGCACATTCGGCCGGGAGGGACGCCCTAGACGTCGGACGAGTAGCGGATCCCGCCGTCGGGAATGGAGACGCCGGGCCACACGCGGGCGCCGCGCAGCAACTCGCAGCGCGCGCCGATGTCGGCGCCGTCGCCGATCACCCCGTCGCGGATCAGCGCGCGCGGGCCGATCCGCACCCCGAAGCCGATGATCGAGCGCTCGATCACGCTGCCGGCCTCGACCTTGGCGCCGTCGAAGATCACCGCGCCGTCCAGCCGCACGCCGGGGCCGATCTCGGCGCCGCGCCCGACGACCGTGCCGCCGATCAGCACCGCGCCCGGCGACACCGCCGCGCCGTCGTGCACCAACTGCTCGCCGCGGTGGCCGTGCAGCGCCGGCGATGGGGCGATCCCGCGGACCAGGTCCGCCGACCCGCGGACGAAGTCCTCCGGGTTGCCCATGTCGCGCCAGTAGGTGGCGTCGACGTAGCCGCAGACCCTGACTTTCGCGTCGGACAGCAGGGCCGGGAAAACCTCGCGCTCCACCGAGACCTCGCGGCCCCGCGGGATCCGGTCGATGATCGCGCGCCGGAAGACATAGCAGCCGGCGTTGATCTGGTCGGTCGGCGGATCCTGCGTCTTCTCCAAAAACGCTGTGACCCTGCCGGTTTCGTCGGTCGTCACGCAGCCGAAAGCCCGCGGGTCACCCACCCGCACCAGGTGCAGGGTGACGTCGGCGGAGTTGGTCTGGTGGAACTCCAGCAGCTGACCCAGGTCGGCGCCGGACAGCACGTCGCCGTTGAACACCATCGTGGTGTCGTGGCGCAGGTGCCCGGCGACGTTGGCGATGCCGCCGCCGGTTCCCAACGGCGAGTCCTCGGTCACGTATTCGATCTGCAGGCCCAGCTTGGAGCCGTCACCGAACTCGGCCTCGAACACCTGCGCCTGATACGAGGTGCTCAGGATGACGTGCTCGATGCCCGCGGCGGCGATCCGCGACAGCAGGTGGGTCAAGAACGGCAGCCCGGCGGTGGGCAGCATCGGCTTGGGTGCCGAGAGCGTCAGGGGCCGCAGCCGGGTGCCCTTGCCCCCGACCAGAATTACGGCGTCGACGTCAGGGCGCGCCACCTCAGCGCCGCCCTTCCGCCAGGTTGCGCCGGCGGCTGCGCAGCGAACTGCGCACCATCAATCGCGATCGGGCCGCCAGCGAGGCGCGCAGCGTCCAGCGCAGCGGCGCACGCCGCCAACCGGAATTCCGGTCGGCCAGGAAGAGATAGGTGCTCTTGTGGTGAGCCGCCAGGTGGCTCGCCGGGTCGTGCCCGGTGGAGTGCCCCTTGTGGTGCAGGACTTCGGACGAGGGCACGTAGACGCTCAGCCAGCCGGCCTTGCCCAGCCGGTCGCCGAGGTCGACGTCCTCCATGTACATGAAGTAGCGCTCGTCGAAGCCGCCGACCTGGCGAAAGGCCGACCGCCGCACCAGCAGGCACGACCCCGACAGCCAGCCCACCGCGCGTTCGCTGGGCTCGAGCCGCTCCTGGCGGTAGGCCGCCGTCCACGGGTTGCGCTTCCAGAACGGGCCGACCACCGCGTGCATGCCGCCGCGGATCAGGCTGGGCAGGTGGCGCGCCGACGGATACACCGACCCGTCGGGGTCCCGGATGAGCGGGCCCAGGGCGCCGGCGTGCGGCCAGCGGATGGCGGCGTCCAGGAGGGCGTCGATGCTGCCCGGGCCCCACTGCACGTCGGGGTTGGCCACGATCACCCAGTCCCCGTTCTCGTCCAGGCTTTCGTCCAGCTGCGCGACCGCGCGATTCACCGCGGTCCCATACCCGAGGTTCGCGCCGGTGTCGAAGAGCCGCACGTTCGGATAGCGCTCGACGGCGGCCTGCGGGGTGCCGTCGGTGGAGCCGTTGTCGGCCAGCAGCACGCTGACCGGGCGCTCGGTGGCCAGCGACAGCGAGGCCAGGAACCGCTCCAGGTGCGGGCCCGGCGAGTAGGTCACCGTCACGACCGGCAGGATGTCAGTCACGCGTAGAGGGTAACGGTCGGTCACTGCCCGATGCGGCCAGCGCCGCGACAAGCGCAGCGCGCCAGGGCCTTAGCGGTGTCAGGCCCGCCGCCGCGGACTCCCGGCCGCCCAGCGCGGAGTAGGTCGGCCGCGGCGCCGGGCGCGGGAACTCGTCGGTTTTGACGGGCCGCACCCGGTCGGGGTCGGCCCCGCACCCCTCGAACACCGCGCGCGCCTGCTCGAAGCGCGACACCGCGCCCTCGTTCGCGGCGTGCAGGATCGGACCCGGCACGCGATCGTCGGCGACCTGCAGCAGCGCGACGGCCAGGTCGGCGACGTAGGTCGGCGACCCGACCTGGTCGTCGACCACGTTCACCGGCCCGTCCCCGGCGGCCAGCCGGCGCATCACGGCGACGAAGTCCTTGCCCGTTGCGCCGGTGTAGAGCCAGGCGGTCCGCACCACTATTCCTTCCGAGGCCGACGGCAGCGCCGCCAGGACGGCCTCTTCGCCGGCGAGCTTGGACAGCGCGTAGACGCCCCGCGCGTCGGTCTTGTCGCTGGGCTCGTAGGGACGCGGGGCCGGGCCGGGGTCGCCGGTGAACATGTAGTCCGTGGAGACGTGGATCAGCCGGGCGCCGGCGCGCGCGCAGGCCCGCGCGAGGATTTCCGGCCCGGTGGCGTTGACCGCGTACGCGCGCGCCTCGTCGCTCTCGGCGCCGTCGACGTCGGTATAGGCCGCGCAATTGATGACCACGTCGCCGGGGCGGATGATCCGCTCCGCCGCGGCCGGGTCGGCGATGTCCCACTGCGACGACGTCAGCGCTGCAACCTCGCGCCCCCGCTCGGTCGCCAGCGCGGCCAAACAGCTGCCCAGTTGCCCCCCGGCTCCAGTGATCACGATTCGTTCCGACCTGCCCGACATGTCGTCGAGTCTGGCACGGACCAGGCACGCCGCCCCCGGCTACCCGCGAAGCCGCTGTGTCGCAAGTAACCTATTGTGATGCCTGTGCAAAGTGTGGTTCGTGTGGTTGCCACTGTGCTGACCGTCGCGGTCGTTGTCGGCACCGGGATGGCCTGGGGCAACGTGCGCGCCTTCGAGGACGGCATCTTCCATATGTCGGCACCCTCGCTGGGCAAGGGCGGCGACGACGGCGCGATCGACATCCTGCTGGTCGGCCTGGACAGCCGCACCGACGCGCACGGCAATCCCCTGTCCCAAGAGGAGCTGGCCACCCTGCGGGCCGGCGACGAGGAAGCGACCAACACCGACACGATCATCCTGATCCGGATACCGAACAACGGGAAGTCGGCGACGGCGATCTCGATTCCCCGCGACTCCTACGTCGCGGCCCCCGGGCTGGGCAAGACCAAGATCAACGGCGTCTACGGCCAGACCAGGGAGGCCAAGCGCGCCACCCTCGTCCAGGCCGGCGCCTCGGCGGCCGAAGCGGCGGCCCAGGGCACCGAGGCCGGGCGCGAGGCGCTGATCAAGACCGTCGCCGACCTCACGGGCGTCACCGTCGACCACTACGCCGAGATCGGCCTGCTCGGATTCGCGTTGATCACCGACGCGCTCGGTGGCGTCGACGTCTGCCTCAAACAGCCGGTGTTCGAACCGCTTTCGGGCGCCGACTTTCCCGCCGGACAACAAAAACTCGACGGCCCCGAGGCGCTGAGCTTCGTGCGCCAGCGCCACGACCTGCCGCGCGGCGACCTGGACCGGGTGGTGCGCCAGCAGGTGGTGATGGCGTCGCTGGCCCACCGGGTCATCTCCGGCAAGACGCTGTCCAGCCCCGCCACCCTGCGGCGCCTCGAGGCGGCCGTCCAGCGTTCGGTGGTGATCTCCTCGGGGTGGGACGTCATGGATTTCGTCCAGCAGATGCAGAAGCTGGCCGGCGGCAACGTCGCCTTCGCCACCATCCCGGTGCTCGACGGGGCCGGCTGGAGCGACGACGGCATGCAGAGCGTGGTGCGGGTGGACCCGCACCAGGTGCAGGACTGGGTCGCCGGCCTGCTGCACGACCAGGACCAGGGCAAGACCGAGGAGCTGGCCTACACCCCGGCGAAGACCACGGCCAGCGTCGTCAACGACACCGACATCAACGGCCTGGCGGCCGCGGTGTCAGAGGTGTTGAGCTCCAAGGGCTTTGCCGCCGGCACCGTCGGAAACAACGACGGCGGCCACGTGAAGAGCAGCCAGGTTCGCGCCGCCAAGACCGACGACCTGGGCGCCCAGCAGGTCGCCAAGGAGCTGGGCGGGTTGCCCGTCGTCGCCGACCCGGCCGTCGCCGCCGGAACGGTGCGGGTGGTGCTGGCCAACGACTACACCGGGCCCGGCTCGGGGCTTTCCGGTGGCGGGTCCGTCGTGCCCGCGCGCGTGTCGAACGCCGGCGCCCTTCCCGCGCAGGACCCCAACGTGCCCGCGCCGTCGCCGATCCTGACCGCCGGGTCCGACAAGCCCGAGTGCATCAACTGAGCACGCTGGCCGGGGCCATCCTGGATCCCATGCTGCGGTCCGACCCGGTCGGCCCGCGCATCACCTACTACGACGACGCCAGCGGCGAGCGCATCGAATTGTCCGCCGCCACCCTGGCCAATTGGGCCGCCAAGACCGGCAACCTGTTGCGCGACGAGATGGGCGCCGGGCCGGCGAGCCGGGTCGCGATCCTGCTGCCGGCGCACTGGCAGACGGCGGCGGTGCTGTTCGGGGTGTGGTGGATCGGGGCCGAGGCGGTGCTCGAACCGGGGGACGCGGACGTGGCGCTGTGCACCGCGGATCGGCTGGGCGAGGCCGACGGTACGGGCGCCGGCGAGGTGGCCGTGCTGTCGCTGGACCCGTTCGGCCGGCCCGCGCCGGACCTGCCGTTCGGAGTCACCGACTATGCCACCGCCGTGCGGGTCCACGGCGACCAGATCGTCCCCGAAGCCCAACCGGGTCCGGCGCTGGCCGGGCGATCGGTCGACGAGGTCCTGGCCGACTGCGAAAGATCGGCCACCGCACGGGGATTGACGGCCGCCGACCGGGTGCTGTCCAGCGCGTCCTGGGCGCGACCCGGCGAGCTGGTGGACGGCCTGCTGGCGATCCTGGCCGTCGGCGCGTCGCTGGTGCAGGTCGCCAATCCCGACGCCAATCGCGACCCGGGGGCGCTGGCGCGCCGGATCGAGACGGAAAAGGTGACCCGGGTCCTCTAGCGCTTGGCCGGCGGCGCCTGATGCATGATGATATCGCAATATTTTAATGTTAGCGTCGTGCAATAATGCGCTGACGCGGCGCCGACAGGAGGGTTGAGGCGATGGCGGTGTACGGGCTTTTGGCGAAGGCGGCGGGCACGGTGGTCACCGGCCTGGTCGGCGTGACGGCCTACGAGGTGGTGCGCAAGGCCATGGCGAAGGCGCCGCTGCACGAGACGGCGGTGTCGGCGGCGGAGCTGGGATTGCGCGGCACCCGCAAGGCCGAGGAGGCCGCCGAGTCGGCGCGCCTCAAGCTCGCCGACGTGATGGCCGAGGCCCGCGAACGCATCGGCGAAGAGGCGCCCACGCCCGCGGTCGCCGACGCCCACGAGCACGAGCACTGATCGCTTGACGCCGGCGGAAACCCCCGCGCTGCATGTGCTTTCGGATGCGGCGGGGCGGATGCGGGTGTCGGTCGGCTGGGTGCGGGGCGACTCCCGGCGTGCGGTGGCGGTCGAGGAGGCCGTCGCTGGGCAGCAGGGGGTGCGCGCCGTGCACGCGTACCCACGCACCGGCTCGGTGGTGGTCTGGTATTCGCCCCGGCGCTGCGATCGCCCCGCGGTGCTGGACGCGATCGGCGGCGCCGCCCACGTCGCCGCCGAGCTGATCCCGGCGCGCGCGCCGCATTCGTCGGAGATCCGCAACACCGACGTGCTGCGCATGGTGATCGGCGGCGCGGCGCTGGCCCTGCTCGGCGTGCGCCGCTACGTGTTCGCCCGGCCGCCGCTGCTTCCCCCGAGCGGCCGGCTGTTCGCCACCGGCGTCACCGTCTTCACCGGTTATCCGTTCCTGCGCGGCGCGCTGCGCTCGCTGCGCTCCGGCCGGGCCGGCACCGATGCGCTGGTCTCGGCGGCCACCGTGGCGAGCCTGGTGTTGCGGGAGAATGTCGTCGCCCTGACCGTGCTGTGGCTGCTCAACATCGGCGAGTACCTGCAGGACCTGACGCTGCGGCGCACCCGGCGGGCCATCTCGGAGCTGCTGCGCGGCACCCAGGACACCGCGTGGATCCGCCTGCCCGACGGACAAGAGATCCAGGTCCCCATCGACAGCCTGCAGATCGGCGACGAGGTGGTGATCCACGACCACGTCGCGATACCCGTGGACGGCGAGGTGGTCGACGGCGAGGCGATCGTCGACCAGTCCGCGATCACCGGCGAAAACCTGCCCGTCAGCGTCACGGTCGCCTCGCGGGTGCACGCCGGCTCGGTCCTGGTGCGCGGACGGCTGGTGGTGCGCGCCCACGCCGTCGGGAACCAGACCACCATCGGCCGCATCATCGCCCGCGTCGAGGAGGCCCAGCACGACCGGGCGCCGATCCAGACCGTCGGCGAAAACTTCTCCCGCCGTTTCGTTCCCACGTCGTTCATCGTGTCCGCGATCACCCTGGCCGTCACCGGCGACGTGCGCCGGGCGATGACCATGCTGCTGATCGCCTGCCCGTGCGCGGTGGGCCTGGCCACCCCGACCGCGATCAGCGCCGCGATCGGCAACGGCGCGCGCCGCGGCATCCTGATCAAGGGCGGCTCCCACCTCGAACAGGCGGGCCAGGTCGACGCGATCGTGTTCGACAAGACCGGCACCCTGACCGTCGGGCGACCGGTGGTCACCAACATCGTTGCGATGCATAAGGATTGGCAGCCCGAGCAGGTGCTGGCCTATGCGGCCAGCTCGGAGATCCACTCCCGGCACCCGCTGGCCGAGGCGGTGATCCGCTCGACCGAGGAACGCCACATCAGCATCCCGCCGCACGAGGAGTGCGAGGTGCTGGTGGGGCTGGGCATGCGGACCTGGGCCGACGGGCGGACCCTGCTGCTGGGCAGCCCGTCGCTGTTGCGCGCCGAAAAGGTGAAGGTGTCGAAGAAGGCCTCGGAATGGGTGGACAAGCTGCGGCGCCGGGCCGAGACGCCGCTGCTGCTCGCCGTGGACGGCACCCTGGTCGGCCTGATCAGCCTGCGCGACGAGGTGCGCCCGGAGGCGGCCGACGTGCTGAACGAGTTGCGGGCCAACGGGATTCGCCGCATCGTGATGCTCACGGGCGACCATCCCGACATCGCCGAGGTGGTCGCCGCCGAGCTCGGCATCGACGAGTGGCGCGCCGAGGTGATGCCGGAGGACAAGCTCACCACGGTGCGCGAGCTGCAGGACGAGGGCTTCGTCGTCGGCATGGTCGGCGACGGCATCAACGACGCCCCGGCGCTGGCCGCCGCCGACATCGGGATCGCCATGGGCCTGGCCGGTACCGATGTGGCCGTCGAGACGGCCGATGTGGCGCTGGCCAACGACGACCTGCATCGCCTGCTCGACGTGCGGGACCTGGGCGCCCGCGCCGTGGACGTCATCCGCGAGAACTACGGCATGTCGATCGCCGTCAACGCCGCCGGGTTGATCATCGGCGCGGGCGGGGCGCTGTCCCCCGTGCTGGCCGCGATCCTGCACAACGCGTCGTCGGTGGCGGTGGTGGCCAACAGCTCACGGCTGATCCGGTACCGCCTGGACTGAAGGCCGTGCAACAATACGGCCCGTAAGGCGATGACGATGCAGGAAGCCGGTGCGAATCCGGCGCGGTCCCGCCACTGTCATCGGGGAGCGACCCTCACGAGCCACGGCTGAGCAGAGCTGGAAGGCGAGGCGAGCAACGATCCGAGAGCCAGGACACTCGCGTCGTCGCATCCTGCGACCCGGGGCGGTGTACCCCGAGAGAGCTGGCCACCCCCGTGCCACATTCGTCATGGCTTCGCGCCCCCACAAATCCGTCCGCAGCTGATTCGGCGCCGGCACCCGGCGGTGCGCGATGATCGCCCCGATCTGGATGGCGTCACCCCCCGAGGTGCATTCGGCGCTCCTGAGCACCGGCCCGGGGCCGGGCCCGCTGCTGGCCGCCGCCGCGGCGTGGGGTTCGCTCAGCACCGAATACGCCGCCGCGGCAGAGGAACTCGAGGCGCTGTTGGCGGCGGTCCGGGCGGGGTCGTGGAGCGGCCCGGCGGCCGCCTCCCACGCGGCCGCCCACGCGCCGTATCTGGCGTGGCTGGCGGAGATCAGCGCGAACAGCGCCGCGACGGCCACCCGGCACGAAATCGCCGCCGCCGCCTACACCACCGCGCTGGCGGCGATGCCGACCCTGACCGAGCTGGCCGCCAACCACGCGACCCACGCAGGGCTGGTGGCGACGAATTTCTTTGGCATCAACACGATCCCCATCGCGCTGAACGAGGCCGACTACGCGCGGATGTGGGTGCAGGCCGCCACCGTGATGAGCGCCTATCAGGGCACCGCGGCGGGAGCGGTGGCGGCGGCAGCCCAGACGGCCGCGGCGCCGCAGATCCTGCAGGCCGACTCGATGCCTGCGGCTTCAGTCGCCGCCGCTGAATCCTTGCCCCCCGACCGGCAGGACGACATCCTGCAATGGTTGCAGCAGAACGGGTTTACCGACTTCTACTACACCTACTTCCAGCCGTTGATCGACTCGCTGATGGGCGACCCGTTCTTCCAGTCGATGTTCTCCGGCTTCGACCCATGGCTGCCCGTGCTCGGTAATCCGCTGAGCTTCCTCAGCCCGTTCAACATCGCGTTCGCGCTCGGCTACCCGATGGATTTCGGTTCGTACTCCGCCTTCCTAGCGGAAACCTTCGCGTTCATCGGCGCGGATCTCACCGTGGCGTTCGCCTCGGGTAATCCCACGACCATCGGCTGGACCCTGGTATTCGTCACGGTCGAAGCCATCGGCACCGTCATCACCGACACCATCGCGTTACTCAAGACCCTGCTGGAGCAGAACATCGCGCTGCTGGCGGTTTTCCTGCCGCTGATCACCGCGTCCCTGGCGCCGGTGGCCGCGGTCCCCGCGACGCTGGGCGGCCTGTCCGGTCTGGCCGGCATCAAGGGCCTGATCGTCGTGGTGCCGCCCGCATTGCCTGCCACCATGCCCCCGGTAGTCGCGCCGGCCCCGACCATCCCGGCCCCGAACCCGCCCCCGCCCGCTCCGGTCCCGGGGCCGGCTTCGGCCGCCGCGACGGCGCCGGTCCCCACACCCGGGCCGCCGCCACCGACCGGCGTACCGCCGACGGCGACCGGTACCGCCATGGCCGCGGGCATGGACGACTTCGCCTACCTTGTCGGTGGCCTGAGCGCGAGCGCCGGTGAGGCGGCCGCTGCCGCCGCGCGCAGGAGGGCACCGGAGCCGGACAACGCCGACGGCCCGGCGGTCGCGGCGACGCCCGACGAAGCCGGGTCGCCGCGGCGCCGCCGGCGGGCCGGGGTCACCGCGCCGGGCCGCGGTTACGAATACATGGACCTCGAGCCCGAAACCCCCGCCGCGGCCTCGCCCCGCGGCGCGGGGATGCTGGGCTTCGCGGGAACCGCCGCCAGGGCGACCGCCGCCGCGGCGGCGGGCCTGACGACGGTGCCCGCGCCGGCCGACGGCGCGTTCGGCGGCGGGGCGGGATCGCCGATGATCCCCGCGACGTGGAAAGCCGACCCACCCGACCGCCCGGACTGACCCCTCGGGCCGAGGCGTCCGATCAGCAGCCGCACTCCTGGCCGCGCCAGGCCCGCACGCCCTGCCAGGCCGCGGTGCCGGCGATGGCGAGTCCGATCGCGGGGTCAAACCACCAATAGCTCGACGAAATTGCGGTGAGCGCAAGGCCGACCAGCACGCCGGCGGCCTGGGCGCCGCACAGGTAGTTCTGGGTGCCTTCGCCCTCGGTGGCGTGCGAGGACAGCCGCGCGCCCAGCCTGTGGTTGGCCCAGCCCAGGATCGGCATCAGCGACAAGCCGACGGCCGTCAACGCGATGCCGATCACGGAAGTCTGGGCATGATGTTGGTCGGCGAAGTCGCGAATGGACTCGGCGGCGACGTAGGGGGCGGTCAGCCAGAACGACACCGCCACCCCGCGCTGCGCGCGCCGCTCGGCCGTCTCGGACAGGGTCCGAGCGCCGCTGAACCGCCATATCACCACCCCGCTGGCCAGGGCCTCGGCGCCGCCGCCCAGCGCCCAGCCGGTCAGCGCGATGGATCCGACCAACAGTCCCTGCCACAAGCCGACGGCGCCCTCCACGAGCACCACCGCGAGGCCGATCCAGGCCAGCCGCCGCGCCCACTGCGCGCTGCGCTGCCACCCGGCGTCGTGCGCCGCGGCGATTCGGCACTCGTCGGCGATGAGGGGAAACGTCGTCATGGCGCGAGGCTAGCGACGGCGGGACGGGGACGCGCGTGCGCACACGCCGCCGTAACACAACCGTGTCTAGACGGTCACACGGGCAGCAGCCGTTTGAGCACCTTCCCGCCGGCGTTGCGCGGCAACGCGTCGACGAACACCACGTCGCGCGGAATCTTGAAGCGGGCCAGGCGGTTTCGGATGTATTCCTTGACGTCGTGCTCGGTCAGCGACGCGCCCGGGCGCGGCACGATGTAGGCGCGCAGCCGCTGCCCGAACTCCTCGTCGGCGACGCCGACGACCGCGGCGTCCAGGATGCCGGGATGCTGCGCCAGCGCCTCTTCGACCTCGCCGGGATAGACGTTCTCCCCGCCGGAGACGATCATCTCGTCGTCGCGCCCGTCGATGAACAGCCGTCCTTCGGCGTCGAAGTGGCCGATGTCGCCGGTGGCCATCAGGCCCTGGATCGACTCCTTGGTGCCGCCGCCGGTGTAGCCCTCGAAGGCCAGCACATTGCCGACGAAGATCCGCCCGGGCGTCCCGAGGAGGGCCTCCCGCCCGTCGCCGGTGAAAACCTTGACCACCGACCCGGGCACCACCGCGCCGACGCACCCCGGCGCGACGGCCAGGTCGGCAGGCGTGGCGATGGTGGCGTAGGCGACCTCGGTGGAGCCGTACATGTTGTAGACCACGGGCCCCAGGTCCCGCAGGGCCCGGGTGGCGAGCGCGGCACCGAACTGGGATCCGCCGACGAACACGATGCGCAGCGACGACAGATCACGTTCGGCGACGGCCGCCCAGCCCAGGTCGAGGATGCGCCGCAGCATGACCGGCACCACGATCATGGCGCTGGCCCGATGCGTGGCGACGCTGTCCAGCGCCCGTTCGGCATCGAAGTGGCGGCGCAGCACCAGCGTCGAGCCCAGCACCATCGCGTACATCGCGTGGCTGAATCCCATCGAATGAAACAGCGGCACACAACATTCGGTGACTTCCCGGCCCCGAAACGGCACCTTGCCGAGCAGGCCGCCGACCGGTATCAGCGAGTAGGGCTCCGAGCGCAGGGCGCCCTTGGGAACCCCGGTCGTGCCGCTGGTGGAGATGACGATCTTGGGCCGGCCACCCGAGCGGGGCGGCGGGCCGGGATCGCCGCGCTCGATCAGCGCGTCCAGGGTGTCGGCACCCGGCGCGTCGGCCCAGGCCCGAAACCGACCCAACCGCGGACACGCTGCGGCGACGGCGGCGGCGTACTCGTCGTCGTACACCAGGAGGTCGGCGCCCTCGCGGGCCAGCATCCCGGCGAGCTGAGTGGGGCCGAAGCCGGTGTTGAGCAGCAGGATCCCCGCACCGCACTTGGCGGCCGCGTACACCGATTCCAGGAAGCCCCGGTGATTGCCCGTCAGGATGGCCACGCTCGCGCCCGGGCCCAGCCCGAGCCGGCGCCACTCGTTGGCCAGCGCGTTGGTCCGCGCGTCCAACTCGCCGAAGGTCAGCGGCCCGCGCTCATCGATCAGCGCCAGGCCGTCGCGGTCCCGGGCGGCGGCGATCACCGTCGCCGCGCCCATCAGGCCGTAGCGGTCGAGCGCCCGCAGCACGGCCGCGATCCGGCCGGGCGGGATGAATCGCAACCCCCCCGACCGGGCGTACATCAGCAGCGACGCGGTTTCCAATGCGAGACGCCTGAACATGTGCGCGGCCATTGACCCGACTCTGCCGAGCGGTCGCGGCGCCGGTAAGGGCGCAACGCCACCGCCGGCGGGGTCTTTGGTCACCGTTATTGTGGCTAACGAGTAGACCGGGGAAGGGATGAGATGGCGCGCACCGACAACGACAGCTGGGACCTGGCGACCAGCGTGGGAGCCACCGCGACCATGGTGGCCGCGGGCAGGGCGCGGGCGACCCGGGACGCGCTGATCGACGACCCGTTCGCCGAGCCGCTGGTGCGGGCGGTGGGGGTGGACTTCATGACCCGCTGGGCCGCGGGCGAATTGAGCTCCGCGGAGGTCGACGTGCCCGGCGCCCCGTGGGGCATGCAGCGCATGACCGACATGATGGCCGCCCGCACGCGCTTCATCGACGCGTTCTTCGGCGAGGCCGGCGAAGCGGGCATCCGCCAGGTCGTCATCCTGGCTTCGGGTCTGGACGCCCGCGCCTATCGGCTGCCCTGGGCGGCGGGCACGACGGTGTTCGAGGTCGACCAACCCGAAGTCATTGCGTTCAAGTCCGCCACCATCTCCGAGCTCGGCGCCACGCCCGCGGCCGACCTGCGGGCCGTGCCGATCGACCTGCGCCACGACTGGCCGTCGGCGCTGCGGCAGGCCGGATTCGACACCGGGCGGCCGGCCGCCTGGGCCGCCGAGGGCCTGCTCGGATTCCTGCCGGCCGAGGCCCAGGACCGGCTGCTCGATCAGGTCACCGCGCTCAGCGCCGACGGCAGCCGGCTGGTGGCCGAGGTGTTCTGGAACACCGGGGTCAGCGGGGATGCGCTGAACGCCGCGAGCGAGAAGTGGCGGGAGAACGGCCTCGACATCGCCCTGGGCGACCTGGGCTTCCCCGGCGAGCGCAACGACGTGGCGACCTATCTGGCCGACCGCGGCTGGCGGCCGGTCCGCACGCCGTTGAATCGGCTGTTGGCCGACAACGGATTACCGTTGCAGCCCGAGGGCCCCGACGCGCCGTTCGCCAGGAACTACTACTGCACCGCGGTGCTGCACAAGGCGGGTTAAAGGAAGGCCGATATGCCGAACACCAAGCCCCCCAAGCCCCTTGACGGCTACCGGGTGCTCGACTTCACCCAGAACATCGCCGGGCCGCTGGCCGGGCAGGTGCTGGCCGACCTGGGCGCCGAGGTGATCAAGGTCGAGGCCCCCGGCGGCGAGGCGGCCCGGCAGATCACCGTGGTGTTGCCCGGGCGCCCGCCGCTGCCCACGCTGTTCTGGCCGCACAACCGGGGCAAGAAATCGCTGGCGGTCGATTTGACCTCGGAGGACAACAGGCAGCAGATACTGCGGCTGGCCGACACGGCCGACGTCGTCCTGGAAGGGTTTCGCCCCGGCGTGATGGAGCGCCTGGGGCTGGGCCCCGAGGAGTTGCGGTCGCGCAATCCCAGGCTGATCTATGCGCGCCTGTCGGCCTACGGCGGCAACGGCCCGCACGGCAGCAGGCCGGGCGTCGACCTGATGGTCGCCGCCGAATCGGGCATGACCACCGGAATGCCCACGCCGACGGGCAAACCGCAGATCATCCCGTTCCAGCTCGTCGACGCCGCCAGCGGCCACGTGCTGGCCCAGGCGGTGCTGGCCGCGCTGCTCAACCGGCAGCGGCACGGGGTGGCCGAGATCGTCCGGGTCGCGATGTACGACGTCGCGGTCGCGCTGCAGGCCAGTCAGCTCACCATTCACCTGAACAAGCCGAGCGAGGCGCCCAAGCCCGACCCGGAGCCAAAAGCAAAGAAGCGCAAGGGGGTTGGGTTCGCCACCCAGCCGTCGGACGCGTTCAAAGCCGCGGACGGCTACCTGGTGATCAGCGCCTACGTGCCCAAGCACTGGGCGAAGCTGTGCCAGATCATCGGTCGCCCGGAGTTGATAGAGGACCAGCGGTTCATCGATCAGCGTTCGCGCGCAATGAATTACCCGGAACTGACCGAGGAACTCGAGTCGGCGCTGGCGGCCAAGACCGCGGCCGAATGGGTTGAGCTGCTGCAGCGGGGCGGCCTGATGGCCTGCCTGGCCTACACCTGGAAGCAGGTGGTCGACACTCCCCTGTTCGCCGAGAACGAGCTGGCCCTGCGCCTCGGCAGCGGTGACCAGGCGATCACCGTGGTCCGCATGCCCGCGCGCTACTCGAGCTTCGACGCCGCGGCGACCGATCCGCCGCCCGCCCCCGGACAGCACAACGAGGAGTTCCTCACCGCGCCGGAAACCGCCTCCTAGCCCGGGGTTTACATGCCCGGAAGCCGCACCACCTGAACGAAGAACTCGTCGATCTGGCGGACCGCGCTCATGAACTGGTCGAGGTCGACCGGCTTGGTGACATAGGCGTTGGCGTGCAGCTCATAGCTGCGCAGGATGTCCTCCTCGGCCGAGGACGTGGTCAGCACGACCACCGGGATGCGGGCCAGGTCCGGGTCGGACTTGACCTTCTCCAGCAGTTGGCGGCCGTCGTATTTCGGCAGGTTCAGGTCGAGCAGAATGAGGTCCGGCCGCGGCGCACCCTCGAATTGGCCGCGCCGGTAGAGGAAGTCCAAGCCCTCCTCCCCGTCGTGCGCGACGTGCAGGTTGTTCTTGAGCTTGTTGTGCTCGAACGCCTCTCGGGTGATGAGCTCGTCGCCCGGGTCGTCCTCGACGAGCAGGATTTCGATCGCCCTACCGGCTGACGTCGCTGATGACAACGTGGGTTCCTTCCGACGTGACTGGCCTTGCCGCGCCCGCACCCACCGGCGCGGGGATCGGCAGGGTGAACTGGAATCGGGTCCCGTCCGTGTAGGACGTGTCGACCCAGATGGTGCCGCCGTGGTGCTCGACGATCTTCTTGCACAGCGCAAGGCCCACACCGGTTCCGGTGTACACCTCGCGGCCGTGCAGGCGCTGGAAGATCACGAAGACCTTCTCGGTGAACTCTTCGGGGATGCCAATGCCGTTGTCCGACACCGACAATAGCCACTCGTCACCGTGTTCGCCGGCGCGGCGTTCGCAGTCGACGACGACGCGGGGCCGGCGATCCTTGTGCCGGAACTTGATCGCATTGCCGATCAGGTTCTGCCACAGCATCGTCAGCAGGGTGGGATCCCCGATGATCTGCGGGAGGGGCTGGGACGGCCGCACGAGCTCGGCGTCGGTTTCCTCGATCGCGGCGGCGAGGTTGGCCACGCCGGCGTCCAGCGCCGCGTCGAGTTCGACTTCGGTTTCCAGGGCGCCCAGCCGGCCGACCCGCGAGAAGGTGAGCAGGTCGTTGATCAGCACCTGCATCCGCTTGGCCCCGTCGACGGCGAATCCGATGTATTCGAGTCCGCGGCCGTCGAGCTGGTCGCCGTACCGCTTTTCGAGCAACTGGCAGAACGAGGCGACCTTGCGCAGCGGTTCCTGCAGATCATGGGACGCGACGTAGGCGAACTGCTCCAGTTCGGCGTTCGAGCGCCGCAACTCGGCAGCCTGTTCGTCCAGAAGCGTTCGGGCCGAACGGGATACCTCGAGCTCTTCGACGAGCCGTTCCCGCATGTTCTCCACGTCGACGGCCATGTTGCGGATGTCCTGGGGAAGCCGCGGGGGCGTGATGGTTTCGTCGAAGCTGCCCCGGGTGATCCGCCGGCACGCGGCGGCCAGCGCGGCGATCGGGCGGGTGACGGCGGCGCGCATCAAAATCCCCAGCGCCGCGGCGGCGCCGAAGAACACCAACACCATCGCCCCCAGCACCCGGTCCCGCCAGGCGTCGGTGTGCCGGAGGTCGTCGACCGCGCGGTCGCGCGCCACGGCGAGGTTCGCGTTTTGCGTGTCGAAAAGGGCACGCAGGTGGTCGAATTCGGCCTTGCCGCGCTCGGCCGCCGGGCGGTTGGTGACATTCCGGCCGTTCGGGGCCACGCTTTCGATCGACGGCTCGGCGTAGGTCGCCCGCCAGGTGGCGGCCGCCTTCTCCACCGCGTCGAGATCCGCGATCAGGTCGGGCCGCTGGCTCAGCCGGCGCCGCATTTCCGCGGCGGCCGCCTGTTCCTCGTGTTGCCCGTCGTAGTACGGGGTGAGGAACTGGCGATCGTCGGTGATCACGTAACCGCGGATCCCCGTTTCCTGGTCCCGCAGCGCCGCCTGCAGCTGGCCGGCGGCCACCCGCGCCGGTGCAATGCCGTCGATCACGGCGCGGGTCATCTGGTCGGTGCGCTGCAGCAACGCCCAACCGATGATCGCGCCGGCGAGCACCATCACACCCATGGTCAAGAGCACCAGGAACTGCCAGCCGCGCACGGTGAGCTGCGCCAGGAGCGGCGCGCGCCGGGCGGCGCTCACGCCGTCGTCCGCTCGACGCGCACCACGGCGATGTCATCGGTGAGCCCGCCGCGCGGCTCGGCGAGGAGCTGGGCGCCGTCGATCAACGCGTCGACGAACGCCGGGCCGGGCAGGTGCGCGTGCCGGCGGGCCAGCCCGAGCAAGCCGTCCTCGCCCAGCCGCTGGTTGCCCTCGCCGGAGTACCCCTCGAAGAGCCCGTCGGTCAGCAGCAGCAGGCCCAGGCCCGTCGGCAGGTCCAGGTCGTGCCGCGGCCAGTCGTCGCCGCGCAGGCCCAGCGCCGGTCCGGCTGGAGGCTCGACCCAGTCGACCGAGCCCGTGGCCCCGTCCTGGAGCAGCATCCCCGGATGACCGGCGCGCACCACCGTGACCCGCGGGCTGTCGGGGTGAATCGCCAGGCTGAGCACCGTCGCGAAGATGCCGGTCCCGGTTCGTTCCGAGTGCAGCACTCGTTCGAGCTGCCGCATCAGCTCGACGCCGTGCACGCCGGCGAAGGTGAGCGCGCGAAACGCGATGCGCAGCGCCGCGCCCAGGGCCGCCTCGTGCGGTCCGTGGCCGGCGACGTCGCCGATGAGGACGTGCACCACCCGGTCGGATGTCTGCACGACGTCGTAGAAGTCGCCGCACAACAGCGCGTCCTCGCGGCTGGGCCGGTACCGGGCGACGATGTCGACGCCGGGCTCGTCCAGCAGCAGCGGCGAGGGCAGCAGGCCGCGTTCCAGCAGCGCGTTTTCGCGGGCGCGCAGCCGGCTGGCATGCAGGTCGGCGGAAATGAGCTCGGCCCGTTTGCGCTCGATCGCGTAAAGCAGCGCGCGCCGCAGCATTTCGGGCTCGACGCGCCCCTTGACCAGGTAGTCCTGCGCCCCGGCCGCGACGGCGGACGCCCCGAAATATTCGTCGTTGAGCCCGGTCAGCACGACGATCGGCACGGTGGCGTCGCGCTTGGCGATGCGGTCCAGCGCGTCCATCCCGCTGGCGTCGGGCAGGTGCAGGTCCAGCAGCACGCAGTCCGGCCGGGCCGTCGCGAGCTCGCGCTCGGCGTGCGCCATCGACTGCGCCCAGATCACCCGGATATCGGCGACCGCGTCCGCGATCAGATCCTCGACGAGCACCGCGTCGGCGCGGTCGTCCTCGACCAACAACAACGACAACGACCGCCAATGGGCGGCCGGTTCAACGGGAGCACGCACGGGCATCAATTTCCGGTCATCCGAGATGCGCCCGGGGAGCCGCGCTTTTCACAGAGACCCCCTGGCCGCGGTAGGACCCTTTGCTGTGTAACGAAGGTCGCGTGGATGGTCGGTGCCTGCTTACCGACTCTGGGTTCGGCCCGCCACTGAACATGGTTGCCGACGGCGATCCTATTCGGTGCGCCCGCGAGATCCCAACAGGGCCTCGGGTTCGTCCGGTCCACGCGCGCAAACCAGGCATCGGCGCAGTTGTCAGCGCAACAGCGCCCGCGACATCACCACCCGCTGAATCTGGTTGGTGCCCTCGTAGATCTGGGTGATCTTGGCGTCGCGCATCATCCGCTCGACCGGGAAGTCGGTGGTGTAGCCCGCGCCGCCGAACAGCTGCACCGCATCGGTGGTCACCTCCATCGCCACGTCGGAGGCGAAGCACTTCGAGGCCGCCGAGATGAAGCCGAGGTTGGATTCGCCGCGCTCGGCGCGGGCGGCCGCCTGGTACACCATCATCCGCGCGGCCTCCACCTTCATCGCCATGTCGGCCAGCATGAACTGCACGGCCTGGAAGCTGCTGATCGACTCGCCGAACTGCTTGCGGTCCTTGGTGTAGGCGATCGCGGCGTCCACCGCGCCCTGGGCGATGCCCACGGCCTGGGCGCCGATGGTGGGGCGGGTGTGGTCCAGCGTGGCCAGCGCCGTCTTGAAGCCGGTGCCCGGCTCGCCGATGATGCGGTCGCCGGGGATGCGGCAGTTCTCAAAGTAGAGCTCGGTGGTCGGGGAGCCCTTGATGCCGAGCTTCTTCTCCTTCGGCCCGACGGTGAACCCCTCGTCGTCGCGGTGCACCATGAACGCCGAGATGCCGTTGGCGCCCTTGTCCGGGTCGGTCACCGCCATCACGGTGTACCAGCTCGACTCGCCGCCGTTGGTGATCCAGCACTTGGCGCCGTTGAGGATCCAGTCGTCGCCGTCGGCCTTGGCCCGGGTCCGCATCGATCCCGCGTCGCTGCCGGCCTCGCGCTCGCTCAACGCGTAAGACGCCATCGTCCCGTCGGCGATGGCGGGCAGGACCTGCTTTTTCAACTCGTCGGAGCCCCGCAGGATCAGGCCCATCGTGCCCAGCTTGTTCACCGCCGGGATCAATGACGCCGAGGCATCCACCCGGGCGACCTCTTCGATCACGATGCACGCCGCCACCGAATCCGCGCCCTGCCCGCCGTACTCCTCGGGCACGTGCACGGCGTTGAACCCCGAGGCGTTCAGCGCCTCCAGCGCCTCCCGCGGGAAGCGGGCGTTCTCGTCGACGTCGGCCGCGTGCGGGGCGATCTCCTTCTCCGCCAGCGCGCGAATCGCCGCCCGCAACTCCTGGTGCTCCTCGGGCAGCTGGAACAGATCAAACGACGGGTTTCCGGCCCATCCAGCCATCTCGGCCTCCTCTTGCGTCCTGCCAGGCTACTGGCCGGTAACTTTACCCTGACGCTCTTGCAGCGCCGCGTCCTTGGCCCGCACGGTCTCGGCCAGCCCGCCCTGGAACTCGACGACCCGCGCCCGCAGCGCCGGGTCGGAGGAGGCCAGGATGCGCACGGCCAGCAGCCCCGCGTTGCGGGCGCCGCCGATGGACACCGTGGCCACCGGGACGCCGGCGGGCATCTGCACGATCGACAGCAGGGAGTCCAAACCGTCCAGGCGGGCCAGCGGCACCGGCACCCCGATCACCGGCAGCGGCGTGGCGGAGGCGACCATCCCGGGCAGGTGGGCGGCGCCCCCGGCGCCGGCGATGATCACCTCCAGGCCGCGATCGGCCGCGCCGCGGGCGTAGTCGAACATCACCTGGGGCGTGCGGTGCGCCGAGACCACCCGGACCTCGGCGGGGATGCCGAACTCGGCCAGCGCCTCGGCGGCGTCGGACATCACCGACCAGTCGCTGTCGCTGCCCATGATCACCCCGACGCGAGGAGCGTTAGCCATGTGGATCCCATCCGTCCGTCCACTGCCCGTGTGACAACCAGTGTGCCGCCAGCTCGGCGCGCTCCCGCAGCCCGGGGAGGTCCGCCGGGTCGGCACCGAGGAAGTTGACGTGCCCGACCTTGCGTCCCGGCCGTTCGGCCTTGCCGTAGAGGTGAACGCGCGCGTCGGGCATCCGCGCGAACAGGTGGTGCAGCCGCTCGTCGGCGGACATCGCGGGCTGCTGCGGGGCGCCGAGGACGTTGGCCATCACCGTCACCGGCGCGATGGCGTCGGTGTCGCCGAGCGGATAGTCCAGCACCGCGCGCAGGTGCTGTTCGAACTGGCTGGTGCGGGCGCCGTCCATGGTCCAGTGCCCGGAATTGTGGGGGCGCATCGCGAGCTCGTTGACGAGCAGCTCGCCACCCGCCGTCTCGAACAGCTCGACCGCCAGCACCCCGACGACGCCCAGCTCGGCGGCCAGCCGCAGCGCGAGCTGCTGGGCCGCCGCGGCGACGTCGGCGGGCAGGTCGGGCGCGGGCGCGATCACCTGCACGCAGATGCCGTCCCGCTGCACCGTCTCCACCACCGGCCACGCGGCGCCCTGCCCGAACGGCGACCGCGCCACCAGGGCCGACAGCTCACGGCGCATGTTCACCTGCTCCTCGGCCATCACCGGCACCCCGTCGGCCAGGAAGCTTTCGGCGATCTCCCGCGCGTGCGCAGGGTCGCGGGCCATCCGCACCCCGCGCCCGTCGTAGCCCCCGCGGACCGCCTTGACGACCACGGGGCCGCCCATCAGCCGCGCGAACGCGTCGAGTTCGTCGACGCTTCGCACCTCGGCATAACGCGGCACGGGTGCGCCGAGGGCCTCCAGGCGCCGCCGCATCACCAGCTTGTCCTGGGCGTGCACCAGGGCCTGCGGCGGCGGCGCGACGTTGACGCCCTCGGCGACCAGCTTCTCCAGCAGCTCGGCGGGGACGTGCTCGTGGTCGAACGTCAGCACGTCGGCCCCGGCGGCGACCCGGCGCAGGTCCTCGAGATCGGTGTGCGAACCGATCACCACGTCGGGGGTGACCTGCGCGGCCGCTTCGTCGGGGGCGGTGGCCAGCACCCGCAGCGTCTGCCCCAGCGCGATCGCGGCCTGGTGGGTCATGCGCGCGAGCTGCCCGCCGCCGACCATCGCCACGCACGGGGTTCCTGAAAGAGGGCGTCTGCTCGGCACGGCCATCATGGTGTCACGGCGTCCGGCGGCGTGGTGACCGGCCGAGAAGCCCGATCGTTATGTAACATTTTGCGTCGTTTTCGAGTCCATCCGTACACTGACGTGTTGTGTCCTTCGCCGATGCCGCAATCTCGCGCCTCCCCGAGGCCTTTCAGCCGTATTTGCTGCGCCATCACGAGCTGATCAAATTCGCGATCGTCGGCGGCACCACGTTCGTCATCGACTCGGCGATTTTCTACACGCTGAAGCTGACGGTTCTCGAGCCCAAGCCGGTCACGGCCAAGGTTATCGCGGGCATCGTCGCGGTGATCGCGTCCTACGTCTTGAACCGGGAGTGGAGCTTCCGCGACCGCGGGGGCCGCGAGCGCCACCACGAGGCGCTGCTGTTCTTCGCCGTCAGCGGCGTGGGCGTGCTGCTGTCCATGGCGCCGCTGTGGATCTCGAGCTACGTCCTGCAGCTGCGGGTGCCGACGGTGTCGCTGACCGTGGAGAACATCGCGGACTTCATCTCGGCCTACCTCATCGGCAACCTGCTGCAGATGGCGTTCCGCTTCTGGGCGTTCCGGCGCTGGGTGTTCCCCGACGAATTCGCCCGCAACCCCGACAAGGCGCTGGAATCCGCGCTGACCGCCGGGGGTTTCGCGGAGGTCTTGGAGGACGCCTACGAGGGCGGGTTGGAAGAGAGCAACGTGACGCCGCTGCGGTCCTGGCGGAAAAAGGCGAGCCGGCTCGGTCAGCTCGGCGACTCCTCCGAACCCAGGGTGTCGAAAACCTCGTGATAGAGCAGCGAGTGCACCTCGCGCAGCCGCGGAATGTCGTAGAACTCCAACGGATCCTGTGACGCCGACTCGATGATCAGCGTGCCGGTGCGGAACATCCGCTCGGTGAGCTTGTCCCGGAATTCCACGCTGTTGATCCGCGCCAACGGGATGTCGATGCCGCTGCGGGTCAGCACCCCGTGCCGGAACATCACCCGCCGGCTGGTGACGACGAAATGCGTTGTCAGCCAATCCAGGAACGGCCACAGCGTGAGCCAGCCGACGATCACCAGCCAGATCCCCCAGATGACCCCGTAGATGATGTTCTTGGCGAGCTGCTCCCAGTGCGTCGAGTTGAGGTAGCCGGATCCGAACGCGGCCAGCGCCGTCGCCAGCACCAGGACCAAGACGGGCCAGATCAGGCGCTTCCAGTGCGGGTGGCGGTGCAGCACGACCTGCTCGCCGGCGGCCAGGGCGTTGTCCGGGTAGCTCACGTGCCCGAAGTTACCGCCGCTAGCGCAGATGCACCACGTCACCTGCCGAAACGACGACCGTTTGGCCCCCGGCCTCGAGACACAGCCTGCCCTGGTCGTCGACGGCGGTCGCGGTGCCGACGACCTCCTTGCCGCCGGGCAGCTGGGCGCGCACGGCGTGGCCGATGGTCAGGCTGCGGGCCCGGTAGTCGGCCGCCAGCGCCCAGTCGGCGCCGCGCGCGGCCCGCCAGCCCACGATCCGCCTGCCCAGTTCGGTCAACACCGCACACACCAGCCGGTGCCGGTCGGGGGCGGTGACTCCGAGGTCGAAAAGCGACGTCGCCCCGGGGCCGTCGATCTCGTCGGGGGCCTGAGTCACGTTGAGCCCCAAGCCAATTACCACGACCGGACGCGCGACCTCGGCGAGGATGCCCGCCAGTTTCCCCCCGTCGGCCAACACGTCGTTGGGCCACTTGAGGCCCGCCCGCACCCCGGTCACCTGCTGGATGGCGTCGACGATCGCCACGCCCGTGGCCAGCGACAGCCAGCCCCACCCCTCGGTGGGCACGTCGACGATGCTGACGCCCACCGACATCGTGATCTGGGCACGCGGGGTGGCCGACCAGCCGCGGCCGTGCCGCCCGCGCCCGGCCGTCTGATGCTCGGCGATGAGCACCGCCCCGGCGACGTCGGTCCCGGCGGCCGCGCGCGCCAGCAGGTCGGCGTTGGTGGAGCCGGTCTGTTCCACGACGTCGAGCTGGCGCCAGCCCAGGCCGGTCCCGATCAGCTCGGCGCGCAGCGCGGCTTGATCCAACGGTTGCCGAAGCGAATCGCGATCCGTCACTCCACCCAGCCTAAAACTCCGGCGTGGGGCCTGCCGATACCATCGAGTCCCATGACAAGCACTACCGACCACACCGCCGAGCCCGCCGCCGAGCACACCATCGACATCCACACCACCGCGGGCAAGCTGGCCGAGCTGCACAAGCGGCGCGAAGAGTCGCTGCACCCGGTGGGCGAAGAGGCCGTCGAGAAGGTGCACGCCAAGGGCAAGTTGACCGCCCGCGAGCGCATCTACGCCCTGCTGGACGAGGACTCCTTCGTCGAGCTCGACGCGCTGGCGCGGCACCGCAGCAGCAACTTCGGCATGGAGGCCAACCGCCCGCTCGGTGACGGCGTGGTCACCGGGTACGGCACCATCGACGGCCGCGACGTGTGCATCTTCAGCCAGGACGCCACGGTGTTCGGCGGCAGCCTCGGCGAGGTCTACGGCGAGAAGATCGTCAAGGTCCAGGAACTGGCCCTCAAGACCGGCCGCCCGCTGATCGGCATCAACGACGGCGCCGGCGCGCGGATTCAGGAGGGCGTCGTCTCGCTGGGCCTGTACAGCCGGATCTTCCGCAACAACATCATCGCGTCCGGGGTCATCCCGCAGATCTCGCTGATCATGGGCGCGGCCGCCGGCGGGCACGTCTACTCGCCGGCGCTGACCGACTTCGTCGTCATGGTCGACCAGACCAGCCAGATGTTCATCACCGGGCCCGACGTGATCAAGACGGTCACCGGCGAGGACGTCACCATGGAGGAGCTCGGCGGCGCCCACACGCACATGGCCAAGTCGGGCACCCTGCACTACGTCGCGTCCGGCGAGCAGGACGCCTTCGACTGGGTGCGCGACCTGCTGAGCTACCTGCCGCCGAACAACGCCACCGACCCGCCGCGCTACGCCGTGCCGGCCCCCGACGGCGCGATCGAGGAGAACCTCACCGACGAGGACCTCGAGCTGGACACGCTGATCCCGGACTCCCCCAACCAGCCCTACGACATGCACGAGGTAATCACCCGGATCCTCGACGACGACGAGTTCCTGGAGATCCAGGGCGGTTACGCGCAGAACATCGTCGTCGGGTTCGGCCGCATCGAGGGCCGGCCGGTCGGGATCGTGGCCAACCAGCCCACGCAGTTCGCCGGCTGCCTGGACATCAACGCCTCGGAGAAGGCGGCCCGCTTCGTGCGGACCTGCGACTGCTTCAACATCCCGATCATCATGCTGGTGGACGTTCCGGGCTTCCTGCCGGGCACCGGCCAGGAGTACAACGGCATCATCCGCCGCGGCGCCAAGCTGCTGTTCGCCTACGGCGAGGCCACGGTGCCGAAGATCACCGTGATCACCCGCAAGGCCTACGGCGGCGCCTACTGCGTCATGGGCTCCAAGGACATGGGCTGCGACGTCAACCTGGCCTGGCCGAGCGCCCAGATCGCCGTCATGGGCGCCTCGGGCGCGGTGGGCTTCGTCTACCGCAAGCAGCTGGCCGAGGCCGCCCGAAACGGCGAGGACGTCGACACGCTGCGGCTGCAGTTGCAGCAGGAGTACGAGGACACCCTCGTCAACCCCTACGTCGCGGCCGAGCGCGGCTACGTCGACGCGGTGATCCCGCCGTCCTACACCCGCGGGTACATCGGCACGGCGCTGCGCCTGCTGGAACGCAAGATCTCCCACCTGCCGCCCAAGAAGCACGGGAACATTCCGCTATGACAGACGACACCGCGCACCCCCACGCGCACGAGCCGCACATTCAGGTCCTCAAGGGCAAGCCGACCGACGAGGACCTGGCCGCGCTGGTCGCCGTGCTGGGCGGCGTCGGCGGCGGCGTCCCCGAGCCCGCCGAGCCGGAGCGCACCCGCTGGGGGCTGCCCGTCGACCGGCTGCGGTACGCGATGTCCAACTATCAGCGGCTCACCATGCAGCAGATGACGCACATGAAGCTGTGACCCGCCTGGTGCTGGGGTCAGCCTCTTCGGGTCGCCTGAAGGTGCTGCGCCAGGCCGGCGTCGACCCGCTGGTCGTGGTCTCCGGCGTCGACGAGGATGCGATCACCGCGAGTCTGGGCCCGGGCGCCTCGCCCGCCCAGGTGGTGCGCGCCCTGGCGGCCGCCAAGGCGGAGCGGGTGGCCGGCGACCTGGACGCCGCCGTCGCCGCGGATTGCGTTGTGCTCGGCTGTGATTCGATGCTCTCGGTGGACGCGCGGCTGTGCGGCAAGCCCGGCTCGGCCGAAGCCGCGGTGCGCCAGTGGCACCTGATGGGCGGCCGGTCCGGCCTGCTGCACACCGGGCACTGCCTGCTGCGGCTGGGCGACGGCGCGATCACCCACCGTGAGGTCGAATCCGCTTGCACCACGGTGCATTTCGCGTCTCCGACCGAGACGGATCTGCGGGCCTACGTCGCGGCCGGCGAGCCGCTGGGCGTGGCGGGGGGATTCACCCTGGACGGGCTGGGCGGCTGGTTCGTCGACGGCATCGACGGCGACCCGTCGAACGTGATCGGCGTGAGCCTGCCGCTGCTGCGCGCGCTGCTGGCGCGGGTGGGCCTGTCGGTGGCCGCGCTGTGGGCCGGTGATTGACGCCGAGCGTCGACTTGTTGCGCCGAAAACCCCGACTCCGTAACAACAAGTCGACGTTGGGCGGGTACCAACCGGGTGGGTAGGCTCGGATACGTGTCATTACCCGCCGATCCACACCCCTCCCTGACCGAATACGCCCACCCCGAACGTCTCGTCACCGCCGACTGGCTGTCGGCCAACATGGGCGCACCCGGCCTGGTGATCGTCGAGTCCGACGAGGACGTGTTGCTCTACGACGTCGGCCACATCCCCGGCGCGGTCAAGGTCGACTGGCACACCGACCTCAACGACCCGAGGGTCCGCGACTACATCGACGGGGAGCAGTTCGCCGAGTTGATGGACCGCAAGGGCATCGCCCGCGACGACACCGTGGTGATCTACGGCGACAAGAGCAACTGGTGGGCGGCCTACGCGCTGTGGGTGTTCACGCTGTTCGGCCACCCCGACGTCCGCCTCCTCAACGGCGGCCGCGACCTGTGGCTGGCCGAGCGCCGCGAGACCACGCTGGACGTCCCGACCAGGACGTCGACCGGCTATCCCGTGGTGCAGCGCAACGACGAGCCCATCCGCGCCTACAAGGACGACGTGCTGTCCATCCTCGGCAGCGAGCCGTTGATCGACGTGCGGTCGCCCGACGAGTACACGGGCAAGCGCACCCACATGCCCGAGTACCCCGAGGAGGGGGTGCTGCGCGGCGGGCACATCCCCACCGCCCGCTCGATCCCATGGGCCAAGGCCGTCGACGAGAGCGGCCGGTTCCGCAGCCGCGCGGAGCTCGAGGAGCTCTACGGCTTCCTGCAGCCGGACGACAAGACCGTCGTCTATTGCCGCATCGGCGAGCGTTCCAGCCACACCTGGTTCGTGCTCACGCATTTGCTGGGCAAGCCCGGGGTCCGCAACTACGACGGGTCGTGGACCGAGTGGGGCAACACGGTGCGCGTCCCGATCGTCGCGGGCCCCGAGCCGGGGGCCGTGCCGGTCCCATGAGCATGCCCGCGCCCCTGGCCGAGGTGGTGTCCGACTTCGCCGAGGTCCAGGGCCAGGACAAGCTGCAGCTGCTGCTGGAATTCGCCAACGAGCTGCCGCCCCTGCCGCCCGAGCTACAGGAGGCGGCGATGGAGCCGGTGCCCGAATGCCAGTCACCGCTGTTCCTGCACGTCGACGCCAGCGACCCGGCCCGGGTGCGGCTGCACTTCAGCGCGCCGGCCGAGGCGCCGACCACGCGGGGATTCGCGTCGATCCTGGCCGCCGGCCTCGACGAACAACCCGCCGCGGCCATCCTGGCGGTGCCCGAGGATTTCTACACCGATCTGGGTCTGGCCGCTCTGATCAGCCCGCTGCGGCTGCGCGGCATGTCGGCGATGCTGGCCCGGATCAAGCGCCGCCTGCGCGAGGCGGCCTGATCAGCGGATTGGAGACCGGGTTTCAGGGCGCTCGGCGCGCCGCATAAACTTCCCCGGACAAGACTTGTAAGAAAATCTCTTAGAGACGAAGACGTCCAGCCAAACAGGAGGCGCAGTGGCCAGTCACGCCAGCTCGAGGATCGCCAAGGTACTCGTCGCCAACCGCGGTGAGATCGCCGTCCGGGTGATTCGAGCGGCCCGCGATGCGGGCCTGCCCAGCGTGGCGGTGTACGCCGAGCCGGACGCCGACGCGCCGCACGTGCGGCTGGCGGACGAGGCGTTCGCCCTCGGCGGCCAGACCTCGGCGGAGTCCTACCTCGACTTCGGCAAGCTCCTCGACGCCGCGGAGAAGTCCGGCGCCAACGCCGTCCACCCCGGCTACGGCTTCCTGTCCGAGAACGCCGACTTCGCCCAGGCGGTGATCGACGCCGGCCTGATCTGGATCGGGCCGAGCCCGCAGTCCATCCGCGACCTGGGTGACAAGGTCACCGCGCGCCACATCGCCGCCCGTGCCCAGGCCCCGCTGGTGCCCGGCACGCCCGACCCGGTCAAGGACGCCGACGAGGTGGTGGCCTTCGCCAAGGAGTACGGCGTGCCGATCGCGATCAAGGCGGCGTTCGGCGGCGGTGGCAAGGGCATGAAGGTGGCCCGCACCCTCGAGGAAATCCCCGAGCTGTACGAGTCGGCCGTCCGCGAGGCCGTGTCGGCGTTCGGCCGCGGCGAATGCTTCGTGGAGCGCTACCTCGACAAGCCACGCCACGTCGAGGCGCAGGTGATCGCCGACCAGCACGGCAACGTCGTCGTCGCGGGCACCCGCGACTGCTCGCTGCAGCGCCGCTTCCAGAAGCTGGTGGAGGAGGCGCCCGCGCCGTTCCTGACGGACGCCCAGCGCAAGGAGATCCACGAGTCGGCCAAGCGGATCTGCAAGGAGGCCCACTACTACGGCGCCGGCACCGTCGAGTACCTCGTTGGCCAGGACGGCCTGATCTCTTTCCTGGAGGTCAACACCCGGCTACAGGTCGAACACCCGGTCACCGAGGAGACCGCGGGCATCGACCTGGTGTTGCAACAGTTCAAGATCGCCAAC
The DNA here is from genome assembly GCA_002102225.1 of Mycobacterium interjectum. Classification (GTDB taxonomy): domain Bacteria; phylum Actinomycetota; class Actinomycetes; order Mycobacteriales; family Mycobacteriaceae; genus Mycobacterium; species Mycobacterium interjectum_B. The sequence goes on from LQPB01000016.1 coordinate 43,341, forward strand.
GGCGAGAAGCTGGACATCACGGAGGACCCGACGCCGCGCGGGCACGCGATCGAGTTCCGGATCAACGGCGAGGACGCCGGTCGCGGGTTCCTGCCCGCGCCCGGGCCGGTCAGCAAGTTCCACCCGCCCACCGGCCCCGGCGTGCGGCTGGACTCCGGCGTGGAGACCGGCTCGGTGATCGGCGGCCAGTTCGACTCGATGCTGGCCAAGCTGATCGTGTACGGCGCCGACCGCCACGAAGCGCTGGCGCGGGCCCGGCGGGCGCTGGACGAGTTCGAGGTCGAGGGCCTGGCGACGGTGATCCCGTTTCACCGCGCCGTGGTGTCCGACCCGGCGTTCATCGGCGACGACAAGGGCTTTTCAGTGCACACCCGCTGGATCGAGACCGAGTGGAACAACACCGTCGAACCGTTCACGGGCGGCGAGCCCCTGGACGAGGAGGACACCCGGCCCCGGCAGAAGGTGGTCGTCGAGGTCGGCGGGCGCCGCCTCGAGGTGTCGCTGCCCGGCGACCTGGCCCTGTCCAACGGAGCCGCGGACCCGGCCGGCGTCATCCGCAAGAAGCCCAAGCCCCGCAAGCGCGGGTCGCACGCGGGGGCGGCGGCCTCCGGCGACGCGGTGACGGCGCCCATGCAGGGCACCGTGGTCAAGGTCGCCGTCGAGGAAGGCCAGGAGGTCGCAACCGGTGACCTGGTGGTGGTCCTGGAGGCCATGAAGATGGAAAACCCGGTCACGGCCCACAAGGACGGCACCATCACCGGGCTCGCGGTGGAGGCCGGCGCGGCCATCACCCAGGGCACCGTCCTCGCCGAGATCAAGTAACCGTTCGGTCACCAAACGTTGTAGGCCCGCCCCACCACGGGTAGGGTTCAGGTGAGGTTGAGTTCACAGCCGCCCGGGATAACGTCGGGGAGCGCTTGGTATGCGAACTCCCGGTTCATTTGAACCATCACCGACCACCTGACGTCATCCACAGCAGGATCCTCCTAATGACGGAGACAAGCATGTCTGTGGCCCAATCTTGGCAACAAAGCCGCACGGCCCAATTCACCGCCCGCTGGAGCGCGGTGGGCACGGTGATCGCCGCCGATGGCGAGCTCGATGCCGCCAACGCCGATCAGCTCGCGGCCTACGTGCAACGCAACGTCCGGCGTTCGCGGCGCATAATCCTGGACCTACGCGGCCTGGAATTCATTGGTACGGCCGGCTTTTCGGCGATACACCGGATCAACGTCGCGTGCTCGGCGGCCCAGGTGCACTGGGCCATGGTGCCCAGCCCCGTGGTGGAGCGGTTGTTGCGCATTTGCGACCCCGACGGCACGCTGCCGGTGACCACGCCGCATGCCGAGCAGCTGTTGAAGCCGACCCGGGCCGACGGCTCGGGGTCGCGACCGCTACTGCAGCTGGTCCCGCAGCCGCGTTAGCGACTTGGCCAGCAGCCGGGACACGTGCATCTGGGAGATGCCCACCCGCTCGGCGATCTGAGTCTGCGTCATCGATTCAAAGAACCTGAGCACCAACACCATTCGTTCCCGCTCGGGCAGCGCCTCGAGCAAGGGGCGCAACGCCTCCCGGTCCTCGATGCGGTCGAGGCCGGCGTCCACGTCGCCCAGGGTGTCCGCGATGGCACGGGCGTCGTCGTCGTCGCTGCCGCCACCGGTGTCGATGGACAACGTGTTGTAGGAGCTGCCCGCCACCAGGCCCTCGACCACCTCGTCGCGTTCCATCCCGAGTTCCGCGGCGAGTTCGGTCGCCGTCGGCGCCCGGCCCAGCCGCTGCGACAGATCGGCGGTGGCACTGCCCAGCCGCAGGTGCAGTTCCTTCAGCCGCCGCGGAACCTTGACCGACCAGCTGTTGTCCCGGAAGTGCCGGCGGACCTCCCCCATGATGGTGGGCACCGCGAAGGAGACGAAGTCCGACCCGGTCTCGACGTCGAAGCGGACCACGGCGTTGACCAGGCCAACGCGCGCCACCTGAACCAGGTCGTCGCGCGGTTCGCCGCGGCCCTCGAACCGCCGGGCGATGTGATCGGCCAGCGGCAGGCAACGCTCCACGATCTTGTCGCGCTGGCGCTGGAATTCCATCGAGTCGGCGGCGACGCCGGCCAGTTCACGGAACATGTCCGGAACGTCGGCGTACTCGTTCGGCCGCGAGACCGAACCGCCTGCAGCTCGCGCTGTCACCTGCTAGAGGCCGCCCGTCGCGCGGTCAGCGTGATACCGAAAACGCTGCCCGTTTCGTTGGGCTCGCGACCGTCGTGGAAGGTCTGGACTTCGTCGGCCAGGGATGTCAGCACGTGCCAGCTGAAGCTGCCGGGCGCCACCACGTCATGGGTGTCGCACGCCGCGGACGCCTGCACCACCAGCTCGTCGTCCTGCGGGTCGACCACGACGACCAACGTGGCGTCCGGCGTGGCCGAGCGGATCAGGCGGGTGCACACTTCGTCTACCGCGAGCCGCAGGTCGGCGACCGCATCGAAGTCCAGGTCCTCGAAGGTGCCGATGGCGCCGACGAGAGTGCGCAGCATCGCCAAGTTCTCCAGGCGTGCCGCGACGTGCAACTCGACGGCGCGATGGCCGCGTTGACGCGTGTTGGCGCGCGATCCCGCATCGGTCATATGGTCTCCCGGCAATGTCGGCTCGACACTACTACTGCTGCGCAGCCCGCCGTCGACCGTCGGTTCCAACCGGTTGGTCATGCGGCACGACCGGGATCGCTCTGGTCCTGGTGATCGCTGTGGCGGTGGGCAGGAACGGTTCCGGCATTCATGGTTTAGAGCTGATACCCACTTGCGGCGGCGAATAACCCGGCAACGAGCGTTAGCTGCTTAACAGTCGCGACGCGCGGCCCTACACTGAGGGAATGAAGCAGGCGCTGCTTCGCGCGATTGTGCTTCTTGCGTCATGGTCGATCGGACTGCTGGTGGCGGCCCGGGTCGTTCCGAACGTTTCGGTGTCGGTTTCGGGGTTCGTCGTCGCCGTCGTGTTGTTCACCGCCGCGCAGGCCACGCTGTCGCTGGCGATCGTCCGGCTGCCGCGCGCGTACGCGTCGCTGCTGCTCGGGGCCACCGGCCTGGTGCTGACCCTCGTCGCGCTCGCGCTGGCCGCGGCCTTCACCCACGGGCTCACCATTCGCGGCGTCGCGTCCTGGGCCGCCGCAATCGTGGTGGTGTGGCTGATCACCACCATCGGGGCGATATCGCTGCCCGAGGTGCTCGCTCGCGATCGGGCCGTCCCGGCCTGACGACGAAGGGAGGCGGTATGGGCGACAGGCATCGCGATCCGACGGATCATTTTCGGACCACGCAACCGCACGCCGGTTTCTCGATGAAGGACAACCTTTACTGGCCCGGGTTCATCCTGCTCATCGTCGCGTTCGGCGGGATGATCAGCACGACGGCCGCCGCCGCCTACCGGCACTACGAGTGGCTCGCCACGACGAGCCTGGTCGCCGTGCTCGGGGTGGTCGCGGCGGCGCTGTGGTTCGTCGTGGAGCATCGCCGGGTGGCCCGCATCGACGAGCAGTGGCAGCTCATCGCCGATTCCAACGCCGCACAACGCCGGCGCGCGGTCAGCCAGGAGCCCGCCGGCTCCTGAGCTACAGGGCCAGCACCGGCCCGGTGATGGGCGAAACACCCAGGCCGAGCGCCACCACCATCAGCGTGAACAAGAACCAGCCGGCGCCGTGCCACCCCCACCAGGTGCCATGCGCCTTCCACACCCGGTAGGTGCGCACGAACGCCCAGAGCCCGCTGGCAAACAGGATCAGCGGACCACCGGACGCCAGCATCGCGCGCTGCGGCGCGCCGCAGGCCACCGTGTCCACGCCCGTCCCCGGGCAGGTGCTGACCCACAGGGCCGCAAGGACCACGAAGCCGACCCCGGCGGCAGCGGCCAGCGCGGCAAACCGGATGGCGGCGTGCACCTCGCCGTCCTCTTGCCCCAGGCTATCGCCGGGTGACCGCTCACCCGCTTTGTGCATGGCCGCCCCTCGTGTCCCGCTGCCAGCTTGCTTTTAGTCCATCGTTCGCCGTGCGCAATTAGTTACCCACGCCGTCGCGGCACCCACCCCTGGCGACAATTCGCATGGGAACAAATACCCGGCGGCCGGCCGCGGTAAACGGCGGTGCCGCCCCGGCGGGACCGCCCTGACCAGGGCATTTGATGCTGATGGGCCGCGAAGGCGCTGGTGTGGCGGTCGTCTCATTTCCTATGAGTACTATCTGACACATGCCGACAGCCAGGAGGCGCTTATCCCCCGAGGATCGACGCGCCGAGCTGCTCGCTTTGGGGGCAGAAGTCTTTGGGAAGCGACCCTACGACGAGGTCCGCATCGACGAGATAGCCGAGCGCGCGGGGGTGTCGCGCGCGCTGATGTATCACTACTTCCCCGACAAGCGGGCGTTCTTCGCCGCGGTCGTCAAGGACGAGGCCGACCGGCTGTACGAGGCGACCAACAACCCGCCACCCGCCGGCCTGACGATGTTCGAGGAGATCCGGATGGGTGTGCTGGCCTACATGGCCTATCACCAGCAGAATCCGGAGGCCGCGTGGGCCGCCTACGTGGGCCTCGGCCGGTCCGACCCGGTTCTGCTCGGCATCGACGACGAGGCCAAGAACCGGCAGATGGAACACATCATGTCCCGCATCGGCGAGGTCGTCAGCGGGATGCCGGACACCAGCGCGTTGCAGCCCGAAGTCGAGCGCGACCTGCGGGTGATCATCCAGGGCTGGCTGGCCTTCACCTTCGAGATCTGCCGGCAGCGCATCATGGACCCCACGACCGACGCCGACCGGCTGGCCGACGCCTGCGCGCACGCGCTGCTCGACGCCATCGCCCGGGTGCCCGAGATCCCCAAAGAGCTGTCGGAGGCCATGGCCACCGCGCGGCTCTGACGAGGCCCGCACTGTCTTGTCGGTGCGCGTTGGCACCATGGTGAGGTGAGCACGCGCGCCGATCCCATTCCGGACCCGCTGGGCCGGTTCAGCGCGATCACCCGCGAGTGGTTCCAGTCCACCTTCGCCGCGCCGACCACCGCCCAGGCGCAGGCCTGGGACGCGATCGCGCGGGGCGACAACACCCTGGTGATCGCGCCGACCGGATCCGGCAAGACGCTCGCGGCGTTCCTGTGGGCCCTGGATAGTCTCGCCGGGTCGGCCGAAAGGCCGGCCGGCACCAGGGTGCTGTACGTGTCGCCGCTCAAGGCGCTCGCGGTCGACGTCGAGCGCAACCTGCGCACCCCGCTGGCGGGGCTCACCCGCATCGCGCAGCGCCACGGGCTGCCGGCCCCCGACATCAGCGTCGGCGTCCGCTCCGGCGACACCCCGCCCGCCGCGCGCCGCCAGCTGATCACCCACCCGCCCGACGTGCTGATCACCACCCCGGAGTCGCTGTTCTTGATGCTGACCTCGGCCGCGCGCGAAACCCTGACCGGCGTGCAGACGGTGATCGTGGACGAGATCCACGCCATCGCGGGCGGCAAGCGCGGCGCTCACCTGGCGGTGTCGCTGGAACGGCTGGACGACCTGCGCCACGCCTCTCGTGCGGGGCGGCCCGCGCAGCGCATCGGGTTGTCGGCGACCGTGCGTCCGCCCGAGGAGCTGGCGCGGTTTTTGTCCGGCGGGGGCCCCACCACTCGGACAACCGTCGTCGCGCCGCCGTCGGCCAAGACCCTCGAGCTCACCGTGCAGGTGCCGGTGCCCGACATGGCGAACCTGGCGAATAACAGCATCTGGCCGGACGTCGAGGCGCGCCTGGTCGACCTGATCGAAGCGCACTCCTCGACCATCGTGTTCGCCAACTCCCGGAGACTGGCCGAACGACTTACCGCGCGGCTCAACGAGATTCATGCGGAGCGCTGCGGGATCGCGCTCGGAACGGACCTCAACGCGCAGGTGCCCGGCGGCGCGCCGGCCCACATCATGGGCAGCGGCCAGACGCTGGGCGCCGACGCCGTGCTCGCGCGCGCCCACCACGGTTCGGTCAGCAAGGAGCAGCGCGCCGTGGTCGAAGAGGACCTCAAGCGCGGGCTGCTCAAGGCGGTGGTGGCGACGTCGAGCCTGGAGCTGGGCATCGATATGGGCGCCGTCGACCTGGTGATCCAGGTGGAGGCCCCGCCCTCGGTGGCCAGCGGCCTGCAGCGCATCGGGCGGGCCGGCCACCAGGTCGGCGAGGTGTCCCAGGGGGTGCTGTTCCCCAAGCACCGCACCGACCTGATCGGCTGCGCGGTGACGGTGCAGCGAATGCTCGCCGGCCAGATCGAGACGATGCGGGTGCCCGCCAACCCGCTGGACATCCTGGCGCAACAGACCGTGGCCGCCGCCGCGCTGGAGCCGCTGGACGCCGACCGGTGGTTCGACACCGTGCGGCGGGCGGCCCCGTTCGCGACGCTGCCGCGCAGCGTGTACGAGGCCACCCTGGACCTGTTGTCCGGCAAATACCCGTCCACCGAATTCGCCGAGCTGCGGCCGCGCCTGGTCTACGACCGCGATGCCGGGACCCTCACCGCGCGCCCGGGTGCGCAGCGCCTTGCGGTCACCTCCGGCGGCGCCATCCCCGACCGGGGGCTGTTCACCGTCTACCTGGCCTCGGAGGCCGAAAAGCCTTCGCGGGTAGGCGAACTCGACGAGGAGATGGTCTACGAGTCGCGCCCCGGCGACGTCATCTCGCTGGGCGCCACCAGCTGGCGGATCACCGAGATCACGCACGACCGGGTGCTGGTCATTCCCGCGCCCGGGCAGCCGGCCCGGCTGCCGTTCTGGCGTGGCGACGACGCCGGCCGCCCGGCCGAGCTGGGCGCCGCGCTCGGCGCGTTCACCGGCGAGCTGGCCGGACTGAAGCGCGCGGCGTTCGACAAGCGTTGCGGCGCTTTGGGTTTCGACGGCTACGCGACGGACAATCTGTGGGGGCTGCTGGACGAGCAGCGCACCGCGGCCGGGGTGGTGCCCACCGACACCACGCTGCTGGTCGAGCGGTTCCGCGACGAGCTGGGCGATTGGCGGGTGATCCTGCATTCGCCGTACGGGCTGCGGGTGCACGGACCGCTCGCGCTGGCGGTGGGGCGGCGGCTGCGCGAACGCTACGGCCTCGACGAGAAGCCGACGGCGTCGGACGACGGCATCGTGGTGCGCCTGCCCGACACCGGGTTTTCCGGCGGCGACGACACCCCGCCCGGCGCCGAGCTGTTCGTCTTCGACGCCGACGAGATCGACCCGATCGTCACGGCCGAGGTGGGCGGCTCGGCGCTGTTCGCCTCGCGGTTCCGGGAATGCGCGGCCCGCGCGCTGCTGCTGCCGCGCCGGCACCCGGGCCGCCGCTCGCCGCTGTGGCACCAGCGCCAGCGCGCGGCCCAGTTGCTGGACGTGGCGCGCAAGTACCCCGACTTCCCGGTGGTGCTCGAGACCATCCGCGAATGCCTGCAGGACGTCTACGACGTGCCCGCCCTCGTCGCGCTGATGACGGGCATCGCCCGGCGCAAGGTGCGGGTGCTCGAGGCCGAGACGACGAAGCCCTCCCCGTTCGCGGCGTCCCTGTTGTTCGGCTACGTCGGCGCCTTCATGTACGAGGGGGACACCCCGCTGGCCGAGCGCCGGGCCGCGGCGCTGTCGCTGGACAGCACGCTGCTGGCGGAACTGCTGGGCCGGGTGGAGCTGCGCGAGCTGCTCGATCCGGACGTCATCGCCGCGACCGGCCGGCAGTTGCAGCACCTGTCGGCCGACCGGGCCGCCCGCGACGCCGAAGGCGCCGCGGACCTGCTGCGGCTGCTGGGGCCGCTGACCGAGGCCGAGCTCTCGGCGCGGGCCGGAGGCGCCGACGTCGGGGGCTGGCTGGAGGGGTTGCGGGGCGCCCGGCGCGCCCTGACGGTGTCCTTCGCCGGGCGCAGTTGGTGGGTGGCCATCGAGGACATCGGGCGGCTGCGCGACGGGGTCGGCGCCGCGGTTCCGCTGGGCGTGCCGACCGCCTTCACCGAGGCGGTGGCCGACCCGCTGGGCGAGCTGCTGGGCCGCTACGCGCGCACGCACACCCCGTTCACCACGAGCGAGGCCGCCGCTCGGTTCGGCCTGGGGCTGCGGGTCACGGCCGACGTGCTGGGCCGGCTGGCCGCCGACGGCAAGCTGGTGCGCGGCGACTTCGTCGCCGCGGCGGAGGTCTCCGGCGCCGCCGGGGGCGCCGAGCAGTGGTGCGACGCCGACGTCCTGCGCATCCTGCGGCGGCGCTCGCTGGCGGCGCTGCGCGCGCAGGTGGAGCCGGTCAGCACCGCAGCCTACGGGCGGTTCCTGCCGGCCTGGCACCACGTGTCGTCGCCCCAGTCGGGCATCGACGGGCTGGTCTCGGTGATCGATCAGCTGGCCGGTGTCCGGGTGCCGGCCTCGGCGCTGGAACCGCTGATCCTGGCGCCCCGCATCCGGGACTACTCCCCCGCGCTGCTCGACGAGCTGCTCGCCACCGGCGAGGTCACCTGGTCGGGCGCCGGGTCGATCTCGGGCAGCGACGGCTGGATCGCGCTGCACGTCAGCGATTCCGCGCCCCTCACGCTGTCCGCGCCCGCCCCGCTCGATCTCACCGACGCCCACCGCGCAATCCTGGACACGCTGGCCGGCGGCGGCGCTTACTTCTTCCGCCAGCTCGCCGGGACACCGATCCCCGACCCCGCGCTCAAAGAGGCGCTGTGGGAATTGATCTGGGCCGGCTGGGTCACCGGGGACACGTTCGCGCCGGTGCGCGCCGTCCTGGGCGGCGCGGGGGCCCGCAAGCGTGCGCGACCTTCCCAGCCGGCGCACCGGACGCAGCGGCCGCCGCGGCTCAGCCGCTACAGCGTCGCGCACGCCCAGCACCGCAGCACCGACCCGACCGTGGCCGGGCGGTGGTCGATCGTGGCGGCCGCGGAGCCGGATTCCACGGTGCGGGCCCACTATCAGGCCGAGCTGTTGCTGAACCGCCACGGCGTGCTCACCCGGGGCGCGGTCGCGGCCGAGGGCGTGCCGGGCGGCTTCGCGACGATCTACAAGGTGCTGAGCACGTTCGAGGACGCCGGCCGGTGCCAGCGCGGCTACTTCGTCGAGTCGCTGGGCGGCGCCCAGTTCGCCGTCGCCGCCACCGTCGACCGGCTGCGCAGCTACACCGACGGAATCGACCCGGAACGGCCCGAGTACCGGGCCGTCGCGCTGGCCGCCGCCGACCCGGCCAACCCCTACGGCGCCGCGCTGCCATGGCCCGCCTCGGGCGCCGAAGGCGCGCGGCCCGGCCGCAAGGCGGGGGCGCTGGTCGTGCTGGTCGACGGCGAGCTGGCGTGGTTCCTGGAGCGCGGCGGCCGGTCGCTGCTGACGTTCACCGACGACCCGGCGGCCGACCATGCCGCCGCCGCGGCGCTGGCCGACGTGGTCGCCGCGCGGCGCGTCGCGTCCTTCCTCGTCGAACGCATCGACGGGGCGCCGGCGCTGCAGCCGCACGACGGGCCCGGGCGGGTGGCGGACGCCTTGCACGAGGCCGGATTCGCCCGGACCCCACGCGGATTGCGGCTGCGCTGAACCATGCCCGAGGGCGACACCGTCTGGCACACCGCGGCCATGCTGCGCGAGCACCTGGCCGGTCGCACGCTGACGCGCTGCGATGTCCGGGTGCCCCGGTTTGCCACCGTCGACCTGACCGGCCAGGTCGTCGACGAGGTGCTCAGCCGCGGCAAGCACCTGTTCATCCGGGTCGGGCGGTCCAGCATTCACTCGCATCTGAAGATGGACGGCAGCTGGCGCGTCGGTAACCGGCCGGTGCGAGTGGACCACCGGGCGCGAATCGTTCTGGAGGCCAGCGATATTCGTGCCGTGGGCGTCGACCTGGGCGTGCTGGAGATCCTGGAGCGGGACCGCGACGGCGACGTGGTGGCGCACCTGGGGCCCGACCTGCTGGGCCCCGACTGGGATCCGGTGCGCGCCGCCGCCAACCTGGCCGCACGCCCCGACCGGCCGATCGGCGAGGCCCTGCTGGACCAGCGGGTGCTGGCCGGCATCGGCAATGTCTATTGCAACGAACTGTGTTTCGTCAGCGGCCACCTGCCCACCGCACCGGTCAGCGCACTGACCGACCCGCGCCGGCTGGTGAGCCGCGCCCGGGACATGCTGTGGATCAATCGCTTCCGCTGGAACCGCTGTACCACCGGCGACACCCGGGCGGGCCGGCAGCTGTGGGTGTACGGGCGCGCCGGGCAGCCCTGCCGCCGCTGCGGCACCCTCGTCCACTTCGACGACCGCGGCGAGCGGGTGGCGTACTGGTGTCCCTCCTGCCAGCGCTGAACTTCCGATCGCGCCATGCAATGATCTTTCGGTGTCAGCAACCACCGGGATCTTGCGCGGCCTGGGCGCGGTTGTCACGCTGCTCGGCCTGGCGACGCTCGCCTGCCCGGCCGCGGACGCCGACGCGGTCGACAACGCGTTCGTGGTAGCGGTGAAGAACAAGGGCATTCAATTCGCGTCGCCGCAAGCCGCGATCGTCGCCGGTCACGAGGTCTGCGACGAACTCGATCTCGGGAAACAGAAGTCCGACATCGCCTCCGAGGTGATGACCAACAGCAACCTGGACGGCTACCGCGCCGGGTTCTTCATCGGCGCGAGCGTGGCGGCGTACTGCCCGCGCTACCGCGTGTCATGAGATGGCGTCGATCGCGGCCGACAACCGCGGCTTGAACTCCTGCGGGATGGGAACGTACCCGTTGTCCGCCAGGCCGTCCTGCCCGGCACCGATCGTGCTGCGCAGGAAGGCCTTCACGGCCGCGCCGACCTGCGGATCGGGATACTTCGAGCACACGATCTCGTAGGTCGCCAGCACGATCGGGTAGGCGTCGGGCTGGTTCGGCCGGTAGAAGGAGATGGTGTCGAGGGCCAGGTCGTTGCCCTGCTTGATGAACCAGGCGGCGGAGATCGTCTTGCCCACCGAGTCCGCACCGATCGCCACCGGGTCCGGGCCGGCCGACGTGATGACCTTGGCCATGGTCAGCTGCTGCGCCCGGGCGAACGACCATTCGTTGTAGGTGATCGACCCCTCGGTTTTCCTGACGGCGGCGGCGGCACCGTCGTTGCCCTTGGCGCCCTCACCGACGCCGCCCTTGAAGGCCTTCCCGGCGCCCCTGCCCCACGTGCCATTGGACGCGGTATCGAGGTAGCGCTGGAAGTTGTCCGTGGTGCCGGACTCGTCGCTGCGGAACACCACCCGAATCGGCTCGGCCGGCAGGGTGACGCCGGGGTTCAGGGCCTGGATCGCGGGATCGTTCCAGGCCGTGATGCCGCCGTTGAAAATCCTGGCCGCGGTGGAACCGTCGAGGCTCAAGCCCGTCACGCCGTTGACGTTGAAGGCGATCGCGATGGGGCCGAACACCACCGGCAGGTTCCACGCGGGCGAGCCACATCGTTGCTGCGCCCTGGCATACTCGTCCTGGCTCAGCGGTGAGTCCGAACCGGCGAAATCCGTCTGGTTGCCCAGGAATTCGCTGATCCCCGCGCCGGAACCGTTGGGCGTGTAATCCAGGGACTGCCCGGCGCAGACCTGTTCGAAGGCCTTGACGAAGCGGGTCATCGCGTTCTGCTGGGCGGTGGAGCCACTGGCCCGCAGCGTCGGCTTGCCGCCGCAGGCGACCTTCGCCGGCGGCGCGCTCGTCGTCGCGCCGGCGCCGTGATGGTCACCGCCGCAGGCCGACAACAGCGCCGCAGCGGTGGCCAGCAGGCTCGCGGCGACACCAAATCGATTGAGCTTCAAGCTAATTCCCGCGAGCAGACCCGATGAGACGATCACCGCCATGAGGCATGGTAACAAGATCGGCCCGCCGCCGCCTCCGGGCTAATCGCGCGAGTGGGCCAGGAAGAACTGCGCGATGACCTCCGAGGCGTCCAGCGCGCGCGAGGTGCGCCCGATGATCGCCTGGGGCAGATACTGTTTGCCCCCCGGCCAGGTATGGCCGCCGTTGTCGATCTGGTAAAAGACCACCTCGGTCGACGCCGCGCACGGCGCGGAGTCGTAGCGGTGAACGACGGTGCCGTCGCCGACGTTGGGCAGAACCTGCGTCGACGGATCGCCCTGGCAGCCATCGGCCGAACGCCACGTGTTCACCATGTTGGTCGCCGCCACCGCGTGGCTGACGCCGCCGCGGCCCCGCACGTCCCCGCCGTTGAACGGCACCAGCGGGTCGGCGGTGCCGTGTGCCGCCAGCACCGATACCGGCCGCGACGGATAGCAGGCCACCCCCGTGCCCAGCGTGCCCGCCACCGGCGCGATCGCGGCGAACACGTCGGCGCGTTCGCACGCCAGCTTGTTGGTCATGAACCCCCCGTTGGACATGCCGGTGGCGAAGACGTGGCCGGGCGCAATGTTGTAGTCGCGTTGCAGCTTTCCCGCCAGCGCGACCAGAAACCCGACGTCGTCGATGTGGTGGCGATCCGCCGGTGACGCGCCCCGCCCGTCGGCCCAGCTCTTGTCGAAGCCGTCGGGATAGGCCACCAGCAGGTGGTTGGCGTCGGCAACGGTGTCGAAGTCGGTCAGGCCCTGTTGGCCCGTTCCGGTGCCGCCGCCGCCGTGCAGGCTGAGCACCAGGCCGACGGGCTCGCCGGGCGGCACGTGCAGCGTGTAGGTGCGGTCCATGCCGCCGGAACGCAACGTGGCGGACAGGTCTCGGGCGCTGGCCGCCGACACGTGCCGCTCGCTGCAGCCCACCACGCACATCGCGCATGCCGTCAGGACAGCGAGCGTCAGCCAGCGCGCGTACGGCATGCCGTCAAGTTACCGAGCGCGCTCGGACGACATAACCAATGTTGCGATGTTCGCAAGATCTACGATGATTGGGCGATGCCAAGCTGTAACCTACTTGCAACGTTCTAGGTCGAACCTTCAGTCGTCGAACACCGGATCTTAGGACCCTTGGGGGTATCAACAATGACGAGCACCCGCAGCCGCAAGGCCCGCCTGCTGCTCCCGCTGCTGGCGGCCGGGTTCGTGCCCGCCGTCGCGCTGCTCGGCCCGCTGGCCACGGCCCCGACCGCGCAGGCCGACGGCAACGACGACGCGTTCATCGCGGCGCTGCACGCGCACGGCATCGCCCACGAATCGCCCAAGTCCGCCATCGCGGCGGCCCACTTGGTCTGCCACCAGCTCGACATGGGCAAGACTCAGGAACAGATCGCGACGGACGTGATGAACAGCAGCACCCTGGACGGCGACAATGCCGGGTTCTTCGTCGCCCTGGCCGAACGCGCGTACTGCCCCCAGTACGCGGATGTCCCAACGGCATAGCGCGCAACGTCGTCAGTTTCTCTCGCCCTGATTGCAATGTGCGGTCGTTGCCCTGTGCGAAGCTGTAACCTGCAACATCCGCGGCTGAGGGAGGACGGGACATGTCACGCGTGTGGGCCGCCCTCGTGGTCGCGCTGGCCGCGCTGGCAGCCTCCGCGTGGCCGGTCGCCCGCGCCGACGCGGTCGACGACGCCTTCCTGGGGGCCCTGATCGCCAAGGGCATCCACTTCGGGTCGCCGGAGAAGGCCATCATCGCCGGTCACGAGGTGTGTGACGAGCTCGACAACGGCAAGACCCCGGCCCAGGTCGCGTCCACCGTGCAGGCCAACAGCGGCATGGACGGCTACCACGCCGGCTACTTCGTCGGCGCGGCCATCCGGGCTTACTGCCCCGTGCATTCTTCTTAACGCGATCGCAACGCGGCGCTTGCAGGGAAGCGACTTTTGGCAACCTAGAGTTTCCGGTACCAACTAGCGCGGAGACCAACGAGTGGTATCGAGAATCATTGCCTGCGCCGCCCTTGCCGTCGGGGCTGCGGTGGCGATCGCGGCGCCCGCGGGCGCCGACCCCAGCGTTTTCAACGACCTCAGCTGCAGCTGCCCGCAGTCCGTCTCCAACGGCGGGTCCTCCGTGGCGGACCAGATCGATCGGGGTATTCGATCCGGTCTTGGCGGCACGAATGTCGTTCGGGCCCAACAGTAATTGATCCGCGGCATCAGCCCGCGGCGCCCCGTCCGACGGACTGGATCGCCGCGTGCTCGTGCAGGGCCTGCTCGGCTTCGGGCGCGACGGGTTTGAGGTCGAAGACGACCTCCTTGACGGTTCCGGTGAACGCGTACGGCGCCTTGTCCTCGTAGTGGCGGTCGACGACCAGGCCGTTGTCGCGGCTGATGTCCATCCCGGCGTAGGACGTGAAGGCCAGCGGCACCGTCTGGGGCATCTCGCCCTCGCCGATCAGCCGCTCGCCGGCCCACAGCGTCACCCGGCCGCCGGAGCCGGGCACCGGCTGGTCGGATTCGAACAACATCCGCACCGTCACCTCGCCCGTCGGTACCGGCTCGGAGGACACCTGGCGGTAGGTGTCCACACCGAGCAGCGAATAAGTGTGGCGCAACCGCCGATCCTCGTCCACCCACAGGGCGAACCCGCCGATGAAGTCGCCGTTGGCGACGATGACGCCCTGCGTGCCCTCGTCGGGGACCACCAGCCGCGCCTCGATGGCGTAGGAGCGACCGAAGATGCGTGGCACGGTGCCGCGCTGGATGTTCTGCACGTCGCCCTTGAAGGCGAACCGGGTGGTGGTGGGCAGCGGCGGCAGGCTGCCGAACATCACCGCCAGGCCACCCAGCAGCGGCAGCACCCGGTTGCGTTCGGCTTCGGCCCACCACAGCCGCGTGAGCTCGGCGACCTTGTCCGGATGCTCGGCCGCAACGTTTTTCGCCTGCGAGAAGTCGTCGGGCAGGTAATACAGCTCCCACACGTCGTCGTCCGGGTCGTAGCGGCCGGGCGCGAACCGCTGCAGCGTCTCCGGCGACAGGTCCCAGGGCGCCTTGTCGAGTCGAGTGCACGCCCACCAGCCGTCCCGGTAAATGGCGCGGCTGCCGAACATTTCGAAGTACTGCACCCTGTGACGCTCGTCGGCCGCGGCCCCCAGTTCCGGGTCGAAGGTGTAGGCGAAGCTGACGCCGTCCATGCCTTCCTGCTCGAAGCCGTCGACGTGGGTGGGCGCGGGCAACCCGATGGCCTCCAACACGGTCGGCACCACGTCGATGCAGTGGGTGAACTGAGACCGCAGCGCGGTGTCGGGCCGGATCCGGGCCGGCCAGGCGACCACCATCGGATCGCGGGCGCCACCGAGGTGGCTGGTCATCTGCTTGCCCCACTGAAACGGGGTGTTGTTGGCGTGCGCCCAGGCGCTGGCGAAATGCGGCGCGGTGTGCTCGTCGCCCAGGCCTCGATGCCGCCGTACTGGTCGATGAGCTCGAGTTGATGGTCGGCGTCGAGCAGCAGCCCGTTCAGGAACGTCATCTCGTTGAAGGAGCCGGTGACGGTGCCCTCCATGCTGGCGCCGTTGTCGCCCCAGATGTAGAAGACCAGCGTGTTGTCGGACTCGCCGAGGTCCTCGATCGCGTCGAGCAGCCGGCCCACGTTCCAGTCGGCGTTTTCGGAGAACCCGGCGAACACCTCCATCTGGCGGGCATAGAGCCTTTTCTCGTTGTCCGACAGGCTGTCCCACGCGGGGAACAGGTCGGGCCGCTCGGTGAGCTCGGTGTCGGGCGGAATGACCCCGAGCTCCTTCTGCCGTTCGAACGTCTTGCGGCGGTAGACGTCCCAGCCCTCGTCGAACTGGCCGCGGTACTTGTCGGCCCATTCTTTGAACACGTGGTGCGGGGCGTGGGTCGCGCCGGTGGAGTAGTACATCAGCCACGGCTTCTCGGCGTCCTGGGCCCGCACGCTGTGCAGCCACTCGACGGCCTTGTCGGTGAGGTCGTCGGGGAAGTAATAAGGTCGGCCGTCGTGAAGGGCCGAGCCCTGCGGCACCCCGATCACCGTGTTGTCCTGGGTGATGATGGGGTCGTACTGACCCGCGGCGCCGGTCAGAAAGCCCCAGAAGTGGTCGAAGCCCCAGCCCAGCGGCCAGTTGTCGAAGGGTCCCGCCGCCCCCTGGACGTTGTCGGGGGTCAGGTGCCACTTGCCGAAACCGCCTGTGACGTAACCGTTGTCGCGTAGGATGCGGGGCAGGGCCGCGCAGCTGCGCGGCTTGACCGACGAGTAGCCCGGGAAGGGTCCCGGGAACTCGCACACCGAGCCGAAGCCCACCCGGTGGTGGTTGCGCCCGGTCAGCAGCGCCGCCCGCGTCGGCGAACACACCGCCGTGACGTGAAAGCGGTTGTAGGTCAGCCCGCTTTGCGCCACCCGGGTCAGCGTCGGGGTGCGGATCGCGCCGCCGAAGGTGTCCGGGCCGCCGAACCCGGCGTCGTCGATGAGCACGATCAGCACGTTCGGCGCGGAGTCCGGCGCCTTCGCCCCGGGAACGATCGTCCAGTCGCCGACCGAGTCCGCCATGGTGCGACCGATGGTGCCGCCGAAGCCACGCTGCGGCAACGGCAGCCGGGTGCGGTCGGGGTTGAACTTCCCCATCGCCTCTTCCAGCGCCGCGCCCAGGCTCCGCAGCGTGGAATGGCTCAGCTCGGCAACCGATTTCATCGGCGAGCCACCCAACGCCTGCTCGACGCCCAGCCGCCCGCCCGCGGGCGTCACGGCGATGACGAGGCCGCTGCCGGCGGCCAGCGCCTGGCCGATCTTGTCCGCCAGCCCGCTCTTGATCCGGTGCTGGGCGAAGGTGCCGGCCAAGGCCCCCGCGGCCGCGCCGACCGCCGCCGAGGCCAGCAGCGCCGGCGAGAACAGGCCGACGGCCAAACCCGCCCCGGCGCCCCATGCGGCGCCCCGGCGGCCGAGCCGATTGCCGGTGTCCACCAGGACGGGGTTGCCGTCGGCGTCCTTGCCGACCAGCACCGCGCCCCGCAGCGGGACGTCCTTGGCTTTGGTCGCCTCGCTGAGGGTTTCGAAATCCCGGCGAGCCGAATCGAGATCCTGGTACCCGGCGACAATGACCAGCGCGTGCTCTTCGCTCATGATCCCGGAGCGTAGTGGAAGCGCGCGGCGCGGCGCCGGATGCGATGCGCGTCCCCGCGGGTGCGGCGCGGCCCGGGGTGAATCATCGGCTCGGCGTAGAACATCAGCTTGGCGAGCTCCACCAGGACCAGGTAGACGGCGACGAAGCCGGCCAGCACGGCGAAGAACTGCCACGGCAACGGCGTGAAGCCGAGGGTGTGGGCCAGCGGCGAAATCGTCAGCGCCACGCCCACCGCGACCACCGTGAGGCTGGTGACGGCGAGCTGGACGCTCGGCCGGCTGCGGAAGAACGGCACCATCCGCGTGCGGATCGCGAAGATGATCAGCGTTTGCGTCGCAAGCGATTCCACGAACCAGCCGGTGCGGAACTCGATGGCGCCGGCGTGCAGCACGCCCAGCATCAACCCGAAGGTCAAAAAGTCGAACAGCGAGCTGATGGGCCCGAAGATCAGCATGAACCGGCGGATGAACGCGACGTTCCAGTGCGACGGGGCGTGCAGCTGTTCCTCGTCGACCCGGTCGGTCGGGATCGCCAGTTGCGAGCTGTCGTAGAGCAGGTTGTTCAGCAGGATCTGGCTGGGCAGCATCGGCAGGAACGGCAGCAGCGCCGAGGCGGCGGCGGCGCTGAACATGTTGCCGAAGTTGCTCGAGGTGCCCATCAGCACGTACTTGATGGTGTTGGCGAAGATCCGCCGGCCCTCGGCGACGCCGGTGGCCAGCACGCCCAGGTCCTTCTCCAGCAGCACCACGTCGGCCGCGTCCTTGGCGACGTCGGTGGCGCTGTCGACCGAGATCCCCACGTCGGCGGCGTGCAGGGCCAGCGCGTCGTTCACGCCGTCGCCGAGGAAGCCGACCGACCGCCCGTTGCGGCGCAGCGAGACGATCAGCCGCGCCTTCTGCTCGGGCGAGATGCGGGCGAAAATGGTGTGGTTCTGCGCCGCCTCCACGAAGCCCTCGTCGTCGAGGGGCTCGAGCTCGGCGCCGGTGACGGTGCCCTTGGACGCCAAACCCAGGTCCGCGCAGACCTTTTCGGCGACCCGCGCGTTGTCGCCGGTGGCGATCTTGAGTTCGATGCCCAGCGCCGCCAGCTGCGACAGGGATTGGCGCGCCGCTGCTTTGGGCTCGTCGGCGAAGACCAGGAACCCGGCCAGCGTCAGGTCGCGTTCGTCGGAGGCGGTGATCCCCGTCAGCTCGGCCGCGGGGCGGGTGGCGACGGCGACCACCCGGCGCCCGGCGGCGAACAGGCCCGCGAGGGTCTGCTCCGCGACCGCGGCCGTCGCAGGGCAGCGGGCCAGCACCTGTTCGGGCGCGCCCTTGACCACGAGCAGGCGCGCGCCGTTGTCGTCGACCAGCACCGAGGACGCGCGGCGCTCGTGGTCGAACGGCAGCGTCGCGACTCGGCGCACCGCCTCGCCCACCAACTGCCGCGGCTGGGGGGACTCCCACAGCGCGGCGTCGAGCGGATTGGCGCTCACGCCACCGGATTCCAGGTCGACGTCGGTGGCCAGCAGCCCGAGCCGCCGGACCGGTTCGGCCGGGTTGCCGGCGGGATCGATCGCGTCGACCAGGCGGATCCGGCCCTCCGTCAGGGTGCCGGTCTTGTCGGTGATGAGGATGTCGATGTCGCCCAGGTCTTCGATGCACACCAGGCGTTTGACCAGGACCTTGGCCTTGGCCAGCTGCCGCGACCCCGTCGCCAGGCTGGTGCTGACCACGGCGGGCAGCAGCTGCGGCGTGATGCCGACCGCGATCGCCAGGGAGAACAGCACCGAATCGATGATCGGCTTGTGCAGCAGCAGGTTGCTGGCCAGGATGACGACCATCAGCGCGATGGCGACCTGCAGCAGCAGATAGGAGAACCGGCGCAGGCCGACCTGGAAGTCGGTCTCGGGTTGCCGCTTGTCCAAACCCGCTGCGATGCGGCCGAATTCGGCGTCCTTGCCGGTGGCGTACACCACGCCGATGCCCTCCCCGGCGCTGACGATGGTGCCCATGAACGCCAGGTCCGTCGATTCCGCCAGCTCCGCGCCGGCGGGCACCGCCTCCGGCGATTTCTCCGAGCCCATCGACTCCCCGGTCAGGATGCTCTCGTTGCATTCCAGGCCGGTGACCTCGATCAGGCGGACGTCGGCGGGCACGGCCTCGCCCAGCGACAACCGGATGACGTCGCCGGGAACCAGGTCGGTGACGGCGACCGAGACGAACTTTGCGTCGCGCCGCACCAGCGCGTTGTGCCGCACCCGTCCGTGCAACTCGGCGGCGGCGTGCTCGGCGCGGTATTCGTTGACGAAGCCCAAACCGATGCTGGCGGCGAGGATTATGCCGATGATGACGGCCTGCATGCTGTCGCCCAGAAAGTACGACACGATCGCGGTGCCGGCGAGCAGGATCAGGACCGCACTGCGCAGCTGGCGGCCCAGGACCGCGAGCGCGTTGACGTGGTGGGTCTGCACCGCGTTCGGGCCGTGCCGCGCCAGCCGGGCGGCGGCCTCGGCGCTCGACAGCCCGGCGGCCGAACTGTCCAGCCATCCCAGGACCTGCTCCACCGGAGCGCCGGCGACCCGCTTGGCCGTCAGCGCCGCCGAGTCCAGCACACTGGTCACAAAACCTCCCACGCCGCGCGGCCGCACGCCAATCCTGACCGTGACGGTACCGACGCGTTAGGGGCTTAAGTCGTCTTCGGCCACGCCGGTTGACCCCAAATGGATTGGCGCCACCTGCCGTTCATGTTCGGTACACACGGCGGCCACCTGCGGCGTTCGAGTCGCGGGCGGGTTGTTTTGCCCGTACCCTGATCGCGATGGAGCACGAAAATCGGCTGGGGCTCAAGCCCTATCGGTCCGCGTCGGAACACCTCGACGGGGCCTGGTGGCCACGGTCGGCGAACCTCGCCGACGAACTGCCGGCTTTGGTGGCTTCGCTGTCCGAGCGGCTTGGGCGGGTCGTCATGGTGGGCTACCGCCGCAACGGCTGGCAGGGGACGCCGCCGTTGCTCGAGATCGCCGGCGACACGATCGAATTGCTGGGGTTCACCAGTGACGAGCCGGCCACCCTCATCGTGTTGGGCGAGGACGGGCGCCACGTCACCCTGCACGTGATCCGGCCGGACACGGGCGAACAGGCCGCCCGTGAAGCGCTGCAGCGGGCCGCCGTGCCCGCCGAGCCCGAGGTTCCGGCCACGCGTTCCGCGGTCGCGCGGTCGGTCGCCGACGTCGCGGAAAAGCTGGCCCGCCACGAGGGGCTCGGCGACGAGCGGCGAACCGCCGAGATCAAGGGCTGGTGCGAACAGGCGGCCCAGCAGTTCGTCGACGCCCCGGTGCAGACCTTCGTTCCGATCCTGGTCGAGCACATCGTTCGCAACCGCATGATCGAGTCCCGCGCGGCGACCGCGGCCACCGGCTGAGCCGGCCGGTTAGGCCATCGCCGCGGTGATCGCCGCGATGTCGGCCGGGCCGGGCACGCCCCAGCCGGGCTCGTAGCCGAGCAACTCATCGGCGCGCACGGTCTTGAGGTCGACGTCGAGCAGCTCGATCGCGTCCAGCGGCACCAGGGCGGGATGGACGTGCCCGCAGGCGCGGGCTAAGGACAGCAGCTCGAAGCGCAGGGTGGCGAGATAGTTCGCGCAGCGCACCGACTTCAGGGCCGGGTCCAGGCCGTGCTGCAGCCACGGCGACTGGGTGGCGACGCCGGAGGGGCAGCGGCCGGTGTGACAGCGCTGGGCCTGGATGCACCCAATGGCGAACATGGCGGTCCGCGCGACGTTGATCATGTCGCAGCCCGCCGCCAGGGCCAGCAGGGCGTTCTCCGGGATGCCCAGCTTGCCCGAGCCGATGAACACCACGTCGTGGTGCAGGCCCGCCTCGGCGAACGCCCGATAGACGCGCGGGAAGGCCCACTTGAAGGGCAGCGCGACGTGGTCGCTGAAGACCAGCGGCGCCGCGCCGGTGCCGCCCTCGCCGCCGTCGACGGTCACGAAGTCGACCCCGGTGCCGGTGCGGGCCATGCGGTCGGCCAGCTGCGGCCAGAACGGCTCCTCCCCGACCGCCGACTTGATGCCCACCGGCAGGCCCGTCTCGGCGGCGATGGTCTCCACCAGCTCGAGCAGCCCGTCGACATCGCGAAAGGCGGAGTGGCCGGCGGGGCTCTTGCAATCCACGCCGACCGGAACGCCGCGGATCGCGGCGATCTCGGGCGTGACCTTGGCCCCGGGCAGCATGCCGCCCAGCCCGGGCTTGGCGCCCTGGCTCAGCTTGATCTCGATGGCCCGGATGGACGGCGTCGCGGCCACCCGGTCGATCAGGCGGGGCAGGCTGAAGCTGCCGTCGTCGTTGCGGCAGCCGAAGTAACCGGTGCCGATCTGCCAGACCAGGTCGCCGCCCCCCAGGTGATACGGCGACACCCCACCCTCGCCGGTGGCGTGCAGGGCGCCCGCCAGGGCCGCGCCCTTGTTGAGCGCCATGACGGCCGAGCCGGACAGCGAACCGAAGCTCATCGCCGAGACGTTGACCAGCGACGCGGGCCGGAAGGCCCTGGCGCGGCGACGCGCGGCGCCGAGCACCTTGGCCGCCGGCAACGGCACTCCCGGGTCGGGATGCTCGGGTTCGCCGGCGGGGGTGGGCGCGGGGAACGCGGCGTGCTTGATGACCGGGTAGTTGTGGACCCGTTCCAGGTCGTTGTCGGTGCCGAACCCGAAGTACCGGTTGGACAGCTTCGCCGACGTGTACACCCAGCGCCGCTGGTCACGGCTGAAGGGCCGCTCCGCGTCGTTGTCGGTGACGATGTACTGGCGCAGCTCCGGGCCGACCGCTTCGAGCAGGAACCGCAGGTGCCCGATGACGGGGTAGTTGCGCAGGATGGTGTGGTGGCGCTGCATCAAATCCCACCCGGTCAGGCCGGCCAGGCCGCCGCCGACGACGTAGGCCAGCCGACGCCGCTTCACGCCGAATCGAGATCGGCGTCGGCGCCGTAGGCGCTGTAGACGCCGAGCAGGTCGCGGGCCGAGACGATGCCGGCCAGTATGCCGTCGTGCTCCACCAGGATGTGGCGGATGTAGTGATCCATCATCCGGGCCGCCACCCGATCGACCGTCGCGGCGGCGTCGCACCACACCAGCTTGGTGCTGGCCACGTCGGCGGCAGCGACGCGGGCCGGATTTTGCCCGCGGGCCACCACCCGAACCACGTCGCGCTCGCTCACCAGCGCCGCGGGCCGGGTGTCGTCGCCGACCACGACGGCGCCGGCGTCGACCGCCACCAAGGCCTTGGCGACGTCGGCAACCGTGGCGTCGGCGGCGACGCGCGCCACCGGCTCGCCGATGAGGGTGGAAATCGGGACGGACCCCGCGGAAGTCGGGGCAGGCAACTCGGTCACGCCTGCAATGTTCACCAGAACGTGCCCGCCCTTTCTAGTGACCTCAGTCCCCAATTCAAGTGGCGGTGGTACTCGCAATTCCTGGCCTCAAGATCTGCCAGTGATGTGACACCCGGCCCTAGTCGGCGCGCCGAACGCGGTTCACGCTGGCGATGAGGCCTGTATTGCCGAAGGGAACGGTGTGGGCGGCAAGGGATTTGCGGTTTTACTGGCGCTGAGCGTCGGCGCGTTGGCATCGGGCGGTATCGCGTGGCTGGCCGGCACGCGCGACGTCGCGGGCGCGTGCTGGATCGCGGGGACGGTGGCGGCCCTGGTTCCGGCGACCGCGTGGGTGCTGGCGGCGCTGCGCCACGGCCGGTTCGGGGTCGACCTCATCGCGGTGCTGGCGCTGGTCGGCACCCTGCTGGTCGGCGAGTACCTCGCCGGTGCGTTGATCGCCGTGATGCTGGCCGGTGGCCGGGCGCTGGAAGCCGCAGCCGAGCGCCGCGCGTCGCACGACCTGCGGGCGCTGCTCGAACACGCCCCGCGGTCCGCCCGCCGCCGCATCGGTTCGACGGTCAGCACGATCGACCTGGCCGACGTGGCCATCGACGACCTGCTGGTCGTCGGCCCCGGCGAGGTGGTCCCCGTGGACGGGCGGGTCGCCAGCGCGGCGGCGGTGCTCGACGAGTCGGTGCTGACCGGCGAGCCGCTGCAGGTCGAGCGGGGTTTCGGCGAACCGGTGCGCAGCGGGGTGGTCAACGCCGGCGCTGCGTTCGACCTGCGTGCCACCGCCACGGCCGAAGACAGCACGTACGCTCAGATCGTGCGGCTGGCCGCGCAGGCCGGGGCCGAAAACGCGCCGGTGGTGCGGCTGGCCGACCGGTATGCGGCGTGGTTCCTGCCGCTGGCCCTGTTGGTCGCCGGCGGGGCGTGGCTGGCCAGCGGCTCGGCGGTGCGAGCCGTCGCCGTGCTGGTGGTGGCGACGCCGTGCCCGCTGCTGCTCGCCGCCCCGGTGGCGATCGTGTCCGGGCTGTCGCGGGCGTCGCGGCGGGGCGTGGTGGTCCGCGGCGGTGCCGCGCTCGAGAACCTCGGTCACGCAACGACTTTGGTGATGGACAAGACGGGCACGCTGACCATGGGACGCCCGATCGTCATCGAGGTCGCCGCCGCGCCGGGACGCGATGCCCTCGACATCCTGCGGTTGGCGGCTTCGGTGGACCAGCTGTCCCCACACGTGCTCGCCGAGGCGATCGTCACCGAGGCGCTCGCCCGCGGCCTGCGGCTGTCGCTACCCACCGAGGTGGTCGAGGAACCGGGGCGCGGCGTCACCGCCACCGTCGGCGACCAGCGCATCTACGTCGGCAAACTCCGCGGCGACACGTCCACGGAGTGGGCCCGCGCGGCGGTGAACCGCGCGCTGCTGGACACCGCCGCGATCGCCTGGGTCTGCGTCGACGGGCGACCGGCCGGCGCGGTGCTGCTGCGCGACCCACTGCGCCGGCACGCACCGCGCACCGTGCGCCGGTTGCGCGGCGCCGGGCTGCGCCGACTGGTGATGCTGACCGGCGACCGCGCCGAGCCCGCCGGCGAGGTCGCCGCCGTGCTCGGGCTGGACGACGTGTACGCCGAGCAGAGCCCGGCCGACAAGGTCGCCGTCGTGCGGGCCGAACAGGGCCGCGCGGTCACCGTGATGGTCGGCGACGGGGTGAACGACGCCCCCGCGCTGGCCGCCGCCGGCGTCGGCGTCGCGATGGGCGCGCGCGGTGCCACCGCCTCCTCGGAAGCCGCCGACATCGTGCTGACCACCGATCGGCTGGAGCGGCTCCCGGACGCGATGGACATCGCGCGGTGGTCGCGGCGCATCGCCGTGCAGAGCGCGGTCGTCGGCATGGGTATGTCGCTGACCGCGATGGCCGTCGCCGCCCTCGGCTGGCTGCCGCCGGCCGCCGGCGCGCTGCTGCAGGAGGGCATCGACGTGGCCGTGATCCTCAACGCGCTGCGGGCCCTGCGCGGCGACCCGTCCCTCGATGTGGACCTGCCCGCGCGAACCGAACGGATGCTGCACCGCTTCGACGCCGAACACGACGAACTGCGCGACGCCGTCGGCCTGCTGCGGGAGGCGGCCGACCGACTGGCCGATGCGCCGGATCAGGCTGCGCTGCAGGCGATTACGCGCGCGCACGGCCTGCTCGTGGGGCGCATCCTCCCCCACGAACGCGCCGAGGAGACCCAGCTCTACCCGGCCCTGGCCCATCCGTTGGGCACCGGCGAGGCCACCGCCACGATGAGCCGGACCCACGCCGAGATACAACGGCTTTCGGACCGGATCGGCGCGCACCTGGCCCTGGCCCAAAGCGGCGGCCGTATCGCCCCCGCCCAAGTCGAGGACCTGCTCGCCTGCCTGTACGGGCTGTATGCGTTGCTGCGCCTGCACTTTCTGCAGGAGGAGGAAAACTACTTCACCCTGGCCACAGACGAACCCACCGAACCCGCCGAGCCGGGGGCGTCATCCCGCTGAGGGCGGGCGGGTCATGAAGGTGCCCTTGATCTCCAGCCCGATTTCGATGTCGTCGTATTTGCCCCCCTCGCGCTTGCCCTTATTGCGCGGCACGACCGGCGGCATCATGGGCGGCGGCATGAAGGGGAACCCGGATTCCCCGGCCGGGAGCGGGGACACCGCCGCGGCGAGCTGCACCGGCGTTTTCGCAGCGGCCAACATACCCACGACGGCGGGCGGCATGGTCAGCCTGCCCATCGACACTCCCACACCGATCGCCCCCGCGGGCGCCGCCGCCGATCCGACGGCCCTGACCGCGCCGGCCAGATCCGCGCTGGCCGCCGACAGGGCCGACTCGCCCTCCGCCAGGCCCTGGCCCACCTCCCCGCCCACGCTCTGCAGCGCCTGCGCCGTGTTCAGCTGCGCCAGGTAGCTGAGCAGGTTGATCGGGATCCCGCCCGCGATGAACTGGTTCGCGTAGGTGTTGGCCAGCCCGAACCATCCGGTCTGCGGGTTGAATCCGAACGGGGTGCCCACGATCGACTCCAGGATTTGGCCGATCGATTGCGCCGGCGCGGCGGCGGCGGGCGCGGCGTTGGCCTGCGCGGCGGCCGCCGCCGGATTGGCGATCGCCGGGGGCGAGAAGAACTGGGGCAGCCGGGTGGCCTGGGCCGAAGTTGCCGCATAGCGATACATCGCCGCCGCGTTGTTCACCCACATGCCCTCGTATTGGGCGTCGGTCTCGGCGATCGCCGCCGAGTTGGTGCCGAGCCAGTTGGTCGCTATCAGCTGGGCCAGCCGGATCCGGTTGGCGGTCACCTGGACCGGGAAAACCACCGTCCGGCAAGCCAATTCGAAGGCCGCCGCCACGGCCTGCATCGAGGAGCCGACCCGTTCGCATTGTTGCGCGGTGGTGCGCAACCAGACCAGGTAGGGCTCGACGGCCTGCATCGTCGCCGCGGAGGACGGACCCTGCCAGGTTTCGGTCATCGTAGACAGCACCGAAAAGTAGTCGGGCAGGGATTCTTCCAACTCCGTACCCAGCCGATCCCATGCGGCGGCGGCCTCGATCAGCGAGCCGGCACCGGGTCCGGAGTGGATCAGCGCCGAGCTGATCTCTGGGGGCAACGTCGCGAAGTCCATGACGTCTCAGCCCGCCAACTCTGTGGCAGTTCGTGACTGCCGTGCGCGGCAGGACATTTCGGTCGTCCCTTATCCCGCCGACGGCGGTGGGCGCATCACTTTCCCCTTGACCTCCGCGCCAACCTGGAGATCTTCGGGAGTCGGTTGTTTGCGCTTGCGCCAGCCGCTGCCCGCCGAGATGGGCGGCGGCATCAACGGCGGCAGCATGGGGAAACCGGCGTCCGCGCCGTCCAAAGGCGATGCGGCCGAGGCGAGTTGGACCGGCGCCTGCGAGGCGGGCAGCAGCCCCACCACCGCGGGCGGCGCGGTCAGCTTGCCGATCGACACTCCCACGCCCATCGCCCCGGCGGGCGCCGCCCATCCGGCCGCCCTGACGGCGCCGGCCAGGTTTGCCCCCGCCGCTCCCAGCGCCGACTCGCCCTCCGAGAGGCCCTGGCCGATGTCGCCGCCCACGCTCTGCAGCGCCTGGGCCGAGTTGCTCTGCGCGATGTAGCTGAGCATGTTGATGGGGAATCCGGACGAGATGAACTGGTTCGCGTAGGTGTTGGCCAGCCCGAACCACCCCACGTTGGGGTCGAATCCGAACGGCGTCCCGACGATCGACTCCAAGAACTGGCCGATTGACTGCGCCGGGGTGGCCGCGGCGGCGGACGTGGCGGTGGCCTGGGCCGCCGCCCCGGCCGGATCGGCGATCGTCGGCGGCGACAGGAACTGTTGTAGGTCGAGCGCCTGCGTCGTCGCCGCCTGGTAGCGGCTCAGCGCCGCGGAGTTGGTCGCCCACATGGCCTGGTACTGGTCTTCGGTCGCCGCGATGGCCGGCAGGTTGCGGCCGAACCCGTTGGTCGCGATCAATTGCGCCAGCCGCGTCCTGTTGGCGGTGACCGCCGCGGGCTGCACGACGTTCGCTTGCGCGGCGTTGAACGCCGCCGCGGCGGCCTGGGTGGATTCGGCCAGCTGCTGGGATTGCTGCGCGGTGTTGCGCAGCCAGGTGACGTAGGGCTGGACGGCCTCGACCATCGCGGCCGACGACGGCCCCTGCCACGACTCACTCAGCGCGGACAGCGCCGACGTGTACGTGGCGGCCGAGTTCTCCAATTCGGTGGTCAGGCGCTGCCACGCGGCGGACGCTTCGATCAGCGAGCCCGCTCCGGGCCCGGAGTGGATGAGCGCCGAGGTCACCTCGGGAGGCAGCGCTAGAAGATCCATGACCTCTCACATTCCGTATGCGGGCGACCACCCGGCAAAGTCGCGTTGACCGCGCCGCGACCGGCGCTGAAACACTGCACGTCGAAACCTCATGCCGGGCCCCCAGATCTCTGTTCGTTCGAGTACCGGATGAGACGAACGATATACCGACGAGGTTAGCCAGCGAAGTAAATCAGCAGCTAGGCGGCCCCGCGCCCCTCACAGGGTGGCCGACGCGCCGCGGTCCAGTTCGATGATTCGATCGCCCATGCCGCGGCGCCGCATCTCCGTGACGAAGTCCGCCAGCGGCGAAGCGAACACGCC
Organism: Mycobacterium interjectum; assembly: GCA_002102225.1. GTDB lineage: Bacteria > Actinomycetota > Actinomycetes > Mycobacteriales > Mycobacteriaceae > Mycobacterium > Mycobacterium interjectum_B. The sequence continues at coordinate 70,747 of LQPB01000016.1, forward strand.
GTAGTCGTCGGAGCGGACGGGGATCATTGTGGGCAGCCCGAGCTTTGCCACCAGCTCCGCGCCCTGGCGGCCGTCCATGGTTACCGTCAGCCCGGACGGAAGCCGCCCGCCGGCCGGCAGCCGCGTCCCGCCCAGGTGCAGGAAGTTCGGATCGGTCAACAGCGTGAGCCCGCCGGCGCTGATCAACGTCGTGGCGTTGCCGACGAAGGTGACGGTGAGGTCCATGACCGCGGGCTACCCGGCCCCGCGATATTCGCGCGGTTGGGTGGTGGGTAAAGGCGCCTGCGCACATCGGGCGCCGCCCCGACGACGCCGGGCGTGCGACGGGCTAGGGGCCGGGGCGCCGGCTGAGGAACTCGCGGCGCACACCGGTGAGCGGATCGTCGAGCTCGATGCGCTGCGCCAGCAACCGCAGCGGGGTGCTGAAGTCGTCGGCGGCCACGTCCATCACGTTGGGATACAACGGATCACCCTCGATCGGCAGGCCCAGCGAGGCCATGTGCACCCGCAGCTGATGGGTGCGCCCGGTGCGCGGGGTCAGCCGGTACAGGCCGTCCGGGGAGACCAGTTCCACCAACGTCTCCGCGTTCGCCGGGCCCGGCTCGCAGAACGCCTGCAAAACGCCCCGGCGCTTGACGATCCGGCTGCGCACCACCCGCGGAAGGACCAGAGCGGGGTCGACGGCCGCACGCGCCAGGTAGGTCTTGCGCACCGCGCCCGCCGAAAACAGCGTCTGGTAGGCGCCGCGCACCTCGCGCCGCGTGGTGAACAGCAGCACCCCGGCCGTCAGCCGGTCGAGCCGGTGCGCCGGGCTCAGCTCGGGCAACCCCAGGTCGCGGCGCAGCCGCACCAGCGCGGTCTGCGCGACGTGCCGGCCGCGCGGCATGGTCGCCAGGAAGTGCGGCTTGTCGACGACGACGATGTCATCGTCGCGATGCAGCACGGGAACGTCGAAGGGCACCGGGACCTCGTCGGGCAGCTCGCGGTAGAGGTAGACGAACGACCCGGCGCCCAGCACCGTCGCGTCGTCGACCACCGCGCCGTCGGCGTCGACCACCTCCCCGGCCAGCACCTTCGAGCGGGCCGCCGCGCCGAACCGGGCGGTCAGCTCGGCCAGCACCGGGCCACCGTGCAGCCGCACCCGCGCCGGGCCGAGCCCGTCGCGCACGGGAAGGGGCGCGGGCCTCACCAGAGACTCAACTGAGCGGCACCGGCTCGAGGAGTTCGGCGCGCGCCTCGGGCGCGCTGGCCCGCAGTTCGTCGGCCGACACGTCGTCGGGCTGGGCCTGCGACAACACCTCGGCCTCCACCCGCGCGGTGTAGTTGGCCACCTCGCGGTCGACGTCCTCGGCGGTCCAGCCCAGCACCGGGGCCACCACCTCGGCCACCTCGCGGGCGCAGTCGACGCCGCGGTGCGGGTACTCGATGGAAATGCGCGTCCGGCGGGCCAGGATGTCCTCCAGATGCAGGGCGCCCTCGGTGGTGACGGCGTAGAGCGCCTCCACCCGCAGGTAGCCCGGCGCCTCCTTGATCGGGCTGAGCAGGTCGGGGGCTTCGGCCGCCAGCTCCAGGACCTCGCCGATCAGCGAGCCGTAGCGGTCCAGCAGGTGGCGCACCCGGTACGGGTGCAGGCCTTTTAGCGTCCCGACGTGTTCCACCTGGTTGACCAGCGCGAAGTACCCGTCGGCGCCCAGCAGGCTCACCTTCTCAGTGATCGACGGCGCCACCCGGGCCGGGACGAATTGGGCCGCGGCGTCGATCGCGTCGGCGGCCATCACCCGGTAGGTGGTGTACTTCCCGCCCGCGATCGCGACCAGCCCGGGCGCCGGCACCGCCACGGCGTGCTCGCGGGACAGCTTGGAGGTCTCCTCGCTCTCCCCCGCCAGCAGCGGGCGCAGCCCGGCGTACACGCCGTCGATGTCGGCGTGCGTCAGCGGGGTGGCCAGCACGGTGTTGACGGTCCCCAGGATGTAGTCGATGTCGGCCTTGGTGGCCGCGGGGTGGGCCAGGTCGAGGTCCCAGTCGGTGTCGGTGGTGCCGATGATCCAGTGGCTGCCCCACGGTATGACGAACATCACCGACTTCTCGGTGCGCAGGATGATCGCGACGTCGCTGACGATGCGGTCCCGCGGCACCACCACGTGCACGCCCTTCGACGCGCGGACCTGAAACCGCCCGCGCTGCTTGGACAGCGACTGGATCTCGTCGGTCCACACCCCGGTGGCGTTGACCACCACGTGGCCGCGGACCTCGGTGATCGCGCCGTCCTCGGAGTCGCGGACCCGCACGCCGGTCACCCGATCGCCCTCGCGCAGCAGCGCGACCACCTGGGTGGAGGACCGCACCACCGCGCCGTAGTGCGCCGCGGTGCGCGCGACCGTCATCGTGTGCCGCGCGTCGTCGACGACGGTGTCGTAGTAGCGGATCCCGCCGATCAGCGACGTGCGCTTGAGGCCGGGGCTCAGGCGCAGCGCGCCCGCCCGGGTCAAATGCTTTTGCGCGGGAACGGATTTCGCGCCGCCGAGGCGGTCGTAGAGGAAGATGCCGGCGGCGGTGTAGGGGCGTTCCCAGACCCGATGCGTCAGCGGGAACAGGAACGGCATCGGCTTGACCAGATGCGGCGCCAGCTTGGTCAGCGACAGCTCGCGCTCGTACAGCGCCTCGCGGACCAGGCCGAACTCCAGCTGCTCGAGGTAGCGCAGCCCGCCGTGGAACATCTTCGACGACCGGCTCGACGTGCCGGACGCGAAATCGCGCGCCTCGACCAGCGCCACCTTCAGCCCGCGGGTGGCGGCGTCCAGGGCGCACCCGGAGCCCACCACGCCGCCGCCGATGACGACCACGTCGAACTGCTCGGCGCCCAGCCGCTCCCAGGCCAGCGTGCGTTGCTGCGGTCCCAGCGCATCGATCGGGTCGCTCACTGCGGGGGCTCCTGTCCGGTTACTCGTCGGTAGCTGTACCCAGGCTAGGCCCTAATCGAGATCGTCGTGCGCCATCAGCCGGCGCGCGGCCTCGGTGATCGAACCGGACAGCGACGGGTAAACGGCCAGCGTCTGCGCCAGTTCGGTGACGGTGATGCGGTTCTGCACGGCCACGGCGATCGGCAGGATCAGCTCGGAGGCGATCGGCGCCACCACCACGCCTCCGATCACCACGCCGGTGGACTTGCGGCAGAACATCTTGACGAACCCCTGCCGCAGGCCCGACATCTTCGCGCGCGCGTTGGTGCGCAGCGGCAGCATGATCGTGCGCGCCGGCACCGAGCCGTCGTCGATCATCGACTGCGGCACCCCGACGGCGGCGATCTCCGGCCTGGTGAACACCGTCGCCGCCACCGTGCGCAGCCGGATCGGGCTGACGCCCTCGCCCAGCGCGTGATACATCGCGATTCGGCCCTGCATGGCCGCGACGGACGCCAACAGCAGCAGCCCCGTGCAGTCCCCCGCGGCATAGATGCCGGGCACCGAGGTGCGCGAAACCCGGTCGACCCGCAGGTAGTCGCCGCGCCCCAGCTCGATGCCGACCCGTTCCAGCCCGAGGCCGCCGGTGTTGGGCACCGAGCCGATGGTCATCAGGGCGTGGCTGCCCTCGACGGTGCGCCCGTCGGTCATGGTGACCAGCACCCCGGCGTCGGTGCGGGTGACCGACTCGGCGCGGGCGTTCTTGACCAGCTTGACCCCTCGTTCGGAGAACGACTCCTCCAGGACGAGCGCGGCGTCGGCGTCCTCGTACGGCAGCACCCGGTCGCGGCTGGCGGCCACGGTCACCGGGACGCCCAGCTCGGTGTAGGCGCTGACGAACTCGGCCCCGGTCACCCCGGAGCCCACCACGATCAGGTGCTCGGGCAGCGCCTCCAGGTCGTAGAGCTGCCGCCAGGTCAGGATGCGTTCGCCGTCGGGCTGGGCCGACGGCAGGATCCGCGGGCTGGCGCCGGTGGCGATCAGCACGACGTCGGCCTCGTGCTCGCTGGTGGTGCCATCCGCGGCGGTGGCCCGGATGCGGTGCTTGGCCAGCCCGGGCGTCGGGTCGATCAGCTCGCCGCGGCCCGCGACCACTTGCACGCCCACGGCGAGCAGCTGGGCGGTGATGTCGGCCGACTGCTCGGCGGCCAGTGTCCGCACCCGGGCGTGGATCTGCGGCAACGAGATCTTGGCGTCCTCGATGTCGATGTCGAAGCCCAGCCGCGGGGCGCGGCGCAGCTCGGTGCGCAGCCCGGTGGAGGCGATGAACGTCTTGGACGGCACGCAGTCATCCAGCACGGCCGCCCCGCCGACCCCGTCGGAGTCGATCACGGTGACGTGCGTTGTGTCGGGATGTGAGGTGGCGGCGACCAGGGCGGCTTCGTAACCGGCCGGCCCGCCACCCAGGATCACGATGCGGGTCACCACACGCCCAACCTATCCGGGGGGCGGCAAGGGCGCTAAACGCTCGGGTGAATACCGCGCGAGCGTGCGGCGTTTAAGCTTTCCCCGTGCCGCTCTACGCCGCGTACGGATCGAACATGGATCCCGAGCAGATGCTCAAGCGCGCACCGCACTCGCCGATGGCCGGAACGGGCTGGCTGCACGGGTGGCGGTTGACGTTCGGCGGCGAGGACATCGGCTGGGAAGGCGCCCTGGCGACCATCGTCGAGGACCCCGGTTCCAAGGTGTTCGTCGTGCTCTACGACATGACGCCGGCCGACGAGGTCAACCTCGACCACTGGGAGGGCTCCGAGTTCGGGGTGCACAAGAAGATCCGGTGCCGGGTGGAGCGCATTTCGTCGGACACCACCACCGATCCCGCGCTGGCGTGGCTGTACGTGCTCGACGCCTGGGAGGGCGGGCTGCCGTCGGCGCGGTACCTCGGCGTGATGGCCGACGCCGCCGAAATCGCCGGTGCGCCAGCGGATTACGTCCATGACCTGCGCACCCGTCCGGCCAGCAACGTCGGACCGGGGACCAGCGCCTAGGGAGGTGCGCCATGTCGTTCGTCATCGCGGCGCCGGAACTGGTCGAGTCCGCGGCGGCAGACCTGGCGGGCATCGGTTCGACGGTCGCGGCGGCCGGCGCGGCGGTTGCGGCTCCCACCACGGAGGTGCTGGCCGCGGCGGCCGATGAGGTCTCCCAGAACATCGCGGCGTTGCTGGGCGCCCACGGCGCCGAATACCAGGCGCTCAGCGCCCAGGTGGCGGCGCTGCACGACGGGTTCGTGCGGGCCGTGGCCGCGGGCGGGGCCTCGTATGCCCTGGCCGAGGCCGCCAACGCCGCGCCGTTGCAAACCCTGCAGCAGGACCTGCTCGGCGCGGTGAACGCGCCCACCCAGGCGCTGCTGGGGCGCCCGCTGATCGGCAACGGTGCCAACGGCTCGACCGTCGCCGGGGTGGGCCAGCCGGGCGGCCCGGGCGGCCTGCTCTACGGCGACGGCGGCAACGGTGGGCCGAGCACGCTCGCCGGAGTCCCGGGCGGCGCGGGAGGGGCCGGCGGCCTGTTCGGCAACGGCGGCGCGGGCGGGTCCGGCGGCAACGCCGTGCTGCTCGGCAACGGCGGGGCGGCCGGGGCCGGCGGCCTGGGCAGCGGCACCGGCGGCGGCGGCGCCGGCGGAATCGGCGGCGCCGGCGGCCTGCTGCACGGCTCCGGCGGCAGCGGCGGGGACGGCGGCGTGGGAGGCGACACCGGAACCG
>LQPB01000017.1 GCA_002102225.1 Mycobacterium interjectum
CCCCGCCGATCGCGCCGGCTCCGCCGCCGGTCGCTCCGCCGCCCGTGCTCCCGCCGCCCGTCGCGCCGCCTCCGCCCGTGGCGCCGCCACCACCCATCGTCGTGCTGCCCCCGCCGGTGATCCTGCCCCCGCCGGTGGTGTTGCCGCCGCCACCGTCCGGGGTGCATCCGTCGCCGCCGAGGTATCCGCCGCCATCGCCGCCGAAAGCGCCGCCCCCCTCCGGGCCGCCGGTGACGAGCCGCCCGTACCCTCCGCCGCGGCCCGTCCCGCCGCCGCCGTCGAGTGCGCCCGCCCCGATCCTCAGGTGACCGGTCGATAGCGCGCGGCGCACCCGGTACGGCAGGATGGGAACGTCGTCGTCGGTGGAGACTCGCGGGAGTCAGGTTTGGTCCAACATCTCAGCGCCCCGACGGTGACTGCCTAGATGCCGGCCCGTCGGCAGCCCTATTTCGCATACGGGTCCAATCTGTGCGTCAGGCAGATGGCGCTGCGCTGTCCCGGCGCGACCGATCCGCGGCCGGCGGTCCTGGCGGACCACGACTGGCTGATCAACCAGCGCGGCGTGGCCACCGTCGAGCCCTTAGCCGGCGCGCAGGTGCACGGGGTGCTCTGGCTGATCTCCGACGACGACCTCGCGGCGTTGGACAGCGCCGAGGGCGTCCCGGTGCGCTACCGGCGCGACCGGCTGACCGTCCACACCGGCGACGGACCGTCGCCGGCCTGGGTCTACATCGATCACCGGGTGAATCCGGGCCCGCCCAGACCGGGATATCTGCCCAGGGTCATCGACGGCGCCGTCCACCACGGCTTGCCGCAGCGGTGGGTCGACTTTCTGCGCCGGTGGGACCCGGCGCGCTGGCCCCGCCCGCTCATCGCGAAAGGTCCTGCGCCGCAGTCGCTTTCTGAGCTGCTAAGCGAACCGGGGGTGATCGAGGAGAGCCTGCTGCGATCGCGCTTCGGCTTTCTCGCCATCCACGGCGGCGGCCTGGAAGAGATGACCGACGTCATCGCCGAGCGGGCCGCCGAGGCCGCCGAGGCGTCGGTGTACCTGCTGCGCCATCCCCACCGCTACCCGCACCACCTCCCGTCTGCCCGGTATGACCCGCACGAGTCGGCCCGGCTGGCCGAGTTTCTCGACCACGTCGACGTCGCCGTCTCGCTGCACGGCTACGGGCGCATCGGTCGCGGCACCCAACTGCTCGCCGGGGGGCGCAACCGCGCGCTGGCGGCCCACCTGGCCCGGCACGTCCGCCTGACCGGTTATCAGATCGTCACCGACATCGACGACATCCCGCCGGAATTGCGGGGCCTGCATCCGGACAACCCGGTCAACCGGGTGCGCGGCGGCGGGACGCAGCTGGAGCTCTCGCCCCGGGTCAGGGGTCTTGGTCCACGCAGTGCGCTGCCCGGCGCCGACGGTCTCTCGCCGGTCACCACCGCGCTGGTACAGGGCCTGGCGGCCGCGGCGCGTACCTGGTAAGTGTTATCTGTCGATCGGAGGCTGTTGGTGGGCAAGGATTTTCGCTTCGGGCTGAGCATGCGCTTCTTCAAGTCGCGCGCGGCATTGGTCGACAAGGTGAAACGAGCCGAGGATCTTGGCTACGACATCCTCTGCGTGCCCGACCATCTGGGCGCGGCCGCTCCATCGCCGACGCTGACCGCGGTCGCGATGGTGACCAGCAGGATTCGCCTGAGCATGTATGTGCTCAACGCCGGGTTCTACAAACCCGCCCTGCTCAGCAGGGACCTGCAGGCCCTCGACCTGCTCAGCGACGGCCGCCTCGAGATCGGGCTCGGCACCGGCTATGTCAAAGAAGAATTCGAGGCCGCCGAGATCCCCTACCCCAGTGCCGGGGCCCGGGTGGACTACCTCGAACACATGACGAGCTACCTGAAGGAACATCACCCGTCGACGCCGATCCTCATCGCCGGCAACGGCGATCGGGTGCTGACGATAGCCGCCCGGCATGCCGACATCATCGGGCTGACCGGCGCCAGGGTGCGAGACGTCGAAGACCCGCTCGCCGAACGCATCGAGTTCGTCCGCAACGCCGCCGGCGACCGGTTCGATGCGCTGGAACTGAACATGGTGATCACGGCGATGCCGCCCGCGGGCGAGTCCGCACCCGATTTGAGAATGACGCGGCAGTACGCGCCGGACCTGTCCGACGAGCAACTGCTGTCCATGCCGTCGGTGCTCAGCGGGTCGCCGCGCGAGATGGCCGACACGCTGACCGCACTGCGCGACAAGTACGGACTGACCTGCTTCACCGTGCAGGACAACAACCTGGACACGTTCGCGAAGGTCATCGCGGAGCTGCGCTGACCGGGGCGGTTGCGAGATCCCTTCCCCGGCAACGGGATCGGCATCGGCGCGGCCGGCATGCCTGGCGATGCCGACTCATGCCCGCCGATGTCGGACACCCGCGCCTCGCCGAGCGCGCCGGCGCAGCGGTAGCCTCAAGAATCCGATGCCGATGCGGAGGCGTTTCAGCGTGAAGATATGGATCCAAATTGACGGCCACGATGACGACGACGAATACCCCGATGGCGCGACCTATGAGGTGCTCAACGGCGGCGTGCTAAAGGTCAGCAGCGGTAAGGATATTCACCTCTACAGTCCGGCGTACTGGCAAGAGGTCACGATCGACACCCGTCCCGCGGACGAGCAAGACGAACGGTCCCAACCGCTCGACGAAGATCTCCGGTGGCAATGATCGACGTGGCCGACGCGTCGCGCCGCGACTGCCGCGCCCGCTAGACTCACATCCGCCGCACTGGCACAACCAGGCCGACCCCGCCAGGAACGGCAACCCGCCCGCGAGGCGTTGGCCAGACGCCCTCGCCCTCGTAGCTCAGGGGATAGAGCACGGCTCTCCTAAAGCCGGTGTCGCAGGTTCGAATCCTGCCGGGGGCACAGAGCAGGATGTATGACCTCGGCTGATGCTTGACATTTTGGTTCCGCGTGATGGCTGACGGTGTTTCGGCTGATGGTTGACAGTGGTTTCGGTTGATGGGTGACACTCCCCGGACGAGCGCGGAGTCAGCCTTCCGCCGAGTCGGCCGCCGCGATCAACGCCCCCGCCAGCTTCCGCGCTTCGGCCGGCGTGATGATCGGGGTATCGGGGCAGTCGATGATGATCTCGCGCAACGCGTGCCCATCCGCGTACTGCAGGCCGATCACGGATACCACGACGTCGGCGCACCGACCGTCGTTGGTGGTGTGCTTGATTTTCCACTCGGGGCCGTCGAACGCCCGGAAGCCGTCCTCGGGATAGTCCCATTCGTCGACGCAGGTCGCCAGGGCGGGCGGGGCAAGATTGGGTTTCATGGCTAGATCCTTTCCGCGATTCCCCCCGCGGGCACGAGTAGTCCACTACGTCAGTCGGTCCGCGCCGGCGCGGAGCCGCCATCGGCTATGGCAAGACGGTGTGCATCAGCATCACGTCGTAGGCCGACCACAGCGACAGGTTGAAGTACAGGTCCCGACCCGACGACCACGGATGGATCATCGGCGCGTAGATGCCGCCGGGCATCGAGAACGCCGACACCAGGGGTTGCTCCCCGCTCCACGGTCCTGTCGGGGTCGGCGCGGTCCGCGCCACCACGTCGTTGCTGCCACCGTTGGTGTACAGCACCAGATACTGCTTGAGGTAGCTGTTGTACTGGGCTGACATCTCGCCGACGGGGCCGGGCCACAGCGGCGTCGCCGCCCCCGGATTGGCCGCGACCCAGTGTCCGCCGTTGTCGCCGTTCCAGTACTGGTACTTGCTCAGGTCCGGCAGCTGGTTCGGGGGAACCCGCGACAGGAACGCAGCACCGCCGCGCCCCGACGGGGTGCCGAACTGGTAGAGGTAACCGTCGTTGCCTTTCATGAACGCGCCCATCTGGAAGTTCTCGTTGCCCGGCGTGAACCCGATGCCCGGGATCGCGTCGGCCGAGGCCGTGCGGATGGTGCTCGGGAAGATCCCCCAGTTCTGGCCGTTGTCAACGGATCTCGCGATCGCCGAGTAGTTCGTGCTCCATTCCCCGTCGCGACCCCACTGCCGGATGGACATGTAGCTCATGTACTGGGTCCGCCCAAGGGAGATGGCGGCGGTCGGGATGATGCCGGTTTCATGCGGCGCCTTATGGATGGTGTTGACGACCTGCTTGGACAAGCCGGTGGTCCACACCGGCGAGCCGGAGTAACGGTCGTTGGGCACGCCGTCGGCAATGTGGATTCCGTGGGACAGGTCGCGGTCCGAACTGCGGAACAGCACGTTGTATCGCCATTGCTGTCCGTGCACCTTGCAGTAGCCGAAGGTGTCACCGAACGCCATCAGGACCTGGCGGTTGGCGGGATCACCGTTGTCCCAGGCGATCCCGAGGTCGGTCCCGGAGATGCCGAAACGCTGCAGTGTCTTGTTGGGGCCGTCCGTGCCGGTCACCCAGTCGACGAGCGACGTCGGTGCGCCCCCGATGTTCGCGGGCGGCGCCGGCGGCGCCGGCTGCGGCGGAACCGGGGCGGCGTTGGGCTGTAGCTGGTTGGCGTTCGGTGGCTGCGGGACGCCCGGCGCGGGCGGATTGGGGCCGGGCGGCGGGACCACACCGGCCTGAGGCTGGATCGGCGCGGAGTACCGCTGCCCACCGGCTCCCGGCTTGAGGAAGGAAGAGATCAGCGGGCCCAACTTCGGCAATGGCGCCTGGTCGTTCGTGTGCGAGGGCCTGCGTCCCGTCGGCGGTTGCACGACCGGCTGGGGGGCGGGCATCGCCGGGGGCGCGGCCGGGGGATCGACGTTGGCTTCCGGCGCACTGCAGGGTGTGGCGTTCGCCGACGGCGCCGCGCCTATCGCCACGAAGAAACCGATGGCGGTCATCGACGCCACCGATAGCGATAGGACTCGAGGAATCGCCGTCAAGGTCACACCCTTCCAGGAGCAGGCCGCCGCATTGACGTCCGCAGTTGGCTCATGTGACGATAGTGATTCACGGGGCTCATGTGACCAGTGAGCAGCGGATAGGTACCCATCCGTGACCGTGTCGCAACTCATCGGTTTCCCGCTGACCAATCGCGAAAACGACGCCGATCAGTGTCGTTGTCGCTCCGAGGCGGGCGCATCGCCACCTCCCCGGAAGCACCGTGGCTGCCGGACAGGCCGAGGGGCGAGGCCGCCCGAACCGCGGTACGCTCCCATCCGCGAGCAGACCCCGGTCGGCGCCCCTGAGCGGGCGGTCCACCAAGGAGGGCATCCGGTGAGCGTCCCTAATCAGTTGCGGCCGGACCCATTCCAGCGGCCCGCCTTTCTCCGCCGGGTGGTCGCGGCATCCATGGCCGGCACCGTCGTCGAATGGTATGAGTTCTTCCTCTACGGCACGGCGGCCACGCTGGTGTTCAGCAAGGTGTTCTTTCCGCGTGGCGGCAACGAGCTCGACGCCATCCTGGCCGCCTTCGTGACCTACGCCGTCGGCTTCGCCGCCCGCCCGATCGGCGGGCTCGTCTTCGGCCACTTCGGAGACCGGTATGGCCGCAAGAAGCTCCTGCAGTTCAGCCTGCTGTTGGTGGGCGCTGTGACCGTTCTCATGGGCTGCCTGCCCACATTTGCCCAGATCGGCTACTGGGCCCCCGCGCTGCTGGTGGTGCTGCGCTTCTTCCAGGGCTTCGCCGTCGGCGGCGAGTGGGGTGGCGCCGTTCTGCTCGTCGCCGAGCACAGCCCGAGGCTCACGCGCGGCTTCTGGGCGAGCTGGCCGCAGGCGGCGGTGCCGGGGGGGAACATGCTGGCCACGGTCGTCCTGCTGGGTCTCACCTCGACGCTGCCGGATGCGGCGTTTCTGAGCTGGGGCTGGCGCGTCGCGTTCTGGTTGTCCGCGGTCGTTGTCGTCATCGGCTACTACATCCGCACGAAGGTGACGGACGCGCCGATCTTCCTGGCGGCTCAGCAGGATGCCGAGCGTTCCAAGACGAGTCAGCTCGGTGTGGTCGAGGTGTTAAAGCGTTATCCGCGTGGCGTTTTCACCGCGATGGGCTTGCGCTTCGGCGAGAATACGATGTACTACCTCGTGGTCACCTTCTCCATCACCTACCTCAAAGTGCAGGTGCACGCCAACACGAAGGTCATCCTGTGGTGGCTGCTGGCCGCCCACGCCGTACATTTCGTGGTCATTCCGCTGGTCGGGCGGCTCAGCGATCGATTCGGCAGGCGCCCAATCTATTTCGTCGGCGCGCTGTGCGCGTGCACCTGGGGCTTCTTCGCCTTCCCGATGATGGACAGCCGCCACAACGCGGTCATCATGTCGGCGATCGTCATCGGTCTGGTGTTCCACGGTCTCATGTACGCGGTCCAGCCGGCGGCCATGGCGGAGATGTTCCCGACGCGGATGCGCTACTCCGGGGTGTCGCTCGGTTATCAGGTCACCTCGATCGTCGCCGGTTCGCTCGCGCCGATCATCGCCGTTCGCCTGCTTGAAACCTACAAGTCCTCGGTGCCGATCTCGTGGTACCTGGCGGCCACCGCGGCGGTGAGCGCGGTGGCCGCCCTGTGCGCCCGCGAGACCAAAGGCATCGACTTGGCGGACGTCGACCTCGCCGACGCCGAGGCAGTCGCAGGGCGCACGACCACTCGCTCGCCGCGCGCGGATGGACCGGAAACGACGGAGCTTATCGAGGGCGCTGTATAGCCCCTCGCGGCGCCCTGAACAGCGCAAAGGTCAATTCACCCAGCTCAGCAGCCATTCTCGGAAAGGTCGCCGCGTCGATTCGTAATGTTTGTCAACCCCGCCGGGCGGTAATGATGCAAAAGAGGCGTGCGCGTCGGCCGGCCTTCGCGCCCGTCTAGGTCCCGTCGGTTCAGCCCGAGAGCCGACGGGGCCGCCCTCTTTCACGGGTTCGGCGGAGTAGCGTTCCGCGTATGGACGGCTCGACTGACGTGTGGATACTCGGGGGCTACCAAAGCGATTTCGCCCGCAACCTCACCAGGGAGGGCCGCGACTTCGCCGCGTTGACTGACGAGGTGGTGCGGAGCACGCTCTCGGCGGCGAAAATCGACGCCGCCGACGTCGGCGTCGTCCATGTCGGCAACGCATTCGGCGAGATGTTTGCGAGCCAGGGTCACCTCGGGGCGATGCCGGCCACGGTGTGCGAGGGGCTCTGGAACACCCCGGCCTCGCGGCACGAGGCCGCGTGCGCGTCGGGCAGCGTGGCGGCGCTGGCGGCGATGGCCGATTTGCGGTCGGGCGCCTACGACGCCGCGCTGGTGGTGGGCATCGAACTGGAGAAGACGGTGCCGGGCGACACCGCCGCCCAGCACCTCGGCGCCGCCGCCTGGACCGGACACGAAGGCGCCGGCGCTCGCTACCTGTGGCCGTCGATGTTCGCCGAGGTCGCCGACGAGTACGACCGGCGCTACGGCCTGGACGACGCGCACCTGCGCGCCGTCGCGCAGCTCAACTTCGCCAACGCGCGGCGCAACCCCAACGCCCAAACCCGCGGATGGACGGTTCCCGACCCGATCACCGCGGACGACGCGACCAACCCGATCACCGAGGGCCGGTTGCGCCGATTCGACTGCAGCCAGATGACCGACGGCGGGGCGGGGGTGGTTCTGGTCAACGACGCGTACCTGCGCGACCACCCGGGCGCCCGCCCGATCGGCCGCATCGACGGCTGGGGACATCGCACGGTCGGGTTGGGTCTGCGGCAGAAGCTCGACCGCGCCGCCGACGACCCGTACGTGCTGCCCCATGTGCGGGCGGCGGTCCTGGATGCCCTGCGCCGCGCGCGGGTGGCGCTCGACGACCTCGACGGGTTCGAGGTGCACGACTGCTTCACGCCCAGCGAGTACCTCGCCATCGACCACATCGGGCTGACCGGCCCGGGAGAGTCGTGGAAGGCCATCGAAAACGGCGAGATCGAGATCGGCGGCCGGCTGCCCATCAACCCCAGCGGCGGACTGATCGGCGGCGGCCACCCCGTCGGGGCGTCCGGGGTGCGGATGCTGCTCGACGCGGCCAAGCAGGTCAGCGGCGCGGCCGGCGACTACCAGGTCGAGGACGCCAGCACGTTCGGCACCCTGAACTTCGGCGGCAGCACCGCCACCACCCTCAGCTTCGTCGTCAGCGCAACCGAAGAGTGGTGACCATGGATGTTGAGATCGTCGGCAAATTCCTGTCGACCCTGCCCGAAGACGACGATCACCCCTACCGGACCGGACCGTGGCGCCCCCAGACGACGGAGTGGGACGCCGACGACCTCACCGCGGTCGAGGGCGAAATCCCCCGCGACCTGGACGGCATCTACCTGCGCAACACCGAGAACCCGCTACACCCGGCGCTCAAGACCTATCACCCCTTCGACGGCGACGGCATGCTGCACGTGGTCGGCTTCCGCGACGGAAAGGCCTTCTACCGCAACCGCTTTGTCCGCACGGATGGATTCCTGGCGGAGAACGAGGCCGGTGAACCGCTGTGGCCGGGCCTGGCCGAGGCGGTGCAACTGGCCAAACGGGAGGACGGCTGGGGGGCCCGGACCCGGATGAAGGACGCGTCGAGCACCGACGTGATCGTCCACCGCGGTATCGCGTTGACCAGCTTCTACCAGTGCGGCGACCTGTACCGGCTCGACCCGTACTCGGCCAGCACCCTGGGCAAGGAAACCTGGAACGGGCGCTTCCCCACCGGTTGGGGCGTGTCGGCGCATCCGAAGGTGGACAGCAAGACCGGTGAGTTGCTGTTCTTCAACTACAGCAAGCAAGAGCCCTACATGCACTACGGCGTGGTCGACGACAGCGACCAACTGGTGCACTACACCGACATCCCGCTGCCCGGGCCGCGGCTGCCGCACGACATGGCGTTCACCGAAAACTACGTGATACTCAACGATTTCCCGTTGTTCTGGGATCCCAGGCTGCTCGAGCACGACGTGCACCTGCCGCGATTTTATCCCGACATCCCGTCGCGCTTCGCCGTGCTCCCCCGGCGCGGCGGCACCGGTGACATCCGCTGGTTCGAGGCGGAACCGACCTTCGTGCTGCACTTCGTCAACGCCTACGAGGACGGCGACGAGATCGTGCTCGACGGCTTCTTCGAGGGCGACCCCCAACCGCTCGACACCGGCGGAACCAAGTGGGACAAGCTTTTTCGCTTCCTGGCGCTGGATCGCCTGCAGGCCCGGCTGCACCGGTGGCGCTTCAACCTGGTCACCGGCGCGGTGAAAGAAGAGCAACTGTCGGAATCGATCACCGAGTTCGGCACCATCAATCCCGACTACGCCGCGCGCGACTACCGGTACACCTACGCCGCCACGGGCAAACCGGGCTGGTTCCTGTTCGACGGCCTGGTCAAACACGATCTGCTCACCGGGAACCAGGAGGGCATCTCGTTCGGGGACGGTGTCTACGGCAGCGAGACCGCCATGGCGCCGCGCGTCGGCGCGACCGGAGAGGACGACGGCTACCTGGTCACGCTGACCACCGACATGAACACCGACGCCTCGTACTGCGTTGTCTTCGACGCCGCCCGCATCGCCGACGGCCCGGTGTGCAAACTGCAACTGCCGGAACGCATTTCCAGCGGTACGCATTCGACGTGGGCGCCCGGGGATCAACTGCGGCGCTGGCACGCCGCGGAGTCGGCCGCCGCCGCGGTGGGGTTGTGACGATGTTTCCCGAGTCTCATCATCGGGCCACCCACTGGCCCCCGCACTTGGCGCCGCTCGGCGCCATCCGCTTCGCCCGGCGCACATCGAACTTCGCCGAGACGGTGCGGTTTTACCGCGAGCTGGTCGGGCTGCCGCTCTACGAAACGTTCGAGGGCAGCTACGGCAGCAACGGCGCCATCTTCGGCCTGCCCAGCTGGAACCTGACGATGGAGATCGTCGAGTCGGTCGACCCCGTCGCCGTCGACCCCCACGAACAGCTGTGCCTGTACTTCCCCGACCGGGAGGCGCAACAGGCCGCCATCGCGCGCCTGCAGGCGGCGGGTCTGGCACCGGTGGAGCAGCACCCGTACTGGGAGGCGACGGGCGCGGTCACCTACCGCGACCCGGACGGACGCGAAATCGTTTTTGCGCCCTTCGTGTTCGGCGTCAACGAGCCCGCGGACAGCACCGGCTCGGGCAAGCACGAGTTCCCGTCGGCGTAAGCCTCACCGGGCCGATCCCCCAGAGGCCAGCCCCGCGATCACCGCCGTGATCGAGCACAGCACGGCGCAGCCGGCAGCGACCGCGCCGACGTACAACCCGTATTCGGCCGACACCGGCGGGTTGACGTTGAGCTTGTAGTACCACACCGTCAGCGCCACGATGAGCAGCGAAATCACCAGCGCGGCAACCGAAGCGAGCTTCACCGACAGGCCGCGTCCCACCATCGCCCCGGCCACCAGCAGCGTCGAGGACAGCAACACGATCAGCTGGCCGGCCCCGAAGCCCCTCGGTAGCTCCAGGTTGCCGTGGGTGCCGCCGATGGCGTTGGCCCAGCCCCCGCCGTTGACCGCCGTGGTGAGCCACGGCATCCAGGCGCTGGCCGAAATGAGCAGGGCGAAAAACGCCACCAGCCAGCCAGGGCGCAGGCGGCGAGTCATGGTTGGGAGATTAGCCGACGCGCCGCCGCGCCGGTGTGACCAACGCCCCGGCCGCGCTAGCTCGGCAGCGAGGACAGGTTGAAGATCACGCCCGTCGGATCGGTCGCCGCGGCCAACCTGCCGTAGGGGGTGTCCTCGGCCGCCTGCACCACCGCGCCGCCGCGCTCGGCGATCACGCGCAGCGTCTTGTCGACGTCCTCGGCGCCGAAGAAGATACTCCAGTTTGACGGGACGCCGTCGGGCAGGCAACCGGCGCCGTCCATCACGCCGAGCAATTGCTGGTCGCCGAACGAGGCCGTGGCGTAACGGAATTCGTCGGTATCGGAAACCAGCTCGGTACGCCACCCGAACACCTCGGTGTAGAAGTCGACCGCGGCGGCGAAGTCGCGGGTGGTCAGCTGGTGCCACACCGGCGAGCCCGCCTCGCCGATCACCTGGAAGCCGCGGTGCTCCAACGGCTGCCACAGCCCGAAGAGCGCGCACGATGGGTCGGTCACCAGGCCCATGTGGCCCTTGGCCGGAATCTCCATCGGCCCCATGCACGCCGCGCCGCCCGCCGCGGTCGCCGCCGACATACTCGCCTCGATGTCGGCGGTGTGCAAGTAGGTGACCCATCTGTCCGGTGAGCCGAACTCGGGCCGGTTGGCCATCAGGCCGGCGACCTGGTGACCGTCGCGGGCGGCGTTGACGTATCCGCCGTACTCGGGTCCGGCGGACTCGAACGTCCAGCCGAAGACCGTGCCGTAGAAGTCCTGGGCACGGTCGAGGTCCGACGTCGTCAGATCGATCCAGCAGGGCGCGCCCAGCGGCGCGTCGTCACGGATGGGCACGATGACCCCTCCCTATCTGTCGTGTGTTCTGGCCCCGTCATCGGGGTTCACACGTACCGACTGGCGCCGACCCGAAAACTCATCGGCCGAAAGGTCAGCGCCGCGCGCCGCCGTGGCCGTTCATGCCGGGATCGGGCGCCGTGAACACCCTGACGAAGTTCTGCAGCGACTGGTTGATGTCGCCTCGCAGCGCCGCGGCGACGATCATGCCGATCGGCCCGAACAGCGCCGGGCCACCGAGGTGCACGTCGAAGCTGACGACGGAGCCCTCGTCCGCGGGCCGCACCTTGGCCAACAGCTTGACCTTGACCCCGCCGACGCCATCCCCGTTGAGCGTCATGCCTTCCGGTGGCTTGTAGCGCACGACCGTCCACTTGATCCGGTTGTACATGCCCTTGACCTCGACGATCGACTCGACGACGGTGCCCTTGTCGATGTCGTCGGGCAACGTGCTGCGCCACACCCGATGGATCGTGAGCCAGTCCTTGTACCGCGACAGGTCGGAGGCGTGCTTCCAGGCCACCTCGGGAGGCAGCGGGACGTCGATGGATCCAGATAGTTTCGCCATGCGCTCAGTTCTGCGGGTCGTTCTCGACGGCGGAGTCGGCCGCCTTCTTGGCCTCTTCGGCCACCTTGTGGATGGTGTCGGAGTACTTGCCCTGCGTCTTGCCGTCGACGAATTCGCCGGCCTTGTCTATCGCGGTCTCGACCTTGTCGGCGTTTTGCGCCAACAGGTCCTTGGCCTTGTCCAGGAATCCCATCTTCGTGTCCCTTCCCCGAGGATTCGCCCGGAATTTTACTTGGCGGCCGTCACCGGCTCGCGCCACAGCCGCGGCTGCACCCCCAGCATCCTGGCGCGGATCCACCACGTCGCCTCGATCGCGGCGGCGCCCAGCGCCCCGATCCCCAGGGCGCTCGAGGTCAGAAGCAGATTGGACGGGTCGAGCAAAAACTTCTGCTGGGCCAGCGGGATGCTGAAGATCACCACGTAGGCCAGGCCGGAGAAAACGACCAGCGCCACCCGCCACCACTGATAGGGGCGCGCCGCCACCGCCAGCACCCAGAGCGCGCTGACCAGCAACGTGATCAGCGCCGCGGTCGAGGCCTGGTCCTGCTCCCGGAACGTGGCGTGCCGGCCGTGGTAGGCCACCAGATAGGACGCGAAGGTCGCGACGCCGACCACCAGCCCCGACGGCAGGGCGGAGGTCAGCACGCGGCGCACGAAGCCGGGATAGGCGCGTTCGTTGTTGGGCGCCAGCGACAGGATGAACGACGGGATGCCGATGGTGAACCACGCCGCGATGGTGACGTGGATCGGCTGGAACGGGTACAGCAAGGGGTCGGCGTGGAGGGGCTTGGCGAGCAGGCATTCGATGCCCACCAACAGCGCCAGCAGCACCGAGTACACCGTCTTGGTCAGGAACAGGGTGGCGACCCGTTCGATGTTGCCGATCACCCGCCGACCCTCGCCGACCACGTAGGGCAGCGTGGCAAACCTGTTGTCCAGCAAGACGATTTGCGCCACCGCGCGCGACGCCGAGCTGCCCGCCCCCATGGCGACGCCGATATCGGCGTCCTTGAGGGCCAGCACATCGTTGACGCCGTCGCCCGTCATCGCGACGGTGTGGCCGTGCGATTGCAGGGCGCGCACGATGGCGCGTTTCTGGTCGGGCCGCACCCGGCCGAAGGTGGTGTGGTCGTCCAGCGCGTCGGCGAGTTCCCCCGGCTCGGTGGGCAGCCGGCGCGCGTCCATCGCGTCGCCGCGCAGCCCGAGCTTGCCCGCGACGGCGCCCACCGACACCGCGTTGTCGCCGGAGATCACCTTGACCGAAACGCCTTGGGCAGCAAAATAGTCCAGCGTCTGGCGGGCGTCGGGGCGCACCTTCTGCTCAAGCACCACCAGCGCGACCGGCGTGACCCGGCCCGGCGCCGCCGGATCATCCACCGCCGCCTCTGATCGACCCAACAGCAGAACCCGCAGCCCTTGCGCCCCGATCCCCTCCGCCCGTTCGGCTTCGGCCGACGCCGGATCAAGCAGCACGTCGGGCGCGCCGATCACCCAGTCGCCGTGATCGCGGAAGGACACGCCGCTCCACTTGGTGGCCGACTTGAACGGCGCGGTGGCGGTGGACGTCCAGCCCGGTGGTCGGTCATACGTCGCGGCGATGGCCTGCACGCTCGCGTTGGGGCGGGCGTCTTGCGCGGCCAGCGCGGCCAGCGCGTCGGCGACCGCCTCGGATTGCGCGGGGCCCACCTCGATGACCTCAGCGACCCGCATGCCGCTTTCGGTGAGGGTGCCGGTCTTGTCGGCGCACACCACGTCGACCCGCGCCAAGCCCTCGATGGCGGGCAGTTCCTGCACCAGACATTGGCGCTGCCCCAGCCGGATCACCCCGACCGCGAACGCCACCGACGTCAACAAAACCAGGCCCTCGGGCACCATGGGCACCAGCGCGCCGACCGTCCGCAGCACCGACTGCCGCCACCCGGCGTGCGTGGTGAAGAACTGCGTGTAGATGGTCAGCAGACCGGCCGGCACCAACAGGTAGGTGACGAACTGCAGGATGCGGTTGATCCCGTTGCGCAGTTCGGATTTCACCAGGCTGAACTTCCTGGCCTCCTCGGCGAGCTTGGCGGCATAGGCCTCCGGGCCGACCTTGGTGGCGCGGTAGGCGCCGATGCCGGTGACGACGAAGCTGCCCGACATCACCGCGTCGGCCGGAGCCTTGGTGACCGGGTCCGCTTCGCCGGTCAGCAGCGACTCGTCCACCTCGAGGTTTTCCCCCTCGACGATCTCGCCGTCGACGACGACCTGATCCCCGGGCCCGAGCTCGATGATGTCGTCGAGCACGACTTCCCCCGGCAGCAGCGCTTGCGTGCCGGATGCCCTGCGCACCAACGGTTTCGCCTGCCCGACGATCGCGAGCTTGTCCAGCGTCTGCTTGGCACGGATCTCCTGGACCATGCCGATGACGCTGTTGGCGACGATGAGCAGGCCGAACAGCCCATTGATGAAAGAGCCGGTGACCAGCACGATCGCCAGCAGTACGCCCAGGATCGCATTGATCCGGGTGAAGACGTTGGCCCGGACGATCGCCGCCACACTGCGGGTGGCGCGTTCCGGGACGGCGTTGCTCTTGCCCGCGGCCACCCGCTCTGCCACCTCGGCATCGGTCAGGCCCTCGATCATCGGGTGAAGGTTCCCAGCTTGTCGGAGTCGAAGTACTCCAGGTTCAGGGTGGGCGCCGGCGAGCCGGAAAAGGTGGCCTTGGAAATGGTTCCGGGCGGGGCGTTTTCGTCGGTCACCGGGAAGGTGAACGTGTTGCCATCCCAGTGCGTCAACGTGAACGTCCGGTTCTTCGGCCCCAGCGACAGCTGCAGCGCGCCGTCGCGCGCGGTTACGACGGCCGGGCCCCAGTAGTCGCTGGCGTAGACGCCGGCGTAGTCGAGCAGCGGTCGGGGCGGCGCCGGGTTGGCGGGGGGCTGCTTGCCCAGCAGCGAGCCTTCGGGGTTGTTCATCCAGCCGATCGCCTGCCGATACAAATCGGCCCAATTCTCGCGAATCTGGCCGTACTGCACCAGATCCATGAACTCGGCGGTCAGCGTCTCCGGCACGCCGATGGGCGCGGCGTTGGTGAGCGCGATGATGCCCAGGTCCTCGGACGGCATCACCACGAAGTTCGTCGCCTCGCCCAACGAGAAAGCGCCGGAATGGCTGTATTCCGTGCGGCCCGACGAGGCCACCGACACGTTGAAACCGTACCCGTAGAACCCGGAGCGCGCCTTGGGCGTGGTTGCCGGGGCGGAGACGACCTGCGCGGTGGTCGCCGGCAGCAGCGCTTCGGGTGAGGCGATGCGCTGGCCCTGATAGGTTCCGTTGCCCAGCAACATGATCAGCCAGCGCGCCATGTCATTGACCGACGAGCTCACCCCGCCGGCGGCCGACTGGGGATCCGGATCGCGTTGAAAGCGCGGCTCCCACTTGTCGCCGACCTTGACGTGGTTGGCGGCGCGGTTTGGCCTGGCGATGAAATCGGCGAAGCGCGAACTCGTGGCCGCCATTCCCAGCGGGCGGTACAGCACCTCCTCGGAGAGATCCTCCCACGGTTTGCCCGCCGCGGCCGCCACCGCCTCGGCGGCGGCGGTCACGCCGAAGTTGGTGTAGGCGTAGCTGTTTCGAAACGGCGCCAGCGGCAAATACTTCAGGCGCTCGAGCACCTGCCGGCGGTCGTAGCCCAGATCCTCCAGTTTGTCACCGGCGTGGTCGGGCAACCCGGAACGATGCGAATACAGGTCGGCGATCGTCGCGTGGCCGGTGACATAGGGATCGCCCAGCGTGAACCAGGGCAGCTTGGACACCACGGGCGTGTCCCAGGCGACGACGTTGCCGCTGACTTCGTGCGCCACCACCGTCGCGCCGACCGATTTGGAGACCGACGCCAGCTGGAAGACGGTGTCGGCGTCGACCTTGTTGTCCTGGGTGTCGCCCTTGCTCGCATCCCTTGTCCCAAAACCCTTGGCATATAAGGTCTTTCCGCCATGGACGATGGCCACCGCCATGCCGGGGATGCCGGTGCTCTTCATCAGGTCCCCGACCAGGCCGTCGACCTTGGCTATCGCGTCGTCGATGCGCCCGGCGGGGATCTCGACGCCCGACACCTCGTTGGGCGGCGCGCCAGACGGAGCGGGCGGCGGCGAGGACGCCGGTGGCGCGGGCCGGCATCCCGTCAACGCGAGCAAGGCCAGCGCCACAGCGGCCGTCGCCGCGCGTTTCGTCATGGCGGAACTCTAACGTGGGTTAGAGCCGCCACCACGGGTTGAATCTGCGGGGCGCGGCGGGATCTATGCGTTGGCCCGGTACGGGCACCGCCACCTGTACGCCCACGGGCTCGGCCGCCCTCAACACCCGCTCGACCGGCTCGGCCCACGGGTGCGGGGCCAGCCGGAACGTCCCCCAATGGATGGGGATCAACAGCCCCGAGCCCGAGTCGGTGACGTCAAGGTGCGCCCGAACCGCCTCCTCGGGGTTCATGTGGATATCCGGCCAGGCCGTGTTGTACGCCCCGATGGGCAGCAGGGTCAGGTCGAACGGGCCGTGGTCGGCCCCGATCTGCGCGAAGCTCTTGGTGTAGCCGGTATCGCCGCCGAAATACGCGCGGTGGCTCGGGCCAAGGAACGCCCACGACGCCCACAGCGTGGTGTTGCGATCCAGGAAGCGACCCGAAAAGTGCCGCGCCGGCATGCATATCACGGTGAGCTGGTCCAGCTTGGCGCCCTGATGCCAGTCGAGTTCGACGATGCGGTGCTCGGGGATTCCCCACGCGCGCAGGTGGGCGCCGACGCCGAGCGGCACGAAAAACGGGGCCCGCTGCGTGTGGGCCAGCGCGATGACCGTGTCGATGTCGAGGTGGTCGTAGTGGTCATGGCTGATCACCACCGCATCGACGGCGGGCAGCCCCTCCAACTGCACGGGCGGCGGATGCAGCCGCTGTGGCCCGACGACGTCCGACGGCGAGCATCGGTCGCTCCAGACCGGATCGGTGAGCACCCGGTAACCGTCGATCTCCACCAGCGCCGTCGAGTGGCCGAACCAGCTGACCGCCAGCCGGCTGGCGGCGCCGTCGAAGATTTCCGGAGCGGCCAAGGGGATCGGCCCTTTCGGCCGGCTGCCGCCGCGCCCCGCCAGCAGCTCCCAGACGATCAGCCGCAACTCCTCGCGGTCCATCTT
Organism: Mycobacterium interjectum; assembly: GCA_002102225.1. Taxonomy (GTDB): domain Bacteria; phylum Actinomycetota; class Actinomycetes; order Mycobacteriales; family Mycobacteriaceae; genus Mycobacterium; species Mycobacterium interjectum_B. The sequence goes on from LQPB01000017.1 coordinate 17,113, forward strand.
GTAGATCGAGGCCGGGTCGAGGTTGACGAACTCGCCGTCGGAGTAGTTGGGCGACGCCTCCGCCACGGCCCGGATCGACGCGGGCGACGCGCCGAGGGCGGCCGGGGCGCCGTGCAGAGCGCGCACCAACCAACCGCCGGCCGCCAGCGAGGCCGTGCCCGCGGCCAGTCGCAGCGCCCCCCGCGGCATGACTGTCAGGCTCCCTGGAACTTCGGTGGTCGCTTCTCGACGCGTGCGACCTGCGCCTCGATGACGTCCTGGCTGGCCCACGCCTGGTCGAAGAGCTCCTTGTGCTCCGGCCAGGCTTCCTGAATGGCGCCGTCGTCGTTGAGCACCCGCTTGGCGTGCTGTATCGCCAGCGGCGCCAGGCCAGCGACCTCGGCGGCCCAGGCCTGGGCGTCGGCCAGGGTCCCGATCCGGTTGACCATCCCGGTCTGCAGCGCCACCTCGGTGGTGAGCTTCTCCGCGGTCAGCAGCATGGCCCGCGCCCGTCCGTGGCCGACCAGCGACGACAGTCGGCGGATGCTCCAGTTGTCCAGGGCCAGGCCGTATTTCGCGGTCGGAAACTGAAAGAAGGCGTCGGGCGCGGCGACCCGAAGGTCACATTGCATGGCCAGCTGCAACCCGGCGCCGATGGCGGGGCCGTTGATGGCCCCGATCACCACGATCGGAGCGGCGTCCATGACCTTGTGCAGCTCGATGAGCCGGTCGGGATAGTCGGCGGCGAAGGCGTCCCCGGACAGGTCCGCGCCGGCACAGAACACGGTGCCCTGGCCGGTCAGCACGATCACGCGGGTCGATCCGTCGTCTCCGGCCTTCTGGATGGCCTCCCGCAGCTCGTCGACGAGCTGGGAATTCAGGGCATTGCGACGCTCGGGGCGCTGCAGCTCGATGGTCATAACGGCTTCGGTTTGGGTAACGCCGATCATTAACTCAGCCTATATAGCCTCGTCTGGTGACTCGCACCACGACCGGACAGCTGCTGGCTGCCGTGCTCGACGAAGGCTCGTTTGTGAGCTGGGACAGCGATCCGATGGCGGTTCCGGTGTCGGATTCCTACGCCCGGGAGCTGGCCGACGCGCGCGCCGCCACCGGCCTGGACGAAGCGGTGCTCACCGGCGAGGGCCGCATATCCGGGCGCCGCGTGGCGGTGGTGGTGTGCGAGTTCGACTTCCTGGGCGGCTCGATCGGGGTGGCCGCGGCCGAGCGGATCACCACCGCCGTGGAACGGGCGACCGCCGAGCGCCTGCCCCTGCTGGCGTCGCCGAGTTCCGGCGGCACCCGCATGCAGGAGGGCACGGTCGCGTTTTTGCAGATGGTGAAGATCGCGGCGGCCGTCACGCTGCACAAGCGCGCGCACCTGCCCTACCTGGTCTACCTGCGCCACCCGACCACCGGTGGGGTGTTCGCCTCGTGGGGGTCGCTGGGCCACATCACCGTCGCCGAGCCGGGCGCCCTGATCGGCTTCCTCGGGCCGCGGGTGTACGAGCTGCTGTACGGCGAGCCCTTCCCGGCCGGAATCCAGACCGCGGAGAACCTGCAACGCCACGGGGTGATCGACGGCGTCGTCCCGCTCGGGGAGCTGCGCCGCACGGTGGATCGCGCGCTGCGGGTGATTGCCGACCCGCCCGATCCGCTGCCCGATCCGGAGCCCCCCGAGCCGACGCCCGAGGTGCCGGCGTGGGACTCCGTCGTGGCGTCGCGGCGGCCCGACCGGCCCGGTGTCGGCGTTCTGCTGCGGCACGGCGCGACCGACTGCGTGCTGTTGTCCGGGACCGGCGGCGGGGAGGCGGCGACCACGCTGCTGGCGCTGGCCCGCTTCAACGGCCAGCCCACGGTGGTCCTCGGCCAGCAGCGAGTGACGGGCGGGCTGGTGGGGCCCGCGGCGCTGCGCGAGGCCCGGCGCGGCATGGCCCTGGCCGCCGAGCTGCGCCTGCCGCTGGTGCTGCTGATCGACGCCGCCGGACCGGCGCTGTCGACCGAGGCCGAGGAGGGCGGGCTGGCCGGACAGATCGCCCAGTGCCTGGCCGAGCTCGTCACGCTGGAGACGCCGACGGTGTCGGTCCTGTTGGGTCAGGGCAGCGGCGGACCGGCGCTGGCGATGGTGCCCGCCGACCGCGTGCTGGCCGCGCTGCACGGCTGGCTGGCGCCGCTGCCGCCGGAGGGGGCCAGCGCGATCGTCTTCCGCGACACCGCCCACGCTCCGGAACTTGCCGGCGCGCAAGGGATTCGGTCGGCCGATCTGCTGGCATCCGGAATTGTCGACGCGATAGTGCCCGAGCATCCCGACGCCGCCGACGAGCCGGTCGAGTTCAGCCAACGCCTGTCGCGCGCGATCGCCGCGGAGGTACGGGCGCTGCGCGAGACGCCGCCGGCCGAGCGCTTGGACGCGCGCCTGCGGCGTTACCGCCGCATCGGGCTGCGTTGAGCCCGGACGCCTCCGCGACACATAAACCACGCACACGACACGCCGAAAAACGTCGCAAAGATTTATATCTCGGCGACGGCGGCGTCCTCGTCGGGCAGCCCGAGGTAGCGCTGGACCGTCGGCCCGAGCCAATCGACGATCTCGTCGCGCGTCATCTCGACGACCGGTGGTAGCCGTAACACGAAGCGGCACAGCGCCATCCCGAGGATCTGCGTGGCGATCAGGCCGGCCCGCAGACCGGATTCCCCGGGGGGCGCCAAGGTGGCGACCAGCGGCTGCAGTTGGGCCCCGAAGATCTCGTGCATCCGCTGCGCGGCTTCACCGTTGGTGGCGCTGGAGCGCAGCAGGATGACCAGCGCCTCGTCGCCCTCCCAGCGTTCGAGGAAGTGGCGAACCACCGACCGCCCGATCTGCGTCCGGTCCGCCGAGGCCAAGTCCGGAAACCTCAGGTCGAAGTCCGCCGCCGCGGCGAACAGCTTGTCCTTGCTCCCGTAGTAGCGCATCACCATCGCGGGGTCGACGCCCGCGTCGGCGGCGATGGCCCGGATGGTGGCGGCCTGGAACCCGGACGCGCCGAACCGCTCGCGGGCCGCCGCCAGGATGGCCGCCTTGGTTTCTTCCGACGATCTGCGCATGTCAACAATTGTAGGCCAACAACTGTTGACATCCGGGCATCGACGCGCCAGCATGGAGCTATGCCAACAAGCGTTGACTTGTAGGAGAGGAGCCAACATGAACGACACCGACGTCCTGGTGGTCGGCGCCGGGCCCACCGGCCTGGCGCTCGGCGCTGCGCTGGTCGCCCGCGGGGTGCGGACGGTCCTGGTGGACCGGCTGGCCGAGGGGCAGAACACCACTCGCGCGGCCGCCGTCAACGCCCACACCCTGGAGGTGCTGGAGGATCTCGACGTCTCCCGGCGAATGGTCAAAGCGGGGCTGATCGCGCCGCGATTCACGATCCGGCAGCGCCGGCGCATCCTCATGCCCGTCGACTTCAGCGAGCTTCCGACGAAGCATCCCTACACGTTGATGCTCTCGCAGGCCGACACCGAACGGCTGCTGCTGGAGCGCCTGCACGAGCTCGGCGGCGAGGTGATCCGGCCCAAGACCTTGAGCCGCCTCACCCAGGACACCGACGGCGTCACCGCGACCTTCGACGACGGCGAGACCATCCGGGCCGGCTATGTCGTCGGCGCCGACGGCATGCACAGCACGGTCCGCGAACACGCCGGAATCGGTTTCACCGGAGGCGAATTCGCCGAATCGTTCGCACTCGCCGACGTCCGGCTGGCCGGCGAGGCGCCCCGCGCCGAGGTGATCCTGTTCTACGCCCGGGACGGCCTGAACGTGCTGGCGCCGCTGCCGGGTGACGTCTTTCGCATCGTCGCACCCGTTGCGGACGCGCCGAAGGAGCCGTCGGTGGAGTTCGTCCAGGGCCTGCTGGACACCCGGGGCTTCGGGCCCGGCGAATTGAAGGTCACCGAGTTGCTGTGGGGGACCCGATTCCATATCCACCACCGCGTCGCCGACAGCTACCGGAACGGTCGGCTGCTGCTTGCGGGCGACGCGGCCCACGTGCACAGCCCCGCCGGTGGCCAGGGCATGAACCTTGGCATCGCCGACGCGACCTCCTTGGGCGGCGCGCTTGCGGACGTCGTGCGCGGGGGCCCCGACGCCGCGCTGGACGCCTACGCCGCGACCCAACGCGGGCAAGCCGAGCAGGTGCTGAAACTGACGGGACGACTGACCCGCGTCTCCACCCTGCCGCGCCCGCTGCGCCCGATCCGCAACTCGGGAATGCAACTGGCCGCGCGGGTCCCGGGCGTGCGACGGCAGCTGGCGCTGCAGCTGAGCGGCCTGGGCCGCCACTGACGACGGCGGGCACCCCACTCGCGCCTCCCACCGCCTAAAGCGGCGATCCGGCACAATGGGCCGCATGGACACTGGTGCCACCTCGCCTCGCGTCTTGGTCGTCGACGACGACTCCGACGTGCTCGCCTCGCTGGAACGCGGCCTGCGGCTGTCCGGGTTCGAGGTGTCAACGGCGGTCGACGGCGCCGAGGCCTTGCGCAGCGCCACCGAGACCCGCCCGGACGCGATCGTGCTCGACATCAACATGCCGGTCCTGGACGGCGTCAGTGTCGTCACGGCCCTCCGAGCCATGGACAACGACGTGCCGGTCTGTGTGCTCAGCGCGCGCAGCTCGGTCGACGACCGGGTGGCGGGGTTGGAAGCCGGCGCCGACGATTACCTGGTCAAGCCGTTCGTGCTGGCCGAGCTGGTGGCGCGGGTGAAGGCGCTGTTGCGTCGCCGCGGGTCCACCGCGACGTCGTCCTCGGAAACCATCACGGTCGGGCCGCTGGAGGTGGACATCCCCGGCCGCCGGGCGCGGGTCAACGGCGTCGACGTCGACCTGACCAAGCGGGAGTTCGACCTGCTGGCGGTGCTGGCCGAGCACAAGACCGCGGTGCTGAGCCGCGCTCAGCTGTTGGAGCTGGTCTGGGGGTATGACTTCGCCGCCGACACCAACGTCGTCGACGTGTTCATCGGCTACCTGCGCCGCAAGCTGGAGGCCAACGGCGGGCCGCGGCTGTTGCACACCGTCCGCGGGGTCGGGTTCGTGCTGCGAATGCAGTAGCCATGCAGTGATCTGATGACGCGGCCATGAACCTTCTGTCCCGGATTTTCGCCCGCACGCCCTCGCTGCGGACCCGGGTGGTGCTCGCGACGGCCATCGGCGCCGCGATCCCGGTGCTGATCGTCGGCGCCGTGGTCTGGGTTGGAATCACCAACGACCGCAAGGAGCGGCTCGACCGCCGGCTCGACGAGGCGGCCGGTTTCGCGATCCCCTTCCTGCCGCGCGGCCTCGACGAAATCCCGCGTTCGCCCAACGACCGCGACGCCATCATGACGATCCGCCGCGGCAACGTGGTGAAGTCGAATTCCGATGTCACGCTGCCCAAGCTGGACGTCGACTATGGCGACACCTACGTCAATGGGGTGCGTTACCGGGTGCGGACGGTGGAGATTCCCGGGCCCGGGCCGAGTTCGCTCGCCGTCGGCGCGACGTATGACGCCACCCTCGCCGAGACCAACAACCTGCACCGCCGGGTGATGCTGATCTGCGGATTCGCCATCGGTGCGGCCGCGGTGTTCGCGTGGCTGCTGGCCGTGTTCGCGGTGCGCCCGTTCAAACAGCTCGCCCAGCAGACCCGATTGATCGACGCCGGGGACGAGGCGCCCCGCGTCGAAGTGCACGGCGCCAGCGAGGCCGTTGAGATCGCCGAGGCGATGCGAGGCATGCTGCAGCGCATCTGGGATGAGCAGATCCGGACCAAGGAGGCGCTCGAATCGGCGCGCGACTTCGCGGCGGTGTCCTCCCACGAGTTGCGCACCCCGCTCACCGCGATGCGCACCAACCTCGAGGTGCTGTCCACCCTGGACCTGGCCGACGACCAGCGCAAAGAAGTGCTCAACGACGTCATCCGCACCCAGTCGCGGATCGAGGCCACCTTGAGCGCGCTGGAGCGGTTGGCCCAGGGCCAGCTGTCGACGTCGGACGATCAGGTGCCGGTCGACATCACCGAGTTACTCGACCGCGCCGCGCACGACGCGATGCGGGTCTACCCGGAACTGGAAGTGTCGCTGGTGCCTTCGCCGACCTGCATCATCGTGGGGTTGCCGGCCGGGTTGCGGCTGGCGGTCGACAACGCGATCGCCAACGCCGTCAAACACGGTGGCGCGACGCGGGTTCAGCTGTCGGCGGTCAGCTCGCGGGCGGGGGTGGAAATCGCCGTCGACGACAACGGCAGCGGCGTTCCGGAGGCCGAACGCCAAGCGGTGTTCGAGCGGTTCTCGCGGGGTTCGACCGCCTCGCATTCGGGCTCGGGCCTGGGGCTGGCCTTGGTGGCCCAGCAGGCCCACCTGCACGGCGGCACGGCCTCGCTGGAAGACAGCCCGCTGGGCGGCGCCCGGCTCCTGCTGCGCATCCCCGCGCCGAGCTGACGCCGCGCACAAGGTCGAGCCGCGCTACTTCCGCGAACTCTTGCGCCACGGCGTGAAACAGGCCCGCGCCGCGCACTCTTCGTCCTTGAACCAGACCTGGGCGACGGTCGGATCGTAGGTCTCGTCATCGGGTGTGTAGTAGAGCCGGGTGTCCGAGCGGCCCTTCACCAGCCAGCCCGCCGGTCCGCCGCCGTCCGGGGTGGCGCGGGCCGAGCCGGGGCCGTAGGGCTCATACGGCAAGACGGGCGTCCACGTGGTGGGCGACTCCGCGGCCGGTGGCTTCCTCGGCGGCGACTGCGCGCCGGCCGGCGCCTTCGTCACCGGGCGCCCCTTGGCTCCCGGCGGCCGTTTGCCGGGCGGAACCTTCTTGCCGGGTGGGACCTTTCGCGGCGGCGCCTTGCGCGCGCCCGGAACCCTCTTCGCCGGTGCCCCTTTGGCGGGCGGGCGAGCCTTCTTCGGCGGGGTCTTCTTCGGGGCCGGACGCTCGGCCTTCGGCTCCTTGGCAGCATCGGCCCTCTTGGCCAGGAACCGCTTGATGAACGAAAACCTGGTCTTGGGCGGCTTTTTCGCCTCCGGAGCCGTCGTTGGCTCGTCCGCGACGGGCAGCTCGTCGGCCGCTGACTCCTCTGCGACGGGGAGCTCCGCCTGCGGTGGTTCTTCCTCCACAGGAATCGCCACCGTCGGGTGTTCGTCGACCGGAATCTTTGTCGTCGGCGGTTCTTCCTCGACGGCAAGCTCCGTTACCGCCGGCTCGTCGACGTCGGAAAGTTCCACGGCCGTCGCCTCTTCCGCGACGGGCAGCTCGGTGACCGGTGGCTCGTCCGCGACGGGCAGCTCCGCGTGCGGTGGTTCTTCTTCCACAGGAATCGCGATCGTCGGGTGTTCGTCGACCGGGCTGACCGTTGTGGGTCGTTCTTCCTCGACGGGATGCTCCGCCGCCGGTGCCTCGTCCGCGACGGGAAGCTCCGCCGCCGGTGCCTCGTCCGCGACGGGAAGCTCCGCCGCCGGCGGTTCTTGCTCGACCGGAGCGATTGTCGTCGCTGGTTCTCGCTCGGCGAGGAGGTCCATGACCGGCGACCCTTCCCCGGCAGGGGTCTCCGTTGCCGGTGAGTCGTCCTCGACGGGCAGCTCCGCCGCCGGCGGCTCTTGCTCCACCGGAACCGCGATCGTCGGATGTTCCTCGACCGGAATCTTCGTCGTCGGCGGTTCTTCCTCGACGGGAACCACGCTTGTCGGTGACTCCTCGACGGGCAACGTGGTCGTCAGCGGGTCGTCGTCGGCCGGGACGTCGATCGCGAAGAACTCGTACGGGGCCGGAATCCTCGTCGTGGCCCACTCGGGCTCGACGTCCGCGGCGGCGGCCAACGCATCCGTCGGCGCCACCGCCGGCATCGGACGTTTGACGGGGCGCACCGCGAGCGCAAGCGTCAACGCCAGGCCCATCGCGAAAGACAGGCCGAAGAGCAACCAGTGCACGTGGCTCATCGCTCCCCGCCTATCCCGCGACCTCCCGAGGCGGCAGGGAAGTCGTCAACGTCGACGCGTTTGTTCATGATGTTGGCAATCACCCGCGCGACGGCCGAGCCCGCCACGAAAGCGAGGAGGTACCACACCCACTGGATCACAAAATCCATGCCGGATCTCCTTAACTGACAACGATTTCGACGCGACGGTTCTTGGCGCGGCCCTCAGCCGTGTCGTTCGGCGCGATGGGGTTTGCCGAACCGAGGCCCCTGACGACCAGTTGGGGGGCAGCGACGCCATGGGCAACGAGAAAATCGGCGACCTTTTGGGCCCGCTGGGTACTCAACGGAATGTTGATCGCGTCGACGCCCGAATTGTCGGCGTAGCCGTTGAGCGTCACGTGCGCGGTCGGGCATGCCTTGATCTTGTCCGACACCTGGGTCAGTACCGGCTCGTCGGCCGGGGTCAGGCTGAACCCGTCATTGGCGAACACGATCGGGCCGCCCGTCACGGCGGTGATGGCCACCTGCAGGTCGTTGCACTGCGCGGCGGCCGGCGCCGCGGGCGGCGGGGCCTGCCCTTTGATCACAAGCTTGTCAACGACGTTGAGATTGGACCAGATGCGCACCGCCTCCAGGTGAACGGTGTTGTTTTGGTCTTGCGACGCGGCGGTGCCGGCGAAGGTGATGGTGTCCCCACTCACCGTGAGGCTGAAATCGGGAATCGAGGCGCTGTCTTTGAAAAATGGTCCCGCTTTTGCGAAGTCGAGCGCGTCGATATTGGGATTGATGCGTATTTGGTCGACGATGTTGACGCCCGGCGGCAGCGCCCCATTAAGCGCCCTCAGCAACGCGGCTTTCGCGGAGTCGTCGGGAAAGTCCCCACTGAGGGTAAAGCTATTGCCGTTTCGGGTAATTGAGAGCGGCGCCAGGGCGAGCTTCGGAACGGCGGGCCTGCTCGTCGGCGCCGCAACGGCCGGCCCATGAGCGGAACGGGGTCGCTCGGACGCCCCGTAACCGATTGCCGCAATGAGTAACGGAATAACCACGACACCAATCATCCACGGAAGGCCGAGCGACCGCCCGCGCAATTCCGGATCCCGCCCCAAGTCGGTATCTGCGGGCGCTTGCCGCAAATCCACCCCTAACCCCACAATTGCCCCCTCGGTCAATACTCACCCGCACTTTCGTTTTGCAGGCGATATGCAGCCTACCGATTCGACGGGGGGACGCCTGCCAGGTCGGGCACACTGGAGCGATGGGAAACGGCAGAAAACCGACCGACAGCGAAACCCTGGCTTACATCCGCGGCCTCGTCGACGAGGAGAAAACGCTGCGGTCACAGCTGCAGCACGGCGAGATCAGCACGTCGGAGGAGCAGGATCGCCTGCGCCGGGTCGAAGTCGAGCTCGACCAGTGCTGGGACCTGCTGCGGCAGCGCCGCGCGCTGCGCGAAACCGGCGGTGACCCGCGCGAGGCGCAGGTGCGCCCGCCCGACGAGGTCGAGGGCTACCTGAGCTGAGCGACGGCGGGGATTTTGACGCCTTAGACGTCATCGTCGTCGGCGGCGGCCACAACGGGCTGGTCGCGGCCGGCTATCTGGCCCGCGCCGGACTTCGGGTGCGGTTGCTGGAGCGGCTGGACCGGCTCGGCGGGGCCGCGGTTTCGGCGCAGGCCTTCGACGGGGTCGAGGTGCGGTTGTCGCGCTACTCCTACCTGGTCAGCCTGCTGCCGGCCCGCATCGTCGACGAGCTGGGCGCCGCGGTGCGACTGTCCCGCCGCCCGTATTCGTCGTACACACCCGATCCCGGCACCGGTGGCCGCAGCGGGCTGCTGGTCGGGCGTCCCGCGACCTTCGGCGCCGTCGGCGCCGCCGCAGACGAGGCCCGTTTCGCCGCCTTTTACCAACGCTGCCGGGTGGTGACCCAGCGGCTCTGGCCGACGCTGCTCGAGCCGCTGCGCACCCGCGAGCAGGCGCGCCGCCACGTCATCGACGGCGGCGCTGCCGACGCGGCCGCCGCGTGGCGGGCCATGGTCGACGAGCCGATCGGCCGCGCCATCACCGACGCGGTGGGCAACGATCTGGTCCGCGGCGTCATCGCGACCGACGCGCTGATCGGCACGTTCGCCCCCCTCGACGACCCTTCGCTGCGGCAGAACGTCTGCTTCCTCTACCACGTGCTCGGCGGCGGCACCGGAGATTGGGACGTCCCCGTTGGCGGGATGGGGTCGCTGACCGCCGCCCTGGCGTCGGCGGCCTCCGGCCATGGCGCCGAAATCATCACCGGCGCAGATGTTTTCGCGGTCGATCCCGACGGTGTGGTGCGCTACCGCCGCGGCGAGAAAGAGCACGCGGTGCGGGGCCGGTTCGTGCTGGCCGGCGTGACACCGACGGTCCTGGCCGGCCTGCTCGGCGAGCGGCCGGCGGTCCCGGCCCAGGGCGCGCAGGTCAAGGTGAACATGGTGCTGCACCGCCTGCCCCGGTTGCGCGACGACTCCGTCACACCCGAGCAGGCGTTCGCCGGGACGTTCCACGCGAACGAAACCTGGACCCAACTGGACAGCGCGTATGCGCGGGCGGCCGGCGGGCACATCCCGAATCCGTTGCCCTGCGAAGCCTATTGCCATTCGCTGACCGACCCGAGCATCTTGTCGGCCGAGCTGGCCCGCTCGGGTGCCCACACGATGACGGTGTTCGGCCTGCACACCCCGCACTCGCTGTTCGACGGAAACTACTCCGGCGCCCTGCGCGACCGACTGACCGAATCCGTGCTGGCCTCGCTGAATTCCGTTCTGGCCGAGCCGATTCAGGATGTCCTGATGAGCGATGCGCAGGGCCGGCCGTGCCTCGAGACGACGACCACCCTGGACTTGCACCGCACGCTGGGGATGACTGCGGGCAACATCTTCCACGGCGGCCTGACGTGGCCGTTCGCCGACGACGACGACCCGCTGGACACCCCGGCGCGGCAATGGGGGGTCGCCACCGCCCACGATCGAATCCTGTTGTGCGGCTCGGGGGCCCGCCGCGGCGGAGCGGTGTCGGGCATCGGCGGCCACAACGCCGCGATGGCGGTGCTGGCTTCCCCGGCGAGCAGAACCTAGCGGTCGTTGATGGTGGCGTAGTCGCGCTCGGTGTATCCGGTGTAGATCTGGCGCGGGCGGCCGATCTTGCTGTCGCCCTCGTCGTGCATCTCACGCCAGTGCGCGATCCACCCGGGCAGCCGCCCCAGCGCGAACAGCACCGTGAACATCCGGGTCGGGAAACCGAGCGCCCGGTAGATCAGGCCGGTGTAGAAGTCGACGTTCGGGTAGAGCTTGCGTTCGACGAAGTAGTCGTCGGTGAGGGCCGCCTCTTCGAGGTGCTTGGCGATGCTCAGCAGGTCGTCGTCGCCGCCGAGCTTGGCCAGGATCTTGTCGGCCTGCTCCTTCACGATCCGCGCCCGGGGGTCGTAGTTCTTGTAGACGCGGTGCCCGAAGCCCATCAGCTTGACGCCGGCTTCGCGGTTCTTCACCTTGCGGACGAATTCGCCGACGTCGTCGCCGCTCTCGCGGATCTGCTCGAGCATCTCGAGCACCGCCTGGTTGGCGCCGCCGTGCAACGGACCCCACAGCGCGTTGATGCCGCCGGAGATGGAGGTGAACAGGTTGGCCCGCGACGAACCCACCAACCGCACCGTCGACGTCGAGCAGTTCTGCTCGTGGTCGGCGTGCAGGATGAACAGCATGTCCAGCGCCCGCACGATCTCCGGGTCGGCGTGGTACGGCTCGGCCGGCAGCCCGAACGTCATCCGCAGGAAGTTCTCCACCAGGCTCAGCGAGTTGTCCGGGTAGAGGAAGGGCTGTCCGATCGACTTCTTGTACGCATATGCGGCGATCGTGGGCAGCTTCGCCAGCAGCCGGGTGGTCGACAACTCAACCTGGCCGTTGTCCACGGGGTCCAGGGCATCCGGATAGTAGGAGCTCAACGCGTTCACCACGCTGGACAACACCGGCATCGGATGGGCGTTGGGCGGGAAGCCGTCGAAGAAGCGCTTCAGGTCCTCGTGCAGCATCGTGTGCCGCTGGATCCGGTTGGTGAACTCGTCCAGCTGGTCCTTGGTCGGCAGCTCTCCGTAGATGAGCAGGTAGCTCACCTCGATGAACGTCGACTTCTCGGCGAGCTGCTCGATCGGGTAGCCGCGGTAGCGCAGAATGCCGGCGTCGCCGTCGATGTAGGTGATGGAGCTCTTGCACGAGGCGGTATTGACGAAGCCGTTGTCGAACGTCGTGTAGCCGGTCTTGGACAACAGGGAGCCGAGCGCAAACCCATCGGCTCCTTCGGTGGCGTGCACGACCTCAAGGTCGATCTCGCCCCCTGGGTACTTCAAGGTTGCGGTGTCGTCGGTGTCGGCCACGAGAACCCCTTTGCGCTCTGGCTGGTCTGGCTGCCCTGACTCGGTGCTTATAGCTGAAGGTAGTCGTTATCGGGACGACGCGCCTGCCCGGGGTCGGGTCCGTGCGTCTCGCGGCCATCGGATGGTTGAGCAGCGCCGAAATTGCGACGTGACGGGTGTCATACCGAGTCGACACGCGGCCGTCGACCAACCGCGCGGGTCAGGGTTGCAGGCGCTCGACCCGAGCGCCGATCACCCGAATCCGGTTGTGCACCCGGTTTTCCCGGCCCTGCCAGAATTCGACCACCTCGGGCGCGAGGAGGTATCCGCCCCAGTTGGGCGGCACCGGGACCGATTCCGAGTCGGCGAAGCGCGCGGTGACCTCGGCGAGCTGGTCCAGCAGCGCCGCGCGCGACGCGATCGGCCGCGATTGGTGCGACGCCCAGGCGCCGAGTTGTGAGCCGCGCGGCCGCATGGACCAGTAGTCCCGCGTCACCTCCGGGTCCACCTTGCTCACCGGGCCGCGGATGTGGATCTGGCGTCCCAGCAGGAACCAGGGGAACGTCGCCGACGCGTACGGCGTCGCGGCCAGCTCGGCGCCCTTGTCGGAGTCGTAGTTGGTGAAAAAAGTGATTCCGGTCTCATCGGCGCTCTTGCACAACACCGTCCGGCTGACCGGCCTGCCGTCGGCCACGGTTGCCAGCACCATGGCGTTCGGCTCGGCCACCCCGGCGCGCTCGGCGTCGTCGAGCCAGCTGCGGAACAAGGCGAGCCACCCGTCAGCCAGCCAGTCCGCGTCCAGGTCCGGGCTGCCGTCCTTCTCCGCCGACCCGTACTCCACGCGCATTCTTTCGAGGTGTTCTTTGCCTGCTCCGGGGCCCGGTCCTGCCATTACGCCAACGCTACCGGGGGTTGCTACCGGCCGGTAGCATCCGCCCGGCCGCGGGGTGCGAGAATTTCCGCATGACTGTCCCGGAAAACTTTGTCCCCGGCCTGGAGGGCGTGGTGGCGTTCACCACCGAAATCGCCGAGCCGGATAAAGACGGCGGCGCGCTGCGCTACCGCGGCGTGGATATCGAGGACCTGGTGAGTCAGCAGGTCACCTTCGGTGACGTGTGGGCGCTGCTCGTCGACGGCAAGTTCGGTCACGGGCTGCCGCCCGCCGAGCCCTTCCCGCTGCCGATCCACACCGGCGATGTGCGGGTCGACGTGCAGGCGGGCCTGGCCATGCTGGCGCCGATCTGGGGCTACCGGCCGCTGCTGGACACCGACGACGCCACCGCCCGCGATCAGCTGGCCCGGGCCTCGGTGATGGCCCTGTCCTACGTCGCACAGTCGGCCCGCGGCATCTACCAGCCCGCCGTGCCGCAGCGCGTCATCGACGAATGCCAAACCGTCACAGCGCGTTTCATGACCCGCTGGCAGGGCGAACCCGACCCCAGGCACGTCGAGGCCATCGACGCCTACTGGGTGTCGGCCGCCGAGCACGGCATGAACGCCTCGACGTTCACCGCGCGGGTGATCGCCTCGACCGGAGCGGATGTCGCCGCCTCGCTGTCGGGGGCGATCGGGGCGATGAGCGGCCCGCTGCACGGCGGGGCGCCGGCCCGGGTGCTGCCGATGCTCGAAGAGGTCGAGCGCACCGGCGACGCCCGCGGCCTGGTCAAGTCGATCCTGGACCGCGGCGACAAGCTGATGGGATTCGGCCACCGCGTTTACCGCGCCGAGGACCCACGGGCGCGCGTGCTGCGGGCGGCCGCGGAACGGCTGGGCGCCCCGCGCCACGAGGTCGCCGTCGCGCTGGAGCAGGCCGCGCTGGCGGAACTGCGCGAGCGCCGCCCGGACCGGGCCATCGAGACCAACGTGGAGTTCTGGGCCGCGGTCATCCTGGACTTCGCCCGGGTGCCGGCCAACATGATGCCGGCGATGTTCACCTGTGGGCGCACCGCGGGCTGGTGTGCCCACATCCTCGAGCAGAAGCGGCTTGGCAAGCTGGTCCGCCCGTCGGCCATCTACGTGGGCCCGGGCCCGCGCAGCCCCGAAGCCGTCGAGGGCTGGGACCGGGTTCTCAGCCACGCCTGAGATCGGCGCGCGGGGGTAACCGCCCCGCGAATTTCGGCCCAACGTTTCGCGCGGCGTCACGCTCGCGCCCGTTGGTTGTCGGTGCCCGGCGATTGAATGGGCGCGTGCCGCGACGGCTCCGATGAATTTGCGTCGCGGGACCAGTCAATAACCGTGTGCCGGCCCAAGCCGGGTTGGCACGGGAGACCGACAACCAAGGAGATCACCATGGCGATCAACATCGAACCCGCACTGTCCCCGCACCTCGTCGTCGACGACGCCGCCGCGGCGATCGACTTCTACGTCAAGGCCTTTGGCGCCGAGGAGCTGGGCCGGGTGCCCCGCCCCGACGGCAAGCTGGTGCACGCGGCGCTGCGCATCAACGGCTTCACCGTGATGCTCAACGACGACTTTCCGGAGATGTGTGGCGGCAAGTCGATGACTCCCACGTCTCTGGGCGGCACCCCGGTCACCATCCACCTGACGGTCACCGACGTCGACGCGAAATTCCAGCGGGCGCTGGACGCGGGCGCCACCGTGGTGGCCCCGTTGGACGACCAGTTCTGGGGTGACCGTTACGGCGTGGTCGCCGACCCGTTCGGCCACCACTGGTCGATGGGTCAGCCGGTGCGGGAAGTCAGCATGGAGGAACTCACCGCGGCGATGTCCGGGCAGGGAGCCGGTTAGCTCCCACCAGACAGCTGGGCCAGCAGCCGGCGTCGCCGCGGCGGCGCCGGCGCGGCCGCGGCGACGGCGAGCATCTCGGCGACGTCGGTGAATTTGTTCCGTGGCCGCCCGTCGTGGCTGCCCCGCTCGATCTCCGCGGCGTCGATCGCCCGCCATCCCGCGGACCCGACGACGTCGGGCTGGCGCCCGCGCACCAGCTCGTCCAGCGCGCCCGGGGTGGCGGCCGGGTCGGCCAGCCTGCCGGCGTTGAAATCGGCCACCAGCGCCTGGACGGTTTGCAGGGAGCAGGACTTGTTGGTGCCGATGAATCCGGTCGGTCCGCGCTTGATCCAACCCGCGACGTAGGCGCCGGGCACCGGGCGGCCGGAGCCGGGGTCCACGACACGGCCGCCGTCGTTGGGTACGACGGCCGCCGATTCGTCGAATGGCAGCCCACCAATCTCCTTGCCGCGATAGCCAATCGACGTCAGCACCAGGCCGGCCTCCAGCCGGCGCAGCTCCTCGGTGCCGGTGACGGTGAACTCGACTCCGGTGGCCTGCCGATCCCCGAGCACGCGTTGCGGGGTGAGCTGGTAGGCCAGCCGGATTCGCCGGCGAGACGCCGGCGCCGAATCGTCGCCCAGTTTGCTCAGGATCTCCAGCTTGTTCTTGGTCAGTGGGTCCGACGCGGCGGCCAAATCGCAGGCCACGCGCCGATGGTCGCCGGCATCGAGCACGACGTCGCAGGAGCCGGTGAGCCCGACCAGTTCGGGCAGGGTGAAGGCCGAATGGGCCGGCCCGCGCCGGGCGGCGATCACCACTTCGCGCACCGCGGAGCGCCGCAACGCCTCGAGCGCAGGGTCGGAGATGTCGGTGCGGGCCAGGTCGTCGGGGTCCGCCGTCAGGACGCGGGCGACGTCGAGGGCGACATTGCCGTTGCCGATGATGACCACCCGCTCGTGATCGAGATCGACTGGCAGATCGGTGAACTCAGGATGCCCGTTGAGCCACGCGACCAGCTCGGTGGCGGTCCCGGTGCCCGGCAGGCCCATGCCGTCGATGCCCAGGCGACGGTCGTCGGGTGCACCCACGGCATAGATAACGGCGTGATGGTGGGCCAACAGGTCGGCGTGGCTCAGGTGCCTGCCGATCTCGACGTTCAGGTAGAAGCGGAAGTGCCGATGGCCGGATATCCGGTCGAAAAGCCGGGTGACCCTTTTGGTGTTCTGGTGGTCGGGCGCCACCCCGGCGCGCACCAGCCCGTAGGGCGTCGGCAGCTTCTCAAAGACGTTGACCCGCACGCCATGTTGGGTGAGCAGCTCGTCGGCGGCATACATCGCCGCGGGGCCCGAGCCGACGACGGCCACGGTCAAGGGCCGACGGCGGGCGCGCACCTCGGCGGCGGGGATCACCGGGGCCAGCTTCGAGGTGGGCGGCAGTTTCTCGCCCTCGGGCCGCTTCGGGTAGAAGGACGCGTTGATCTCGACGAACGGCAGCTGCTTGGCATCCAGCCGGGTGTCAGGGGCGATGGCGCCCACCGGGCAAGCACTCACGCACGCGCCGCAGTCCACGCACGCCACCGGATCGATGTAGAGCATCTCCGATGTCGCAAACCCGGGCTCGTCGGGTGACGGGTGGATGCAGTTCACCGGGCACGCGAAAACACAGGACCCGTCGTTGCAGCACGACTGGGTAATAACGTGCGGCATAAAGGAACCCGCGCAGCCCTATGCGGCCGGTGCGGCGGCCAGATGCTGGCGCTGCGGCTCGCTGCGATACCGCGACGGCTTGCCGTTGATCTTGCACAGGCGCCACATCAGCCGGGCGGACCGCGTTTCCATCAGGCCGGTGTCGTAAGCCAGCATCCGCACATCACCAAACATGTCGCTGAGCCACTTGCGCGACTCCGGGGACCGGAAGAACAGTTCCTTTTTGACCTCGCGCGGAATGTCGAACTCGCGCCAGAAGGCCTTGGGCGGCACCACAATTGCCCGGCACAGCACCTTCATGGTCAGCGGCAGGTACAGCGCCGTCCAGAACCGCTGCCGCTTGGTCAGCTCCGGCAGCCGCCGGCGCAGGAACTCATGCGCGAACGAGATGTGCCGCGCCTCCTCGGCCACGTGGATGGCCATCACCCGCTCCATGATCGGATGCAGCGACTTGCCTTCGCGCAGCACGTTTTTCTGCGTGTGGTCAATCGGCTCCTCGCCGGCGAGCACACCGATGAAGAACGCCACCGGCAACGGGCCGGCGACCAGCGGAACCAGCGGCGAGAGCCACTTGAGCATCCGCGGCATGCCCGGGACGTCCGCGCCGATGCGGTTCACCATCTCCTGGAACATCATGGTGTGGTTGCACTCTTCGACGGATTCGTGCAGGCAATAGCGGTATTCGGGCGACCCGTTGGGCACCCAGAACGTGTAGTTCATCAGGCCGCGGATCAGGATCGACTCGAAGTGCAGCCCCACCTTGGCCACGTTGGCCTGCCGCCACATGCCGATCTTGATCTTGCGCTCTTCGGACTGGGCCTGGTACCACGGATGCCGGCCCAGCGGGTCGGTCAACGGCAGGATCCACCGTGGGTCGTTCTCGGTGACGGCGAATTCCGTTGAATCCCAGTCGATGTCGGTATACGGATTAAAGTTTCGCCGCACCGACCCCTCGGACAGTGTGGCAAGCATGTTCACGTACTCGGCGTCGTCGCGTACTTCCATGTTGCGTCGCCAACGCCGGGCCATTCGCGTCCTGTCCATTCCAAGCCTCCCCAACGAGGTTTACATTTGGACGTGCAATGTCCAGACAGTACCGCAGGTACCGGATATTTTCTAGGCCCGGCGGAGGCAGTGTGGCCTGACCAGTGGTCACTCGAGCCGTGTGGTCTGGCTCACATCCCACCGCTCACCCCGGGCCGCGGCGTCGCGGCCTCCGGACCGCTCACTAGGCTGGCTGATATGGCTGACCAGCTCGACATCCCCTCCGACATCAAACCCCGCGACGGCCGCTTCGGCTGCGGCCCCTCGAAGGTCCGGCCCGAACAGCTCAAGGCGTTGACCACCACCGCCGCGCCGTTGTTCGGCACGTCGCACCGGCAAGCTCCGGTCAAGGATCTGGTGGGCCGGGTTCGCTCGGGGGTGACCGAGCTGTTCTCCGTGCCCGACGGGTATGAGGTCATCCTCGGCAACGGCGGCGCGACGGCGTTCTGGGATGCCGCCGCGTTCGGCCTGATCGACAAGCGGTCGCTGCACCTCTCCTTCGGCGAGTTCAGCGCAAAGTTCGCCTCCTCGGTCGCCAAGAACCCCTTCGTCGGTGACCCCATCGTCATCAAGTCGGATCCCGGCACCGCCCCCGAGCCGCAAGCCGATCCGTCGGTCGATGCGATCGCGTGGGCGCACAACGAGACCTCCACCGGGGTCGCGGTGCCGATCCGCCGCCCCACCGGCTCGGATGACGCGCTGGTCCTCATCGACGCGACCTCGGGCGCCGGCGGGCTGCCCGTCGACATCACACAAGCGGACGCCTACTACTTCTCGCCGCAGAAGAACTTCGCCAGCGACGGCGGGCTGTGGCTGGCGGTCATGAGCCCGGCTGCGCTGGCCCGCGTCGAGTCCATCGCGTCCTCCGGTCGCTGGGTTCCCGACTTCCTGTCGCTGCCGATAGCCGTGGAAAACAGCCTGAAGAATCAGACCTACAACACCCCGGCGATCGGCACGCTGGCGCTGATGGCCGAACAGCTGGACTGGATGCTCGGCAACGGCGGCCTCGACTGGGCGGTCAAGCGCACGGCGGACTCCTCGCAGCGGTTGTACTCGTGGGCCGAGGAGCGGCCCTACACCACGCCGTTCGTCGCCGATCCCGCGCTGCGGTCTCAGGTGGTGGGCACGATCGACTTCGTCGACGAGGTCGACGCCGCGGCCGTCGCCAAGACGCTGCGGGCTAACGGCATCGTCGACACCGAGCCCTACCGCAAACTGGGCCGCAACCAGTTGCGGGTGGCGATGTTCCCCGCCGTCGACCCCGACGACATCAGCGCCCTGACCCAGTGCGTCGACTGGGTCGTCGAGCGGCTTTAACTTCCGCGTCATCGGCCCGCAACCCGCCAGCGTGTCACGGCGGGTTACCGGCGATAGCTGCACTAGAGTGCGGACCCGAGGGGTCCGTCGCTGACCGGCGCGGAGCCTGCGAGGAGAAGCCATGCGGGAACTCAAAGTGGTCGGTCTCGACGACGAGAGCAAATACATCATCTGCGAGGGTGATGACCCCGCAGAGCGGTTCAAGCTGGTGGCCGACGACAGACTCCGGGCCGCCGTTCGCGGCGAGTCGTCACAGGCGGAGCAGCCACCGCTCGACATGCAAGTCACTAATATGCTGAGTCCCAAAGAGATTCAGGCCCGAATTCGAGCCGGTGCGTCCGTCGATCAGGTGGCCACGGCGTCGGGCTCCGACATTTCGCGGATCCGCCGCTTCGCTCACCCGGTTCTGCTGGAGCGGGCCCGCGCCGCCGAGCTGGCAACCGCGGCGCATCCGATGCTGGCCGACGGGCCCGCCGTGCTCACCCTGCTTGAGACCGTCAGCTCCGCGTTGGTGGCGCGCGGCCTGGAACCCGACCGGCTCAGCTGGGACGCGTGGCGCAACGAGGATGGCCGCTGGACGGTGCAGCTCGCCTGGAAGGCCGGGCGCTCGGACAACATCGCGCATTTCAGCTTCGCCCCCGGCGCCCACGGCGGAACGGTCACCCCGGTCGACGATGCGGCCAGCGAGCTGATCGACCCGGACTTCGAGCGCCCGCTGCGGCCGCTCGCCCGGGTGGCCCGCCTCGACTTCGAGCCGACGGAACCGACCGCTTCCGGCGGCGAATCCGCCGAACCGGCGCCGCCCGCCGCGCCGCCCGAACAGCCGGTGCACACCCGGCGCGGCAAGCCGGTCATTCCGGCCTGGGAAGACGTGTTGCTCGGGGTGCGCTCAGGCGGACACCGCTAGCCCACCGTCATCGCGAGCAACGTCAGCCACGCGCCGGCGACGCCCACGGCCGCGCCCAGCACGAACCACCGCAGCACCAGGGTGCGCCGCCAACCCCACAACGTTGGCGCCAGACCTCCGGCCGCCACGACGTTGAGGCCTACCGCCAGCAGCGGATGCACCCGGATCAGGCCGAGGCTGAGCACCACGACGGCGGCGCCGGTCACGGCGGCGACGAACGCCGAGACGGTCAAACCCGTTGCCCAGGGGACGGACTCGTCGCTCACCACGTGAGCCTAGCCCGCTCGTAGAACGCCAGGGCCGCTGCGGTGGCGACGTTGAGCGAGTCGGTGCCGCGCGACATCGGGACGCGCACCGGCACATCGCTGAGCCCCAGCGCGGCCTTCGTCAGCCCGGGGCCCTCGGCGCCCACCAGCACCGCGACACGCTCGTCGACCGCCCCGGCCATCGCCTCGGCCAGCGCGGACGCCTCGCGCTGCGGCGTCATTGCCATCAGCCGAAACCCGCTCTCCTTCAACAACAGAAGGTCGTGGGGCCAGCTGGCCGCCCGCGCGTACGGCACCAGCAACGCGTGGCCCATCGACACCCGCACGGCCCGACGGTAGAGCGGGTCGGCGCACCCGCTGCCGAATACCACCGCGTCCACGCCCAGCCCGGCCGCGTTGCGGAAAATCGAGCCCAGGTTCTCGTGGTCGTTGACGCCCTCGAGGACCGCGACGGTGCGGGCCGCCTCGACGACCTGGGCGACGCTGGGTTCCGGCACCCGCCTGGCGGCCGCGAGCACGCCGCGGTTGAGGTGAAAGCCGACCACTTGCGCCATCACCTCGGCCGACGTCCGATAGAACGGCGCAGTGGCGCCGGCGAGGTCGTCCTCGAGCTCGGACAGCCGGCGATCGGTGCCCAGCAGGGCGTGCGGGGTGAATCGGGAGGCCAGCATGCGCTGCACGACCAACACGCCTTCGGCGATCACCAGCCCCTTGCCGGTCGGCAGATCGGGGCGGCGATCGACACTATTCAGATCGCGAAAATCGTCGAGACGCGGGTCGTCGGGATCGGTGATGTCCTGAACATCCAAGCCGCCGGTCACGGGCTTTCGTCGACCAGCGCCAGCATCAGGTCGGCGGCCTCGCGCAGGGTTTCCCGTTGCTCGCCGTCCAGTGTCGCCAGGCGCTTGGCCAGCCACTCCTGGCGCGCGCGGCGGTTCGCCTTGACCAGCTCGGCGCCGGACTCGGAGACCGAGACGAGGACCTGCCGGCCGTCGACCGGGTGCGGGGCGCGATCCACCAAACCCATCTCGGCCAGCGAGGCGATCACCCGGGTCATCGACGGCGGCCGCACGCGCTCGCGAATCGCGAGGGCGCCGGGGGTCATCGCGCCCTCGTTGGCCAGGGTCGCCAGCGCCGACAGCTGGGACAGCGACACCGGCGATGACGGGTTGCGGAACCGCAGTTGGCGGGCCAGCCGCATCACCGCCAACGACAGGTCGCTGGCCAGCCGGGCGTCGCTGTCAGGCATGGCGCGAGGTTACACGGAACACAACAAATGCGGGATACCAAGCCGCCATCGGCGGACTTTGGTCCTTACGCGAGCTCGAGCAGCTTTCGGGGCCCGGCGCCGCCGCGTTATCTTGATCGCGATGTCTGTCCAACCCGGCCCGAGCCCCGAGGCGCCGCCGCTGCCGCGGGCGCTGCTCGAGGTGTGGCCCGTCGTCGTGGTCGGGTTCCTGGGCTGGCTGGGCGGCGCGGCGCTCGCGTTCCTCGTGCCCGCCCTGCACAGTTGGCGGCCGGTGACGCTGGGCGGGCTGGGCGTCGGGCTGGTCGGCACCAGCATCTTCGTGCTGCAGCTTGCCGCCGCCCGCCGCGGCGCGCGCGGCGCGCAGACCGGGCTGGAAACCTACCTCGACCGCCAATAGATTCGCCTTCCCGGGAGGAACCATGGTCGCCCCGCTGCTGCAGACGCACGTCGACGTCGACGCGCCGGCGGCCACGGTGTGGGCGTTGATCTCCGACTTCCGCCGCATGCCGGACTGGAGCCCGCAGTGTCGCTGGATGAGGCCCCTGGGACCCCTCCGGGCGGGCACCCGCACCGTCAACCTCAACCGGCGCCACCGCATGTTCTGGCCCACCACCTGCACGGTCGTCGAGGTCATCCCCGAGAAGAGGCTGGCGTTCCGGGTCAACACCAACGGCACGATCTGGAGCTACGAACTCGAGCCCAGCGGCCGGGGCACCCGGGTGACCGAGAGCCGCCACGCCGAGAACGGCGTCGGCGCGTTTTCAAACCTGTCGGTGAACGCGCTCTTCGGTGGGACCGAGAACTTCGAACGCGAGTTGCTGCAGGGGATGAACGCCTCGCTGGCCAACATCAAAGCCGCCGCCGAGCGGGGCTAGTCCCCCGGTTCCGGCGACTCCGGCGCCGAGGACTCCGGCTCCGCAGACTCCGGCTCCGCAGACTCCGGCGCCGCGGACTCGGTCTCCGCAGACTCGGGCTCCGCGGACACGGGCGCCGCGGACTCGGGCGGCGATTCCGGGCCCGGGGGTTCGGGCGACGACGGGTTGTCCGCGACGTCCAGCACGCCGTCGTCGTAGGGCTCGTACGCCGGCGAACCGGTGCCCGCCGGGGCCGGTGTGTCCGAATGGGCACCGCAGCCGTATTGCTTGTCGACGATGTGCCCGTCGGCGGACAGCTCGTTGCCGCACACCCCGAACATCGCGCCCAGCGATCCGGCCAGTGGCAGGAAAAAACCACAATCGCGGCACATCCGCTTGGTGGACCGGGCCATCGCCGAGTCGGGACCGTGGTCTCCGGTGTGCCACCGCTCGGCCGCCTCGGCGCGGCCCCACGCGCTCATCACCCAGCGCCGGCCCAACCCGATCTCGACGGCGGTCTCGTCCACCTCGGGGTCGCCGCTGGCGGTGTAGCCCGGAACCAACCGCGGGTCGTCCGCCGCCGGCGCCAGCAGGTCACCCGGGCTCAGATCGCCCGGGCGCACCCGTTGGTCCCAGGGCACCCACTCCGGTGCGAGCAGCGCTGTCGGTCCGGGGATCAGCACCACTTCGCTGATCGTGGCGTGGTTGGCCCCCGGGTGCGCGGCGACGACGGCCGCCCATTGCCACCCCTGGTAACCGGGCAGGTGCGCGAGGAACCGGTGGGTCGCGGCGTTGGGGTCTTCGGAGCTGACACCCAGGTAGTCCCCGACGGCCTCGGCGCCGGCGAACTCCTCGACGGCCGCCCGGGCCCGGTCGGCGGCACCCGTGAGCACCGCCGCCAACTCCTCGGGCGACGCGGCGACGGTCGTCGCGGCGGTTTCCGCCGACCCGTCCGTGGGTCCGGTCACGCTGTCCCCTCTCGTGTCGCGATCGCAGCGCGGCGTAGCCGCGCGGCGGGTCGCCACCATCGGACTACAGTGCCTCTCCATACTAGGTTGGCGAGCCACGCCCGGTTGCCTGCCGCCATAGGACAGAATTGATTCGTGTCCGGACGTCGGCGTGGTGATCGGGGTCGGGTGGCGTCCAACCCGGGTCGCCGCGCCCGCCCGGACCGCAACGGATCCCCCGGCCAGCATCCGGGCATGGCCAACTATCCCGCCGACGCCGGCCGGGGCCGGTCGCGCCGGCCGCCGCCGATGCCGAGCGCGAACCGCTACCTGCCCCCGCTGCGCGAGCAGTCCGAGCCCGACCGCGGTAGCGGCGCGCCCCCGCGTGGTCCCGCCGCTGAACGCATCACGGTCACCCGCGCCGCGGCGATGCGAAGCCGCGAAATGGGATCGCGCATGTACTGGATGGTGCAGCGGGCCGCCACCGCCGACGGCGCCGACAAGTCCGGCCTGACCGCCCTGACGTGGCCGGTGGTCGCCAACTTCGCGGTGGATGCCGCGATGGCCGTCGCGCTTGCCAACACGCTGTTCTTCGCCGCGGCCAGCGGGGAGAGCAAGTCCAAGGTGGCGCTGTACCTGTTGATCACCATCGCGCCATTCGCGGTGATCGCGCCGCTCATCGGTCCGGCGCTGGACCGCCTCCAGCACGGCCGGCGCGTCGCCCTGGCGCTGTCCTTCGCGCTGCGCACCGCGCTGGCGGTGCTGCTGATCATGAACTACGACGGCGCCACGGGCAGCTACCCGTCGATGGTGCTCTACCCCTGCGCGCTGGCCATGATGGTGCTCTCCAAGTCGTTCAGCGTGCTGCGCAGCGCGGTGACGCCGAGGGTGATGCCGCCGACGATCGACCTGGTGCGGGTCAATTCCCGGCTGACCGTGTTCGGCCTTCTGGGCGGCACGATCGCCGGCGGCGCGATCGCGGGCGGCGTCGAGTTCGCCTGCACCCATTTGTTCAAGCTGCCGGGCGCGTTGTTCGTCGTAATCGGCGTGACGATCGCCGGCGCCCTGCTGTCGATGCGGATCCCGCGCTGGGTCGAGGTGACCGCGGGTGAGGTGCCGGCCACCCTGAGCTATCGCAACGGCAGCGGCCCGCCGCGACGAGGCTGGCCCGAAGAGGTCCGCAAGGTGGGCGGGACCCTTCGGCAACCGTTGGGCCGCAACATCATCACCTCGCTGTGGGGCAATTGCACCATCAAGGTGATGGTCGGCTTCCTGTTCTTGTACCCAGCGTTCGTGGCCAAGGCGCACCAATCCAACGGGTGGGCCCAACTGGCCATGCTGGGCATGATCGGCGCCGCGGCGGGCATCGGCAACTTCGCGGGCAACTTCACCAGCGCCCGCCTGAAGCTGGGCAGGCCGGCCGTGCTGGTGGTGCGCTGCACGGTCGCGGTGTGCGCGGTCGCGTTGGCGGCGTCGGTGGCGGGCACCCTGATGGCGGCCGTGATCGCCACCCTGGTCACCTCGGGGTCCAGTGCGATCGCCAAGGCCTCGCTCGATGCCTCCTTGCAACACGACCTGCCCGAGGAGTCGCGCGCGTCGGGATTCGGAAGGTCGGAATCCACCCTGCAGCTGGCGTGGGTGCTGGGCGGGGCGCTCGGCGTGCTCGTGTACACCGAACTGTGGGTCGGCTTCACCGCGGTCAGCGCGCTGCTCATCCTCGGCCTGGCCCAGACCCTGGTCAGCTTCCGCGGCAACTCGCTGATCCCCGGCCTCGGCGGCAACCGGCCCGTCATGGTCGAGCAGGAGGGCCTGCGCCAGGGCACCGGAAGGCCGGCGGCGGTGCCTGAGTGAAACGCGGTGCGGTCATGCTCGTCGCGGCCGTGGTGGCGCTGGCGTGCATCGGGGCCGGGGTCGGCGCATGGCTGCTAGTACGCCCGCACGGTGTGCAGCGACCCGAGATCAGCGCGTACTCGCACGGCCACCTGACGCGGGTCGGGCCGTACCTGTATTGCAATGTGCTCAACCTCAACGACTGCCAGACGCCGCAAACCCAGGGCGAGCTGCCGTTCAATGAGCGCTACCCGGTGCAACTTTCGGTCCCCGAGGCCATCGCGCGCGCGCCGTGGCGGCTGTTGCAGGTGTACGAGGACCCCGCCAACACCGCCATGACCATTTTCCGGCCGGGCAGCCGCTTCGCGGTGACCATCCCGACGGTCGACCCGCAGCGCGGGCGGCTGACCGGGATCGTGGTGCAGTTGCTGACGTTGGTGGTCGACGAAGGCCAGTCGAATGACACCAGCATGGTCCGCGCCGTCCCGCACGCGGAATGGTCGGTGCGCCTGACGTCCTAACTTCCCGTCGAGCGTCGACTTGTTGCGCCGAAACGGGGTGGTTTCTCGCCACAAGTCGACGCTGGACCGAAGATGTCGGGGCCGCCCGGCACCGTGTGCGCATGGAAATCCTGCACTGGCCATTCAGAGGCACCGACGCGCTCGCCGCCGGGGTGGTGACCCGGCATCGGTTGCGGACCGATTTCGAGATGGTTCATCGCAACGTCTACATCCGCCGCGGGCAGAAGCTGACGCCCGTAACCCGCGCGGTGGCCGCATGGCTGTGGTCGGGCCGGACCGCGACGATGGCGGGCTTATCCGCTGCGGCGTTGCACCGCACGGCGTGGATCGACGACTGGCTGCCGGCCGAGCTGAACCGGCCCAGCCGCGACAAGGCTCGCGGCATCATTGTGCACAGCGACACGTTGGACGACGACGAAACGTCCGTACGCGACGGCATTCGCATCACCACGCCGGCCCGCACCGCATTCGACCTCGGAAGACGAAAGGGTTTGGCTGCGGCCGTGATTCGGTTGGACGCGCTCATGCGCGCGACCGGGGTCAAGGCGGCTGACATCGAGCTCGTCGCGGACCGCCATCGCGGCGCACGCGGGCTGACTCAGTTGCGACGGGTGTTGCATCTGGCCGATGACGGAGCGGAGTCGCCGTACGAGACGAATACCCGCCTGGCCCTCGTCGGCGCCGGGCTGCCGCGTCCCCAGACCCAGATTGAGGTGCTCAACGAGTGGGGTTGGGTTATGGCCCGGATCGATATGGGATGGGAGGAGTGGAAGGTCGGCGTCGAATTCGACGGCTCGCACCATTGGACCGATCCCGCGCAGCGAAGCCGGGACATCGACCGACTGGCCGAACTCGAGGCGCGCGGTTGGGCGATCATCCGCGTCAGCGCCGAGATGTTGCGGAACCGACCCCACGTCGTCGTTGCGCGTGTCCATCGTGCCCTGCTCGCGGCGGGCTGCCGCCTATGACTGGCCCAACGTGGACTTGTTGCGCCGAAACGGCAAGATGTCGTGCAACAAGTCGATGTTCGGCTCGAAACTAACTCACGCGCCGTGGCCGGCCGGCACCCGCTCGCCGTCGACCGGCGGCCCGGGCGGGCTACCGTCCCCGAAAGGCCTGCCGCCCAACGTCTCTCGCCCGTGCTGGGTCAGCCAGCCGGACAGGTCCGGGCCCTTGGGCACGATGCGCGTGGGGTTGATGTCGGCGTGCACGATGTAGTAATGCTGCTTGATCTGGACGAAGTCGACGGTGTCACCGAACCCCGGCGTCTGGAACAGGTCGCGGGCGTAAGCCCATAGCACCGGCATCTCGGACAGCTTGCTCCGATTGCACTTGAAGTGCCCCTGGTAGACCGGGTCGAACCGCGCCAGCGTGGTGAACAGCCGCACGTCCGCCTCGGTGATGGTGTCGCCCACCAGGTATCGCTGGTTGGCCAGGCGTTCGCTCACCCAATCCAGCGCGGTGAACAGCCGGTCGTAGGCCGCCTCGTACGCCTCCTGCGAGCCGGCGAAGCCGCACCGGTAGACGCCGTTGTTGATCTCGGTGTAGATCCTCTTGCTCACCTCGTCGATTTCGGCCCGCAGCGGTTCGGGGTACAGCTGGGGTGCGCCGTCGCGGTGGTAGGCGGTCCACTCCGTGGACAGATCCAGGGTCATTTGGGCGAAGTCGTTGGTGACCACCGCGCCGGTCGGCACGTCGACGATTGCGGGCACCGTGATCCCCTTCGGGTAGCCGGGGAAGCGCTTGAAGTACGCGTCCTGCAGGCGCGGGATCTTCAGCACCGGGTCGACGCCACCCGGGTCCAGGTCGAACGTCCAGCTGCGTTCGTCGTGCGTGGGGCCGCAAAACCCAATGGAGAGAACGTCTTCCAGGCCCAGCAACCGCCGCACGATGATGGCGCGATTGGCCCACGGGCAGGCTCGGGCGACGACGAGCCGATACCGGCCGGGCTCCACCGGGTAGCCGTCACGTCCGTCGGCGGTGATCCGGGTGGTGATGTAGTTGGTGTCGCGAGTGAATTCGCCCGCCGGGGCTACATAAGAGGCCATGGCGACAATTCTGCCCGCGAACTCAGGTCAGGAATCGGCGGGCCAGATTGGCCTCGGTCGACGCACCCGGTTCCCAGTGCGCGATCCACGGCCCGGTGCCCTCCGACTGGTCGAGGATGCCGTCCTCCAGCCAGGTGTAGTGGCCCTCCAGCACGTCGTGGGTCAACCGAACGTCGCTGCTGTCGGTGTTGGACCACAACGCCTCAAACAGCGCCTCCACCCGTAGCGTCGCTTGCTCACAGAACGTTTCGGCCAGCTCGTACGCCTGCCGGCCGACGACGGGATCCGCGGCCCGCTGCCCCTCGGCGCGCACGCACGCCGCGGACATCGCGAACAGTTCCGCGCCGATGTCGACGATCCGGCCCAGGAACCCCTGCCGTTGCTCGAGCCTGGCCTGCCAGCGCGCCATCCCGTAGAAGGTGTTGCGGGCCAGCTTGCGCGTCGAGCGTTCGACGAACCGCAGGTGCGACGCCAACGAGCCGAACTCGCTGTACGCGGTCGGCCGCTGACCTTCACCGAACACCAGCTGCGGCAACCACTTTGCGTAGAACCCGCTCGCGCCGACGGCCGCGGCGGCCTTCTGCCGCAGGCCCGTGTCGGGCTTGGCGAGGTCGCCGGCCGCGGTCAGGTGGGCATCGACCGCCTCGCGCGCGATGAGCAGCCGCATGATCTCGCTGGAACCCTCGAAGATGCGGTTGATCCGCAGGTCGCGCACCACCTGCTCGGCGGGCACCGCGCGCTCCCCGCGCGCTGCCAGGGACTCCGCGGTCTCGTAGCCCCGGCCGCCGCGGATCTGCAAGAGCTCGTCGGCGATGCGGCAGGCCATTTCGCTGGACCACAACTTGGCCAGCGCCGCCTCCATTCTGATGTCGTTGCGGCCTTCGTCGGCCATCTGGGCGGACAGCTCGAGCACCGCGTCGAGCGCGTAGGTAGTGGCGGCGATGAACGAGATCTTGCTCGCCACCGCTTCGTGATTGCCGAGCGGCTTGCCCCACTGCACGCGCTCACCGGACCATTCGCGGGCTACCTTGAGCGCCCACTTCGACGACCCCGTCGCGCTGGCCGGGATCGACAGCCGCCCGGCGTTGAGCGTGGTCAGTGCGATCTTCAGTCCCTCGCCTTCCCGGCCGATCAGGTTCTCGGCGGGCACCCGGACGCCGTGCAGCCTGGTCACACCGTTCTCGATGCCGCGTAATCCCATGAACTTGTTGCGCCGCTCCACGGTGATCCCGGGTGAATCGGCCTCGACGACGAAGGCGCTGATGCCGCCGCGATGCCCGTCGCTCTTGGGCACGCGGGCCATGACGACCAGCAACTCGGCGACCACGCCGTTGGTCGTCCACAACTTCACGCCCTCGAGTTCGTAGGCCTTCCCGTCCTCGACGGGGGTAGCCGTCGACGCCAGGCGAGCGGGGTCGGAGCCGACGTCGGGCTCGGTGAGCAGAAATGCCGAGACCGCACCGGCGGCGCAGCGCGGCAAGAACTTCTGCTTTTGTTCGTCGGTTCCGGCGAGTTTGAGCGGCTCGGGCACCCCGATCGACTGATGGGCCGACAGCAGCGCGCCCAGGCTGGGGTGCACCGACGAAACCATCACCAGTGCCCGGTTGTAGGCAACCTGCGACATGCCCAGACCGCCGTACTCGGTGGGGATCTTCATCCCGAAGCAGCCCAGTTGGGCCAGGCCCTTGACGTATTCGTCCGGAATCTGGGCGTCGCGTTCGATGACGCTGCCGTCGACGCCGGCGAGGAACTCGCGCAGCCGGGCGAGGAAGGCCCCGATGCGCTCTTCGTCGGCCGCCGACGGCTTCGGAAACGGATGAATGAGGTCTAGCGGAAAGTGGCCAAGAAAGAGTTCTTTGGCGAACGACGGTTTTTCCCAACCACTTTCGCGGGATTCTTCGGCGAGCGCCCTGGCTTGTTCCTCGGTGACCTGCGCTTGCTGTGCCATCGCCGCCTCCTCGCTACGACCCACGTCGAGGCTCGAGTACCCGGCATCGGCCCGAATACCACGGCCTACGCCTGTCGAAGTTACCACCCGGTAGCTTCACCGCGTAGGGGTGCTTCGCGGGCCACCGCCCAGTTAGGAGTCGAGCTCCCGGGCCACCGCCTTGACCACCTCGGAGACCCGGCGGGCGGTCTTGCGGTCCGGGTAGCGGCCTTTGCGCAACTCCGGCTGCACGGCGCCCTCCAGCAGCGTGATCATGTCCTCGACCATCCCGTGCAGCTCGTCGGGGCTGTGCTTGTGCTCGACCGGCGCCTCGCGCCGCGTCTTGGAAAGGCTGGGCGGGGGATCGATCAGCTTGAGACTCAACGCCTGTGGTCCGCGCCGGCCCGACGCCACGCCGAATTCCACCCGCTGTCCGGCCTTGAGCCCCTCGACCCCCGCGGGCAACGCCGACGAGCGGACGTACACGTCCTCGCCGTCCTCCTGCGAGAGAAAGCCAAACCCCTTGTCGGCGTCGTACCACTTAACCTTGCCGGTCGGCACTGGTCTCACCTGCTTGTCTGACGGATCACTAGGTTGGGCAACGCAAGAAGCGTCCCGCCTGCGCAGGACGCATGTTGGGTTCTGATCCTACTCGGATCGTCGCCTGCCGAGCACCCCCGTCACCCTGGCACTCGGTACCCTGGCAGTACCGCTGGAGGAAATATGCGCCTGATCCTGAACGTCGTCTGGCTCGTGTTCGGCGGCCTCTGGATGGCCGCCGGATACTTGCTGGCGGCGCTCATCAGCTTCCTGCTCATCGTCACCATCCCCTTCGGCTTCGCCTCGCTGCGCATCGCGTCGTATGCGCTGTGGCCGTTCGGTCGGACGATCGTCGACAAGCCCACCGCCGGGACGGGCGCCCTCATCGGAAATGTCGTGTGGATAGTGCTCTTCGGGCTGTGGCTGGCGATCGGTCACCTGGCGAGCGCGGCGGCGATGGCGATCACGCTCATCGGTATTCCGCTGGCGCTGGCCAACCTCAAGATGATCCCCGTGTCGTTGATGCCGCTGGGCAAGGACATCGTTCCGGCCCGCATGGGAGCGGTGCCCGCATGACGCTGACGGCGTTGGGTCTACCGACGGTGCCGGGCCGCAGCGGCGGCGCCGCGGCCCAAAACGCGCCGGCCAGCGGCCCACTGATGGACACCTACGGGCGCGCCGCCACCGACCTGCGGGTCTCGCTGACCGATCGCTGCAACCTGCGGTGCAGCTACTGCATGCCTGCCGAGGGGCTGGACTGGCTGCCTTCAGAGCAGCTGCTGCGGCCCGACGAACTGGCCAGGCTGCTGCACATCGCGGTCACCCGGCTCGGGATCACCAGCGTGCGGTTCACCGGAGGCGAGCCCTTGCTGTCACGCCACCTCGAAGAGGTCGTCGCCGCGGCGGCGCGGCTGCAGCCGCGCCCGGAGATCTCGCTGACCACCAATGGGGTGGGGCTGGCGCGGCGGGCGGCGGCCCTCGCCGCGGCGGGCCTGGATCGGGTCAACGTGTCGATGGACAGCGTGGACCCCGACCACTTCGCGGCCATCACCCGGCGGGACCGGCTCGCCGATGTGCTGGACGGGCTGGCCGCCGCCAAGGAGGCCGGCCTGACGCCGGTGAAGGTCAACGCGGTGCTCGACCCCGCGACCGGACGCGACGACGTGGTCGGCCTGTTGCGGTTCTGCCTCGAGCGCGGCTACCAGCTGCGCGTTATCGAGCAGATGCCGCTGGATGCCGGGCATCAGTGGCGCCGCGGCGCCGCACTGACCGCCGACGACGTGCTGGCGACGCTGCGGCCCCACTTCCGGTTCCGGGCGGATCCCGCTCCGCGCGGCTCGGCCCCGGCCGAGCTCTATCTGGTCGACACCGGGCCGAACAGCCCGAGCGGAAAGTTCGGCATCGTCGCCTCGGTGTCGCACGCCTTCTGCTCGACCTGTGATCGCACTCGGCTCACGGCCGACGGCCAGATCCGCAGCTGCCTGTTCTCCGCCGAGGAAACCGATCTGCGGGGCCTGTTGCGCGGCGGCGCGGACGACGACGCGATCGAGGCGGCGTGGCGCGGTGCCATGTGGAGCAAGCCCGCCGGCCACGGCATCAACGATCCCGACTTCGTCCAGCCCGATCGCCCGATGAGCGCGATCGGTGGCTAGCCCGGTGGAAGCTGCGGCCGAGGCGGAGGGAATCCAGGTGACCGTCCGCTACTTCGCCGCCGCGCGCGCGGCCGCCGGGGTCGAGGCGGAGACGGTGGTGGTGCGTCCCGGGACCACGGTCTCGGGGCTGGTCGAGCGGCTCGCCGCTCGTGGATCGCGGCTCGCCACCGTGCTGACCCGATGCTCGTATCTGTGCGACGGAATCGCCGTTCGCGACGAGACCGCCGCGTTACATCCCGGTGACACGGTCGACGTTCTGCCGCCCTTCGCGGGCGGATAGAACTGTGAGATACCTCACGTAACGAAACGATAACGACACAATCACGCTCCGATCTCGGGCGCAATGACCTGCGCAAATCCCTAGTGTTCCTGGGCTTTTCGCAGATGGCCGTAAGGGAAACGCCCGGTTTCGCTAAACGTGACGGGGCGAACAGAACCCGCTAGCGTCTCGGACGGTTCGCCAATCTCCAGAGTGGTGTTCCTCCTCGCTTATCGCGCCGAGCTCCATCCAGTAGGCGGGGAACCCCGAAAGTGGATGGAGGCGGGGGACCCACCGGTCCACCGTGATCGGACTGGAGCCGCTTGCGGCTCCTTGGGGTGAAGCCGGCGCCGGCTCCCACGGGAGTGCGACGTCGGCCGGGTGGCCTCTCCAACCCGAACCCGACAGCTGACCTCGCAGGCGCGTTACGAGAGAGGAATATTCCGGCGCGTATGAGTGGACGTCATCGTAAGCCCACCACTTCCAGCATCAGCGTCGCCAAGATCGCCTTCACGGGGGCGGTTCTCGGTGGCGGCAGCATCGCCCTCGCCGGCCAGGCGGCCGCGGCCACCGACGGCGAGTGGGATCAAGTAGCCCGTTGCGAGTCCGGCGGCAACTGGGGCATCAACACCGGCAACGGCTACCACGGCGGCGTGCAATTCAGCTCGAGCACCTGGGCCTCGCACGGCGGTGGCCAGTACGCCCCGTCGGCCGAACTGGCCACCAAGGAACAGCAGATCGCGGTTGCCGAGCGGGTCCTGGCGACCCAGGGTAAGGGCGCCTGGCCCGTGTGCGGCGGCCCGCTGTCGGGCGCCACGCCGCGCGAGGTGCCCGCCCCCGCGCCGGCCGGCATGGACGCCCCGCTGGACGCGCCGTGGCTCAACGGTGGTCCCGGGCCGCTGGCGCCGCCGCCGCCCGCCGATGTCCCGCCCGCGCCGCCCGCCGACGCACCGGTCGTCGACGCGCCGGCCCCACCGCAGCACGCATCGCAGGTCGGCTACACCAGGCAACTGTGGGAAGCGATCCGCGGCGCGGACATCCACGGCAACGACGCGCTGGACGCCCTGGCGCAGCCGCCCCAGGCCGGCTGATTTCCGGCCGCTAGGCCGAGCCGACCCATTCTTCGGTTCCGTCGTCGAAGAACTGGTGCTTCCACACCGGTAGCCGGGCCTTGATGGTGTCGACCAGACGGGCGCAGGTGTCGAACGCCGCGCCACGATGGTCGGCGGCGACCGCGGACACCAGCGCCGCCTCCCCGATGCGCAGCACGCCGATGCGGTGGCTGGCGGCGATGGCCCGCACGCCGCTGGCCCCCTCGGCGATCTCGGCCACCACCTGGGCAAGAACCTGCTCGGCCGAAGGGTGCGCGGAATACTCCAGCCGCACCACCCGACGGCCGCCGTCGTGGTCGCGGATCATGCCGACGAAGCCGACGACGGCTCCGGCCGACTGATGGCCCACCAACTCTTCGTGCTCCGCCAGGGAAATCGGCGCTTCGGTCATGGCGGCGCGCAAGACGCGCGTCATCGGTCGTGATCCCCGCCTGCGAGTTGATCGAGCGCGTGGTCGAGAACGTCGGCGAGCACCCCGAGGCCGTCGCGTACGCCGCCGGGTGAACCTGGCAGATTGACGATCAGCGTCCGGCCGGCCACGCCGCACACGCCACGCGACAGCACCGACGTCGGCACCTTCGGCAGCCCGGAGCGGCGGATCGCGTCGGCCAGCCCCGGGATCATGTAGTCCAGCACCGCCACGGTCTGGTCCGGGGTGCTGTCGCTGGGCGAGATGCCGGTGCCGCCCGAGGTGATGATCAGGTCGACCTCGTCGTCCAGCGCGCCGCGCAGCGCCTCCCCGACCGGCCCCCCATCCTCCACCACCGCGGGCTTTTCGGACGAAAATCCTTGCTGCTCAAGCCATTCCGTGATAATCGGCCCACACCGGTCGTCGTACACACCTTCCGACGCGCGGGTCGAAGCGATGATCACTCGTGCAGATCGCGCGCCCATCACCTCTCCCAATTTCCGCTTTTGCCACCCTGCTTGCGCAGTACCCGAATGTCGTCGATGCGAGCCGCGGGGTCGACCGCTTTGATCATGTCGTAGAGCGTGAGCCCGGCGACGCTGACCGCCGTCAGCGCCTCCATCTCCACGCCGGTGCGATCGGTGCTGCGCACGGTGGCGGTGATCTCGATAGCCGAGTCGCCGATGGCGAAATCGATGTCGACGCCGGTGAGCGCGAGCTGATGGCACAGCGGGATCAGGTCGCTGGTGCGCTTGGCCGCCAGGATGCCGGCCACCCGCGCGGTGGCCAGCGCGTCGCCCTTGGGCAGGCCGCCGGCTGAGATCAGCGCCACGACCTCCGGCGAGGTGCGCACCGCGCCCGCGGCGACGGCGGTGCGCTTCGTGGCGCCCTTTTCCGTGACGTCGACCATGTGGGCCGCGCCGCGGTCGTCCAGATGCGAGAGGGCGCCCGGCCGGGAATCAGGCGACTCCCAGCTTGCGGAGGCCTTCGAGGCCTCGGAGGCCCTAGCCATCCGGGCGACCTACCGGTTGACGACCGTGACCGGGTGAACGTAGGGCAGGTCGGTTGCGGGCAGGGGAAACACCAGCTCACCGAAGGGTGACAAGGCACCCGTCCGGTCGCTCACCAGTTCGCTCACGGCATGGTCGTCCGGGTCCGTCGTCGGCCAGCCGTTGTCGACGTAGTTGGTCTTGCGGGCCTTGCCCTCAGCAGTGTCAGCCACGCGGTCCATTCTGACAGGTCGCGCACGCGCGCGTGGCGCAAGGCCACTGCTCGGAGTCGTGAGCGTGACCGTGGGGGCCGCCGGCTGCTTTACGCTGGTCAGCAATGACCGACAACACCCCGGACATCCCGCTGGGGTCCTGGCTGGCCGATTTGCCCGACGAGCGGCTGATCCGACTGCTCGAACTCCGGCCGGACCTCGCACAGCCCCCGCCCGGCAGCATCGCCGCGCTGGCCGCGCGTGCCCAGGCGCGCCAATCGGTCAAGGCCGCCACCGACGAGCTGGACTTCCTCCGGCTGGCGGTGCTCGACGCGCTGCTGGTGCTGCAGGCCGATTCCGCCCCGGTGCCGACCGCGAAGCTGCTGGCGCTCATCGGCGACCGGGCCGCGGAGCCCGACGTGGTCGGCGCGCTGGACGACCTCAGGCAGCGCGCCCTGGTCTGGGGCGACACCGCCGTCCGGCTGGCCGCCGACGCGGGCACCGCGTTGCCGTGGCATCCGGGTCAGGTGACGCTCGAGGACAGCTCCCGGACGGGCGAGGAGATCGCCGCACTCGTCGACGGGCTCGACCAAGCGCAGCTCGACGTGCTGCACAAGCTGCTCGAAGGTTCGCCGATGGGCCGCACCCGCGACGCCGCGCCGGGCGCCCCCGCGGATCGGCCGGTGCCGCGGCTGCTGGCGGCGGGCCTGCTGCGTCGCATCGACGCCGAGACGGTGATCTTGCCCCGCCACGTCGGACAGGTGCTGCGCGGCGAGGACCCCGGTCCGCTGCAGCTGACCGCGCCCGACCCGGTGGTATCGACCACCAGCCCCGAGGACGTCGACGCGGTCGCCGCCGGGGCCGTCATCGACGTGTTGCGCGAGCTCGACGTGCTGCTGCAAAACCTGGGCACCGCACCGGTTCCCGAGCTGCGCAGCGGCGGACTGGGGATCCGCGACGTCAAGCGGCTGGCCAAGGCGACCGGCGTCGAGGAGCCGCGGCTGGGCCTGATTCTCGAGATCGCCGCGGCGGCGGGGTTGATCGCCAGCGGCATGCCCGACCCGGAGCCCGCCGTCGGCGACGGCCCGTACTGGGCGCCCACGGCGGCCACCGAGCGGTTCACCGCGCTGTCCCCCGCCGAGCGCTGGCACCTGCTGGCCAGCACGTGGCTCGACCTGCCGAGCCGGCCGGCCTTGATCGGCACCCGCGGTCCAGACGCCAAACCCTATGGCGCCCTTAATGATTCGCTTTACTCGACGGCCGCTCCGCTGGATCGCCGGCTGCTGCTGGGCATGCTCTGCGGTCTGCCGCCCGGCGCGGGCGTCGACGCGGTGACCGCTTCGGCGGCGCTGATCTGGCGGCGACCGCGCTGGTCCAGGCGGCTGCAGCCGCAACCCGTCGGCGATCTGCTGGCCGAGGCCCACGCGCTGGGCCTGGTGGGCCGTGGCGCGATCAGCACGCCCGGGCGGGCACTGCTGGAGGACGGCGCCGACCCGGAGATCGCGGTGCGCGCGATGACGCGGGCGATGCCGGCCCCGATCGACCACTTCCTGGTCCAGGCCGATCTGACCGTCGTGGTGCCCGGGCCGCTGCAACGCGACCTCGCCGACGACCTGGCCGCGGTCGCCACCGTCGAGTCGGCCGGCACGGCGATGGTCTATCGCATCAGCGAGCAGTCGATCCGGCACGCACTCGACATCGGCAAGACCCGCGACTGGATGCACGACCTCTTCGGCAAGCATTCCAAAACTCCCGTGCCCCAAGGGCTTACCTATCTCATCGACGACGTCGCCCGTCGGCATGGCCAGCTGCGCATCGGCATGGCCACGTCCTTCGTGCGCTGCGAGGACCCGGCATTGCTGGCCCAGGCCGTCGCGGCCGCCGATGAGCTGCAGCTGCGCGCGCTGGCGCCGACGGTAGCGGTGTCGCCCGCGCCGATCGCCGAGGTGCTCGTCGCGTTGCGCAAGGCGGGCTTCGCCCCGGCCGCCGAGGACT
Source organism: Mycobacterium interjectum (assembly GCA_002102225.1). Lineage (GTDB taxonomy): Bacteria > Actinomycetota > Actinomycetes > Mycobacteriales > Mycobacteriaceae > Mycobacterium > Mycobacterium interjectum_B. The sequence continues at coordinate 53,899 of LQPB01000017.1, forward strand.
CCACCGGCTCCATCGTCGATGTCCGGCCGCGCGGGGCCAGGGTGCCCACGCCGCAGCAGCGCAGGCCGTACCGTCCGCCACCGCGGCCCAGCAGCGAGACGCTGAACGCCGTCGTCTCGGTGCTGCGCAAGGTGACCGCCGCACCCTTTGGGAACATCCGCGTCGACCCGGCGGTCACCATGTCGCTGCTGCAGCGCGCGGCCAAGGTCCAGGACACGTTGGTGATCGGTTACCTCGACGCCGCGGGGGTCGCCACGCAGCGGGTGGTGTCGCCGATCACGATAAAAGGCGGGCAGCTGGTGGCCTTCGACTCGGCATCGGGGCGGTTGCGTGACTTCGCGATCCACCGCATCACGTCGGTGGTGTCGGGAGAGTCAGGATAATGCGGGTATGACCGACGGACCATTGATCGTGCAGTCCGACAAGACGGTGCTGCTCGAGGTGGACCATGAGCTGGCGGGCGAGGCGCGCGCGGCCATCGCGCCGTTCGCCGAACTGGAGCGCGCACCCGAACACGTGCACACCTACCGCATCACACCGCTGGCGCTGTGGAACGCCCGCGCCGCCGGCCACGACGCCGAACAGGTCGTCGACGCGCTGGTCAGCTTCTCCAGGTACGCGGTGCCCCAGCCTTTGCTGGTCGACATCGTCGACACCATGGCACGCTACGGCCGGCTGCAACTGGTCAAAAGCCCGGTGCATGGCTTGACGCTGGTGAGCTTCGATCGCGCGGTGCTCGAGGAGGTGCTGCGCAACAAGAAGATCGCGCCGATGCTGGGCGCCCGGATCGACGAGGACACCGTCGTCGTCCACAACAGCGAGCGGGGCCGCGTCAAGCAGATGCTCCTCAAGATCGGCTGGCCCGCAGAGGATCTCGCGGGCTACGTCGACGGCGAGGCTCACCCCATCAGCCTGGATCAGGACGGCTGGCACCTGCGCGATTACCAGCAGCTGGCCGCGGACTCGTTCTGGGCCGGGGGCTCGGGGGTGGTGGTACTCCCGTGCGGCGCCGGAAAGACGCTGGTGGGCGCCGCCGCGATGGCGAAAGCCGGTGCGACGACGCTGATCTTGGTCACCAACATCGTCGCGGCGCGGCAATGGAAACGCGAGTTGGTCGCCCGCACCTCGCTGACCGAGGACGAGATCGGCGAATACTCAGGCGAGCGCAAGGAAATTCGGCCGGTCACCATCTCGACGTACCAGATGATCACCCGGCGCACCAAGGGCGAATACCGCCACCTGGAGCTCTTCGACAGCCGCGATTGGGGGCTGATCATCTACGACGAGGTGCACCTGCTGCCGGCGCCGGTATTCCGGATGACCGCAGATTTGCAGTCCAAGCGGCGGCTGGGCCTGACGGCCACGTTGATCCGCGAAGACGGCCGCGAGGGCGACGTCTTTTCGTTGATCGGCCCCAAGCGCTACGACGCGCCCTGGAAGGACATCGAGGCGCAGGGCTGGATCGCGCCCGCCGAGTGCGTCGAAGTGCGGGTCACCATGACCGACAGCGAGCGGATGACGTACGCGACGGCCGAACCCGAGGAGCGGTACCGGTTGTGCTCGACCGTGCACACCAAGATCGCGGTGGTCAAGTCGATTCTGGAGAAGCATCCCGGCGAGCAGACCCTGGTGATCGGCGCCTACCTCGATCAGCTCGACGAGCTCGGCGCCGAGCTGAACGCCCCGGTGATCCAGGGGTCCACCCGGACCAAGGAACGCGAAGCGCTGTTCGACGCGTTCCGGCGCGGCGAGGTGTCGACGCTGGTGGTGTCCAAGGTCGCCAACTTCTCCATCGACCTGCCGGAAGCCTCTGTGGCGGTGCAGGTTTCGGGTACCTTCGGTTCGCGCCAGGAGGAGGCGCAGCGGCTGGGCCGGCTGCTGCGACCCAAGGCCGACGGCGGCGGCGCCGTCTTCTATTCCGTGGTGGCCCGCGACAGCCTGGACGCCGAGTACGCCGCGCACCGCCAGCGCTTCCTGGCCGAGCAGGGCTACGGCTACGTCATCCGCGACGCCGACGACTTACTGGGCCCGGCGATTTAGCGCGACGCGCCCCTGCTTGCGGTCGGAACTAGAGCGACAGGATCGTCGCCGACGCGGTGCCGGGCGCGCCGTACACCTGCGCCAGCCCGACGCGCGGGTTGCCGGGCACCTGACGCTCGCCGGCCTCGCCGCGCAGCTGGCGCACCAGCTCGTGCATCTGCCGCAGGCCCGACGCGCCGATCGGTTCGCCGTTGGCGATCAGGCCGCCGTCGGTGTTGACCGGCATCGAGCCGTGGATCTCGGTGGCGCCGTCGGCCACCAGCTTCTCCTGCTCGCCGTCGGCGCACAGCCCCGTCTCGGCCATGTGGATGACCTCGTTGCCGGCGTCGGTGTCCTGCAGCTGGGCGACGTCGACGTCCTCGGGCCCGATGCCCGCCGCCTCGTACGCGGCCTTGGCGGCGTACACCGTCGGCGACACGTCCTCCTCCGGCGGGGCAAAGGTGGCGTGCACCTCGTAGGCGCCGTAGCGGCGGGTCCGGATCTCGCAGGCGCGCACATAGACCGGCTTGTCGGTGAACTTGTGCGCGATGTCGGCGCGACACATGATCACCGCGGCGGCGCCCTCGTCGGGAGCGCAGAACATGTACTGGGTCAGCGGGTAGTTGAGTACTGCCGAGTTGAGGATCTCTTCCTCGGGAATCGGCTTGCGGCGGAACGCATTCGGATTCAGCGCCCCGTTGCGGAAGTTCTTCGCGGCCACCTTGGCCAGGGTGGCCTGGGAGATGTTGTGGTCGTGCAGGTACTTGTTGGCCTTCATGCCGAAGAACTTGGTGGTGACGAACTGCCCGTTCTGCGCGTACCACTGCGGCAGCGCCAGCTTGGCGGGGTCATCGGTGAACGCCCCGCGCGGGTGCTTGTCCAAGCCGATGGCGATGCCGATGTCGTATTTGCCCAGCCGGATGGTGTCGGCGGTCTGCTGAATGGCGCTCGCGGCGGTGGCGCACGCGTTGAACACATTGGTGAACGTGATCCCGGTCAGCCCGACCAGGCGGGTCACCGCGTCGGGGTTGGAGACCTCGTGGCTGCCGCCGAAGCCGAACTGGATGTCCTTCCACGCCACACCGGCGTCGGTCAGCGCGGCCTGGATCGCCTCGGCCCCCATCTGCATTGCGGTCTTGTCGAACCTGCCGAAGGGATGCAGGCCCACGCCGATGATCGCCACATCGCTCGTCATCTCAGGCTCCTTTCTCAACCGGCTGGAAGGCGAACGTCATGACCTCGGCGCCCTCGGCGTCCGTGGTCAACGGCACCATGGTCAGCTCGACCTCCTGACCGAACTGCAGGTTGGCCGGGTCGTTCTCGGTCAGCCGACCCTCGACTCGAATGACGTCGCCCAACTGCACGAGGCCCACGCCGAACGGCACGAAGTCCTTCCCGGTCGGACCCGCGAAGGGCGCCCCCGGCGGGAATCCCTGGGTGGTCCACGCCACCAAGGTTCCGCGTCGCGGCAACAACAATTCCGTCATCTCGCCGCCGCTACAGCGCGGGCACCACTGCTGCACCGGGAAGGTCGTGGCACCGCAGTTGCCACAGCGACTCCCGATGAGCTGCGGATTCTCGTCGGGCCAAGTGGAGATTTCGGGGGCCAGGGCCTTCTGCATCGAGGGATCCTCCAGGAGCGTCCACAGAATATTGCTCACTGAACCGTATAACACGTTTCCGAAAAGTGGAAACCGCATTCTCGTAATCGGAGGTGCGTCCACGTCCTCCGGCCGGCCGGGCTATCTTGGCGAGGATCCGTGCGACGTGAGGAGACCACCATGCCGGTGACGGTGACACTCGAACTCAGGCTGAAGCCCGACGCGGTGCAGGCGGCGCGCGAGGTGATGGGACGGGCGCTCAAGGACACCCGCGCTTTCGCGGGCAACCTGCAGACCGACGTGCTCGTCGACGAGGACGACGAGGCGCACTGGCTGATCTACGAACTCTGGCAGAGCGTCGAACACGACGAGGCGTATCGCGCCTTCCGGGCCGGCGAGGGCAAACTGACCGAGTTGCCCCCGCTGCTGGCCGCGCCGCCGGTGAAGACGCGCTACGTCACCACCGACATCTAGCCGCTGCTCGCGACCCGCTCCTAGCTCAGCGCGGGAATGACTTCCCGTTCGAACAACTCGATGCCGGAACGGTCGTAGGCGGCATCCGGGAAGTAGCAGATCGCGTACTCGCAGCCCAGGTCGCGGATCTTCGCGATCCGCTCGATCACCTGTTCCGGTGTGCCAGTGGCCGAATCCGGCCCGCTGCCACCGGCGATCATCGCGTCGGCCACCGCCTCGGGCACGTAGCCGACCATGCGGTCGCGCACCCGCTTCAACCGGTCCTTGACGTCGTCGTCCGACGTACCGAGCAGGGCGGTGACGTTCGCCGAACGCACGATCGCGTCGAAGTCGGTGCCCACCTCGCGGCAATGCCGGGCCAGCACCTCCGATTTGTGCGCGAACGCCTCGGGCTCGGGCGTGAAATTGGTGTACTGCGCGTATTTCGCGGCGATGCGCAAGGTCACCTTCTCGCCGCCGCCTGCGATCCACATCGGGATGCCGTTGTCCTGCAACGGCTTCGGCGCGACGATCGCGCCGTCGACCTGGTAGTGCTCGCCGTTGAAACTGACTTTGCCGTCGCGCCAGGCGTCGCGCATGATCTGTACGCCTTCGTCCAGCCGCCCCAACCGCACCTTGGCCGAGGGGAAGCCGTAACCGTAAGCGCGCCACTCGTGTTCGTACCAGCCGCCGCCGATGCCCATCTGGATCCGGCCGCCGGAGATGATGTCGGCGGTCGCGGCGACCTTGGCCAGATACACCGGATTGCGGTAGCTCATCGCCGTGCACATCTGGCCGAGTTTGATCCTCGACGTGGTCGCCGCGTACGCCGCCATCAGTGACCACGCCTCGTGGGTGGCTTCGCCCGTCGGCATCGGGACGGTGTGGAAGTGGTCGTAGACCCACAAGGAGTCCCATGCGCTGCCATCGGCGTAGGCGGCCAGGTCGCGCATCACCGCCCAGTGCTTGTCGGGCTCGATGCCGACCAGATCCATTCGCCAGCCCTGCGGAATGAAGAGACCAAAGCGCATAGCAAGGGACTCTAGCCCGGCTATCAGGCCCAGCCCCGCCGGCCTCACAGCGGATCGATAGCTCGGCCCCAGCCGCGGCTGACAACGAACCCCTAAACAGGATGCATGACAAACCTCGGGCACCAAGTCAATCCATCCCGGCGCCGGCGAATCCGCGCGGCGCAACTGGTCTTCGCGGGGGCCGCTGCCGCCGCCACCCTCTCGCTGTACGGCGCCGCGCAGCCGAGCGGCAGCGCAACGGTTTTCGCGTCCAGCCCCTCGGCCACCGCGCCCTTCGCCACCGACGACACCAATTTCGTCAACGACAACGGCCAGACGTCGGGCGACATTTTCACCCAGAACGCGCAGGACCAGAACTAGCTCCTCGCACTGGCCGTTAGGCTTACCGAACGCTAGATCAGCGGGAGGTCGCGATGCGAGTTCTGATCTCCGGTGCCAGCATCGCCGGGCCGGTGCTGGCGTACTGGCTGGCCAGGTATGGTTTCGACGTCACGGTCGTCGAGCGCGCTCCCACGCTGCGCAAGACCGGCGGCCACGCCGTCGACTTGTTCCGTCCGGCGATGGAGATCTCGGCGCAGATGGGCGTCCTGCCGCGCATCGAGGCGCTCGCCACCGGCACCGATCACATGACCATGTACCGGGAAGGCCGGCCGCGAGCCACCGAGGTCGACCTCACCAAGCTCGTCGGCGTCGCCTCCGACCGGCACGTGGAAATCATGCGCGACGATCTCAGCGAGATCTACTACGACGCCGCCCGTGACGACGTGGAGTACCTCTTCGGCGACTCCATCACGGCCATCGACCACGACGGCGACGTGACGTTCGAGCGCTCCCCGGCCCGCAGGTTCGACGTCATCGTCGGCGCCGACGGTCTGCATTCCAACGTCCGGCGCCTGACCTTCGGCGAGGAGGACAGCCTGACCCGATTCCTGGGCGGCTACCTGGCGGTGGTGTCGGCACCTAAGTCGCTGGCCACACCCAAAGAGATGGTCGGCCACATCGGCGTCGGCCGACTCGCGGCGATCTACACCGCGGAACACCTGGACGACGCCCGGGTGGTGTTCATGTTCCGGCGCAAAACCGAGCTCGACTACCATCACCGGGACTCGTTGCGGCAAAAGGAGATACTGCGCGATGCATACACGGGCTGGGACCCCCGGGTGGACCGCTGGCTGGAGGAGATCGACGGGACGCCGGCCTTCTACTTCGACGCGATCAGCCAACTCAGCATGAACATCTGGTCGCGCCGGCGGGTCACCCTCGTCGGTGACGCCGGCTACTGCCCCGGTCCCGCGGTCGGCGGCAGCACCAGCCTGGCGGTCCTCGGCGCCTACGTGCTGGCGGGCGAGCTGGCCCGGGCGGACGGGGATCACCTGCGCGCCTTCGCCGCCTACGAGCTGCAGATGCGTGAGCCCGTGCACCTCAGCCGGGCCTTCGCCCGCGGGGCCGCCCGGACCATCGTCCCGGGCTCCCGGGCGGGAGTTTGGGCGTTGACCCGCGGGCTGCAGCTAGTCTCGTTGATGCCCGGCTCGCTCTCCCGGGCGCTGGCCAAGCTCAACACCAAGGGCGTGCGGATGCACAACTCGATGCCGGTGCCCGACTACAGCGAGGTGTGACGCAGAAGGAAGGATCGCCAATGGACCTCGCCGGTGTCGGAATCTGGAGCAGCCAGCTGCGCTACGGCGATGCATCCGAAAGCGCGGATGCCGCAGCGGAATTGGACGAGCTGGGTTTCACCGCGCTGTGGATTCCCGACGTGGGCGGTCCCGTGTTCGAGGCGGTGGGCCATCTGCTCGGCGCGACGCGGCGCACCGTGATCGCCACGGGGATCCTCAACCTGTGGATGCACGCCCCCGGCGACGTCGCCGCATCGTATGACGCCCTGACCGCCGAGCACGGCGACCGCTTCCTGCTGGGCATCGGAGTCAGCCACGCGCCGCTGATCGACGCCGGCCAGCCGGGGCGCTACCGCAAGCCACTGGCGGCGACGGCGTCATTCCTGGACGGGCTGGACGCGGCGCCGCGGCCGGTGCCCGCCGAAGCGCGGGTCCTCGCCGCGCTCGGCCCGAAGATGCTGGCCCTGTCCGCGACGCGCGCCCGCGGCGCCCATCCCTACCTCGTCACCCCGGACCACACCGCTTCTGCCCGTTCGGTTTTGGGCGAAGGCCCGCTGCTGCTGCCGGAGCAGACCGTAATCCTGTGCGACGGCGCCGACGAGGCGCGCCGCATCGGAGCCGACTGGCTCAGGGCGTATCTGGCGCTGCCCAACTACGCCAACAACCTGCTGCGCAGCGGGTTCTCCGAAGAGGACGTGGCACAGGTCAGCGATCGGCTCCTCGACGCGGTCATCGCGTGGGGCGACGAAGAGGCCGTCATGCGCAGGGTCGCCGACCATCGCGCGGCCGGCGCCGACCATGTCTGCGTCCAGGTCCTGACGGCCGACCCGACGGAATTCCCGCGCGAGCAGTGGCGCCGCATCGCCGCGGCGATGAGATGAGCCGCCCCTGGGTCGCGACACATAACTGGCTGCGACGACACGCCGTAAGGCGTCGCAACCGGTTATGTTTCGACGCGACGCGAAGCGCTCAGCTGGTCAGCGACTTCGGCGGGTTGAAGCGGTCACCGTACTTGGCAGCCAATTCCTTGGCCCGCGCGACGAACGCCTCCTTGCCGGTGCCGGCCGGGCCGAAGTAGCCGGCGATGAACTGCGCGCTCCCACCCGTCCACGGCGGGAAGCCGATGCCCATGATGGACCCGATGTTGGCGTCGGCGGTCGACGTCAGCACGCCCTCGTCGAGACACTTCTGCGTTTCGAGCGCCTCGGCGAACAGCATCCGGTCGATCATGTCCTGCAGCGGCGGCTCCGACGAGCCCGACTTGAACGTCTCCCGCAGGCCCGGCCACAGGGCGGTCCGCTTGCCGTCGACGTACTCGTAGAAGCCCGCGCCCTTGAGCCGCCCGGACCGGCCGATCTCGATCATCTTCTCGACGACAGCTTCCGCCGGGTGCGGCTCGTAGGTGCCTCCGGCATCCTCGACACCCTTGCGGGTGGCGACCGCGATCTTGTGCATCAGCTCCAGGTTGAGCTCGTCGGACAGCTGCAGCGGCGGCGCGGGATACCCGGCCTGCGAACCGGCGTGCTCGATGCTGGCCGGTTCGACGCCCTCACCCAGCATCGCCAGCGCCTCGTTGACGAAGGTGCCGATGACGCGGGAGGTGAAGAAGCCGCGACTGTCGTTGACGACGATCGGCGTCTTGCCGATGGCCAGCGTGTAGTCGAACACGCGAGCCAGCGCCTCGTCGGATGTCTTCTCGCCCTTGATGATTTCGACCAGCGGCATCTTGTCGACCGGCGAGAAGAAGTGGATCCCGATGAAATCCTCCTGCCGCTTGACCCCGGTCGCCAGGCCGGTGATCGGCAGCGTCGAGGTGTTCGATCCCAGCACGGCGTTGGGCTCGACGATGTCCTCGATCTCCTGGAACACCTTGTGCTTGAGGTCCTGGCTCTCGAACACCGCCTCGATCACGAAGTCGACACCGGCGAAATCGGCGGCGTCGGCCGTCGGCGTGATGCGGGCCAGGAGCGCGTCGGATTTCTCCTTGGTCGTCTTGCCCCGCTCCAGCGCCTTGGCTTCCAGCTTCTCGGAGTAGCCCTTGCCCTTCTGCGCGGCCTCGATGCTGACGTCCTTGAGCACCACGTCGAAGCCGGCCTTGGCCGAGACGTAGGCGATGCCGGCGCCCATCATGCCGGCACCCAACACGCCGATCTTGTTGATCGGGGTCTTGCCGATGCCGTCGGGGCGCGAGCCGCCGCCGTTGATGGTCTGCAGGTCGAAGAAGAACGCTTGGATCATGTTCTTGGCGACCTGGCCGGTGACCAGTTCGGTGAAGTAGCGGCTCTCGATGCGGGTGGCGGTGTCGAAGTCCACCTGCGTGCCCTCGACGGCCGCGGCCAGGATGGCCCGCGGCGCCGGCATCGGCGCGCCCTTGAGCTGCTTGCGCAGCAGCGACGGGAACGACGGCAGGATCGCCGCCAGCGCCGGGCTGCTCGGGGTTCCGCCAGGGATCTTGTAGCCCTTGACATCCCACGGCTGGGTGTGGGCCTCGGGGTTGGCCTTGATCCACGCTTTGGCGGCGGGAACCAGTTCGTCGACGCTGGCGACGATCTCGTCGACCAGGCCGTTGTCCTTGGCCGCGGCCGGCTTGAAGCGGGTGCCCTGGCTCAGCACGTTGAGGAACGCGTTCTGGATGCCCAGTATCCGCACCGTGCGGGTGACGCCGCCGCCACCGGGCAGCAGACCCAGCGTGACCTCGGGCAGCCCGATCTGGACGCCCTTGACGTCGGCGACGATGCGGTGGTGGCAGGCCAGCGCGATCTCCAGCCCGCCGCCCAGCGCCGCGCCGTTGATGGCGGCCACCACCGGCTTGCCCAGGGTCTCCAGCGCGCGCAGGTCGCGCTTGATGTCCTCGACCTCGGCGAAGACCTCGCCGGCGTTCTCCGGGCCCGCGGTGATCATGCTCTTCAGGTCACCACCGGCGAAGAAGGTCTTCTTCCCGCTGGTGATCACCACCCCGGTGATCGAATCCTTCTCGGCGACAAGGCGTTCTACGGCCTTGTGCATGGACTCCTTGTAGTGCTCGTTCATGACGTTGGCCGAACCGGTCGGGTCGTCCAGGGTCAAGGTGACGATGCCGTCGGCGTCCTTGTCCCACTGAATCGTGTTCTCTGCCATGCGCTTAAACCCTCTCAATGATCGTCGCGACGCCCATGCCGCCACCGATGCACAACGTGATCAGCGCACGACGGGCGTTGCGGCGTTCCAGCTCATCGACCATGGTGCCCAGGATCATCGCGCCGGTGGCGCCCAGCGGGTGACCCATCGCGATGGCGCCGCCGTTGACGTTGAGCTTCTCGTCGGGGATGTGCAGGTCCTTCTGGAACTTCAGCACGACCGACGCGAACGCCTCGTTCAGCTCGAACAGGTCGATGTCGTCGACGGTCAGGCCGGCCCGGTCGAGCGCCTTCTGGGTGGCCGGCGTCGGGCCGGTCAGCATGATCGTCGGGTCGGCGCCGGTGGTGGCCGTCGCGACGATGCGGGCGCGGGGCGTCAGGCCCTGCGACTTGCCGGCGGCCTCCGAGCCGACCATGACCAGCGCGGCGCCGTCGACGATGCCGGAGCTGTTGCCGCCGGTGTGGACGTGGTTGATCTTCTCGACCCAGTGGTACTTCTGCAGCGCCACGTCGTCGAAGCCGGCCATCGCCGCCAATCCCTCGAAGGCGGGCTTCAGCTTGGCCAGGCCCTCCATCGTGGTGTCGGGGCGCATGTGCTCGTCGTGGTCGAGGATCAGCAGGCCGTTCTGGTCACGGACCGGAATCACCGACTTGGCGAAGTAGCCGCCCGACCACGCCGCGGCCGCGAGCTCCTGCGAACGCAGCGCGTAGGCGTCGACGTCGTCGCGGGAGAAGCCCTCGATGGTGGCGATCAGGTCCGCGCCGATGCCCTGCGGGACGATGTACGCGTCGTAAGAGGTGGCGGGGTCGGCCATCATCGCGCCGCCGTCGGAGCCCATCGGTACGCGGCTCATCGATTCGACGCCACCGGCGAGCACCATGTCGTCCCAGCCGGAGCGCACCTTCTGGGCGGCGGTGTTGACGGCTTCCAGCCCGGAGGCGCAGAAACGGTTCAGCTGCACACCGCCGACGGTGTCGGGCATGCCGGCCGCGATCACCGCGGTACGGGCGATGTCGCCGCCCTGGTCACCGACCGGCGACACGCAGCCCAGGATGACGTCGCTGATCAGGTTTTCGTCGAGGTCGGGATTGCGCTTGCGCAGCTCCTCGATCAGGCCGACGACCAGGTTCAGCGGCTTGACCTCGTTCAGCGCGCCGTTCTTCTGCTTACCGCGCGGCGTGCGGATGGCCTCGTAGACGAAGGCTTCTTCGGACATGTCGGCTTCCTCTTCACAAAATGGGGGTTCGGATCCGTATAAGAGCACCCTAACAGGGGCCCCGGCCAACCTGTTGGTTGGGCGGACCGCGCAGGTCAGACGCCCGGATGTGCGGCCGGCCGCGCCCTCGGCGCCGAGTGCGCGGGCGCCTTCGCACCCGAGACGGGGACGGCGGCCTTAAGCTCGACCCCCATGACGGTGTCGCGGCTGCGGCCGTACGCGACGACGGTGTTCGCGGAGATGTCGGCGCTGGCCGCGCGGATCGGCGCGGTGAACCTCGGCCAGGGTTTTCCCGACGAGGACGGGCCCCCTTCGTTGCTCAAGGCCGCGCAGGACGCCATCGCCGCGGGCGCCAACCAATACCCGCCCGGGATAGGCATCGCGCCGCTGCGCCAGGCCGTCGCCGCGCACCGGCGGCGCCATTTCGGTGTCGACTACGACCCCGACACCGAGGTGCTGGTGACCGTCGGCGCCACCGAGGCCATCGCCGCGGCGGTGCTCGGGCTGGTCGAGCCGGGCACGGAAGTGATCCTCATCGAACCGTTCTACGACTCGTACTCGCCGGTGGTGGCGATGGCCTGCGCGCAGCGGGTCGCGGTGCCGCTGGTCCCCGACGGGCGCGGCTTCGCCCTGGACGCCGACGCCCTGCGGCGCGCGGTGACGCCGCGCACCCGCGCGCTGATCGTCAACTCGCCGCACAACCCGACCGGCACGGTGTTGAGCCCGGCGGATCTGGCGGCCATCGCGGACATCGCGGTGGCGGCCGACCTATTGGTGATCACCGACGAGGTGTACGAGCACCTGGTGTTCGACGGTCCGAACGGCAGGAAGCATCTGCCGCTGGCCGGCTTCGACGGCATGGCCGAGCGCACGATCACCATCTCCAGCGCCGCCAAGATGTTCAACTGCACCGGGTGGAAGATCGGATGGGCTTGCGGCCCAGCGCAACTGATCGCCGGCGTGCGCGCGGCCAAACAATACCTGAGCTACGTCGGCGGCGCGCCGTTCCAGCCCGCGGTGGCCCTGGCGCTGGACACCGAGGACGCCTGGGTGGCCGGGCTGCGCCGCTCGTTGCAGGCCAGGCGGGATCGGCTCGCCGCCGGACTGACCGATATCGGCTTTGCGGTGCATGACAGCGACGGCACCTACTTCCTGTGCGCCGACCCGCGCCCGCTCGGGTACGACGACAGCACCGCGTTCTGCGCGGCGCTACCGGAAAAGGTAGGCGTAGCGGCCATCCCGATGTCGGCGTTCTGCGACCCGGCGGCCCCGCACGCGGACGTGTGGAATCACCTGGTGCGCTTCACCTTCTGCAAACGCGACGACACCCTCGACGAGGCGATCCGGCGACTTGCCGCGCTGCGGGGCGAGGCCGTCACCTAACCCTCCATCACTCGCTTGCGCAGCCCCTCCAGCGCGGCGTGCAGGATCTTCTTGCGGGCGCGGTTGATCACGAACTCCGGCAATGGCGCCGACGGCTCAACCGTGATGCCGAATCGCACGCGGGTTTTGTCGTCGCTCACGCGGGTCAGGTTGTACTCGCCGTGCTGACCGTGTTGGTGGATGGTCTTTTTGGCGTCCCACACCATCCAGTCCGGCCCCCAGTGGTACTCCAGGAACTGGGTGTCGAAAATGCCCATCACCCTGATCGTGACCTTGACGTGGCAGGGCCGCCCGTCGGGGTAACTGTCGATCACGTCGACCTTCTTGTGCACCGCCGACCACGACGGCACGGTGTCCATGTCCGCGAGCGCGTCCATGATGACGCCCGGGGGCGCGTCAATGACGATTTCCGACGATGCTTGGACGGCCACTGCTACGGCTGGGTCGGCTGATCCGGGGCGCCGCCACCCGTGACCAGGTCGCTCAGTCCCTTCACCGAGGCGTCCAGAACCTTTTCGGTGGCCCGCTTGACGACGAACGCCGGAATGGGCCCGGCCGGTTCGACGGTGATGTCGAAACGCACACGCGTCTTGTCGAGTCCCTCGGGCTTGAGGTTGTACTCGATGTGCTGGCCATGCTGCTGGGCGGTCCCTTTGACGTCGTAGACCACCCAGTCGGGGCCCCAGTGATACTCCAGGATCTCTTTGTCGACGATCCCGAAGATCTTGATCTTGGTCTTGACGTGGTGGGGCCGGCCGTCGGGATAACGGTCGATCACCTCGATGTGTTTGTGCAGCGGCGACCACGACGACAGGACGCCGACATCTGTCAGCGCCTCCATGACCACTCCTGGCGGCGCGTCTACGACAAATTCCCGTGATGCTTTTACGGCCACTGCGTCAAACTTAACCCCACCGGCCTAGGCGCGGATGGGGTTCGCCGAAATCTCTACTTACCAGCCGATTTCGGTGAGCGGGGTCGTTGCCGCCGGCGGCGGCCCGACCGGGCCGGCCGGCGTTCGGGAGAAACGCGGCGCGGGTGCGGCCTGCTCGACGCCGTGGGCGGTGATCACCGTCGACCGCGCATTCAGGTGGTCGTTCGTGGCGGCTTCGCTCCAGGTCAACACCGGGGTAACGCACGCGTCGGTGCCTGCGAAGATTTTCGTCCACTCCTCGCGGGTGCGGCTGGCGAACCGCTTCGCGAAGACGTCGTACATCCTTGGGTAAGAACCGATGTCGAGCTGGCCCGGCACCTCGTCGGGCGACAAGCCGAGCCCGGTCAGCAGCGCCGCGAAGAACTGCGGCTCGATGGCGCCGACCGCCATGTACTTCCCGTCGGAGGTCTCGTAGCAGCGGTAGAACGGCGCGCCGCCGTCGAGCAGGAACGATTCGCGCTCATCACGCAGCGAACCGGTCGCCTTCATCGTCCACATCATCTGGGCGAGCAGGCTGACGCCGTCCACCATCGCGGCGTCCACGACCTGGCCCTTGCCCGAGCGTTCCCGCTCGTAGAGCGCGACGGCGATGCCCAGGAGCACCAACATTGAACCGCCGCCGAAGTCGGCGACCAGGTTCAGCGGCGGCATCGGCGGCCGATCCCGGTACCCCAGCGCCGACAGCGCACCGGTTTGCGACAGGTAGTTGATGTCGTGGCCGGCCGTCTGGGCCACCGGGCCCTGCTGCCCCCAGCCGGTGATCCGCGCGAAGATCAGCCGCGGATTGACCGTCGCGCAGTCGTCGGGACCGATGCCGAGTCGCTCGCAGGTACCGGGCCGGAAGCAGTCGAGCAGCACGTCGGCCTTGCCGGCCAAGTCGAGCAGCGCCTGCGGCCGCGCCTTGACGTCGAGGTCGACGATCCGCTTCCCGCGGTGCAGCAGGTCGCGGTCCTCGGGCGGCATCGTGAGGCCCCCGGGCCGCCGCACCCGAACCACGTCGGCACCCAGGTCGGCGAGCATCATCCCGGCGTGCGGCCCCGGCCCGATGCCGCCGAGTTCGATCACCCGCACCCCGGCCAGGGGCCCGCCGGCCACGGGCGGCTACTTGCCCTTCTTGACCTGGAGCACGCGCTTGCGCAGCTCCTGGGTGGCCGAATCCATCGTCCCCTTGACCGCGCGCTTGAGCACGAAGCCGGGCAGTGGAACGTTCGGGTCCACGGTGACCTCGAACTTCACCAGCGTCTGGTCGTCACCCTTGGGCACCAGAATGTACTTGCCGTCCTGCGACTTCTGCTGGGCCGAACTCACCAGCGTCCAGCTCACCTCGTTGCCGCTCCACGTATAGGCCACCACCTGTTCGTCGGTGATGCCCGCCGTTTTGACCTTCATCTTCACCTGGCTGGGCCGGCCGTCGCCGCCGGTCTCCAGTACTTCGGCGCTCTGGTGCGGTCCCGACCATTCGGGCATCGCCTCGAAGTCCGCGATGACGTCCAGGATCTGCTCGGGGCTGGCTTCGATGACGATCTCGCGGGATTCTTTGATTGCCATGGCCCGCACGATAGGCCAATCGGCGTCCGGCCGGTAGGCGTTTGGGCCAGGCGTACCGTCGTCTTCGTGACTGATCCTGTGACTGATCCTGTCTACACCGTCGGTGACTACCTGTTGGACCGCCTCGCCGAGCTCGGTGTCTCCGAGATCTTCGGCGTCCCCGGCGACTACAACCTGGAATTCTTGGACCACATCGTCGCGCACCCGACCATTCGCTGGGTGGGCAGCGCCAACGAGCTCAACGCGGGGTACGCCGCCGATGGGTACGGTCGACTGCGCGGAATGTCGGCCGTGGTAACGACATTCGGCGTCGGTGAGCTCTCCGCGGCCAACGCGGTCGCGGGCAGTTACGCCGAACACGTGCCGGTGGTGCACATCGTGGGTGGCCCCTCGAAGGACGCACAGGGCACCAGACGGGCCCTGCACCATTCGCTGGGCGACGGGGACTTCGAGCACTTCTTCCGGATCAGCCGCGAAATCACCTGCGCCCAGGCCAATCTCATGCCGGCGACGGCATGCAGAGAGATCGACCGGGTGCTGTCCGAGGTGCGCGAGCAGAAGCGACCGGGCTACCTGCTGCTGTCCACCGATGTGGCGCGCTTCCCCACCGAACCGCCTGACGCGCCGCTGCCCCGCTACACCGGCGGCACCAGCCCCCGCGCGCTGTCGCTGTTCACCGAGGCCGCCAACGAACTCATCGGCGATCACCAGTTGACCGTGCTCGCCGACCTGCTGGTCCACCGCCTGCAAGCCGTCAAAGAGCTCGAGGCCCTGCTGGCCGCCGACGTGGTGCCGCACGCCACGTTGATGTGGGGAAAGAGCCTGCTCGACGAGAGCTCCCCGAATTTCCTTGGCATTTATGCGGGTTCGGCCAGCGCCGAATGGGTGCGCACCGCGATCGAGGAGGCGCCGGTGCTGGTGACGGCGGGCGTGGTGTTCACCGACATGGTCAGCGGCTTTTTCAGCCAGCGGATCGACCCGGCGCGCACCATTGACGTCGGGCAGTACCAAAGTACCGTCGCGGGGCGGGTTTTCGCGCCGCTGGAGATGGGCGCCGCGCTGGAGGCGCTGGCCGGCATCCTGGTTCGACGCGGGATCAGCTCCCCGCCGGTGGCGTCGCCGCCGGCCGTGCCCCCGCCACCGCCCCCGGCGCGCGACGAGCCACTGACGCAGCAGATGGTGTGGGACCGGCTTTGCGAGGCGCTGACACCGGGCAACGTGGTCCTCGCCGATCAGGGCACGTCGTTCTACGGCATGGCGGATCACCGGCTGCCGCAGGGCGTCACCTTCATCGGTCAACCGCTCTGGGGCTCAATCGGTTACACGCTGCCCGCGGCGGTCGGGGCCGCGGTGGCACATCCGGAGCGCAGGACGGTGTTGCTGATCGGCGATGGGGCCGCCCAACTGACCGTCCAGGAGCTCGGCATTTTCTCGCGCGAAGGGTTGTCACCGGTCATCGTCGTGGTCAACAACGACGGCTACACCGTCGAACGGGCGATTCACGGAAAGACGGCCCCCTACAACGACATTGTGAGCTGGAGTTGGACCGACATCCCCCGGGCGCTGGGGGTGGCCAACCACCTGGCGTTCCGGGCGCGGACCTACGGCGAGCTCGACGACGCATTCACCGCGGCGGCCGAGCACCGGGACCGGATGGTGTTCGTCGAGGTCGTCCTGCCGCGTCTGGAGATCCCCCGCCTGCTCGGCCAGCTCGTCGGACCGATGTCACCGGAGGGCAGCGCCCGCCGCTAGGTCGGCCGCGCCGTCCGGTCTGGGGCCGACGATCGCAGCAGCGCCTGGACCGTGCGCCGGCAACGCCCGCAATCGGCGCCCGCCCCGCACGCCTGCGCGACATCCTTGGTCGTGGACGCCCCCGCCGCGACGGCCTCGGCGACCGCGTGGCTGGTGACGCCGTTACACAGGCACACGAACATCGGGCGCGCTCAGTCTCCCTCGATGCGCATCGTGTCGAAGAACTGCCCGACGAACAGCGGCGGGTAGGCCCCGACGCCGGCCCCCGACATCCATTGCGCCGCGGCGTCCGGGTGTTCGATCCACCGCCGCGCGCCGTCCTCGTCGGGAAACTCCTGCAGTATGAGGACCTCGTGCTCGTCGTCGAACGCCTGGAATACCCATGTCTTTCGGATGCCGGCGGCGGTGAATCTGTCCATTGCCGAGCGGACCCCCGCGGTCAGGGTCGACACGTCGTCGACGGAGGCGATCGCGCACACCACCACGCCCGGCGCCCCCGCCGCGGCCGGGGGTTGCGGGATGAACCTGTCGACGATCTCGCCGGCGAAGACGGCGGGGATGTCCTCGACGCCGGCCGCATCGAACCAATCGAAGAAGACCCGCGAGCGCAGCAGTTCCACGATGGGTTCGCGGCTGTGCACCCCGATCATCACGAGTACGCGCCCGTAGTCGTGCGTGGACGTGTACACCAGCACGTGATGGGCGCCGATGTCGGCGAGTGCGGCCTTGTTGCGCTCCAGCAGTGGCCACACCCGGCTGGGGTCCGGGACGCGATAATCCGACGCGATCACCATCGAGTGGATATCGCCGGTCGTCAACGCGACGGCCCTATACCGGGTTGAACGACGAAATCAGCCATCTGCCATTAGCTTTCGTCAGGGTGACCGACACACTGCTGTTGGTGAACGTCGGCTCCGGCCGATCCTTGCTCTGGGTGCTCTGGTTGACGAACAGCAGCACCACGGCCGAGTCGGGATGCAGCTCCGATACCGCGGCCCGGAGGACCACCGCGGTGGTCTTCACCGCCTTCTGCTTGGCGGCCGGGGCGACGATCTGCTGGGTGAATTGGTCGTAGTAGGACAGGAAGTCGCCGGTCAAATGCGACTTCGCGGAGGAAAAGTCGCGGTCGAGCGTGTCCGGGGAATACGACAGCACCGCCACGGTCCCCTCGCTGGCGGCCGAGATCGCCGCCGTGGCGGCGCCCGCGTCGGTCGCCCGGTCGGGCCGGTAGGAGAACCAGTACAGCCCGCCGAGCAAGGCCAGCGACGCGACCACGAGCACCGCCAGCACAGCGGGGACAACCTTGCCCGTCGAACGCTTCTTCGCCTGCGCGGCGAACCGCTTCAGGCGGCCCGGCTCCTTGTCGTAGTCGACGGCGTCGATGCCTTCGGCGGACTCGGTGGCGGCCGGCTTTTCGGCGTCAACCGTTTCGTCGACCTCTGCGACCTCCGCGGTCTCGACCTCGGCGGTCTGCTGAGCCGATGTTTTGTCTGCGGTCACGGCACGAACTCGACTTTCGATATCTTGAGCTGGCCACCGTCACGCGCGACCGTCACGATCAGCCGATAGCTGCGCGGATCCTGCTTGGCGCCAGCCGCATTCGTGACCTCAGAGGTGGAGGCAACCAGTACCACCGCCGAATCTTTGGTCATCGAACCCAATTCCACCGCCGCGGCTTGGACGGTGCCTTGCGAAACCACCTTCGACTGCTCCACCACCTTGGTGAAATCGTCCGCCATCTTCAGGAAGTCGTCCTTGAACGAGCCGGTGGAGTTCTCCAGGATGCGCTGCACCCCTTGCTTGGAGTTGTTGAAGTCCAGCGACGTCAGCGTCACGACGCCCTGCCGTGCCGCGGCGACGAATTCGGCCGCACGCTGACGCTGCTGGACGGCATCGCGATGCTCTTTGATCATGTAGCCGCTGCCGGCCAGCGCCCCGAGGATAACGAGGACCGCGAGGCTGGCGGCGAGGGTGGACCAGGTGGGGCGACGCACGCGCCCGGAGAGCCGGCGCCGCCGTGGCGCCGGCTGAGCCGCGTCGGCTTCGGCGTCCGCGACGGGCTCTTTCGTCTCGACGGTCTCCGCATCGTCCGTGGCCTCGGTGGCGTCGGCCTCCGGCTCGGACGCGGCGTCGGGCACCTCGGCCTCGACCGGTGCGGTCGTGTCCGGCTCGGCCGCTGCCGGGACTTCTGCGACGGCTTGCTCGGCGGCTTGTTGCTTGGCTTCGGCGAGTTCGGCCTCGCGGCGCAACTGGATGGCCCGGGCGCGGGCGCGCGCGGCGGCGGCAAGCGCCTCGGCCTCGTCGGCCTCTGCCTCGGCCTGTTCGGCCAGCGCCCGGATTTCGGCGGCAGTGCTTGGGGTTTCGTCCTCGTTCACCGGAACCGATTTTTCAGCGGCATTCTGGCGGGTGCCCCCACTCACCGCTCACCAGCCCGAGAACGAGGCTGTTCCTGACTCAATGCCAAACTCCTCTACCCCTTGCCGTCGTGGCAAGTCTGCTTCCGGCCGTCGCCGATGGGCAACCCTACTCGGGCCACGCGCCGGCGCGCGAGCACTTGCGCCGATATTCTTTGCGCCGCGAATCCCGCGGAGACCAGGAGAGCCACGTTATCACCTTCTCCTGAGCGTTCCGCTCATTCCGCCGCAGCCTCGCTCTACAAACGCATAACAAGCTGTGGAAACGGGATTCTCGTATCGGGCATACGCAGTGCCCGCGGGCTAACTCAGCAAGTCCTTGACTACCTTGCCGGTGGCGTTCAGCGGCAGTACGTCCAGAAACTGGACCGAACGCGGCACCTTGAAACCGGCCATGCGTTCGCGGCACCAACCGATCAATTCCTCAGCGCTGACAGGGTTTTTACTATCTATGCGCACTACGAAAGCCTTGCCCACCTGTCCGAGCCGCTCGTCGGGAACGCCGATGACCGCCGCCTGCGCCACCGCCGGGTGGTGCATCAGGAAGCCTTCGATCTCGGCGGGGTACGCGTTGAATCCGCCGACGATGAACATGTCCTTCTTGCGCCCGACGATGCGCAACCGGCCCGCGTCGTCCAGGTTGCCCAGGTCCCCGGTGTGCAGCCAGCCGTCGGCGTCGATCGCGTCGGCCGTGGCGACCGGGTCGTCGAGGTAGCCCTGCATGACGCCGTAGCCGCGGACCAACACCTCGCCGTCGTCGGCGATGCGCACCTCGACTCCCTCGCAGGGCAGGCCCGCGGTCGTAGCCACGTCCTCGAACGAATCACCCGGTCGGGACAGGGTCACGTTGCCGGCCTCGGTGAGGCCGTATCCGGTCATCAGCGTCTGGAATGGCAATTCACCGTGGATGCGACGGACCAGTTCGACGGGGATGTCGGCGGCGCCGGTCACGCCCGCCCGCAACGTCGACAGCTTGGCCTTGTCGCCGACCGTCAGCAACGAGTGGTACAGCGTCGGCGGTCCGGGCAGCATCGTGACGCCTTCGCGGTCGATGAGGTCCACCACCGTGTCGACGTCGAACACCGCGACGGGCAGCATCGTCGCGCCGCGCAGGAAGGACGTGACGAGTCCGGCCTTCAGGCCAAACGTGTGGAAGTACGGGTTGATCTGCAGGTAGCGGTCGCCCTCACGCAGGTCCGCGAGCGTCGCCCATTCCTCGTACATGCGCAGCGTTTGAGCGTGATTCATCATCGCGCCCTTCGGGCGGCCCGTCGTGCCCGAGGTGAAGATGATGTCCGAGATGTCGGTGCCGTCCACCGCCCGCTCGAACGGTGAACCGCTGGAAAGGAACTCGGACTTCAGATCGATGACCGGTACCCCGGCGGGCGCGACGTAGTCCTGGCCCAAAAATCCCTTCTGCACCAGCACGGCCCCGGCGCCGCTGCGCGCGATGACGTCGCCCGCTTCCTCGGTCTTGAACCGGGTGTTCACCGGCACCAGCACGCCCCCCGCGGTGAGCAACCCGAATGCGGCGACTATCCACTCAACGGAGTTCGGTGCCCAGATCGCGATCCGATCACCCTTGTCGACGCCGAGGTTCGCGAAAGCTCCTGCAGCACAACGGATCCGCTCGACAACTTCGGTGAATGTCAAGCGCAGCGGACCGTCAACGACCGCTTCCGCGTCGCCGAACCGGTCCGCCGCGCTCAAGACCATCTCGGGGATGGTCCGCCAAGGACTGTTCAGGGTGCCGCTAGACCGTGACGAGCCGACCGAGGTTGCCGCCCATGATCTTTGCCTGGTCGTCGACGGACAGGTGCGACAGCGCGTTGACGTAGAAGGTCGGTTCGGCCAGCCCTTCCGGGTGCGGCCAGTCCGAGCCGTACAACACCCGATCCACCCCGACGAGGTTCACCAGATCGTCGATGCCGTCCTCGAAGAACGGGCTGACGTGAATGCGGCTCTTGACCATCTCGACGGGATCGCTCGGGAAGACTTCCGGGGCCTTGCGGAAGACCTCGGCCAGGCCGTCGAGCAGCGGGGTCATCCACTTCGAGCCGGCCTCGACGATCGCGACCTTCAGCTTCGGGTGGCGGTAGAGCGCGCCGTGGATCACCCACGAGCCCACCGCATCCTGGATCGGCCGCCACTCGTTGAGGATCCCCATCGCGTTGGTCTGGAACGGCAGCATCTCCTGTTCGGCGCCGTCCCACTCGGACGTGTAGCGGGAGTAGCCGCTGTCACTCGAGTGCATGCCGACCAGCACGTCGTGCTCGACGACCCGCTCCCAGAACGGGTCGAACTCGGGCACCGCGAACGACCGGGGACCGCGGAAGCCGGGCACGGGAGCCGGGCGGATCAGGATGCACCGCGCGCCTCGCTTGACCGCCCACTCCAGCTCCTCGATCGCCTTCTCGACGATCGGCAGGGTGATGACCGGCGTGGTGAAGATCCGGTTCTGGTAGTTGAAGCCCCAGACCTCATCGAGCCATTCGTTCAGCGCGTGGATCAGGACGTGGATGGCGACCGGGTCGTCGCGCAGCCGCTCCTCGAGCAGGCTGGCCAGCGTCGGGAACATCAGGGTGCGGTCCAGACCCAGCTCGTTCATCTTCTCCAGGCGCGGGCCGGGCTCGAAGAACGCCGGGATCGCGCGCATCGGCTCACCGAACAGCTCGCGCTTGCTCTTGCCGTCCGGGTTGCCGTACTTGAAGTACTCCTCCCAGGCGCCCGGCCGGGCGACGACCTCGAAGGTCGGGTTGGGAATGTAGTTGCTGATGTGGCCGCGGATCGCGATCTTGGTGCGCCCATTGACCTGCACGTACTGGACGAAGTCCTTGTACTCCTTGGGCAGGAACTTGGTCAGCGCCTCCGGCGGCTCGTAGAGATGGTTATCCGCGTCAAAGATCGGAAACGGGACGTCCTCCCGGTGCGACAACTGGCCCATGAAATCCTCCTTCGCAATTTACGAGAATACTATTCTCTACCGGCCGCCGGCCGCAACGTGCCCCCCGCCTGCGGGGCCCAGTGCGCGACTGTCAGCAGGTCGCGACGATTTTGAACGTCGCGGAGGCCGCCTCGCCCGGCTTGTCGGTCTTGTAGCCGTTGGCCGTGCCGGTGATCGTGAATTTGTCGCCGCTGAGGCTCATGTCCGCGTTGCCGCCGTCATGGGCCGAGTACATGCCGGAGAAGCCGCCCAGATTTTGGATACGGACCGACTCGGCGGTGAGCGGCTCCGCTCGTTGATCGATCACCACCTTGGCGCCGGCGAAATCGCCGCCGATCTCGATCGTTCGGTACCACTCCAACTGGCTGCACTTGACCACATGGATGTTCGCGTCGTTTCCGTTGACGGTCACCGACGCCGTGCTGGAGATGGGGGTTTGCGGCTTTGGACTGCACGCGCCGAGGCCCGCCACGGCCAGCGCCACGGCCGTGGCGGCCACGATTCGGTTACGCACGGGCGACCTCGATCCTCGGTGACGAACTTCTGGACCTGCTGCGATGATGTTATTCTCCCCGAAAGAGAATGCCAATATCGGTATTTCGCGGCTTTTTCATTCCCTGGAGCGATGACGCATGGTGGACCTCGAGTACAGCCCTGCTCTCGAAGGCGGGCTGGCGGTGCTCACCATCGATCGCCCGCATGCACGCAATGCCATCGCGCTGGACACCATGGAGCAGCTGGAGAAGGCGATCGATGCCGCGGCGGGGGCGCGGGCCCTGGTCGTCAAGGGCGCGGGCGACCGGGCGTTCGTCTCGGGCGGTGATCTCAAGGAATTGAGCGCGCTGCGCACCGAGGAGGACGCCGCTGCCATGGCCAGGCGGATGCGGTCCATCTGCGATCAGCTGGCGGCGTTTCCGGCGCCGGTCATCGCGGCCCTGAACGGCCACGCGTTCGGCGGCGGCGCCGAGTTCGCCGTCGCCGCCGACATCCGGGTGGCCGCCGACGACGTCAAGATCGCCTTCAATCAGGTGACGCTGGAGATCATGCCCGCCTGGGGCGGCGCCGAACGGCTGGCCGCGATCGTCGGCAAGAGCAAGGCACTGCTCCTGGCGGGCGCGGGAACCGCGCTCGATGCCGCGGAGGCGCAGCGGATTGGCCTGGTGGATCTGGTATTTCCGCGCGCCTCGTTCGAGGAGGGCTGGCGGTCGGTCGCCATGTCGCTGGCCCGCCACCCGGCGGCCGAGATAAAACGGGTAATCAGCGGCGTTTCCCCTGATGAAGCGATAGCATCCTTTGCACGGCTGTGGGTTGCCGACGCCCACTGGCAGGCCGCAGAGCGGGTGATGAACCGCACCGCCAGTCCGCGCCCGGCAGCCGAAGGAGCGATATGACCAGCACCGCGAAGAGACTGTTGGGCGTTGGCGCGGCGATCTTGATGGCGCTGACGGGCCTGCTCGTCAGCACCGCCCGCGCGCATGCCGACCCGGTCTGGCACCAGGTGGTGTACATCGTCTCGTCCAGGAGCCCGGCCTATGTCGACATCTTCTACCAAGATCAGGACCCGACGGTCTTCTCCGACTACAGCCACAACCCGTACGCGTTCACCCCGCAGGTCCACGCCGATGTCGGCCCCGGTAAGCCGTGGGTGCAACCGGTGAACCTGTTGAACCCGGATCAGTGGGCGATGGTCACGGTCACGACCGGGCGCGAACCGGGGGACCCCGGCATTCAATGCGACCTGTCGGTCGACGGCAAGGTCGTGGTGTCCAAGGTTGGACCCAAGGGCGCGCTCTGTTCGCTGCGAACCTGGTGAACCACCCAGGTGGCCGGTATCCCCGCAACGGGCTGCGGCTCGCCTTCCAGCCGGCGCAGGTAAGTCTCGACCAGCTCCAAGGTTTCGGCGTGCCCGCCGGATATGCCCACCGCCTGCTCGAGGACCAAGAACCGCGACAGGCTGGTCATCAGGACCGTCCACACCACCGGCGGTACGTCCTCGCTCTCGGCGCCGTAACGCTGCAGGGCGGCGGCCACCACCTGGCGCTGTTCCTCACGGAAGCGTTCCGCGTAGTAAGCGATCTCGGCTCGCATCTCCTTGCGATGGTTGGCCAGCGCCATGAACTCCATCGAGATTCGGGTGAAACCGGGATCGGTGCCGAACCTCCACAACGCCCACAGCGGCTGGGGGCATTGCAGGGCTCGCGCCTGCGCCTGCAGACCTTCCTCGGCGCGGCGGCGGAAGACCTCGAGGAACAGCTCGTCCATGGTGCGGAAGTAGTAGTGCACCAGTTGGGGTTTCAGCCCCGCCCGGCTGGCAAGCCGGCGCGAGGTCACGGCGGCATAGCCCTCTTCGAGCATCAGCTGCTCGGCCGCGTCGAGCAGCAGGCCGCGGTTCTTCGCGTCCGGCGCCCCGATCCGGCGGGCCACGGAAGCTGGTGTCATGCCTTGACTCCACACTCTCGACGCACTCGCGACATCCCGGTGTCGACCATGCCTGATCGTAGCCAGATCGTGGCGCCTGCCATGCGCCGCGATCTTGACCCTGACAATACCGCCATGCTAAGCAAGTGCTCAGCACTTTGTGGATAATGGACATCTGACTCGGGCGGGCGCAAAGTCTCGCCGCTGACTCGTCATTCGGCCGAGACCCGCCCTTGGAGGCACCAGGACATGAGCAACTTCGACACGATCGACTTCTTCACCGATCAATCGCTGGTGCCCGACCCCCACCCCTACTTCGACTACCTGCGCAGCCAGAATCCGGTGCTGCGGCTGCCGCACCATGGGGTCGTCGCGGTCACCGGTTACGAAGAGGCCACCGAGGTGTACAAGGATCCCGACACCTTCTCGAACATCGTCGCGCTCGGCGGGCCGTTTCCCCCGCTGCCATTCCAGCCCGAGGGCGACGACATCAGCCCGCAGATCGACGAGCACCGCAGCTACTTCCCGATGAACGAGCACATGGTGACTATGGACCCGCCGGACCACACCAAGGCCCGGTCGGTGCTGGCCAAGCTGCTCACCCCGAGTCGGCTCAAGCAGAACGAGGAGTTCATGTGGCGCCTCGCCGACCGCCAGCTCGACGAGTTTCTGGTCAACGGCGAGTGCGAGTTCATCAGCGAATACTCAAAGCCGTTCGCCACCTTGGTGATTGCCGATTTGCTCGGCGTCCCGGAGGAGGACCACAAGGAGTTCCGCGTGGTGTTGGGCGCCGACCGCCCCGACGCGCGGGTGGGCGCCCTCGACCATGAGAGCGTCGGCGTCAACCCGCTGGAATGGCTCGACGACAAGTTCTGCTCCTACATCGAGGACCGCCGGCGCGCACCGCGCAACGACGTCCTGACCTCCCTTGCCACCGCGAAATACCCGGACGGGTCCACACCCGAAGTCATCGAGGTGGTCCGTTCCGCCACCTTCCTTTTCGCCGCCGGGCAGGAAACCACCGCCAAGCTGCTCAGTGCCGCGCTGCAGGTGATCGGCGACCGGCCGGACATCCAGCAACAGCTGCGCGATGATCGCAGCCTCATCCCCGGGTTCATCGAGGAATCGCTGCGGATGCACAGTCCGGTGAAAAGCGACTCCCGCCTGGCCCGCAAGGCCACCACGGTCGGCGGCGTCGACATCCCCGCCGGCACGGTCGTCATGGTGCTGCCGGGCGCGGCCAACCGCGACCCGCGCCGGTTCGACAACCCGCACGAGTTCAACCTCCGCCGCAAGAACGTGCGCGAGCACATGGCGTTCGCGCGCGGCGTGCACTCGTGCCCGGGCGGGCCGCTCGCCCGGGTGGAGGGCCGCGTGTCCATCGAACGCATCCTGGACCGAATGGGCGATATCAAGATCAACGACGTCAAACACGGGCCGGCCGACGACCGGCGATACACCTACGAGCCGACGTACATCCTGCGCGGGCTCAGCGAACTGCACCTAACCTTCACGCCGAAGTAACGGGGTCCCCGCGTCCAGCGCGTTGACATTTCCGCACTATCGGACCGCCATTCCGGCGAAGTAGCACGCCAGCAGACTCACGGCGATCAGTATCACCCAGGCGTCGGTCAGGCGGCACAGCAGGGCCGGCGCCCGCCTGACCTCCATGAACTCGCGAAAGATGATGCGCACCTTGATAACCGCGATCACGATGACGCTCGACGTGACCACCGCGCTGGGCCCGCGCGACCCATCCGCCGAGTGGTCGATCACCAGGTACCCCAGGGTGAGCGACGCCAGCACCAGCCACACCACCAACAGCCGCTTATTGAAAGTGATCACCCGTCACCTCACCACGTACAGCAGCGCGAAGATGAGCACCCAGAGGAAATCGACGGTGTGCCAATAGGTGGCGCACGTTTCGATGTTTTCCTGGACCTTCCGCTCCCGCCGGGCCGGGTCCCGCAGTTGGTAGACGATGACACCGAGCACCACGAAGCCGATCAGCAGGTGCACGAAATGGATCCCGGTCAGAAAGAAGTAGTAGGTGAAGAAGTCGTTGCTGTCCAGGCCGTTTCCCATGCGGACCAACCGGAACCATTCGAACACCTTGAAAAAGAGGAACACGGCGGCGAATGCGGCCGTGATGAAAACGTCGCGCAGCGCCGCCCGGTACGCGCCGGCCCGTGACGACTGGACGCACCGCGCCACCGACCAGGAACTCAGCAGCAACACCAACGTGTTGAAGACCCCGATGCGCAGGCCGAGCTGCGCCTGGGAGTGCAGGAAGAGCTCCGGGCTTCGGCTGCGGTAGAACAGGTAGAAGCCGAAATACCCGGTAAAAACGAGCGTTTCGAACAGGACGAAGGCCCACATGTCGGGCTGGCCCGGGACGAACCTGCCGCGTGCGCTCTTCTCGGCCACCTCGGTCATCAGGCGGCCGCTTTCCGGGCGAGCCCGGGCTTGATTTCCGGGAAGGGCCCGGTACCGAAGTCCTCGCGCTGGATCATGCGAAACAACATGACGATGAAAGTGACTTGGTAGACGCCGAATACGACCATGTCCAGCCACCAGGCGATCTGACCGTTCCATGCCAACACGCCGCGCCGGAAGATCCAGCACGGCGCCACGACGACCTCGGTGAGCGCATTGCACAGGTTGAGGTAGCCGAACCACTTGGGGAAGACCCGATTCTTGTCGAGCAGTATCGCGACCATCCAGATCAGCGAGCCGATCAGGAAAACCCCCATGGTTCCGTCGAAGGACAAGAAGGCAAAGTCATAGAGCCAGCCGAGAACTTCCGGGTCTCGCTCGGGTCGCAGCGTCCCGACGATCAGCGCGATGTTGAGCAGCAACATGCCGGGAACCGCGCTGAGCGAGTAGATGATCAGGTACGAATAGGCGAACGCCGGGCTGACCGACATTCGCCGCATCGAGTACGCAATGAGGGCGTTGTTGATCGCGATCATGCCGCTGACAGCGAAGATGACGCCGAAGCCGACGGGTATCCCGAGGTGGCGTTCGTGAAACCAGTGCGCCTGCGTCGCGAGGTCCCAGGTGGGCTGCGGCGGCGGCTGGACCTGGGCGACTATGAAGAACACCGGAAAGAAGAGGTTGTAGAACACGACGAGTATCCCCCAGGCCAGCCACAGTTCGCGCTTGGGGCCGCGCCGCAGGTGCCAGCCGATCCGGCGATGCAGCGGGCCCGAAGGGGGCATGGCCGGCGACGACGGCGGTGTGATCACCGCATTCACGCGTTCACCAGTTCTTCTCCGCGGCCGGCATTCTCGGCGCGCTCCCGGTAGATGGCTTGCCCCAAGACCACGCCCATCACGACGATCCACACGGCAATGGCAACGTTTTTCACCCAGAAGGACAGCAACCCGTCCCACGCCAGCGGGCCCGTCAGGGTCACGCCGACGAATGCCGCGGGCACCAGCGCTGCCGCCACGAGAAGGTTGAAGTGGGCCACCCACCGCTTGAAGACGGGGCGCGGTTGATCATCGAAATAGATTGCGAGAGCGAGAATCACGCTCTGCCCGATGAGGAAGGGCACCAGAATCGTGAAGGTTATCCACGCGAAGTCGTTGAGCAACTGGGTCAGCTCCGGGCTGCGTTCGGTGCGGAAGGCGGCCAGCAGCCAGCAGACGTTCGCGACGAGGAAAAGAGTGGGGCCGCCGGCGACGCAGCCCAACATCGCGTAGGAGAAGATCGGCGTCCGGTGCGCCATCCTGCGGATCTGCAAGACGATCAGCGCCAGGATCGGCACCAGGCACACGCCGAACCAGTTGAACACGATCATGCTGTAGCGGATCTCGGGAAGGTGGGCCGGATCGCGGTAGAACGCGGCTACCTGCTCCGCCGACATCGTGGGCGACATCGGCGGCCTGAAGCCCGGAAAGAGCACGAAAGCGCCGATCCAGATCAGCACCGTCGCCGGCAGCGTCCACAGCAGGATCAGCTCGCCATCCATGCGCCGCAACGCATTTCGTGGGACGCCCGGTGTTTGCTCGGCGCCGACGTCGGTCATGGGTGACTCCTTCCAGCGCGCCGGGGCGGTAGGCCGCACCCGGCTAGTCAGCGAAACTAGCCGATCGGCTATCCGCGGTCAATAGCCGATCGGCTACGCTTCCGGAGTGGTTTCCCCGCAGACCAAGAGCCGGTTTCGGTTCATCACGCGCAGCCCCGCGCAGACGCGCATCCTCGACGCCGCGCTGCAGCTGATCGCCGAGCACGGCGTGGGCGGAACCTCGCTGCAGATGATCGCCGACACCATCGGGGTCACCAAGGCCGCCGTCTACCACCAGTTCAAGACCAAGGAGCAAATCGTCATCGCGCTCACCGAGCGCGAGCTCGGGGGTCTCGAGGAGGCGCTGGAATCCGCGGAGGCGGATGACCACCGGAGCAGGGCGCGGGAGGCACTGCTCGATCGGGTCATCGACGTCGCCATCGAACGGCGCAGCGCCGCAAGCACCCTGCAGTTCGATCCCGTCATCGTGCGGTTGCTGGGCGAGCACGAGCCGTTCCAGCAATTCATCCAGCGGCTCTACGGCGTGCTGCTCGACGACGCCGCCGAGGACGCGCGGGTCGCGGCGGCGATGCTGTCGGGCGCGATCGCCGTCGGGGTGGTATCCCCCCTGGTGGCGGACATCGACGACGACGCCCTGCGCGCCCAGGTGGGGCGCATCACGCGCCGGCTGATCGACGCGACCGACTGACCGCTGTTTCCAGCAATTTTCCTGGTCCGGTGCCAGCGCGCTCGGGTACGGTTCTCCCATGAGCAAAGTCGCGCGTTTCGCTGCCGCAGCGGTCATGGCCTCCACCGGCCTGGGACTGGTCGGCGTGGCCACCGCAGCCGGCGCTCACGCCGACAACCCGCCCTGGCCGTTCGTCGGCTACCACTGGTGCCCGGGCCAGCCGTTCGACCCGGCATGGGGCCCCCAATGGGATCCGACCACGTGTCACGACGCGCACCACCGCGACAGGGACGGCACGATTCACAACGGCGACTACTGGGGGCCCAGCCCGTTCCAGGACTGGCCAGAGATTCCGAACACCCGGCCGTAAGTCGCGCCGCCAATCAGGTGTCGCCGCGCTCCCAAACCTGTGTTCCGTCATGCGCATTGCAGACCAGGAACAGTCCGTCCGGCGCCTGCGCCACGTAGTACTCCGGGTAGTCGACGCAGGACGAGCCCTCGACCTTGACGCCGGCCATCGGCGGCGACCGGAACCACCGGGGCTCGTACCGCCTTGGCGAGCCGCAGAACATCAGGCGACCGGGTTGCGTGGCGAAAGACACGTAATAGTCGGCCGTCCCGAACACGTAGTACGTGGTGTTGTCGCACGGCGCACCGAGCACTTGGTGCGGCATGATGCCGGGCGTGCAGTCCGGATAATCGCAATTGACCGGTCCGGCGCTCGCCGGCGGCGCCGCCAACAGCCCGAGGCCTTGCAAAAGGCCTAAGCATGCGGCGGCCGCTGCCACGATGAATCGCACGGAAACACTTTAAATTACTTGGCCCACCTCTGTGAATAGAATTCTCCGGCTTCGAGAAGATACGCATCCAATTCCTCCGTCGCCGCCGCCGGCGTGCCCGTCTGGCAGTGATAATGTGGCTCTCCTGTAGGCGCGGACGAGGAGGTGATCCAGTGCCTCGGCGCAAGCTTCCCGCTGGGGCCACCGACGCCGGCGATCGACTCGTGGTGGCCCCGTCGCCGCCACCGCCTCCCCCGCTCACAGAGATCCCCGAAGCCGCGGAAGTCGCCGAGGCGGAAGCCCGTGCCGAGGCCGCCCGCGCCCGGGCTCTGCGATTGCGCCAACAGCTCGACGCGGCGCCAGGCGATCACCACGGCGCCGAGGGGGCCGCGCCGGCGCGCTCGCGCCGGTGGCGACCGCGCCGCCCGAGCCGGAAGGCGATGGCCGCGGTGGCAGCGGTCGGCGTGGTCTGCGCCTCGCTGGCGGGCAGCGGATACCTGGTGTGGCATCACCGCGGCGTCGCGCAGGAAAGGCAGCGCAGCTCGGAGTTCGCCGCCGCCGCCCGCAATGCCATCGTGACGATGATGACAATCGATTCGACGAAGGCGAGAGAAGATCTGCAGCGCTTCGTCGACGACACCACCGGGACCTTCAAGGTCAGCATCCTGATGGGCGGCGAGGATGCCGTCAAGGCGGTCGAGCAGTCCAAGGTCAACTCCAAGGGCTCGGTGCAGGCGGCCGCCGTGCAGTCCATGAGCCAGGATTCCGCGGTCGTCCTGGTCGCGGCGAAATCCGAGATCACCAAGCCCGGTGTGGCCAAGCCGGAATCGCGATCGATGCGAATCGTCGTCACCGTCCAGCGCGACGCCGGGCAGCTGAAGATTTCGAGACTCGAGTTCGTCCCGTGACGGTTGACAGCGCGGCGCCCACCGAGGCCGCCCAGCAGCCGACCCGCCGAACCCGTGCGATCGCGCGCTGGACGCGTCGCTGCCTGGCACGCTGGCGCCCAATCTTGTTGACGCTTTTGCTGATTGTCGTCCTGGGTAACGCCGCCCGGATCTTTTACTTCGACTACCGCCCCGATGTGCAGACCGACCGTGCCGCGGAGCAGCAGGTCATCAGGGCGGCCAGCGACGGCGCGGTGGCGTTGCTGTCCTACTCGCCGGAAACCCTTGAACGCGACTTCGCCAACGCCAAATCCCGGCTCACCGAAGACTATCTGGCCTACTACCAGCGGTTCGCCGACCAGGTGGTGGGCCCGTCGGCGCAGCGCGGCCAGGTCACGACGACCGCCAGCGTGGTCAAGGCCGCCGTGTCGGAAATGCACCCGAATTCGGCTGTCGTGCTTGTCTTCATACGACAGAAGACCACGAGCAAGGCGAAGCCTGAACCGGTGGTGACATCGAGCGGCCTGAAGGTTGAGATGGCAAAAGCAAAGGGATCGTGGCTCATCGATAAATTCGATGTCCTATGAGCGCGCCACCTAACCGTCGGCCTAAACCATTCCGTGACATGCAGGTGCGGTGTTAGTCTGTGAATTCGATTCGCTTGGAAATGGCGGTATTTAGGGCGTCAAGGAGCACACGATGCGTCCGATAAATGTGGCGATAAGCGCAACCCTGGCGACCGTCGGCGTGGCCGGCGGTATAGCCGTGGCGCCGTCGGCGTGGGCCTACGACCCCTCCATCAACGGCAAGTACACCGCCACCGTGATCGGTGACTGGGCCCGGACGAACGAGGTGTTCCACCAGGAGCCGGTGGTGCGAAGCACCTGGACGATCACCACGTCGTGCTCAACGGCCTACCGGTGCGATGGCCAGGTCGTCAGCGACCAGGGTTGGACCGCACCGATATTCATGAACGAGGGGTCCACCTGGTTCGTCAAACGCGACATCCCGAATTGGTCGACGTGCCCCGACGGCACCTCATTCGTCGGTCACGATGTCATCCATTTCTATGCCGCGAACCCGGACACCGGCGAGAAAATGCCTGGGTCGACGGTCCTGGCCGGGCGCGAACAGACGTCGGGCCCCAGCGGCGCGTGCGGCACCAACAAGCCGCTCTACATTGACCAGCCGTTCAGGCTGGACAAAATAGGATGATCCGGCTCAGCTGACCCGCCGGCCGCGCCGCGTCACGTGGCGAACATGTCCTTCCACGTCTTGGGCGCCTTGGGCGTGGTGGGCGCGGCCAGATCCGACTGCCGGTAAACCTGGCCGTCCGGCGTCACGTAGGTCCCGGTGCGCGGGTTGTATTGGGCGATCGCCACCGATGGGCCGGCCTGAGACTCAGTGTGGCCGAACGCACTTGGCGCCGCCGACGGTCCTGCGGGCGGTGCGGCCGGCGGCGCGGCGGGCGGCGCACTCGCCGCCGCGGGCGCGGGTGATCCGGCCGGGGACGCCGGAACATCGATCGGCGCTATGGGTGACACCTCCCCCATTTGCGCCAACGGGCTGAGCGGCGCCGCGGGCGGCGGTAGCGCCGAGCCCGGTGGCGTTCCCCGCGGAACCGCGCCCGGCGGAAGGGGCGTTCCCTCCACCGGCCCGAAGATCCGTTCCCGGTTCCAGTTGACCCGGTCGTCGGGCGGGATGCCCTGCGCGATCAGGTTCGGGTCCAGCGGGTACGTGCCGAAGACGTGCTGCCGCATCGCCAGCGGCTGAAAAGGCTTGTCGCTCTCGCAGATTTCGACCGTGGGCGCACGCTTTCCGGGCTGACCCATGCAGGGATAGTTGCGGGCCCCGCGCACCGCGATCGGTGAATCCTGCGGCAGCTTGCAGTACAGCCCGTCGGGCGTGTCGATGGTGCGAGTGTCGGCCGCGGAACGCCATTGGCTCGGCGGCAGGAAGCCGACCGTGCACGCGGGTGGATCACTGATGATGAGGTTGAAGGCGCCCGTGGCCAACCCCGTCGGCGACTTGGTGCCGACGAACGACTGAATCGCTGCGGTGAACGGCGGCAGCAAGACCAAGATCTGTTCGAGGGAAGCGTGATACGTCACGCCGATCTGGCCGATGGTGGTGAGGTTCGCGAGCAGCACCGGCAGCGTCGGTTTGATTTGGTCGAGCAGTCGCGACGCCTCGTCCAAGGCCCCGGGACCCTGCTGTAGCAGCGTGCGGAACTGCGGATCGTTCTTCGCCAGCTGGCCACTGAATCCGGCCAGGCTGCGCGCCCACGTTCGGATCGAATCGGTCGTCTGGGCCTGCGCGTCCAGGAAAGGCCCGGTGTCTTCGGTCAGGCTCCGGGTCCGGTCGGCGACGCCGTTGAGGTCACCCGAGAGCCGTGACGAACTGTCGAACAGCGACCCGAAATCGTAACCGGCGCCGTTGAATGCGCTGAACGACTCGTCGAGCAATTGCCCGAGCTTGCCCTTGGGAATGCTGTTGATCAGCTTGCTGGACTGGTCGAGTACGGGCCCGATCGGCTGCGGGATCGTCGCGTCGTTCATGGCGATCACCGAGCCGTCGTGCAGGTAGGGCGGCGAGTCGTTTCGGGGCCGCAGATCGACGTAATACTCGCCGACCGCGGAGATGCTCAGCACCTCCGCTTTCAGGTCCGCCGGGATCTTCGGCGAAGTATCAAGGGACAGAGTCGCTTTCGCGCCATCGGGGGTCAGCCCCACCTCGGTCACCTTGCCGATCTGTACCCCGCGGTAGGTCACATTGGAAAAGCGGTACAGGCCACCGGTGGCCGGCAGTTTCAACGTGACCGTCATCTTGCCGATGCCGAGCAGGGTCGGCGCCTGGATGTACCACAACACCATGACGACCACACCGACGATCCCGACGATCGTGAAGATCGCCAACTGGATTCGGACAAAGCGGGTCAGCATCTACGAGCCCCCGTCCGTCGGCTGGCTTGTGGTCGGCGTCGCACCCGGCACCGGGGCACCCTGGTCGGCCGGGGACGCCGGGGCGCCGGATGGAGGCGGGCCGGGCAACGACGATGGCCCCTTCTGCGCATCGGGGCCGAGCCACGTCAAGCCCGCGATCAACGGTGATACCGGCGGCGGTGCCGCGGGTGGCGGTGCGTCTCCCGACTGCGGGTTGACCGGCGCCGGCGCCGCCGACGGCGGCGGGCCCGGCAGCGGCCGCCCCCAGGGCGGCGGCGGCCCGAACGGTGCCGGCTCGCCCACCGGCCCGGGCGCCGAGAGCCCGCCGGGCGCGCCGGGGGGTGCACCGTATTTGAATTGCAAATACTCCGGATCCGCGGGCCCGGGCACGGCCTCGGCGCCGATCCGCTCCCAGTGGGTGCCGCGCAGGATGCCCTTGCGGAGCCCGGCGTTCGTCAAATCGATGATGAAATACCCGTTGAGATAGTCACCCCGGATGTACCGGTCGATGATGCTCTGGGACCACGGGAACGTCGGCGCGTACGCGATGGCTTGGTCGAGATCCGGCCCGATGTCGGCGAGCGCGCCGAGCGCCGGAGCGAGATTCTTCAGGTTCCTCACCAGGTCATCGCCCGCGTCGTTGACGAGCCGGGTGGCGGTGTTGCTGAACGTCCCGAGCTTGTTCAGCGCGGTCGTGATGCGCGGGCGCTCCTTGATGAGCACGTCCAGCGCGGGCGGAATCTTGTACAGCGCCTGGGTGATCACGTCGCGTTGGGCGGCGAACGTGCCGGAGAGGCGGTTCAACGCCCGTATCGACGCGACCAGGTTGTCGCGCTGCTGATCGAGTGTGCCCACGAACCTGTCGAGCCGCTCGAGGAGATCGCGAACCGCGCCTTCGTTTCCGGACAGGGCGGCGTTGAAGTTGTGGACGATGTCCCCGAACTGGCCCAGCCCTCCGGCGTTGAGGACAACCGATAGCGACGACAGCGTCTGCTCGGTGGACGGATAGGTGGAGGACCGGTCCAACGGGATGGTGGCGCCCGGTTGCAGCCGTCCGATGCCCTGCTGGCCCAGCGGCGGATTCAGCGCCAGGTGCATGGAACCCAGCAGGCTGGTCTGGCCGACGCTCGCGACCGCGTTGGCGGGGATCACCGTGCCGGGTTGCACCGAGATCTCGACGTCGGCGTGCCACCCCCGCACCGTCATCTTGCTGATGCTGCCGACGATGACGTCGTCGATCATCACCGGCGAATTCGGTTCCATCGTCACGACGTTGGCGAGTTCCACATGGTAAGTGGTGGCGCCCGGACCTCGTCCCACCGCGCCCGGCAGCGGGAGCGAGTTCAGGCCGTTGAAGGCGCATCCGCTCACGGCGAGCATGACGGCGCAACCGATGCCCAGCACCCGCCTCACCGCGACACGGGCGCTCACGGTTGCGCTCCTTCACCGGGCAGCAGCATGTCCTGAAGGTTCGCGGGGGCGGCCGGCGGCGGCGAGGCGGGCGGCGCTGCGGCGGGCGGCGGTTCGCCCGGCGGGGGCTCGGGCATCGCCGCGCCGGGTATGCGCCCCAGCGGCACCGAACCCGGCGGTCCCACCGGGTCGCCCGGCAGCCCCGTGTACGCGGACACGGCCGGCGGCAGCAAGGGCGGGCCGGGCCTGGGGCCCTCCCCACCGGGCTTCAGCCGGTCCTCGCTGTAGACGACGTTTTCCGGGGCGAACGACGGGGCCAGGATCGGGTTGACCGGAATCGGAAGGTAGTTGAAGTTGACGATGAAGTTCGGGTTGAACACCTTCAGCGCCGGGCTCAGGTACAAGCCGCACAGCTTGCCCGTCTCGACGGCGGTGACGTTTTCGATGGCCCCGATGCCGGCGCACCAAGCGTAAGTGGGGTTGGTGAAGTTCTGCAGGCCAACGCCACCGCGGATGTTCCCGGTGTCCGGGTCGTAGGCGTTGTAGGCGTTCGCCAGCGCCGTCGGCGAGATGTGCAGCACGTTTTTCAACGCCATCTTCTGGTCGACGAGTATCTGCGTCAGGTCGGCCAACCGCGAGACCTGCTCCGAGGTCGCATCGCGACTGCCCGCGATGAACCGTTGTACCTCACCGACCGCGCTCGACAGGTCCGTCAGCGCCGCGTCCAAATCGGACTTGTTGTCGTCGAGGACGCTGGTCAGCGTGGCCAGCCGGTTGTCGAACTGCACGATCTGAACGTTGCTGTCGCGCAGGGCCCCGATGAACGACTGCAGGTTCTTGATGATGTCGACGAGGTTGCCGCTGCCCTCGGCGAAGACCCGGGCCACCCCGGACAGCTGAGCCAGCGTCTGGCGCAGCTTCTCGCCGTTGCCGCCGCCCAGCGCGTCGGCCGCGCTGTCGATGAACCGCGCGACCGACGGGGTGGACACCTTGCTGTTGGGGCCCAATTCCGTTGCCAGACGCATCAATTGGTTCTTGACTTCGTCCCATTCGACGGGCACCGCCGTCCGTTCGATCGGGATCACCCCGCCGTCGTGCATGGTGGGGCCACTTGTCCGGTAGGCCGGGGTGAGCTGCACGTAGCGCGCCGCCACCAGGTTCTGGGCGACGATCACCGCCTTCGCGTCGGACGGAATGGGCACGTTGCGATCGACGTGCATCACCAGCTTCGCCCGGGTGCCCTCGGGCCGAATGGACGCGATGGTGCCGACCTTCATGCCGGACACCCGCACGTCGTCGCCCGGATAGATCGCGGTGGCGGTGGGGAAGTAGGCGGTGATCGTCGTGGGGCGAAAGAAGGTGTTGCGGATCGCGATCGCTGCGCCGACAACGATGAGCCCCGCCAGCACGATCGCCAGCCCCACCTTGAGCTTGTTGCGCGGAATCGCCCGGAGCCCCGTCATGGCCGCCCTCCCGGGTCCTCGTTGAACGGGAACGGGAAGAACGCCCGCGGCCCGGCGGTGTCGGGCGGTTGACCCGGGGCGCCGTACGCGCGGAACCCGAAGGCGTAGTCGAACAACCACTGGAAGAATTCCAGCTGGAAGAGGTTGGGGATGAACGGGTTGTAGTAGTAGCCGCTCGAGACGGTCTCGCCCTGCGTCAACTCGTACTTCGCCAGTCCGGGAAGGGCTTTGGCGAGATTGTCGCGGTTCTTTTCCAAAACCGCCGTCACCGAGTTCAGCTTCTCCAGCGACGGCGCCAGCTTCGCTTCGTTGTCATGCACCACGCCGGACAGCTGCCTGGCCACCGCGGACGTGCTGGCCAGCAGCCGCACGATCGCCTGTCGCCGCGCCACCAGCATCGACAACAAATCGTTGGCGTTGAGGATCAGGGTGTTGAGCTGCTGGCTGCGCTGGCCCAGGACGCCGGTGACATCGGCGGCGCCCTTGAGCAGCTGCCCGAGTGTCTGGTTGCGGGCATTGAGAGTCTGGGAAAGCCGGCTGATTCCATCGAACGCCGGACCCAGTTGCGGCGCAACCTGATTCAGCGTCGAAGACAGCGTGTCAAGGGACTGGTTGAGTGACTCGGTGTTGGTTCCCTGCAGGTCTGTCGTCAGATCGCTGACGGCCTCGGACAGCGAGTACGGCGAGGAGGTGCGCGACACCGGGATGACGGCCATCGGGTGCAAGTTGCCGGTGCCCGCCGAGTCGATCGTGAGCACCCGCTGACCCAACAGCGAACCGGTCTTGATGTGTGCGGTGCTGGCCGAGCCGAGCAGGACATTGCCCTTGGCGGTGAACGTCACCAGCACGTCGCCGTGCTGCAGCGACATGCCCGTCACGCTGCCGACCTTGATTCCCGAGATCGTCACGTCGTTGCCCAGCGCGAGGCCGCCGGCATCGGCGAACAGCGCCTGGTAGCGGACCGTGGTGGCCCGCTGCACCAGCTGATCGGGATTCAGCCCGACGGCGATGACCAGCGCGATCAGGACGGCTCCAATGAATCCGGCCTTGATGAGGCCCGCTCCGCGGTACTTATTCATCGGGATCCTTCGGCTCCGCGCAACGCCCGGTGGTCTGGTGCTTGATGCCCACTTCCACGGTGCGGTACTGCAGATCGGACACACGCAGCGCCAGTCCGCACAGGTAGTAGGGGAACCAGGCACCGTACGCACCGAGCCTGAGCAGCTTGCGGTAGTTGTGCGGCAACTTCTGCAGCGAGGTGTCGACGAGGTTCTTGTCCTTGTCCAGCAGCGGAGCCAGCCGGCTCGTCTGGTCCACCGTCGCGGCCAGCGGCGGGCGGGCGCGGGTGAGCAGATCAGCGATCGAGGCGGTCCCGTTGTCCAGGGCGGTGATCGCGGTACCAATGGTATCGCGGTCCTGGTCGAATCCACTGACCAATTTCTCCAGCCGGTCGATGGCGCCGGAGAACTTGGTGCCGTCCTTGTCGACGGTGGCCACCACGGTGTTCAGGTTGTCGATCAGCTCCTGCACCGTCTGGTTGTTGTCGGCCAGCGTGTTGGAAAACGACGTCGACTTCGACAGCAGCGACTGCAGGGTTCCGCCCTCGCCCTGGAAGACCTGAATGAGCGCCGCGCTGAGCGCGTTGACGTCCTGCGGATTGAGGCCCTGGGTAACGGGTTTCAGGCCGCCGAGCAACAGATCGATGTCGAGGGCCGGCGCGGTGCGATCGATCGGGATCTCCCCCCCGGCCGGCAGCACCTTGGTGGATCCGGGACCGTCGACGAGCTCGAGGTAGCGATCACCGACCAGGTTCAGGTAACGAACCTGGGCGCGGGTACCGGTGGTGAGCACCACGCTGCGGTCCGCGTCGAACTTCACCACGACCTTCTTGTCGGCGCGCAGGCTGACGCTGTTGACCGTGCCCACCCGAATCCCGGCCACGCGCACCGTCTGTCCCGGCTTCAGCCGCGACACGTCGGTGAAGAGCGCCGAGTACCCGTTGGTCGAACCGGTGGTGTACTGCCCGAAGATGAAGAACAAGAACACGGTCAGCAGAATCATCACGGTGGCGAACGTCCCGAATTTGAGGATCATCCCGCGCGAGCCCGTCATCCGGGCATTCCGATCTGCATCGTGTTGCGCGGGGGCCCGTCGATCGGCCCGTACAGCAGCTGCTTGAGCGCATCGGAGTTGAGCAGCAGTTGCTGGTTGCCATACTGCGTCGGATTGGAGCCGTTGTCGGTCACCACGAACGGCGGCGCAACGTCGAAGGGCACCACCGGAAGATCCATGCACTGCGGACCGCCGGTCGCC
The DNA here is from genome assembly GCA_002102225.1 of Mycobacterium interjectum. Classification (GTDB taxonomy): domain Bacteria; phylum Actinomycetota; class Actinomycetes; order Mycobacteriales; family Mycobacteriaceae; genus Mycobacterium; species Mycobacterium interjectum_B. The sequence goes on from LQPB01000017.1 coordinate 92,839, forward strand.
GCAACCTTGGGCAGGTTGGACGGGTAGCGGTAGCGCTCGGCGCCGAGGCCGAGAACGACGGTCACCTTGACCATCGGCTCGGGCAGGTCCGGCGCGTGCAGGTTCCCCAGCGACCCGGCGAGGCCGCAGTACAGCGCCTGGTGGTACTGGTTGAGCAGATCGGTGGTCGGCGCCAGCAGATGCAGGTCATCGGTCAGCGCCTGCCTGTTCCCGCCCACCACGTCATTGCCCATGTCCGCCAAGCCGATCGAGCTGATCAGGAACGCGTCCAGGTTCTGTTGCTCGTCGACGATCGACTTGCTGATCCGGACGGCATTGTCGGCCGTGGCGAGCAGGTGCGGCGCAGCGTCGGCGTAGGCCTCGCTCACCGCGGGCAGCGCCTCGAGGTCGTGACTCAGCGCCGGGAGGCTGGGCTCCTGGGTGGCCAGGAAGGAATCCAGATCGCGCAGCATCTGGCCGATCTTGTGGCCGCGGCCGTTGACCGCCGACGCTATGCCGCCCAGGGTCTCGTTGAGCTTGGCCGGATCGATCGTCGACAACAGCGACGTGAGTTGCTGGAATACCGTGTTGATTTCGACGGTGACGTGTTTGCCCTCGAGGACTTGGCCGGCGCGCAGCGGCTGCGGCGACGGCTCGGCGGGCGGCACCAGCTCAATGAACTTGGCGCCAAACACCGTCGTCGACGCGATATCGACGAGCACATTGGCCGGAATGAGGTGCATCTGCGACGGCTGCATCGCAAGGTGCAGGACGGCTTCGCCGTTCGGCCGCACGTCGATCGAGGCGACCTTGCCCACCTCGACGCCGCGCATTTTCACCTTCGCATCCGGGTTCATCACCAGGCCGGCGCGCGGCGAGACGACGGTGACGGGCACGCTCGTCGTGAAGGAGCCCCGGAAGAGGCCCACCGCGACGGCGAAGATCAGGCCGATCAGGACAATGGTCATCAGCCCCGCCAGGGGCCGCACATAGGACTGCGCGCCGAAGTGGCGGCCGGGCGACGCGGCGACAGGTCGTGCGGCACTGGTGGTTTCGGAACGATGGATCGGGCCCGGCCCGAGGTTGCGCGTCATTGTCCTTTCACCACCCTCCCTAGCCCGACAGGTTGAAGTTGCCGTTGGTGCCGTAAATGGACAGCGAGACGAGCAGCGTCACCGACACGACCACGATCAACGAGGTTCGCACCGCGTTACCGGTCGCCACACCGACACCGGCCGGTCCGCCCGAAGCAAAGTAGCCGAAATACGTGTGAATCAACAAGATCGTGATCGCCATCAACACGGCTTGCAAAAACGACCACAACAAGTCGATCGGGTTGAGGAACGTCGAAAAATAGTGCTGATACAGGCCGCTGGATTGGCCGAACAAGACCACGGTAGTGAATTGGCTGGCGAAGAACGACAGGATGACGGCGATGGAATACAGCGGCGTGATCGCGATCATTCCCGCCGCGATCCTGGTGCTGACCAGATATGAAATCGGCCGAATGGCCATGGATTCCAGCGCGTCGATCTCTTCGTTGATGCGCATCGCGCCCAGCTGCGCGGTCACGCCGGCGCCGAAGGTGGCCGCCAAGCCGATTCCCGCGACGATCGGCGCCGCGATGCGAACGTTGATGAACGCCGCCAAAAACCCGGTCAGCGCCTCGATGCCGATGTTGCCCAGCGAGCTATAGCCCTGGACCGCCAGGGTGCCGCCGGCGGCCAGCGTCAAGAAGCCGACGATCACCAGCGTGCCACCGATCATGGCCAAAGTCCCCGCGCCCATGCTGATTTCGGCGATGAGCCGGATGACTTCCCGCCGGTAGTGACGGACGGCGAAAGGAACCCCGGCCAGCGCTTGGCCGTAAAACAGCGTGTGATCGCCGATTCGGCTGAGGGTGGCGACGGGCTTGTCGAGTTGTCGCGTCAGGCGCGGATAGGTGGCGCGTAGCGTGATCACGGTCTGTCCCTACACCTCCTCAGTGGCCCTTGGTTGACATTCGGATGCCGATGGCGGTGACCACCACGTTCACCACGAACAGCGACATGAACGCGTACACCACCGTCTCGTTGACCGCGTTGCCCACGGCCTTGGCGCCGCCGGACACGGTCAGCCCCCGGTAGCACGCCACCAATCCGGCGATCAGGCCGAAAAGCGCTGCCTTGACGCAGGAAATGACCACCTCGGGCACGCCGGTCAGCAGCGTGATCCCCGCGGCGAAAGCACCCGGATTGACGTCCTGGACGAACACCGAAAAGACGTAGCCGCCCACGATGCCGATGATGACGACCAGGCTGTTGAGCAGCAGCGCCACCAGGCCCGCGGCCAGCATGCGCGGGGTCACCAGGCGCTGCACCGGGTTGATGCCCAGCACCTCCATCGCGTCGATCTCCTCGCGGATGGTCCGCGAACCCAGGTCCGCGCACATGGCGGTGGAGCCGGCGCCCGCGACGATCAACACGGTCACCAAAGGGCCGACCTGGGTCACCGCCCCGAAAGCGGCCCCTGCCCCGGACAAATCCGCCGCACCCAGCTCGCGCAACAAGATGTTGAGCGTGAAGCTGACCAGCACGGTGAACGGGATGGCCACCAGCAACGTCGGCGCCAGCGCGACCCGCGCGATGAACCACGACTGCTCGAGGAACTCGCGCCACTGCCAGGGCCGGCGGAACGCGAACTTGATCGCGTCCGCCGACATCGCGAACAGTCCCCCGACCGCCTCCATCGGCTTGGAGCCCCGCCCCAGCGAGATCCCGCCGGTCCATCGCTCCGGGCCGGCCCGCTTAATCGCCATCGACGTCAGCCCCTTGCGTTTCGAGACCGATAGTCTTGTTACGCACCCTTTTCCGATGCGCCGACCGCCGGGGATTCGGCGGCACCGACGGCCACCAACGCATGCTGCCGAGGGCGAAATACGTAGCGGGCAGCGACATTCCGGCGTCTGCCTCCGACGCGGCAACCGCTACCATCCTCACGCCACACCTCCGTTCTGTCGCGTGAGTTGGCGCTCCAAAACGAGGGGCCCCCTGTCTTGAAGCGTCCGGCGATTATGACTCATGCCGCGTCCCGGTGGAATGGAAAATTTAAAACCGTTATCGGACAGCCCATCGGGCGAAAAGCGCGGCTGGCCGCAAACATTTGACACAGCTCCGGTCCCTGTCCCACTCAAGTGACTGCACCGGCCGTCTTGAGTTCGATGATGCGGTCCCAATCGAGCCCGATCTCCATCAGGATCTCGTCGGTCTGCTCGGCGAATCCGGGCGCGGGCCCGGTGTGGGGCGCCGCGACGTCGAATTGCACCGGGTTGGCGACGAGGTCCAGTTCACCCGCGCGAACCAGGTACTCGTTCGCCCGGATTTGCGCGTCGTCGACCGCCTGCAAGGTGTCCTGCACGGGCGCCCACGGACCGGCAAGCGTGGCAAAGCGTTCGCTCCACTCGGCAAGAGTGCGGGTTGCGATCACCTTGGTCAAGCTCTCGACCGCATCCGCGGTATTGGCGGCGATCGTCTCGGCGGTGGCGAAGCGCGGATCGTCGGCCAGCTCCGGCAGGTCAACGTGTCGGCACACGTCCGCCCAGAACTTGGTGGGCTGCATCATCACGAAGGAGATGTACCGTCCGTCGGACGTGGTGTAGAGCCCCACCAACGGATTGTTGGGCGCGCCGTGCACACCCGGCGGCGGTGCCTCCATCCGCTGGCCCAGGTGCTTTGTCAGCGCGACCGTATGTCCCATCGACCACAGGCCGCTGCCCAGCAACGACACATCGACGACCGACGGTTCACCCGTGCGTTCGCGCTTGAGCAGCGCCGCGGCGATGCCGCCGGCGAGGTTGGTGCCGGAGATGGTGTCGCCGTAGGCCGGTCCGGGCGGCGCGATCATGCCGGGCATACCGGCGGGGGTGATGGTGGCCGCGGTGCCGGCCCGGCACCAGAACGCGGTCATGTCGTAGCCGCCCTTTTCCGACTCGGCGCCGCGCGGGCCGAGTGCGCTGCCGCGGGCGTAGACGATGTTCGGGTTGACGGTACGAATGTCATCGACGTCGATGCCGAACTTCTTCCGGTGAGCGGGAAGGAAGCTGGTGAGGAACACATCCGACCGGCGGGCCAGCTCGTAGAGCACCTCCCTGCCCTCGGGCACCGACATGTCCAGTCCGATGCTGCGCTTGAGCCGATTGGCGTGCTCGATGTTGGGGTTCGGGTCGCCCTCGACGCGCAACATGCCGGTCTGCCGCAGTCCGCGCTGCGGGTCGCCCGTCACGGCGTGCTCGACCTTGACCACGTCGGCTCCCCATTCGGCCAGCACCGCGCCCGCCGACGGGACGAAGCCGTACATCGCGACCTCGAGGACGCGGATGCCCTCCAGCGGCCTCATCCCTGACCCCCCGCGGCCGAGACGGCCGGCACGGCAAAGGTCTTTCGCTCCAGGAATTCCTCGAGCCCGGCGACGCCCATCTCCCGGCCGATGCCGGACTGCTTGAAGCCTCCGAAGGGGCTGTCGGCCCCGAAGTAGTTGCCGCCATTGACGGAAAATGATCCGGCCCGGATCCGGCGCGCGACGGCCAGCGCCCGGTCCTGGTCGCGGCTGAACACCGCGCCGGCCAGCCCGTAGATGGAGTTGTTGGCGATGCGCACCGCGTCGTCGTCATCGTCGAATCCGATGACGACCAGCACCGGCCCGAAGACCTCCTCCTGGGCGATCTCGCTGTCGGGGTCGACGTTGGTGAGCAAGGTGGGCGTGTAGAAATAGCCGGGGTCCAGCCGCTTGCCGCCGGTGACCAGGGTCGCCCCCGCGGCGACGGCCCGCTGGACCATGCCGTCGACCTTGTCGCGCTGGCTCTCGTTGATCAGCGGCCCCATGAACGTCTTGGGATCCGCCGGGTCCCCGTGCCGAACCTTGGCGAAGTTCTGCGTGATCAGCTCCACGATCTCGTCGTGGTGCGACTTGGGCACCAGCAGCCGGGACGTGAGCGCGCACCCCTGGCCGGCGTGGGTCACCATGCTGAAGGCGGCGAACATGGCGGCGACGGCGAAGTCGGCGTCGTCGAGCATGATCACGGCCGACTTGCCACCCAACTCCAGGAAGACGCGTTTCACGGTGTCACTGGCGGCGGCCATGATCCGGCGCCCGACCGCGGTCGACCCCGTGAAGGTCACCACGTCGACATCGGGGCTCGTGGTCAGCGCGACCCCGACGGCGGCATCCGACGAGGCGAGCACGTTCACCACGCCCGGTGGGATGTCGGTGTGGTCGGCGATCAGCTCGCCGAGCGCGAGCGTGATGAGCGGGGTGTCCGGTGCGCCCTTGAGCACCACCGTGCACCCGGCGGCCAGCGCCGGGGCCAGCTTGGCCAGGGCGAGCTGGTTCGGATAGTTGTAGGCGATGATCGCGCCCACCACCCCCGCGGCTTCCTTCTCCACCCAACGGTGATGGCGCATGCCCCGCGACTCGACCTCACCGAGGTCTTCTGAGAAGCGATAGGCGGGGAGCAGGTCGGCGTAGAAGCGCACGATCTTGATCGGGTCGTCGAGCTGAGCGCCCTGGGTGAGCGCCCGGGTGGCACCGACCTCGGCGATGGTCAGCTCGCGAAGCTCCTCGGCATGAGCGAGCAGCGCCCGGTGTAACTGGTCGAGGCAGCGCGCCCGCAGCGCGACGTCGGTCGACCAGCTGGTGGTGTCGAAGGCACGGCGGGCCGCCGCGATCGCCGCTTCGGCCTGCTCGGCGCCGGCGTCCGGAGCGTGCCCGACGACGGCGCCGGTGGCCGGGTTGATCGAGGGGAATGTCTTTTCGGTGGTCACGAGCCGGCCGTCGATCAGCAGCCGGCGGTTGACCGGTGACTCGGGCGCGGCATCCGCGATGGTCACTGAGGTGGTCCCCAAGGCGGTGTCAGCCGTGTCCTGCACTGGCATCCCTACTTCCCTGTACATCGGATGTTTGTGGTGACGGTCACGATAATTTGATTCTCGTCTCCGGCGAATCTTACATTCGGGTCTCGATAATTCAAGAAACTCTCAGGAATGGGACGGGGCCGCCGACCAGCGGCGTTCTCGGCCAGGCGCTGCGGCAACAGGCCTCTCGGCGCAGGCCGTACCGGGTTTTGGACGCATGTTGCACGGCGCTCCGCGGCGAGAGTAAGGTTCTCATAATTGTAAGGGAGATTCTTTGTGAGTGAAACGGCCGTACGCGGAGCCGGGGCTGACCTGGGGTCGCAAAAGTGAAGACCGCGGTTGTCACCGGTGGCGGGTCCGGCATCGGTCAAGCGGTCGCGCAACGCCTGCGCGCCGACGGTCTTGACGTCGCCACGATCGACCTCAGACCGTCGGAAGCCGATTTCGCTTTCACCGCCGACGTCACCGATCGTTCGCAGGTGGACGCCGCGCTGGCCGGGATCCGCGCCCAGCTCGGGCCGGTGACCGTTCTCGTCAATGCGGCGGGCCTCGATGGCTTCAAGCGCTTTGCCAACATCACCTTCGAGGACTGGCGGCGCGTCATCGACGTCAATCTCAACGGCGTGTTCCACACGATTCAGGCGGTGCTGCCCGACATGGTCGAGGCCGGATGGGGGCGGATCGTCAACATCTCGTCGTCGAGCACGCATTCGGGTGCTCCCTACATGAGCCACTACGTGGCGGCCAAGTCCGCGGTCAACGGGCTGACCAAGTCGCTGGCGCTCGAATACGGGCCCAGCGGCATCACCGTCAACGCCGTGCCGCCGGGATTCATCGACACCCCGATGTTGCGCGCAGCCGAACAAAACGGGTTCCTCGGCAACATCGAGGAGACCATCGCCCGGACCCCGGTGCGCCGGATGGGCAAGCCGGAAGACATCGCGGCGGCGTGCGCCTTTCTGATTTCCGAGGAGGCCGGCTACATCACCGGTCAGATATTGGGCGTCAACGGCGGCCGCAACACCTGAGCAGCGATACCAGAGGAGAGACAGTGGCAGACGGCGCACCAGGGCGCGTCAAGGGCAAGGTCGCCTTCGTCACCGGCGCAGCGCGCGGCCAGGGCCGCAGCCACGCCGTGCGGCTGGCCGAGGAAGGCGCCGACATCGTCGCCGTCGACCTGTGCCGTGACATCGACACCATCGGTTACCCCATGGCCACGCCGGAGGATCTCGACGAAACCGCCCGGCTCATCGAGAAAGCCGGCCAGGCCGCCGTCATCGCCCAGGCCGACGTGCGCGATGCCGCGCAACTGCGGGCCGCGCTGGACGACGGGGTCGCACAGCTCGGCGGGCTCGACATCGTCGTCGCGCAAGCCGGCGTCGCCGGCATGAAGGGCCAGCCGCCGCTGCAGGCGTGGTGCGACGTCATCGACACCAACCTGATCGGCACCATCAACGCCATCCAGGTCGCGCTGCCACACTTGCGTGCCGGCGCCTCGATCATCGCCACCGGATCCACCGCGGCCCTGATGGACACCGCCAAGAAGGACAACCCGGGCAACGATCCCGGCGGCATGGCCTACATCCACTCCAAGCGGGCGCTGTCGCACTACGTCCACGATCTGGCAACCGAGCTGGCGCCCTTGGGGATTCGCGCCAATGTGATTCACCCGACCAACACCAATACCCCGATGCTGCAAAGCGATCCGATGTACCGCTCGTTCCGGCCGGACCTCGAACACCCGACGCGGGCCGATGCCGAGCCGGTTTTCGGCGTGCAGCAGGCGATGAAAATCCCGTACGTCGAGCCCGAGGACATCAGTAACGCGGTCCTGTGGTTGGCCTCCGACGAGGCCAGGTACGTGACGGGAATGCAATTGCGCGTCGACGCCGGCGGCTATCTCAAGTGGTACGACCACGACTGAGGAAATGACAACTAAGCCATTCGAAGGAGACACCGTGAAGGTCTGGGTTGATCCGGAACGCTGCCAGGGCCACACGCTCTGCGCGATGATCGCTCCGGATTCCTTCCAGCTCAGCGATATCGACGGCAGTTCGTCGGCGATCGAGGAGCTGGTGCCGGCGGACAAGCAGGACCAGGTCCGCGAGGCCGCCCACTCCTGTCCGGAGCAGGCCATCATCGTCACGGATGAAACGTAAAGGGAGACAGCGCCTTGAGTGTCGACGACGTCGTCAGCGACAGCGACAGCGACCGCAAGCGGAACCGGTATCACTTCGATCGGCATTCCGCGGAGTACCGCTCGCAGTTCAAGAAGATCACCGATGAGATGCACGCCCGGTGCCCGATGGCCTGGAGCGACACCTACGGCGGGCACTGGGTGGCGGCCGGCAGCCACGAGGTCTTCGAACTCGCCCGCTGCCCGGCGGTCTCCAACGATCACGATGTCAACAACGAACGCCGCGGCTACAAGGGCATTTCCATCCCGACGGCCAGCCGCATCAACGGCATCCGGGGCGGCATCCTGGAGATGGACAACCCCGAGCACAAAACCTACCGCTCCGTGCTCAACCCGTACCTGTCCCCGGCCGCGGTCAAGCGCTGGGAGCCGTTCATCGATGACGTGACGCGCGCCTGCCTCGACGAGAAGATCGAAGAGGGCCGGATCGACTTCGTCGACGACCTGGCGAACATCGTGCCGGCCGTGCTGACCCTGGCCATGATGGGCATCCCGCTGAAGAACTGGCAGATGTACAGCGAGCCAACACATGCCGCGGTGTACACCCCGGAGCACTCGCCGGACATCCAACGGGTCACCGAGATGCACCGGCAGATGGGGATCGACCTGATCAACAACATGATCGAGATCCGCAACAATCCGCGGCCCGGGCTGGTCAATGCCCTGCTCGAAATGCGGATCGGCGGTGAGCCCGCGCCCGACCTGGAAATCATCGGAAACCTTGGATTGATCATCGGTGGCGGCTTCGACACCACCACGGCGCTGACCGCCCATTCGCTGGAATGGCTTTCGGAGCATCCCGACCAACGCGAACTACTCAGCAAGCAACGCGAAACGCTGCTCGACCCCGCGACCGAGGAGTTCCTCCGCTACTTCACCCCGGCACCGGGCGATGGCCGGACCTTCTCCGATGACGTCGAGCTCGACGGTATCCAGTTCAAAGAGGGTGAGCGGCTGTGGATTTCGTGGGCGATGGCCAACCGCGACCCCGCCGTGTTCCACGATCCGGACGAGATCATCCTCGACCGCAAAGGCAACCGGCACTTCAGCTTTGGGCTCGGCCTGCACCGGTGCGCCGGGTCAAACGTGGCGCGCACCGTATTCAAGTCCATGCTTACGGCGGTTCTCGACCGGATGCCCGATTACCGGTGTGACCCCGAGGGCACCGTTCATTACGAGACCATCGGCGTCATCCAGGGCATGCGCAAGCTGCCGGCCACCTTCACGCCCGGCAAGCGGGTCGGCGCGAGCCTCGACGAGACGCTCGCCAAACTGCAACGCATCTGCGACGAGCAAGGACTGGCCCGGCCGATCACCGAGCGCAAAGACGCCGCGGTCATCGACTGACGACTTCCCGCGCGAGCAGACACAGAATCGCACTTAACGGCCTGCTATACGGCGATTCTGCGTTTGCTCGCCGGTCGCCGGCGTCGCCGGCCTGTCTCGCGGGGCTCCAAGAATCCTTGGAGGCTTTGTAGAGGCTCGCGATTGACCCTTCTCTCAGCGCGGATCGCTAGCCGCTGGGAGGAGGAATCACGATGCAGCTGACGGTGAGCAACCACATCTCGCTGATCCATGGCTGGGTACCGCTGACGGTCGAGGTCCTCACCGCGGTCGCGCTGGCGCTGGCCATCGGGTGGCGATCGCGCCGCTGGCGCCTGTTGTGGCTGCCGTTGGCCGCCGTCGTGGGAGGCGTGACGGCCGGCGGGGCGCACTGGTCGATCGCCGGTCTGAACACCGAACCGGCGCCGCGCGAACTTTACGTGTGGATCGCGCTGGTCGGCCTGGCCACCGCCGTGCTGATCCTGGGCTGGCGCGGCGCGCGTTGGTGGCGGCGGGGATTGTCGATCCTGGCCGTGCCGCTGTGCCTGCTGTGCTCGCTGCTGGTGCTCAACCAATGGGTCGGGTACTTCCAGACGGTGCAGAGCGCGTGGGACCAGCTCACCTCCCGCCCGCTGCCGAACCAGACCGACAAGGCCACCGCCGTCTCGATGGCGGCGAAGGGCACCAAGCCGGTGCGCGGCAGCCTGGTGCCGGTGCAGATCCCTTCCGACGCCTCGCAATTCAGGCACCGCGAGGAACTCGTGTACCTGCCACCGGCATGGTTCGCGAGCTACCCGCCGCCGCAGCTGCCGACGGTGATGATGATCGGTGGCATGCTCAGTTCGCCCGCCGACTGGGTGCGGGCGGGCAATGCGGTGGAGACTGTCGACGCCTTCGCGGCCACACATGGCGGCAGCGCGCCGGTGCTGGTGTTCGTGGACGCGGGCGGCGCGTTCGACAATGACACTGAATGCGTCAACGGAAGCCGTGGCAACGCGGCCGATCACCTGACGAAAGACGTTGTGCCCTACGTCGTCTCGAACTTCGGGGTCAGCCCGGACCCCTCCCACTGGGGCGTCGTGGGGTGGTCGATGGGCGGGACCTGCGCGGTGGACCTGACCGTCATGCACCCCACCCTGTTCAGCGCGTTCGTCGACATCGAAGGCGACTTGACCCCCAACACGGGCACCAAGGCGCAGACCATCGCGAGCCTGTTCGGCGGCAACGCCGAGGCGTGGGCGGCATTCGACCCAACGACGGTGATCAACCGCCACGGCCGCTACACCGGGGTGTCCGGTTGGTTCGCGATCTCGTCGGGCGGTTCGCCGACACCCAGCCGCGAAGTCACGAGCGTCGACAGCGCCGCCATGGCCCTCGCCGGGCGCGGCGCCGCCGCCGACCCGGGCAACCAGGCCGCGGCCGCTGGGTCGCTGTGCGCGCTCGGCCGGGCGAACGGCATCGACTGCGCGGTGGTCGCCCACCCCGGGAAGCACGACTGGCCGACCGCGGGGACGGTCTTCAGCACCGCGCTGCCCTGGCTGGCCGGCCGACTGGGCACGCCGGACGTGCCCCGAATTCCGTTGCCGGGTACCGAGTCTGCGCCCTCGCACCAACCCCACACCGAAGCGGTGGCTCACGGACAGCGCTAGCGCGCGCCGTCAGCCGCGCGGTAGGCCGAGCACCCGCTGCGCGATGATGTTGCGCTGAATCTCCGAGGTGCCGCCGGCGATCGTCCCGGAAAAGCTGCGCGCGTAACGCTCGAACCAGCTGGCGAAGTAGTGGTCCAGGTTCATGTGCGCGTACGGTCCGGTCAGGCCCGGGTGAACGAGCCCGTCGGAGCCCGCCGACGTCAGCGCGAGCTCCATGCCACGCAACTCGGCCTCGGACCCGAGCAGCTTGAGCACCGAGATCGCCGCCACGTCGTCTTCGCCGCGCGCGGCGCGGGCCAATGCGACCGAACCCAACAGGCGCAACGCCTGCTTGTCCATGATGGTGCTGGCGTACTGGTCGCGCTCGACATCAGTGCTGGGATGGAAGTCCTCGATCATGTTGTCCAGGCGATCGGCGAAACCCAGCCACATCATCGTGCGTTCGTGCCCCAGCGACCCATTGGCCACGCGCCAGCCCTGGTCGAGCTCGCCGACCAGATTCTCCGCCGGTACCCGCACGTCGGTGAAGAACACCTCGTTGAAATCGAGGTCGTCGGCACCGCAGATCGACGGGAACGGCCGGCGCACCAGCCCCGGGGTGTCGGTGGGGATGATCAGCGCGCTGATTCCCTTGTGCTTGGGCGCATCCGGGTTCGTCCGCACGAAGGTCAGCAACACGTCGGCGTCGTGCGCCCCGGAGGTCCACACCTTCTGCCCGTTGACGACGAAGTGGTCGCCATCCCGCACCGCGCGGGTTCGCAACGACGCCAGATCCGAGCCCGCGCTGGGTTCGCTCATCCCGAGGGAGGCGGTGATCTCGGCCCTCAGGATCGGCACCGCCCAGCGCCGCTTCTGTTCGTCGCTGCCGAACGACAACAGCGAGGCCCCAACGATGTTCACGCCTTGCGGGTTGAAGCTGTGGTAGATCCGGCGGCGGCTGAGCTCCTCGAGATAGACGAACTGCTGAATGACCGACGCGTTGCGACCACCGAATTCCGGGGGCTGGCTGGGCAATAACCAGCCGTTGTCGAACAGCAGGCGCTGCCAGTCGCGCGCCCACTGCGGCATGTGGGAGACCGACCGGGGGCGCTCCGCCGTTTCGCTTGCGTCGGGCAGGTTTTCGTCGAGGAATGCCGCGAACTCCGCCCGGAACGCCTCGACGTCCGGATCAAAAGTCAGCTGCACGGTACTCCTCGGCGATTTGCGCCCGATGCTGCGCGGCGCCGCCGAGCATGAGCTCGCCCGCCTTGGCGCGCTTGAGCGCGAACTGCAGGTCGTTCTCCCAGGTGAATCCCATCGCGCCGAAAAGCTGTAGGCCGTGCCGGAATACGAGCGACTGGCACTCCCCCGCCGACGCCTTGGCCATGGCGGCGGCGAGCCGGCGCCGCCGATCGTCGGCCGCGATGGTGAGTGCGGCGAAGTAGGCGAGCGCCCGGGCGCGTTCCACCGCGACGTGCATGTCGGCGGCCTTGTGCTGGACGGCCTGGAAGGAGCCGATCGGCACCCCGAACTGCTGCCGGTTGCGGACGTGGTCGAGGACCATGTCGAGGATGCGTTGGCAGGCCCCGACCGTCGTGATCGCCATGCCCGTCAACGCGACGTGGCGCGCACGCTCCGCGTCGACGGCCAGCCGGGCGCTGTCGGGCACGCGGACTTCTCCGAACGACAGGTCGGCGACGTGCAGGACCGGGTCGAATACCGCCGCGCGGCGGGCCGACACCTGGTTGGCCGCGACAACGAACACGCCGGCATCGGTCACCACGGCCAAGCGGTCGACCCGGTCGCCGTCGAGGACGTGGCGCGCCGTGCCGTCCAGCACCCAGCCGTCGGCGTCCCGGTGCGCGCAGACCCCGCCGTACACCGCGGTGCCGGCCTCGTGCGGGTCGAACCGATCCGCGGCCAACGGGGCGTACTGGCTCATCGTCGCCAGGAACGGAGTGGGGTCGGTCGCGTGACCCAGCTCCTCGAGCACGATGGCCAACTCCACGGCGCCGGCCGGATCGTTCAGCTCGGTCCAGCCCTGGTCGACATACGACTTCCACAATCCTTCCCAGAGGGGCGTCTGGTCGCCGCCGTCCTCGGCCACGCTGCGCACCAGCGACGGCGGGCACTGCTTGGCGACGACGTCGCGAACGGTCTTCTGCCACAGCCGCTGATCGGCATCGAACTCCAACAGCATCCGGGCCGCCTCCTGTCGTCACCGCCTTCGCGAGAATAACATTCTCTTACTTGGAAGCGGTAATCTCTAAAACCGGCTATGGGGTACCCAACGGGCTAGATCGTGGCCACCAGCGGGTCGGCCGGCGCACCCCAGCGGTCGAGGTTGACGAACTCGGCCAGCGGACGGCGGCGCACCGGCCCGTGCGTGCCCTTGGGCCACCCGATCACGATGTGGCCGGCGACCAACCAGCCATCAGGGATGCCGATGGCTTCGCGCAACAGCCGCTCCCCGCCGTAGGAAGCCCAGCTGGTGAGGCACGCGCCCAGGCCCTGCGCGCGTGCCGCCAGCAGGAAGTTCTGCATCGCGGGAAAGATCGACCCGCCCAGCAGCAGCTCCGACGCCGTCGGGTAGTGCTGCTGGGCGAACAACACCGACGTGAACTCGCCCGCGCGATCGTGCAATTCGTAGGTCGCGCGGTAGGTGCGGGCGCGGCGGCTGTTGTCGCCGTCGGCGGGCCGGCTCATCCCGTAGACGGGTTCGATCACCTCCAGGGCGTGGGCCGCCGCCTTGGCCACCACGGCCCGCTGCTCGGGCGAGCGCAGCACCACGAACCGCCAGCCCTGCGCGTTGGCGCCCGACGGGGCCCAGCGAGCGGCTTCGAGACAGCGCGCCAGGGTCGCGTCGTCGACCGGCTCGTCGGTGAACCGCCGGATCGTCCGGGCGGTCGACATCACCTCCCAGATGTCACTGGTTGCTCGGGTCACGTCTTCTCCCTAGTGGCTGGGTGCTGCTATACGAAGGTCATATCAAAAGAGCGCCCGGGAGCCGTCGAAGGAGAGACCAGTGGATCGCGAAACCTACCAACGAGGACTTGAAATCCGCTCCGCGGTGCTGGGCGAGGAATACGTCAACCGGGCGCTGTCGACCGCGACCGAGTTCACCAAACCTCTGCAAGACCTCGTCACCGAGTACTGCTGGGGCGCGGTGTGGGGGCGCGAGGGGCTGGCCCTCAAGACTCGCAGCATGCTGAACCTGGCCATGATCTCGGTCCTCAACCGCCCCAACGAATTGCGCACCCACGTCAAGGCGGCGCTGACCAACGGCGTCACGCGCGAGGAAATCCGTGAGATTTTTCTTCAGGTCGCGATCTACGCCGGCGTGCCCGCCGCCGTCGACAGCTTTCGCATCGCGAACGAGGCGTTCGCCGAAGCGGACCGGGACTAGGGTCCCGCGATGCAGATCGGGTTCATCGGCTTGGGAAACATGGGCTTTCCCATGGCAGTTCGCCTCGTTCGGGACAACCACGACGTCGTCGCGTTCGACACGCGCGGCGACGCGCTCGATCGGATCGTGGCGCTCGGGGCCCGCGCCGCCCGCTCGGCGAAGGACGTGGCCGATCGCGCCGACACCGTGCTGGCCAGCCTCCCGTCACCGGCCGCGTCGCTCCAGGTGGCGACGGGCGCCGGCGGCGTCATCGAGGGCTCGCGGGTCAAGCGCTATGTCGACCTGTCGACCGTCGGGAGCCGCACGGCCACCCAGATCCACGGCCTGCTGGGCAGGCGCGGCATCGCGGCGATCGACAGCCCGGTCAGCGGCGGCGTCGGCGGGGCCCAGAACGGATCGCTGGCCCTCATGGTGTCCGGACCCCGCGACGAATTCGACGTCATACGAACGGCACTCGAAACGCTCGGCAAGCCGTTCTACGTCGGTGACAGGCCCGGCTCGGCTCAGACGATGAAGCTCGCCAACAACATGCTGGCGGCCAACGTCTTGGCCGCCACGGCGGAGGTCGTCGTGATGGGCGTCAAGGCCGGCCTGGACCCCGAGGTCATGATCGACGTGCTCAACGCGGGGTCGGGCGGGACGAGCGCCAGCCGCGACAAGTTCCCGCGGGCGATCCTCCCGCGGACCTTCGATTACGGCTTTGCCACCGGGCTGATGGTCAAGGATGTGCGGCTCTACCTCGAGGAGGCGCACGCGCTGGGCGTACCGGCACAGATCGCCACGACGATCGGCCGGCTCTGGGAGGCCTGCGCACGCGACGAAGGCCCCGACTCCGACTTCACGACGGTCATCAAGCCGTTGGAAAGGGCGGCCGGCGTGCGGGTGGCCCGGCGCCCCGGCTAGCCCGTCGATCCGTTCACGGGGCCCGCCCCAGGACGCGAGAATGGTATTATCCAGTTTCAAGAACGATACTTGCGACAGCGACCAGGAAATCCCTGCTAGCAGGGAAGATGACTAAACGAAACGCTTACCGGAAACCCGTTGATTGACCGTCGAAGAGAATGTTAGATTATCTATCATATGACCCGCCTGGGCTCGCTTTGGCTGACCGAGCCGAAGGATGGCTTACGTGATCGAACACCCTGATGGCACCCGCACACCGCTGATCGACGCGAGCGTGCACATTTTCTTCCCGTCCAACCGGGCCCTGCGGAAGACGCTGCGCGAGCCGTTCAAGAGCCGCGGCTTCCCCGACTACGAGATGGACTGGTACGGCGCCCCGGGCGGCGAGTACGCGCCCAACACCGAAGGCCCGGACGGCCAGTACCCCGGTTCGGATCCCGAATTCGTTGCCCACGAACTTTTTTCGAAGCGTGGCGTCGACGTGGCGGTCCTGCATCCGATGGGACGCGGGATCATGCCGGACCGGCACCTGGGCAGCGCGCTGCACGCCGCACACAACGAGATGATGGTGTCGAACTGGCTGGACTCCGGCGAGTTCGGCGAGCGGTTCCGCGGCACCATCCGGGTCAATCCCGACGACATCGCCGGGGCGCTGCGGGAGATCGAGAAATGGCGCGGGCATCCGCGCGTGGTTCAGATCGGTGTGCCGCTGCAGTCGCGCGAGGTCTACGGCAAGCCGCAGTTCTGGCCGCTGTGGGAGGCCGCGGCCGACGCGGGCCTGCCAGTGGCCGCGCACATCGAGGTGGGCAACGGGATCATGTTTCCGCCGACGCCGTCCGGGAACACCCGCACCTACGAGCAGTACGTCAGCTTCATGGCGCTGAACTACATCTATCACCTGATGAACATGATCGCCGAGGGCGTCTTCGAGCGCTTCGCCGGACTCAAATTCGTCTGGGCCGACGGTGCGGCGGACTTCGTGACGCCGTTCATCTGGCGGATGGACACCTTCGGCCGGCCGCATCTCGAACAGACGCCGTGGGCGCCGCGCATCCCGAGCGATTACCTGCCCGGCCACGTCTATTTCGTGCAGGGCAGCCTGGACGGCCCCGGTGACGTCGAGTTCGCCGGCGAATGGTTCGGCTTCACCGGCAAGGAAGACATGGTGATGTTCGGCTCCAGCTACCCGCATTGGCAGTTCGGTGACGCCACGAAGCTGCCCACGGCGCTGTCGGCCGAGCAGCGCGACAAAGTGTGCTGGCGCAATGCGGCGCGCCTGTACGGCATAGACATCCCCGCCGGAGTGGGCGCACAGTAGAGCTAACACGGCAGACTGAGGAGATTCAGATGACGTTGACCCATTCGCAGGAGCGGGTTCCCGCTGCCGAGCGCATCGCCGTCCGGTGCGTCGACTCGGATGTTCACCCGGCGCCCAAGCGCGGCGAGCTCGTCCCCTACATCCCCGAGCCCTGGCGCAGCAAGTACTTCCTCAACCGCCATGTGGGCGAGTTGATCTACTACGACGCCCCGGACTACGCGCACAGCTACGCGATGCGGGTGGATTCGTTCCCGTCCAACGGCGAGTTCCCCTGCAGCGACCCGGATATGGCGTTCCGCCAGCTGATCATGGAGGCCGGCTCCGACATCGCGATCCTGGAACCCGCCGCCTACCCGGCCCGGCTGCCCGAAGCGCAGCACGCGATGTCGTACGCGCTGAACGACTGGCAGGCCAATCACTGGCTCGACAGCCACAACAACTGGCACGAGCGGTGGCGCGGTTCGATTTGCCTCGCCATCGAGGAGCCGGAGGCGGCCGTGCGCGAAATCGAGCGCTGGGCCGGACACCCCTTCATGGCGCAGATCCTGATCAAGGCCGAGCCGAAGCCGTCCTGGGGCCATCCCAAGTACGACCCGATCTGGGCCGCCGCGACCAAGCACGACATCACGGTCAGCTGCCACCTGTCGCGCAGCCAATTCGACGAGCTGCCGATCCCGCCCGTGGGATTCCCCAGCTACAACCACGACTTCATGGTGACCTACTCGCTGCTGGCCGCCAATCAGGTGATGAGCCTGATCTTCGACGGCGTCTTCGACCGCTTCCCCACGCTGCGGATCGTGTTCGTCGAGCACGCATTCAGCTGGATCCTGCCACTGATGTGGCGCATGGATGCGATCTATCAATCGCGCAAGTCGTGGGTCGACATCAAGCGCAAGCCGTCGGAGTACGTCAAGGACCACATCAAGTTCACCACCCAGCCGCTGGACTATCCCGAGGACAAGACGGAGCTGACCCGCGCGCTGGAATGGATGGAATGCGAGAAGATCCTGCTGTTCTCCTCGGACTACCCGCACTGGACGTTCGATGACCCGCGCTGGCTGGTCAAGCACCTTCCGAAGGCCGCCCGCGACGCGGTGATGTACAAGAACGGCATCGCGACCTATCACCTGCCCGAGACCGTTCCGGTCCTCGAGGGTCAGACCAGGGTGCTCTGAATTGACGTCTGAAAAGGAAGGGGCAACCGCGCGGTGCCCCGAGCCGCGTCTCGCCCAGGGTCGCGAGCACGTCGTTGCCACCGTGGACGAAATCCCACCGGGCACACACAAACTCGTACCGATCGGGCGGCACGGCGTCGGCGTCTACAACGTCAACGGCAGCTTTTATGCCATCGCCAATTACTGCCCACACCAGGGCGGTCCGCTGTGTTCGGGGCGCGCTCGCGGGCGCACGATCGTCGACGAAACCGCGCCGGGCGACTCGGTCATGGTGCGTGACCTCGAGTTCATCTATTGCCCTTGGCACCAATGGGGTTTCGAGCTGGCGACCGGTACGACCGCGGTAAAGCCCGAATGGAGCATCCGCACCTATCCGGTGCGCGTCGTCGGCAACGACGTTCTGGTGCAGGCCTAAATACAGGAGAATCGGGTGCCTTCAATCGAGATCAACGGGGGAAACGTCGTCTACGAAATCCTGGGCGACTCGGGCGATCTCATCGCCCTCACGCCGGGCGGCCGGTTCAGCAAGGAGATCGAGGGCCTGCGTCCGCTCGGCGACGCGCTCGCCGCGGGCGGCTACCGGGTGCTGCTGTGGGACCGGCCCAACTGCGGCGCCTCCGACGTGCAGTTCTACGGCCAGAGCGAGTCGCACATGCGGGCCGAGACGCTGCACAAGCTGGTCACCGGGCTGGGCTTCGAGCGCTGCATTCTCGCCGGCGGCTCCGGCGGCGCAAGGGATTCCATGCTGACCACGATGCTCTACCCCGACATGGTCACCAAGCTCGTGGTCTGGAACATCGTCGGTGGCATCTACGGCACTTTCGTGCTGGGCTCCTTCTACATCATCCCCAGCATTCTCGCGGTGCGCGGCACCGGGATGGACGGCGTGGTGAAGGTGCAGGAGTGGCGCGATCGCATCGAGGAGAACCCGAACAACAAGCAGCGCTTCCTCGACTTCGACAAAGACGAGTTCCTCAAGGTGATGCTGCGCTGGCTCAACGCCTTCGTGTCCAAGCCGGGACAGACGATTCCGGGCGTCGAGGACGAGATGTTCGACCGGATCAAGGTGCCCACCTTGATCATTCGCGGCGGCGAGAACGACATGGATCACCCGAAGCGAACGTCGCTCGAGGTCAGTTGCCTGATCAAGGGATCGAAGCTGATCGACCCGCCGTGGCCGGAGGACGCCTGGGAGCGCGCGTCCGAGGACCGCGCGGCGGGCCGGGTGCAGCACTTCAACATGTTCGACACGTGGGTGCAGGCGGCGCCGGCGATCCTCGAGTTCCTGGGATCGTAATGGCGCTAAACGGTACGAATGTGGACCTCGCAGTTCAGCGAGGCCTCCAGAGCCGTGTGAACCCGGCTTTCCGGGATGCGTTCGAGGTCCGTCTCGCGCAGCGTCACGTAGACGACATCGAAGCCATCGCCGCCGGGGGTCCGCTCAATCTCACCGGTAAGCCCGAAGCCGGACAGCACACCGTGCGCGTCATCGTCGGTTCCCCGGCTGATGAAGGTGACCACTCCCGGGACCGCTTTGGTGCCGAACACGTTGGTGCACAACTCGATTGCGGCGTCGCGGGCGGCGTCGCCGTCTTCGGCCGCAATCAGCAGTTCGACCTCGCGGCGGCCCGCGGGCATGGCCGCGAGGTCGTTCTGGACCACGTCGGCGCCCACCTCACCCGCGAGCTCGAGGAGCACAGCCATGCCGTCTCTTAGCTGCGCGGCGGTGAACGCGCTTTCGGGATCCACGTTGACGCGCACCACCGCAGTTCGCATGCGCGCAAGCCTAACTAAGACGATGGCAGGCCAGCCGTGAACACCACCCAATCCACCACCATCGCCACCGCCGCGCCGCCCGGGCTCGAACCGCGGCTACTGGCCGAACGGCGCGAGGACCTCGCGGCGTATCGGCGCCTGGGCGGATACCGCCCGCTCACCGACGCCGGCGAGTTGCTGGGCGAGGTCGAATCCAGCGGGCTGGTCGGCCGCGGCGGTGCCGCCTTCCCGTTGGCGGTGAAGCTGCGCGCGGTGCGCGATAACGGGCGCATTGCGGGTGGCACCGTCGTCGTCGCGAATGGCGAAGAGGGAGAACCGGCTTCGATCAAGGACCGATGGCTGCTGCGCAACCGCCCGCACCTGGTCCTGGATGGGCTGCGGTTGGCCGCCGCCATCGTGGGCGCGCACCGCGTCTACGTCTATGTGTCCGATCCGGAGTCGGCGCACAGCGTCGAAACCGCGCTCGGCGAGCTCGAGCCGGACGCTTTCGGGGGCGTCGACGTCCGCATGTCGACGGTGCAGCCCGGATACGTGGCCGGGGAGGAGACGGCCGCGGTCCGTGCGATCAACGGAGGCCCGGCGAAGCCGACGGACAAGCCGCCGCGCCCATTCGAGGCGGGCGTCGACGAGCGGCCCACGCTGGTGAGCAACGTCGAAACCTTGGCCAACCTGCCCTACCTGCAGTGCCACGGTTCGGCGGCGTTCCGCGCCCTAGGCACCTCGCTGTCGCCGGGGACCTTCCTGGCCACCATCACCGGGGCCGGCCGGCCGCCGGTGCTCTACGAGCTTCCGCACGGCCTGCCGTTTACCGAACTGCTTGCACTGCACGCGGTTTCGCCCGACCAAGTGCGCGGAGCCCTGATGGGCGGCTATTTCGCCGGCCTGCTCAACCGCTCGGTGCTGGAGACGACCTTGGACCACGAGACGATGCGGCGGCTCGGCAGCGGTCTGGGCTGCGGCGCGATCTCGGTGATCACCGACGAGTGCCCCGTCGCGGTCGCGGCATCGGTGCTTGCGTACTTCGACCGCGAAAACGCGGGCCAATGCGGGTCATGCTTCAACGGAACGGCGGCGATGGCCGCCGCCGCGGGTGCGCTCCGCGACGGCGCCGCGACGGCCGAAGACGTCGAGCGATTGCGCCGCTGGTCGGTGCTGCTGCGGGGACGCGGCGCGTGCGCGACGCTGGACGCCGCCACCAACGTGGCCGCCAGCCTGCTCGATCAGTTCCCGGACGACGTCGGCGCGCACCTCGGCGGCACCTGCCCCGACTGCGCCCAGGGCGCGTTCCGTGCCGGCCGTCCCTACGAGGCGGAGGCGGTGAGGCAAGCATGAGAATCCGGCTCGACCGCACCGTGTGCGACGGCTTCGGCATCTGCGCCAAGTACGCGCCCGGATACTTCTCGCTGGACGACTGGGGGTACGCGTCCCTCATCGGAGACGGCACGGTGGCGGAGTCGGACCGCGACGCGGTCATGCGGGCGCTGATGGATTGCCCGGTGCACGCCATCGCCGAGATCGGTGAGCGCATATCCGCCGCCCCCCAGCTGCCGCTCACCGACGCCGAGGATCCCGCCGATCACCTCAAGACCGAAGAGAACGAGGCGGAGTGGGGATTCACCCGGTGACCCGGCCGCGCTGCGATCCGTGCGGCCTGGCTCGTGCGCGCCGGGAAGTGATAACGTAATTCTCCGATTTGTATAACCGGCCTACCCTAGTTTTCGGGCCTTTCGGACGAGCGGCCGACTTCCGGAGGTGACGTGTCAGCAGCACCCGGACGACCGCTGCCCCTGCTCACGCTGGACAACGAATTCTTCTGGACCTCGGGAGCCGACGGCACGCTGCGGTTTCAGGAATGCAAGGCCTGCGAATCGCTGATCCACCCGCCGGCGCCGGTGTGCCGGTATTGCCGCTCGCGGGACATCGGCGTGCGGGCCGTCTCCGGCAAGGCGACGCTGGCCGGGTTCACGGTGAACCACCGGTTCAGCCTGCCCGGGCTGCCGGCGCCGTACGTGGTGGCCCAGGTCGCGATCGCGGAAGACCCGCGCGTCCG
Source organism: Mycobacterium interjectum (assembly GCA_002102225.1). GTDB lineage: Bacteria > Actinomycetota > Actinomycetes > Mycobacteriales > Mycobacteriaceae > Mycobacterium > Mycobacterium interjectum_B. The sequence continues at coordinate 114,482 of LQPB01000017.1, forward strand.
GCTGACCACCAACATCGTTGAATGCGAGGCGGATCGGCTCGAGCTTGGTCAGCAGGTGGAGGTCGTCTTCGAGCAGATCGAGGACGTCTGGCTGCCGTTGTTCCGGCCCCTGCCGGACACCGCGCCCGGCCGGCTGCCCACCGACGAGATCGAGCCCGAGCGCTTCGGGGAGCACGTCCGCCCCATGCTGACGCCGGAGAAGTTCGAAGACAAGGTGGCGCTCACGGGGATCGGCATGTCACCGATCGGGCGGCGGCTGATGGAGCCGCCGCTGTCGCTGACGGTCCAGGCCTGCGAGGCGGCCATCGCCGACGCCGGGCTGGCGCTCGCCGACATCGACGGGCTGTCCACCTACCCGGGCGCGATAAACGTCGGCGGCTTCGGCGAGGGCGGCGTGACCGCCCTGGAGGCGGCGCTGGGAATCCGCCCGACCTGGCACAACGGTGCCATGGAGACCTTCGGTCCAGGCGGTTCGGTGATCGCCGCCATGCTGGCCGTGGCCGCGGGCCTGGCCCGGCACGTGCTGTGCTTCCGGACGCTGTGGGAAGCCACCCACAACGAGCTGATGAAGCAGGGCAAGATCACGCCGTCCCATCTATCGGGGGGCCGCGCCCCTGGCTGGACCTACCCGTTCGGCGCGACCTCGGCCGCACACACGCTGGCGATGAACGCGCAGCGGCACTTCCACCGGTACGGCACCACGAAAGAAACGCTCGGCTGGATCGCCCTGAACCAGCGCGCCAACGCCGAGCTCAATCCGACCGCGGTCTATCGGACCCCGATGACGATGGACGACTACCTCAACGCGCGGCCCATCACCACACCGTTCGGCCTCTACGACTGCGACGTCCCCTGCGACGGCGCGATCGCCGTCATCGTCTCCGCTGTCGACGCGGCGCGCGACTTGGCCAAGCCGCCCGTGTTGGTCGAGGCGGTGGGCACGCAGATCATCGAGCGAATCGACTGGGACCAAAGCACTCTCACCCACGAGCCGCAGGTGCTCGGCCAGGCCGCGCACGTGTGGACCCGCACGTCGCTGCGCCCCACCGACGTCGACGTCGCCGAACTCTACGACGGCTTCACCATGAACTGCCTGTCCTGGATCGAGGCGCTGGGGTTCTGCGGCATCGGCGAGGCCAAGGAGTTTCTCGACGGCGGCAAGAACATCGCCCGCGACGGCCTGCTGCCGCTCAACACGCACGGCGGCCAGCTGTCGCACGGCCGCACCCACGGCATGGGCCTGCTGCACGAGGCGGTCAGCCAGCTGCGCGGGGAGGCCGGCGATCGGCAGGTCACCGATGCGCGCGTCGGCGTGGTCAGCAGCGGCGGCCTCACCCCCAGCGGCGTCCTGTTGCTGCGGGCGGACGCATGAGCGCCGCGCCCCGCCCCCGCCTCGTGATCGTCGACGGCGTGCCAATGTCGGCGCTGGTCGCCGAGGCGCCCGAGCCCAAGGCCGTGATCGTGGCCATCCACGGCGGCGGCACCACCGCCATCTACTTCGACTGTCCGGGACACCCGTCGTACTCCCTGTTACGGGCCGGCGCCGCAGCGGGATTCACCGTGGTGGCACTCGACCGGCCCGGCTATGGCAGCTCGGCTCCCTATCCCGAGGCGATGGTCGAGGGCGAGCAGCGCGTCAACCTCGCTTACGGGGCGATCGACCGCATCCTCGGCGAACGGCCAAGCGGCGCTGGATTGTTCGTGCTGGGCCATTCGGGCGGGTGCGAGCTGGCGATGCGGATGGCGGCCGACGAGCGCGGCGGCGATCTGCTCGGCCTCGAGCTCGCGGGCACGGGCCGGCACTACCACCCCGCCGCCCGGGAAATCCTGAAAACGGCGACCCGCGAAAGCCGCCCGCCGGGCATGCGCGACCTGCTGTGGAGCCCGGCGGAGCTGTACCCACCCGAGGTCCTCGGCGGCGCAACGGTTTCCCCGTCGGCGCCGGCCTATGAGGACCGGATGGTGTCGAACTGGGCCCGCCAAACCTTTCCGGAGCTGGCCCCGGCCGTGCGCGTCCCGGTGCATTTCAGCATCGCCGAGCACGAACGGGTCTGGCAGACCGACGATTCGGCGGTCGCCGAGATCACCGCCCTGTTCACCGGCGCGCCGCGGTTCACCGTGCACCGGCAACCGCAAGCGGGCCACAACATCAGCCTGGGCCACACCGCCGCGCAGTATCACGCAAAGGTTTTTTCCTTCGTGGACGAATGCGTCGCGGGCCGGGCGAAAACGGTTGACACGCAAGGCGATCTGGAGGCCGGATGAGGGTCGGATTCATCGGGCTGGGCAGCCAGGGCGGCCCCATGGCGCGGCGCATCGTCGAGGCCGGCTACGAGACGACGCTGTGGGCGCGCAGGCCCGCGACGCTCGAGCCGTTCGCCGACACCGCGGCGATCCTGGCCGCGTCGCCGGCCGACCTCGCCGCGGCCAGCGACCTGGTCTGCCTGTGCGTGGTCGGTGACGCCGACGTCGAGGAAATCACCTCCGGCGAGGGCGGGTTGCTTTCGGCGATGGAACCGGGCGGCGTCATCGCCGTGCACAGCACGGTGCATCCCAACACGTGCCGCGGGCTCGCGAAAAGGGCGGGCGCCCACGGTGTTTCGGTCGTCGACGCGCCGGTCAGCGGCGGTGGCGGGGCGGCCGCGGAGGGCCGCCTGTTGGTGATGGTCGGCGGCGACGCCGACGTCGTGGAGCGCTGCCGTCCGGTGTTCGAAAGCTACGCAGACCCGGTCGTTCACCTCGGCGACCTCGGGTCCGGGCAAACCACCAAACTGCTCAACAACCTGCTGTTCACCGCCAACCTGGGCACCGCGGCCGCCGCCCTGTCGCTGGCCGCCGCGCTCGGCGTCTCCCCCGATCGGTTCACCGAAGTCGTCTCTCGCGGCAGTGCAAACAGCTTCGCGCTCAACGCCCTTGGCGGGGCCGGCGGCCTGAAACGGCTGGCCGGCCTGGCGGGGACGCTGCTGCGCAAGGACGTCCGCCTGGTCGCCGAACTCGCCGAACGGGCCTCGGCCGACCCCGGCGCCGTGCTCCAGGCCGCCGACGCCACGCTGGCTTCGATGGGGCATCCGCGATGAAGGCCCGATGAGGGTCGGCTTCATCGGGGCGGGCCGGATGGGGCGCCCCGATGGTGGCCCGCCTCGTCGAGGCCGGCCACGACGTCCGGGTGGTGGGCCGCACGGACGAGCAGCGCCGCAGCCTCGAGCTGGTGGGCGCGCGCCCGGTGAGCGACGCGGCCCAGGCGGGCGCGCGGGCCGACGTCGTGCTGGTCTGCGTGTTCACCGACGACCAGGTGCGGCAGGTCTGCCTGGACGGGCCCCTGCTGGCCACGATGCCGCCGGGGTCGACGCTGGCCGTGCACACCACCGCGAGCCCGAGCACGATCGAGGCGATCGCCGCCCGTGCCGGCGATGTCGGCGTGGTCGATGCACCGGTCAGCGGCGGCCCGCACGACATCGCGGCCGGCAGGCTGACGCTGTTCGTGGGCGGCACCGACGAGGCCGTGGCGCGGGTGCGACCGGTGCTGGGCTGCTACGGCGATCCGGTCCTGCACGTCGGGCCGCTCGGAGCCGGCCAAAAGGTCAAACTGGTCAACAACGCCCTGTTCGCCGGCCATATCGGGCTGTTGGCGGAGTCGATCCGGCTGGGCGAACGCCTCGGCGTGCCGGAATCGACCCTGCTGAACGCGCTGCCCCATGGCAGCGCCACCAGCCGGGTCCTGGACATCGTCGCGGCCGGGGGCTCGATCGCCGCGTTCGTCGAGGTAGCCGGCGAATTCGTCGGCAAGGACGTGGCCGTCGCGCGCGGCGTCGCCGCGGAACTGGGCAGCGATCTCGGTGCGCTCGACGAGGTCATCGGCCGCGTTGGCCCCCTCGCGAGTAACACCGGAAGGGTCTGAGGAGGCGGCGTTTTGATCTTCCCCGTTCCACACGAAACCGCTACCGTTAGCGTTACAGTCAGGCAATCCGCTGTAACGGTTTCAGCCCGCCGATGAGGAGCATGCAGTGACCAAACCGAAGGTTGTCTTCGATCCGTACTCCGAGGACTACTTCAACAACCCGTTCGACATATACCGACGGATGCGCGAGGACGCGCCACTGTATTACGACGAGAAAGAGGACTTCTACGCGCTGACCCGGCACGAGGACGTCGCGGCCGCGTTCAAAGACTTCGAGACGTATTCCTCGGCGCGCGGCTGCGACCTCGCAATGGTGCGGCGGGGGCTCTCCCCCGAGCAGAAGTCGATCATCTTCATGGACCCACCGGAGCATCGGCACATGCGCAGCCTGCTCAACAAGGCGTTCACCCCGCGGGCCATTCAATCGCAGCGCGAGACGGTCATCGAGGTGATCGACAAGTACCTGGGCGCGGCCAATCCCGACCAATTCGACGTCGTCCAGGACTTCTCCGGACCGTTCCCGGTGGAGGTCATCACCCGGATGGCCGGGGTGCCAGAGGAATACCGCCAGCAGGTGCGGCACTGGATCGACACCAGCCTGCATCACGAACCGGGACAGATCGAGATCAGCGAAGCCGGGATGCAGGCCAACATCGACACCGCGATGTACTACTTCGGCCTCATCCAGGAGCGCCGCGCGGACCCGCAGGAAGACATGATCAGCAGGCTGATCGCGGCCGAGGTTCCCGGCGAGGACGGCCAGCCCCGCAAGCTCGACGACATCGAGATCACCGCGTTCGCCACCCTTTTGGGTGGCGCCGGCGCCGAGACGGTCACCAAGCTGATCGGCAACGCGGCGGTCATCTTCGCCCGCCACCCCGACCAGTGGCAGAAGCTACAGGACGACCGCGACAAGATCCCCGGCGCGGTCGAAGAGCTGTTGCGCTACGAGGGGCCGGTCCAATACAACGTCCGCTACACCCTGAAGGAGGCGCACGTCAGCGGTGGCGTGATCCCCGCGGGCAAGCCGGTGTTCCTCTGCGGCGCCGCGGCGAACCGCGATCCCGATGCCTTCACCGACGCCGAGACGTTCGACATCGAGCGCGACCACACCGAGGCGCAACACCTCGGTCTCGGGTACGGGATTCACAGCTGCCTCGGCGCGGCGCTGGCCCGCATGGAAAGCAGGATCGCGCTGGAGAGGCTGCTCGACTTCATGCCGCGCTACGAGGTGGACTGGGCCGGGTGCACGCGGGTGAACATGCAAAACGTCGCCGGCTGGAAGAATGTACCGGTGAAGGTGCTTCGGTAGAGGGGGCGCAATGAAAATCGAAGTCGATTGGGGTCTTTGCGAAAGCAACGGCGTCTGCATGGGCATCAACCCGGAGATATTTCACCTCGGCGACGACGACATGCTGACCGTCCTGAAGCCGGAGGTCACCCCGGAGACCGAGGCGGACGTCCGCGAGGCCGTGCGCCAGTGCCCCCGCCAGGCGATCTCCATCGTTGACTAGCGATCCGCCACCGGCATTTCGAATCCGGAGAGGATGACCGCGTTGCAGTCGGCGGCGGCTTGGCGCAGCTTCGCCGCCGTTTGGTAAGCCTCGGACTCGTACCACGCCCGGGCCGCATCCACCGATTCGAATTCCAGCACGACGGTCTGGTCGCCGTGCCAGCTGCCCTCGATGACCTTGGGAGCGGTGTCCACCGCGAGGATGTTGACACCACCCATCGCCGCTCCCGCGGCCCGGCCGTAGGCCCTCATGCCTTCCGGATCCTTGATGGCCTCGGTGAGGATGACATATCCCTTTGGCACTACGTCTCCTTCGTTACATCGCTGATGGCCTGCTCGGGACAGCACTGGATGGCCTCCCGGGTGGCGTCCTCGAATTCCGTTGGGACATCGGTGCTTATCGCCTCCGCGTAGCCATCGTCGGTCAGGCTGAACACTTCCGCGCACAGCGTCGTACACACGCCATGGCCGCGACAGCGCTGGTCGTCGACAGTGACTTTCATGCCGGGGTGAACTCCAGGTGCAGTTCCGTCAGCCCGCGCAGAATATAGGTCGGAACGTATTGGTAGCGGCGGTCATTCGCCGGACCGTGGACGCTTTCGTTGATCCTGATGTCGGACGTCCGGTCCAGCAGGCGCTCGATCGCGACCCGGGTTTCGGCGCGCGCCAGTGGCGCGCCGGGGCAGCTGTGGATGCCGCGTCCGAACGAAATGTGCTGTCGGGCGTTCTTGCGGGCCGGGTCGAACGTGGTGGGGTCGGTGAACCGGCGCGGGTCCCGGTTGGCGGCCGCCTGCACGACCATCACGGTGGTGCCCGCGGGCAGTTCCACCCCGCCGACGTTGACGGGCACCCGGTTCAACCGGAAATCGCCTTTCACCGGGCTCTCGTGGCGCAACGACTCCTCGATGAAATTGGGGATCAGGCTGCGGTCCTTGCGCAGCTGCGCCTGGATGTCGGGGCGCTCCCCGATGGTCTGCAGCGCGGCGCCGAGCAGCCGCACGGTGGTCTCCTGGCCGGCCGAAAAGACGTTGCTGGCCACGCGGGCCACGTCTTCGACGTCGGGGATCGAGCCGTCGGGGTAGGTCGCGGTGGCCAGGCCGGTCAGCACGTCGTCGCGGGGCTCGCGCCGGCGGTCCCGGATGTAATCGGAGAAAAGGCCGTAGAGGAATTCCAGCGGGCTGTGTGACAGCGACTCCTTGCCGGTGCCCCCGACGCCGCCCCCCGCATGCTCGGCGATGCCCTTGACGAACTTGTCGCGATCCTCCATCGGCACGCCGAGCAGGTCGGCGATGACCAGCAGCGTGAACGGGCCGGCAAAGCCCTTGATCCATTCGCCATGGCCGGGTGCCAGGAAATCGTCGAGTGCCTGGTCGGCGAGCGCCCACATCGCGTCCTCGTTTTCCTTCAGGCGCTTCGGCGTGATCAGCCGCATCAGCAGCGACCGGTGGTTGGTGTGGGTCGGCGGATCCAGCGTGGGCAGCTGGTCGCTGAACGGCAGCTCGTCTCGGTGCTGCTCGATCAGCTCGGTGATGTCGTCCCCTTCGATCGGCACCGGAAAACCCGGAAAGGGGCCGGTCACGGAGATGCAGGAGGACCAGGTCTCGGCGTCGTTGAGCACCGCGCACGCCTCGTCCCAGCCGGTGATCATCGTGACGTCGTGGTGGGATTCCCGCGTCACAGGGCATTGCTGCCGGAGAGCCTCGTAGTAGGGGTAGGGGTCGGCGATGAGCTCTTTGCCGCGGAAGAAGTCCATGTTGGCGAAGTCGTTCACCGTGTCGCTCCGTTCGAATCTCAGCAGTGAGAATGAGCCTCTCCGAGATGAATATTACATTTCCACACGGCTGGGTCGTCGTCAAACGACGCTGCCCCCGCCGACGGTGAAGGAGGTGACTAGCTCGCGGGAACCAGGTCGGCGGCTACCGACGGCCCCGCCAGCAGCCCGCTACGGAAGGTTTCGATGTAACCGATCGAGCCGTGCGGCGCGGCCGTCGCCCCAAGCGCCTGGGCCTTGAAGATCTTCGCGGCCATGCTCAGCCGGTGCTGGACCAGCCCGACGCTCTCATCGAGCTCGGCCGGCCAGCTCTCCCCCCACAGCGTCACCTCCGTGACCCCGTGATCGAGGGCCTGCAACACGCCCTGCCGCACCCGCGAGTCGCACCCGAACAGGTCCGCCGCGGCCGCCAGGGCCTGGGGACGGGGCCGCGAGTCCACCGCCGCCAGGGCGTCTTCGAGGTCGAGCGTCTGGGCGCCGACGATCTGCAGCGGCCGGGTGTCGGGGTGGTCGGCCAGGTCGGTCAGCAGCACGGTGACGTCCCAGCCCGCCATCGCCCGGTCGAAGAGCCAGCCGCCGGCGAACCGCACCACGTCGACGACGCTGGAGGCGACGACGTCGAGCCGGTACCTCATGTCGTCCCGCTCGTCGCCGGCGGCGCGAAGTCCCGTGCCAGCGCCTCCGCGTACTCCTTGAACGCGGCGGTCAGCGGTATCGAAGGATCGAGCAACCATATTGTTTCCATTCCGTGGACGAAGGCGAGGATTTCTACTGCCTTGACGGCGGGGTCCATGTCGGTGCGATACCGCCCGTCGGCCTGGCCGCTCCGGATGAGCTCCGCGACGATGTCGATGGCCTCGCGCTGCCTGAACAGCATGCGGTCGTGTAGCGGGGCGTCGGGATCGATGTTCTCGATCAGCAGCACGGTGAACGTGCCGACCATGTCGGGCGCCCGCGTGAAGCGATCGGCGACCCGCGCGATCTCGACCAGCAGATCACCCTTCCGGTCGGCGTGGGACTCGTCGTCGGCGTCACGGGCATCGAGCACCGCGTGCAGCAACTGCTCCTTGGATTCGAAGTGATGCAGCAGGCCCGCGGGGGTGACCCCGGCCGCGCCGGCGATCTGGGCGAGGGTGGTGTTGCGCCAGCCGTTGCGGGTGAGCAGGCGCTGCGCGACGTCGAGGATCCGCTGCTTGCGGTCCTCTCCCTTGGCGAGCAGCGTGTCGTATCGCCGGGCGACGGACAAAAGGGCTCCCCTGGGATCGATCAACCTACTGAACACACAGTAGGTTGGTTTGTCCGCTGTGACAAGGGTCTCAGAAGAGACCGCGCGCAGCGAGCGCTATGAGACCAGCTCGACCAGGGTGGCGTTGGCCGTGCCGCCGCCTTCGCACATCGTCTGCAGCCCGTATCGGATGCCGTTATCCCGCATGTGGTGGGCCATGCGCGTCATCAGCACCGCGCCGGACGCGCCCAGCGGGTGCCCCAGGGCGATGGCACCGCCCAGCGGATTCGTCCGGCCCGGGTCCGCACCCGTTTCCGCCAGCCAGGCCAGCGGGACCGGTGCAAACGCCTCGTTGACCTCGAAGACTCCCACCTCCGCGAGCGAGACGCCGGCCTTGGTCAGCACCTTCTCGGTCGCCGGAATGGGGCCGGTGAGCATGAGCACCGGGTCCGCCCCGGTGACGGCGCCGGCGCGGTAGCGCACCAGCGGCGTCAACCCCAACTCCACCGCCATCTCCGACGTGGTCACGAGCAGCGCCGCCGCCCCGTCGGAGATCTGCGAGGAATTCCCCGCGTGGATGACGCCGTCGTCGACGAACGCGGGCTTGAGGCCGGCCAGCTTCTCCACGGTCGTCCCGCGGCGCACGCCCTCGTCGGCGACCACGGCCCCGTCATCGGTGAACACGGGAACGATCTGCTCGTTGAACGCGCCGCCGTCTTGGGCGGCGGCCGCGCGCTCGTGGGACTGGGCGGAGTACTCGTCGAGCTGCGCGCGGGAAAACCCCCATTTCTTCGCGATCATCTCCGCCGACAGGCCCTGGTTGAATGAGAAGTCGTCATAGCGCGCAAGGACTTTCGGGCCGTAGGGCATGCCGGTGGCCCTTGCCGCGCCGAGCGGTACGCGGCTCATCACCTCCACACCGCCGGCGACGACGACGTCCTGCTGACCCGACATCACCGCCTGGACGGCGAAATCCAGCGCCTGCTGGCTGGAACCGCACGCCCGGTTGACCGTGGTCCCGGGGATGGTTTCCGGCCAGCCGGCCGCCAGGACCGCGTAGCGCCCGATGTTGCTGGATTGGTCGCCGACCTGGGACACGCAGCCCCAGATCACGTCGTCGACGAGCTCGGGGCCCACCCCGGCGCGTTCCAGCACTTCGTTGAGGACGACCGCGGACAGGTCGGCGGCGTGCATGCCGGACAACCCGCCGTTGCGCTTGCCTACCGCCGTCCGTACCGCCTCGACGATGACTGTCTCACGCATCTTCACTCCGTTTGTTCTCCATCGGATCTCGACAACGCCCACCGACCAGTAAACGACGGCTCGCGTCTGTCGGCGAAGGCGGCATAGGCGGCCGCCGCGTCCGCGGTCGCGAAGTTGCCGATTTGGGCGCGGGCCTCGTTGGCCAGCGCGTCGCGCATGGTGCGGTCGGCGCCCTCGTTCAGCAGGGCCTTGGTTTGGGCGAGCGCGAACGGCGGACCGGCCGCGAGCCGGTCGGCGAGATCTTCGACAAACGCGTCGATCTCCGCGCCGGACACCACCCAGGTCACCAGGTCGAGGGCTTGTGCCTCGGCCGCATCGATCGTCTCGGCGAGCAGCGCGAGCCGCTTGGCCTGTTGCAGGCCAACAAGTTTCGGCAGCAGCCAGGAACCACCCAGGTCGATCGACAGGCCGCGCTTGGAAAAGATCTGACAGAACGTGGATTCCGGCGTCGCGACCACCAGATCGCAACCCAGCGCCAGGTTCCATCCCGCCCCGACCGCGACCCCGGTCACCTTGGCGACCGTCGGAACCGGGAGCTCATGCAAGGCCAGGGCGACGTCGGTCAGGCGCTGCAGCTTGTATTTCGGATGAATGTCCTCGGGCACCGAGATGTCGGCGCCGGAGCAGAAGCTCCCCCCGGCACCGGTGAGGACGAGCGCGCGCACGCCGCGGTCGCGACCGGCCTCGTCGAAGGCGTCCCGCAACGCCAGCCACAGCTGAGGGTTGATCGCGTTCTTGCGCCGCGGACGGTTCAGGGTCAGCGTGCGCACGCCGCCGCGATCCTCGGACAGCAGCACGCGTTCGTCGGGCTTACTCACTTCACCATGCCGCCGTTCACCGGCAGCGCCCTCCGGGTGCGGGTTCGGCCCGGCGCCGCAACGAAATTCGGGTGGTCGTGTTGGCCGCGGGCCCCGCTCACCAACGCCGATCCCCCGGTGCGCGCGAAGGGCGGATTGGTCATCAATAGCTCTTGGGCAGTTTCAAAACATTGGATCCCAGGAAATTCAGGATCATCTCCTGGCTGACCGGAGCGATCTTCATCAGCCGGGCCTCACGGAAGTAGCGCGTGATGTGGTACTCCTCGGCGTACCCCATGCCGCCGTGGGTTTGCAACGCGCGGTCCGCGGCGGTGAAACCCGCATCCGCGCACAGGTACTTGGCGGTATTGGCCTCACGGCCACAGGGTTTGCCGTTGTCGTACAGCCAGGTGGCCTTGCGCAGCATGAGTTCGGCGGCGTCGAGGCGGGCCAGTGAGTCGGCGAGCGGGAACTGCAGGCCCTGGTTCATGCCGATCGGCCGGCCGAAGACCTCCCGCTCATTGCCGTACTTCACCGCCCTGTCCAGCGCCACCCGGCCGATGCCAAGGGCCTCGGCGGCGATCAGCATCCGCTCCGGGTTCAGGCCATCCAAGATGTACTGAAACCCCTTGCCCTCCTCGCCGATTCGGTCCTCGACCGGCACTTCCAGGTTGTCGATGAACAACTCGTTGGAGCTGACGGCGTTGCGGCCCATCTTGCGGATCGGGCGCACGTCGACGCGGCTGCGGTCCAGATCGGTGATGAACAGCGTCATCCCGTCGGTCTTCTTGGTGACTTCCTCGTAGCTCTGGGTGCGGGTAAGCAGCAGGATCTTGTCGGACTCCATGGCTTTGGAGATCCACACCTTGCGGCCGTTGACGATGTAGCGATCGCCGTCGCGTTTGGCGAAGGTGGTGATGCGCGAGGTGTCGAGCCCGGCGCCGGGTTCGGTCACGCCGAAGCAGACGTGCACTTCGCCCGTCGCAACCTTGGGCAGCGTGCGGGCCTTGAGCTCGTCGGAACCGTGCACCACCACGGGCTGCATGCCGAAGATGGACAGGTGGATCGAGCTGGCGGCGTTCATGGCGCCACCGGATTTCGCCACCTCCTCGAGCAGGATGGTGGCCTCGGTGATGCCTAGGCCGTGGCCCCCGTATTCGGTGGGGATCGTCATGCCCAGCCAGCCGCCGTCGGCGATGGCCTTGTAGAACTCGGCGGGAAACTCGTGCGCCTGGTCCTTTTCCATCCAGTACTGGTCGTCGAATTTCCCGGCCAATTCGGCGACCGACCGGCGGATCAGCTCCTGGTCATCGGTCAGCTCGAAGTTCATTCCTGCGCCGGGCACGGCTAGGTCTCCTTCAATCGGTTACAGGCACCGGCGCACAAGCTAGTCCGAGGGTGCGGTCAGTCCGTGTTGCCGGTAAGGGCTTTCGCGTTGGCCGCGAAATCCGCGAACGACGAGCCGCCTCGGGAGTCCTTTTCGTGGCCCTGCGCCCTGATGGACACGTCGTGCCCCTCGGCGGCCTTGCGAAGGGCGCCGACCGTCGCCTGTTCGCGCGTAATGTGGGTGAACGGGTCGAACGAGTACCAGCGCATGGCATTCTCGTGGGTCATCTTGTTGATTTCGTCGTCGGGAACGTCGTTGAGGGACAACACCTCCCACAGTTCCTCGGGCGCACCCGGCCACATCGAGTCGCTGTGCGGATAGTCGGCCTCCCAGGCGATGTTCTCGATGCCGATCATGTTGCGCAGCGCGACGCCCACCTTGTCGCTGATGAAGCACGTCAGGAAGTGCTCGCGGAAGACGTCGCTGGGCAGCTTGCCGCCGAAGTTCTGGTGGGTCCACGCGGAGTGCATTTCGAACGTGCGGTCGGCCCGCTCGAGGAAGTAGGGGATCCAGCCGGTGCCGCCCTCGGACAGGGCGATCTTCAGGTCGGGGTACTCCTTGATCGGCCGCGACCACAGCAGGTCCGCGGCGGCCTGCACGATGTTCATCGGCTGCAGCGTGATCATCACGTCCATCGGCGCGTCGGGCGCCGTGATCGCGAGCCGGCCCGACGAGCCGATGTGCACGTTCATCACGGTGTTGGTGTCGCACAACGCCTTCCACAGCGGGTTCCAGTACTCGTCGTGGAAGCTGGGGTAGCCCATCGCGGCCGGGTTCTCGGTGAAGGTCAGCGCGTGCACGCCCTTCTTCGACACCCGGCGCACTTCGGCGGCGCACGCCTCGGCATCCCAGATCACCGGGATGGCCATCGGGATGAACCGCGCGGGGTACGCCCCGCACCACTCGTCGATGTGCCAGTCGTTGTAGGCCTGCACCAGCGAGATCGAGAAGTCGTGGTCCTCGGTGGCGAACAGCCGCCCGGCGAAACCGGGGAACGACGGAAAGCAGATCGAGGCCAGGATGCCGCCGGCGTTCATGTCCTTGACCCGCTCGTCCACGTTGTAACAACCCGGCCGGATCTCGTCGAGCCCGGTTGGCTCGATGCCGTACTCCTCCTTGGGCCGGCCGGCGACCGCGTTGAGCGCCACGTTCGGGATCACGGTGTCGCGGAATTTCCACATGTCGGAGCCGTCGGGGTTGTGCACCAGCCGGGGCGCGTCGTCGATGTACTTCTTCGACAGGTGGTTCTTGAACATGTCGGGCGGCTCGACGGTGTGGTCGTCGACGCTGATCAGGATCATGTCTTCTTTGTTCATGGCCAGTCCTCTCCAAGTCTGATCCAGCTGAGCGATTCGGACGCGCCGCTCCCGCACAGCATCGGCGAATCATCGCCGGGCGCCAAGATCACTATTTGAAAACTATCTTCTCGTGCAGCGAGAATCAACATCCAGCGACCCCGCGCGCGAACCGCCCGCGCCTGACCAGCGGCTACGCAATCAGGCCGGTTGCGCCCCCGAAGCGACGAAGGGACAACAGAAATGCCGCGCCTGCGCGACCCCCGCGTTCCCGCGGCAGGCCCGGGACCGGCAGCGCCGCGCTCGGGGCCGCGCGGGCGCGCGTCCGGTCCGCATCTTCGCGGTCGGCATTGACCAGCCGACCGAATCATGCAACTCTGTTAGTTAGAAATGAGAATCTGATTCTCTTTGACCGAGAGTTGCTTGCGAGGACGCCGAGAGGAGACCGCGGATGCGCCTGCAGCCGCTGCCTGCCGATCAATGGGACGATGCCGTCGAGCAGGCACTGTCGGGCATGTTGCCACCGGAACGGCGAAATCCCCGGGACGCCGGCACGCTCATGTCGACGCTCGCGCGTCACCCGAAACTGGCCCGGGCCTACCTGCGGTTCGGCGGGTACCTGCTGCTCGGTTCCTCCCTCCCGCCGCGCGTGCGCGAGCAGGCGATCCTGCGAGTCGCCCACCGGCGTGAATGCGCCTACGAGTGGTCACACCACGTGGACATCGCGAAGGAAGCCGGCCTGACCGAGGCCGAGATTGCCGCCGCGCGAACCGGCGAAGCCGACGACGAGTTCGAGCGCGCCGTATTCACCGCCGTCGACGAGCTCGACGAGAAGTCGAATATCTCGGATCAGACGTGGACCGCCCTGTGCGAACGGCTCGACGAGCGCCAGCGGATGGACCTGGTATTCACCATCGGCGGCTACATCGCGCTCGCGATGGCCATCAACGCTTTCGGCGTACAGCCCGAGAACCAGAAAGGTTAGAGCCTTGCCCCACTTCCCCAAGCCGGCGGCCGGCAGCTGGACAGAGAACTACCCCGAATTGGGGACCGCGCCCGTCGATTACACCGATTCGATCGACCCGGCATTCTTCGAGGCCGAGCGCGAGGCGATCTTCAAGAAGACCTGGCTCAACGTCGGTCGGGTCGAGCGGCTGCCGCGCACCGGCAGTTACTTCACCAAGGAGCTGCCCTCGGCGGGCAAGGGCATGTCGGTGATCGTCGTCAAGACCAAGGAGGGGGCGGTCAAGGCGTACCACAACGTCTGCCGCCACCGCGGAAACAAGTTGGTGTGGAACGACTTTCCGCAAGAGGAGACCGCGGGCACCTGCCGGCAGTTCACCTGTAAGTACCACGCGTGGCGCTACAGCCTCGACGGCGACCTCACCTTCGTCCAGCAGGAGGACGAGTTCTTCGGCCTCGACAAGAGCCAGTACGGCCTGGTGCCCGTGCGCTGCGAAGTGTGGGAAGGATTCATCTTCATCAACTTCGACGACAACGCGGCGCCGCTCACCGACTACCTCGGGCCGCTGGCCAAGAGCATCGAGGGCTATCCCTTCGGGGAGATGACCGAGACCTACTCCTACCGGGCCGAGGTCGGCAGCAACTGGAAGCTGTTCATCGACGCGTTCATCGAGTTCTACCACGCGCCGATCCTGCACCAGGGGCAGTACACCAAGGAGGAAGCCGCCAAGATCCAGAAGTATGGCTACGAGGCGCTGCACTACGAACTGGCCGGCCCGCACAGCCTGCAATCGACGTGGGGCGGTCAGGCGCCGCCCCCGGACATGTCCATGGTCAAGCCGTTGGACCAGGTGTTGCGCAGCGGTTTGTTCGGTCCGTGGGACAAGCCGGAGATCATCGAGAACCTCGAATTGCCGCCGGGTGTCAACGTCAAGCGGGTGCCGCAGTGGGGCATCGACTCGTGGCTGTTCTACCCGAACTTCATGCTGCTGATCTGGGAGCCGGGCTGGTATTTGACCTACCACTACTGGCCGACCGCCGTCGACAAGCACACCTTCGAGTGCACGCTGTATTTCGTTCCGCCGCGCAACGCGCGGGAACGCCTGGCCCAGGAGTTGGCGGCCGTGACGTTCAAGGAGTACGCGCTGCAGGACGCCAACACGCTGGAGGCCACCCAGACCATGATCGGCACCAGGGTCGTCAACAGGTTCCTGTTGTGCGATCAGGAAGTCCTGATCCGTCATCTGCACAAGACGACCGGCGACTACGTGGCCAATTGGGCGAAGGAGTACCAGGGCAATGGCAAAGTTACCGTCTGAATTCGCCGACCTGGAGCCCTTTTTGGATTGGGACCTGGCCACCGAACCGGAGCGCTACGCCAAGCGGTTGGCGTCTACCATGACCGAGATGCAGGCGTTCTACGATGCGGCATTCCCCCGCCTCGACGACGTCATCGCCTACTGCGACAAGTTCCCGCTGGACGACCTGCCCGAGGACGCCCGCGCGCTGATGCACATCATGCAGTCACTCGTCATGGTGTCGTTCCCGATCGAGGCGTGGAAGCAGCCGCGCGTGCCCGACAGCGGCGCCGCGTGGGTGGAACTGATCAGGGAGCCGGTGATCTAAGAGGTGCTGACGCTCAAGGCCGCCGGGCTGCTCGACGTTGACGCCGGTGAGATCGTTCGGCCCGGCGTCCTGCACATCGACGGCGACCGCATCGCCGCAATCGGCGACGGTGGGGGTGCTGACGCCCAGGGCGAGGTGATCGACCTGGGCGACCAGATCCTGCTGCCCGGGCTGATGGACATGGAGGTCAACCTCCTGATGGGCGGGCGCGGGGAAAGACCCGGCCTGTCCCAGGTGCAGGACGACCCGCCGACGCGGGTGCTGCGGGCGGTCGGCAACGCCCGCCGGACGTTGCGCGCCGGGTTCACGACCGTGCGCAACCTCGGGCTCTTCGTCAAGACGGGTGGCTACCTGCTCGACGTGGCGCTGGGCAAGGCGATCGACGCGGGCTGGATCGACGGGCCGCGGGTGGTACCGGCCGGCCACGCCATCACCCCGACCGGCGGCCATCTGGACCCGACGATGTTCGCCGCGTTCGCGCCGCACGTGCTGGATCTCACGGTCGAGGAGGGGATCGCCAACGGCATCGACGAGATCCGCAAGGCGGTGCGCTACCAGATCAAACACGGCGCCGAGCTGATCAAGGTGTGCTGCTCGGGCGGGGTGATGTCGCTGACGGGACCGCCTGGTGCGCAACATTATTCGGACGAAGAGTTGCGCGCCATCGTCGACGAGGCGCACCGGCGGGGACTGCGCGTCGCCGCGCATACGCACGGAGCCGAGGCGGTCAAGCACGCGGTCGCCGCCGGCATCGACTGCATCGAGCACGGC
The DNA here is from genome assembly GCA_002102225.1 of Mycobacterium interjectum. Classification (GTDB taxonomy): domain Bacteria; phylum Actinomycetota; class Actinomycetes; order Mycobacteriales; family Mycobacteriaceae; genus Mycobacterium; species Mycobacterium interjectum_B. The sequence continues at coordinate 130,991 of LQPB01000017.1, forward strand.
TTCCTCATCGATGACGACGCCATCGCGCAGCTCGTCGAACACGGCACCTTTCTGGTCAGCACCCGGCGGCTGGCCGACGGCGATGCGATGGACGTCTCGCACGCGCCGCCGGAGCTACAGGCCAAGGCGGCCGAGATGTTTCCGAAGGCGCGCACCTCGATACTGGCCGCCTACGAGGCGGGCGTGAAGATCGCGGTGGGCACCGATGCCCCCGCGATTCCGCACGGCCGCAACGCCGACGAGCTGGTCACCCTGGTGGACTGGGGCCTGCCGCCGCTGGCGGTGCTGCGGGCCGCCACGGTGACCGCCGCGGAGCTGATCAATGCGACCGACCGGGGACGGCTCGCGCCGGGCCAGCTCGCCGATATCATCGCGGTTCCGGGAAACCCGTTGGAAGACATACGGGTTACCCAGAACGTCGGCTTCGTCATGAAAGGCGGCAAGGTCTATGTCGACAAGTCAACCAAGCAGAACTGACGACCTGGTCGAGATTCAGCAGCTGCTCGCCCGCTACGCGGTCACCATCACCCAGGAGGACATCGACGGGCTCGTCGCCGTGTTCACCCCCGATGGCACCTACAGCGCCTTCGGTGACACTTACCGGCTGGACAGGTTCCCGGAGCTGGTGGCCGCGGCCCCAAAGGGCTTGTTCCTCACCGGAACCGCGGTGATCGACCTCGACGGCGACGCGGCGAGCGGCACCCAGCCGCTGTGCTTCATCGAGCACGCCACCCATGACATGCGAATCGGCTACTACCGCGACACCTACGTCCGCACCACCGACGGGTGGCGGCTGAAGACCCGGGCGATGACGTTCATCCGCCGCAGCGGCGTGCACGATTCCGGGCGCCCGCACGCGGTCGGCCGCCCGCAGCCCTGAGAGCCGAGACGTGAACGTCGAGGAGTTCCGGGCGGGCCTGCGCGCGTGGCTCGATGACAATGACCTGAGCCCCGGGCCCGACCATTCGCTGCAGGGCCACATGCGGCAATTCGCCCGGGTCAGCCGCGCGCTGTATGACGCCGACTGGATGCGCTACGGCTGGCCGGTGGAAGTCGGCGGGCTGGGCGGGCCCGCCGTGCTGCGTGCGATCGTCGGCGAAGAGGTCGTCGGGGGGCGGCTCGCCGAACCCGGTCCGTACTCGATGCTCGAGGTGCTGGCGCCCACGATGATCGACTACGCGCCGGCCGAACTCGCCGCCGAAATGGTGCCGCGGCTGCTGAGCGGTCGCGAGCAATGGTGTCAGGGCTTTTCCGAGCCGGGGTCCGGCAGCGACCTCGCCTCGCTGACCACCCGCGCCACGCCCGACGGCGACAACTGGATCATCAACGGACAGAAGGTCTGGACCAGCTTCGCGCAGTTCTCGACGCGCTGCGTCCTGCTCACCCGCACCGCGCCGGGCCATGACGGAATCACGGCCTTCTTCGTCGACCTGGACACCCCGGGCATCACGATTCGTCCGCTGCGCACCATGCACGGCGTCGACGAGTTCTGCGAGGTGTACTACGACGATGTGGTGGTCCCGGCGGCCCGGATGCTGGGCCGGCCGGGCGACGGCTGGCGACTGGCGATGGACCTGCTGCCCTATGAGCGTTCCACCTGCTTCTGGCAGCGGATCGCCTACCTGTATTCGCGCTTCGATGAACTCATCGCCGAGACTTCAGCCGCCGGGGACCCGGACGAATCCGCGCTCGGCGCGGCCTATCTCGCGCTTCACACGGTGCGCTGCCGGTCGCGTGACACCCAGCGCCGGCTGGGTGACGGTGCGCGGCTCGGGGCCGACACCTCCATCGACAAGGTGCTGCTGGCCACCGCCGAGCAACGGCTCTACGACACCGTCCGCGATTTGCTGCCCGCGACGGTCGAACTCGACGACACACCGTGGCGCGCGGAGTACTTGTACTCGCGCGCGGCCACCATCTATGGCGGAACCGCCGAGATCCAGCGCAACATCATCGCCCGCCGGCTGCTCGACCTCGGGAAGGAGTGAATCGTGGATCCCGAGGCGCTGCGCATGCTGGCCGATTCCCTGCGCACCACCATGACCGCCGCGAGCGGTGCCAAGCTCGACGCGGCGTTGTCCGAGGTCGGCTGGCGCGACATGCTCGATGAAATACCCGATATCGCAATACCTTTGGTGTTCCGGCTGCTGGGCGAGACCGGCGCGCACGCCTCCGTGCTCAACGACGTCGTGCTGAGCGCGGCCGGCGCGGCGGCCGGGGGCACCCCGCCGCTGCCGTTTGCCGGCGGCCGCTGGGTGCAGTGGGAGCCCGGCGACGGTTCCGGTTCGGCGCTCGACGGCGAGCTGCCGATACACCACGTGGCGCACGGGGATCCGCTGCCGCGGGCGGCGCTGGCCACCGGCCGGCGGGCGGTCGGCTGGTGGCTGGTCGGAAGCAGCCGGGCGATGCTGTCCCTGGCACGCCAGCACGCCCTGGATCGCGTTCAATTCGGCCGGCACATCAGCTCCTTTCAGGCGATCCGGCACCGGCTGTCCGAGACGCTGGTCGCGATCGAGGGCGCCGAAGCGACCCTGGCCGCCGCCGCACCGCCGGACGACGCGGACGGCTTGGCCGCCCTGCTCGCCAAGGCCGCGGCCGGTCAGGCCGCGCTGACCGCCGCGCGGCACTGCCAGCAGGTGCTGGGCGGCATCGGTTTTACCGCCGAGCACCCGCTGCATCGCCACGTCAAGCGGTCGCTGCTGCTCGACGCGCTGCTGGGCAGCAGCCGGGAGCTGACCCGCGAGGCCGGAACGATATTGCGAGCCAAAGGCTTTGCGCCAAGGCTGGCCCAGCTGTAACGGCCGACCGCGTTCCTGCGCGTAGACTCGTCTGGCAACCGCGAGGATGGGACGCGATGAGTCAACCCGATGCGCCGCGAAACGAGGTCGGCGTCGCTTCGCTGCTCGTGGGCCTGGTTGCGCTCCTCACCTGCTGGCTGCTCATCGGGGTGCCCTTCGGGATAGCCGCGGTGATAACCGGCGACGTCGCCCGCAGGCGAGTGCAGCGCGGCGAAGCGGACAACCCGCGAATCGCCCTCGCGGGCATGGCATTAGGGGCGGTGTCGATCGCCGCCGGACTCGTCGCGATCGGTTACTACGCCTGGTCGGACGCCCGCTAGTTGCGCGGCAGGCCGAGCACCCGCTCGGCGATGATGTTCCGCTGAATCTCGGACGTGCCGCCGGCGATGGTCGCGGCGAAGCTGCGCGCGTACCGGTCGAACCAGCTGCGGTAGTGGCTGTCGAGGTTCAGCGGAGCGAACGGCGCGGTGACCGCGTGGTACGCGAGCCCGTCGGCGCCCGCGGCGCCCAGCGCGTCCTCGGAGGCGCGCTGCAGGGCCTCGGAGCCGAGCAGCTTGAGCACCGACTGCGCGGGCACGTCCTCCTGCCCGCCGGCCGCGCGCGCCAGGGCCGCCGATCCCAACAGCCGCAGCGCATAGGAATCCATCACCAGGGTCGCGTAGCGGTCGCGCTGAAGGGCTCCCGACGGAGTGAAATCGATTGTCAGCTCGCGCAATAAGTCGACATATCCCATCCACAGCATGACCCGTTCGTGGCCGAGCGAGCCGGTCGCGACGCGCCAGCCCCCGTCGAGTTCACCCACCAGGTTCTCGGCCGGCACCCGCGCGTCGGTGAAAAACACCTCGTTGAAGTCGATTTCGTCGTCGTCACACATCGACGCGAAGGGGCGGCGCACCACACCGGGGGTATCGGTGGGGATCATCAACGCACTGATGCCCTTGTGTTTCGGCTTGCCTGGATCGGTGCGCACGAATGCCAACAGCACGTCGGCGTCGTGCGCGCCCGACGTCCAGACCTTCTGCCCGTTGACGACGAAGTGGTCCCCGTCCAGCACCGCCCGTGTCTTCAGCGACGCCAGGTCCGAGCCGGCGCCGGGCTCGCTCATCCCCAGCGACGCGGTGATCTCGGCACGCAGAATCGGCACCGCCCATCGCCGCTTCTGCTCCTCGGTGCCGAACGTCAACAACGACGCCGCGATGATGCCCACACCCTGCGGATTGAAGCTTTGATAGATGCGCCGGCGCCCCAACTCCTCCAGGTACACGTATTGCTGCAGGAGCGTGGCGTTGCGGCCCCCGAATTCGGGTGGATTGCCGGGCAGCAGCCAGCCGCTGTCGAAGAGCAGCCGTTGCCAGCGCCGGGCCCATTCCGGGATGTGCGAACTCGACCGCGGGCGCTCGACCGCCTCGGCCTCCGACGGGAGGTGTGCGTCCAAGAAGGCCACGAACTCGGCGCGGAACGCCTCGACGTCGGCGTCAAAGGTCAGCTGCACTGCACTCCTCGAATGGCGGTTTCCGGATTCTCCGGCACGGCGCGTTATGCTCTTGCGATTGCGCTTCCATACACGCGTCTAAGAGAATAGTATTCTCGTCGTGAGAAAGTTACAATCTCCGACACGGCGTCCATAGGGGGTCGAGCGCACCGATGGCACGGCGTTCTCCGGTAGAGTCCAATCATGTTCTCCCCACGCGGCAATCCCCTGAGCCGACCGTGACGAGCCCAAGCGAAGAGCCCGCCTGGAAGCAGCGCGCCGTCGAACGATCCATCAAAACCGCGAAATTGCGGGCGGCGCAGCGCGTTCAGCGCTTCCTCGACGCGGCGCAGGCCATCATCATCGAAAAGGGCAGCACCGACTTTACCGTCCAGGAGGTCGTCGACCGCTCCCGCCAGTCGTTGCGCAGCTTCTACCTGCAGTTCGACGGCAAGCATGAGTTACTGCTCGCGCTGTTCGAGGACGCGCTGAGCCGTTCGGCCGACCAGATCCGGGCGGCCACCGAGAGCCAGACCGATCCGCTGGAGCGTCTGAAGGTCGCCATCGAGCTGTTGTACGAGGCGTCACGCCCCGACCCGACGGCCAAGCGCCCCCTGTTCACCGACTTTGCGCCACGGTTGTTGGTGACGCATCCCGCCGAGGTCAAGGTCGCCCACGCCCCCCTGCTGGCGTTGCTCACCGAGCTCATGGAGGCGGCCTCCGACGCCGGCAAGCTGCGCGCGGGGGTCAACCCCCGGCGGATCGCCGCCATGGCCATGCAGACCGTCATGTTCATCGCGCAATCCAGCGGCGGCTCCGACGACGCGACGATTCACCCCATCACCGCCGACGAGGTGTGGGATTTCTGCTCACGCGGATTCGTCGGCTGACCCCTCGGGGCGGCCCCTTCCGGTGTGGCAACCTGAGCAAATAGCGCACGCAGTTTGCCTCCTGAGAATCAGATTCTCTAATATCTAGAACGACACCTAGCCAAAACGGATTCGCCGTTGACACCCGTCGGCGGGTGATGACAGAGTCACATGCGGCACGATCCGCGATTCCGGGGGGAACGCGGTTCCGGCGAGAGGGATTGACCACCCGTGACACTGAGCGCGCCCAGCGAAATCCACTTCGATCCGTACGACGTGGGGCTGAACGCCGACCCCTACCCGATGTTTCGGCGGCTGCGCGAACAGGCGCCGCTGTACTACAACGAGCAGCATGACTTCTTCGCGCTGAGCCGTTTCGACGACGTGGACCGCGGGCTGGTCGACTACCAGACCTTCAGCTCGGCGAAGGGCGCGATCCTCGAGCTGATCAAGGCGAACATCGACATTCCGCCGGGGGTGATCCTGTTCGAGGATCCGCCGATCCATGACGTCCATCGCAGGCTGCTGTCCCGGATGTTCACGCCGCGCAAGATCAACGACCTCGAGCCCAAGATCCGCGAATTCTGTGCTCGCAGTTTGGATCCGCTGGTCGGTGCGGACCGGTTCGACTTCGTCGCCGACCTCGGGGCGCAGATGCCGATGCGGGTGATCGGGATGTTGCTGGGCATTCCCGAGGAATACCAGGAAGCCGCGCGGGATCGCGCCAACGCGAACCTGCGCACCGAGGCGGGCAAGCCGATGGATGCGACGGCCGACCACATGATGAACGGCGAATTTTTCGGCCAGTTCATCGACTGGCGCGCCGAGCATCCCTCCGACGACATCATGACCGAACTGCTGCACGCCGAGTTCGAGGACGAGACGGGGACCGTGCGCCGGCTTACCCGCGAGGAACTCCTCATCTACATCAGCGTGGTCTCCGGCGCCGGCAACGAGACCACCACCCGGCTGATCGGGTGGGCCGGCAAGGTGCTGGCCGAACACCCGGAGCAGCGCCGCGCGCTGGTCGCCGACCGGTCGCTGATCCCCGCGGCGATCGAGGAGCTGCTGCGCTTCGAACCGCCGGCGCCCCACGTCGCCAGGTACGTCACCCGCGATGTCGAGTACTACGGCCAGCGGGTGCCCGCGGGCAGCGTGATGATGATGCTTGTCGGCGCGGCCAACCGTGATCACCGCCAATTCCCGCCGGACGGAGACGTTTTCGACATCCGCCGCGAGCCTCGCCAACACCTGACGTTCAGTGTCGGCACCCATTACTGCCTGGGCTCGGCGCTGGCCCGCCTGGAGGGGCGCATCGCGCTCGAAGAGATCTTGAAGCGCTTTCCCGACTGGGACGTCGACCTTGCCGACGCCAAGCTGTCCCCGACTTCCACCGTGCGGGGATGGGAGACCATGCCGGCCGTTCTCGGTTGAGCCGTTGAGAAATGAGGTAAGAGCCAATGACTGGACGTGTTGAAGGCAAAGTCGCTTTCATCACCGGGGCGGCGCGCGGTCAGGGCCGCAGCCACGCGGTGCGGTTGGCGCAAGAGGGCGCCGACATCATCGCCGTCGACATCTGTAAGCCCATCCGTGAGGGCCTCGCGGACACGGCGATTCCGGCGTCGACGCCGGAGGATCTGGCGGAGACGGCCGACCTCGTCAAGGGCCACAACCGCCGCGTCGTCACGGCCGAAGTCGACGTGCGCGACTACGCCGCGCTGAAGGCCGCCGTCGACAGCGGTGTGGAGCAGCTGGGCCGGCTCGACATCATCGTGGCCAACGCGGGCATCGGCAATGGCGGTGAAACGCTGGACAAAACCAGCGAAGAGGACTGGACGGAGATGATCGACGTCAACCTGTCGGGCGTGTGGAAGACGGTGAAAGCCGGTGTTCCGCACATCCTGGCCGGCGGCCGCGGCGGATCGATCATCCTGACCAGCTCGGTCGGCGGACTCAAGGCCTACCCGCACACCGGCCACTACGTCGCCGCCAAGCACGGCGTCGTCGGGCTGATGCGTGCCTTCGCGGTTGAGTTGGGGCAGAAGATGATTCGCGTCAATTCCGTACATCCCACGCACGTCAGCACCGCGATGATCATGAACGAGGGGACTTGGCGCATGTTCCGGCCGGATTTGGAGAACCCGGGCCCCGACGACATGGCGCCGATCTGCCAGATGTTCCACACGCTGCCGGTGCCGTGGGTGGAACCGTTGGACATCAGCAACGCGGTGCTGTTCTTCGCCTCCGATGAGTCCCGCTACGTCACCGGGGTGACCCTGCCCATCGATGCGGGTAGCTGCCTGAAATAGGCTGCCGTCTTATGGACGGATTCGAAGGACGCGCCGCGGTGGTCACCGGTGGCGCGAGCGGCATCGGTTTGGCCACCGCCACCGAGTTTGCCCGCCGCGGGGCGCGGCTCGTGCTCGCCGACGTCGACCAGCCGGCGCTGGAACAGGCCGTGGCGCACCTGCGCGCCGAGGGCTTTGACGCGCACGGGGTGCAGTGCGACGTGCGGCATCTCGAGGAGATGGTTCACCTTGCGGACGAGGCCTTTCGCCTGCTCGGAAGCGTTGACGTGCTGTTCAGCAACGCCGGGATCGTGGTCGCGGGCCCGATCTCGGCAATGACGCACGACGACTGGCGCTGGGTGATCGACATCGACCTGTGGGGCTCGATCCACGCCGTCGAGGCCTTCCTGCCGAGGATGTTGGAGCAGGGCACCGAGGGCCACATCGCGTTCACCGCGTCGTTCGCCGGACTGGTGCCCAACGCGGGCCTGGGTGCGTACGGCGTCGCCAAGTACGGCGTCGTGGCCCTGGCGGAGACGCTGGCCCGCGAGGTCAAGGACAACGGCATCGGCGTATCGGTGCTATGCCCGATGGTGGTGGAGACCAAGCTGATCTCCAACTCGGAACGCATCCGGGGCGCCGATTACGGGCTGGCGTCGACGCCCGACGTGACGGGCTCGCTCGGCCCGCTGCCGGCGCAGGACGAGGGCGTGAGTGTCGACGAGGTCGCCAGGCTGACGGCCGACGCGATCGTGGCCAACCGCCTGTACGTGCTGCCGCACGAGGCGGCGCGCGCGTCGGTCAAGCGTCGGTTCGAGCGGATTGACGGTACGTTCGACGAACAGGCCGCCGAGGGCTGGGCTCACTAGAGACCCGTACCGGGATGAACAATGCCACGGCAGCCAACACGGCCAGGGGCAATAGAATTCCGTTCACCGTCGCATCCCGGGTGTCGTACATCTGCAGCATCGACAGGTGATACACGCAGTGCAGCGCGTTGAAGACGAGCCACATCAGCGCGGTGACCCTGACGAGGGTTTGGTTGGCCACCAGCACGAACGTCACGGCGGTGACGGCGGTCAATGCCAGAAACATCGCCCCGACGTCTTTGGCGAAGTGCTCGTTGTACGGGCCAAGCTGCGGCAGCCAGCTCATGCCCATGCCCATGCCCATGCCGGGAAAGGTGTCATACCAGTGGCGCGGCGCCGCGTAGGCCCACCCGCCCGTGACAGCGCCGCCGAAGCCCAACAGGGCCAAGACGCTTCGATGCAGTAGTGCGTTCATACCCGCTAGACTCCGCAGCGGTCACGGATGTGACGGATCGACCACCACCGGTCACGTCGCGGCGCGAATCGCGGGCGCCTGCCCTATCACGCCGTCGGCTTCCAGGTCGGCGATCTCCGAGTCGGTCAAACCCAGCTCGGTCAGCAATTCGCGGTTGTGCTCGCCGAGCAGCGGTGCGTGCCGGGTGTGAAACGTGCCGGGTCCGGCGGAGAACCTCATCGGGACGGTGCTCAGCCGCGCCGGACCGTTCACCGGGTGGTCGACCTCCTCGAAGAAGCGCCGGAACGCCAGCTGTTCCAATTCCGTCTGGCGATGCGGCTGCATGACCTTGGCCACCGGCACGCCGGCCTGCCAGAGGGCGGTGACGATCTCGTCGCGGCCGCGGGGGCCGCACCACTTGGCCAGGTGCTCATCGATCAGGTCGTGGTGCGCCGCCCGGCCGGCCGCGGTGGCCAGCCCGGGATCGCTCGCCCACGGGGGCGACCCGAGCGCCTCGACCAGGCGCGCCCACTGGTCGTCGGTCGCGACCGCGATCGCGACCCAGCTGTCGGGGCGGCCGAATTCGTCGATATCGGCGCTGCGGTAGAGGTTTTGCGGCGCCGCGGTCGGTCCCCGGTTGCCGGCCCGCGCCAACAGCGCGCCGTAGGCGGAGTGCTCGATGACCTGCTCGGCGCAGATGCTGAGCGCGGCGTCCACCATCGCCGCCTCTACCAGCACGCCCTGGCCGGTGCGGCGACGATGCTCCAGCGCCAGCAGCAATGCGTTGAGCGCATGCATACCCGCGTTGGGATCGCCGATCGAATACGGGTCGTACGGCGCACGGTCGGGGTAGCCGGTCATCCAGCTCACGCCCGCCGCGGCCTCGATGACATAGGCGAACGCCGGGTTGTCGCGCCACGGGCCGTCCAGGCCGAACCCGGGCATCCGCAACAGGACGGTGTCGGGCCTGATCGCTTGAATCGCAGGGAAATCCAGCCCGACCTGGTCCAGCACCCGGGGCGTGAAGTTCTCCGCGACCACGTCGCACGTCGCGATGAGCCGGCACAGCAGCTCCCGGCCGCGCGGGCTCTGCAGGTCCAGCGTCAACCCTTTCTTGTTGGTGTTCAGCGCCGCGAAGATCGGGGACTTCTCCCACCACTGGGCTTCGGTGGTCGGGATGCCGGCAATCAGGCGGGTGCCGTCGGGACGGCGGGCGGATTCCAGGTGGATGACTTCGGCGCCGAGCATAGCCAGAAAGTGGGTGCCGCACGGGCCGGCCCAGAACGTCGTCATGTCCAACACGCGAAGTCCGCTCAGCGGCAGCTGGTTTGGGCGCTCTTTCGCGGCTTGCGGCGCCGGCCGGGCGGCGGCACCGGCGGTTCGGTAGCGCGACGTGTGCTCCCCCAGCCGCGGCGCCGGGCCCGGCGGGCGAAGCCGGGCGGGCCCGATGCGGTACGGATGCCCCGGCTGCTGAAATCCTCGCGGGTTGCGCACGAACGATCCGCGTTCGCGGAAGTGGTCGAGCGTTGCGACGTTGGCGCCGTTGGCAACCGGCGCGTTCGGGATCCGGAACGCCGTCGCCAGTTCGCGGATGTCGTCGACCGTGTTGCTCTCGACCCACGCGTAGATCTCGTCGGCGTGGACGTTGGCCTGCTCGGTGATCGTCAGCGGCGATTCCTCATCGATCCACTCGGGGTGTCCCACCATCGCGCAGAGGTCGAACCACTGTTGCGCGGTGCCACAGCCGAGGTCCACCAGGCCGTCTTTGGCGCGGGCAACACCCGGCACGGTGAGTCGTCTCTGGTCCCGCCACGGGCGTCCGAGCATTTCGAAGTAGGTGACGGGATAGTAAGTCAGACAAAGGATCTGCGTCTCCAGCATCGAAAGGTCCAGCAGTTGCCCCGGGCCGCCGCCGTACCGCGATGCCAGCAACGCAGCACTGGCGTAGACCCCGGCCAGGTATTCCCCGGACTGCCCGCCGACGAACACCGGCGCGAGGTCGGGCTCGCCACGTCCGAGCCCGATGATTCCCCCGGACCAGGCCTGCAGCGTGAACTCGGTGGCCGCCCGGTGCCGCCAGGGCCCCTGCAGCCCGAACGGCGTGATCGACAAGACGGTGAGGTGCGGATGGCGGTCGTGGATGGCGGCCGGCGTGAAGTGCGGGCTTTCGGCCAGTCTCGACCCACCCGACCAAACCACCGCCTCCGCGGCGGCCAGCAGCCCGTGGACCAGCGCGACGTCGTCACCGACATCGGGATCGGCAACGACGCTGTGCTTTGATCCGGCAAGGAAGCTGAACAGCGCGCCATCCTCACCGGGCGGGATGGCGGCGCCCGAGGCCGACCAGAGACGCAGCGGATCGCCTTCCGGCGGTTCGGCTTTGACTACCTCGGCACCGCCGTCGGCCAGCAACTTCGTGCCGTAGGCGCCCGCTATCCCGGTGGAGAGGTCAACCACGGTATAGCCGGCCAGCGGGAATTCGGGAAGCGGTTGTGCCACTAGCGCTTTCTCTTCCCCTTGGCGTCCTTCTTGCCGCGGCCCTTCTTGCTCAGGCGCCAGTCCGGCGGAAACTTGTCGTCGTTGTCCTTGACCGCGTCGCTCAGTCCCCGCTGGATCGCGTCGTCGAGCGTGAAGTCGCCGTCGGCGTCCCGCTGGGCTTTGCCGCCCACCGACTCGAAGAAGCCGCTGAGCATGCTGCCCAGGTATTCGCCCTGAAACTGCTTCATGATTTCGAAGAAGACCTTCTGCATGAACACGGTGTCCGTGGGCCTGTTGCGGGCGCAGGCCAGCGCGTACTTCTGCACCTCTGCCTCGAGTTCTTGCCGGGGAACAACCCTGTTGAGAAAGTTGCAGTCGTACATCTCGGCGGCGGTGAAAGCCCTTCCGGTGAAAACCATTTCCTGAAATTTCCGGATGCCCATGGTCTGCGCCCACCACCACATGCGCGGGCCCCAGCCGAAGTACCGGAACGAGGGATGGCCGAAAAGGGCGTCGTCGCTGGCGATCACCAAGTCGGCGTCGGCCGCCTGGTAGAAGTGCCAGCCGTAGCAGTAGCCCTTGACCTCGAGGATGCTGATCTTCTTGAAGTCCTGTAGCCCGCGGATGCCGGAGTTCGGGTTGGCATACCACTGCCCGAGGGTGGCGCCGCGCCGAAAAGAGCCTTCGGGCGGGAAGTTGACCTCGTCCGCGCCGATTCGGTACTCGGCAAGCCGTGGGCCCTGATCCACCGAATCCTGCACCCGCATTTCCTCGGTCAGATCGGCGCCGGAGCCCAGATCGTCACCTTCGCCACGGACCACCAGCACCTTGACGTCGTCGTCGATGCCGGCCCGGTGCAACAGGTCGGCATAGCGCAGCCGCGCCGCGATCGTCGGCGCGTTCAGGTGGCTCGGCCGGTCGAAGGTGATCGTGGCGATACGGGTCTCGGCGTCCTTCTGGTACCGGATGACCTTCTCGTCATCTGGCTCGGCGGGCGGGCTATGCCTGCGAGACATAAACCACTGCGCGGGATTTCGGCGTGTCGGCGCGAAGGTTGATGTGTCGCGGCATCATCCCTGCCAATGCGGGCTCGACGTCAGCATTTCGGGGCCGTCGGCGGCGATCAACACCGCCTCGCGCCCGAACACCGCGCCGACTCCTTGCTGCCAGACATAGCCGGTGACGGCCAGCACCATTCCCGGCTCCAGTCGCTCCTCGGCCGCGGTCAGGGGAAGGTGCTTGGACACCACCGGCGGGTCGAAGCCCATGCCCAGGCCCCGGGCCACCGGCATCGGGGGCGCCGGCTCGCCCGCCGCGTCGTAGGCGGCGAGCAGTTCGCCGGCCGCCGCGCCGGGCCGGCATGCCGCTAACAGCTTGGCGCACAGGTTGTCCCACCGGCGATACAGGGCGGGCGCACCGCCGACACCGCCCGCGGGCCATGTCCGGCCGACCTCACCCATGTAGCCGCCGGCGAGCACGCCGGCCGAGAACGCCACCAGGTCGCCATCTCGAACGCACCCGTTGCGGTGGTCACCGTTGACCCGCCGCCACGGGTGATCCGGCGAAGTAATCCAGGCGAATTCCTGATTGGACGGCGCACTCACGCCGCCGGCCGCGATTGCCTCCAGCATGACGCCGGCCAGCGTTTGTTCGCGCACGCCCGGCTGCAGCTCGGCCACCGCGGCGGCCAGGCCTGTTTCGGCCATCGAGATCGCCTCCCGCAGCGCCGCCACCTCCTCAGCCGTCTTGATGCGCCGGGCGGCGCGCATCGCGAGTTCCCCGTCGACCAGTTCGGCGTTGGGGAAAGCGGTTGGCAGCAGCTGCGCGAAAGCCGGTGAGAGGGCGTCGGTTCCGACGCGGCGCGCGGAGGCCGCCCCGTCGATGCGCCGCAGCGCGGACATGGTGTTCACCGGGTTCCACGAGATGCCATAGAGGTTCTCGTGCGGGATGTCGTCGGGAACGCCTTCGTCCCAGGTGCTGAGCAGGTGGATCGCGCCGGTTTCGCGCACCAGCACGCAGGCCGGGCCGAACGGCCGGGTTCCGGCGACCCACAGCTGCGGGGCGCCGGTGACGTAGCGGATGTTGGCCTGGCGCCCGAGGACCAGGACGTCCAGGTCGTGCGCCGCCATCTGTTCGAGCGCCCGCCGGCGCCGCCCCGAGCGCAGCGCCCGATCGTCGGGGCAAACCTCAACGGACATGAGGGCCATAGGGGGTGTAGGGGTAGTCGGTCAATCGAGTCGTGCCTTCCTCGGTGATCACCACGACCTCTTCGCTGCGGTAGCCACCGGTGCCGTCCTCCCAGACCACCGGCTCCAGCACCAGGACCATGCCCTGCTGCAGGACGAAGTTGTCGTCGAACTCCTGCCCGAGATCCGTTCCGATCATGGGCATCTCGGCCGCGTTGACGCCGATGCCGTGGCCGAGATAGAAGTGCGGCAGCCACGGCCGGCTGCCACCGTTGGCCGCAATGGCGGCCCGGCCCAGATCACCGGCGGTAGCGCCGGCGCGGGCCACGCCCTCGACGGCGGTCATGATCTCCTGCCACTTGTCGAACTGCGCGCGTTGCCGCGGTGACGGGTCGCGGCCCACCAGCCACGTGCGCCCGAAGTCCGAGCAGTAGCCGTGGTAGGTGATGCTGACGTCGGTCCACAGCACGTCGCCTTCGGCCAATTCGCGCTCGGTGCTCAACAGCGGCAGGGCCAGATCGCCGTGCGTCGTCCACACCCCTGCCGCCTTGCTGGGCGGCATCACCTGCCAGATCGGTTCCAGCATGCTGGCCATGGCGCCCAACTCGAAGGCCCGCCGCAAAAAGCCGGCCGACAGGTCGATCTGGCGGACGCCGGGAGCGAGGGCCTTGTGCACGTCGACCATCGCCTCGTCGGTGATCCGAACCGCGGTGCGGATGCAGGCCAGTTCATCCGGGGTCTTGACGACCTTGGCGGCACTGACGATGGCGGACGCATCGGCGGGCGCGCCGTGGGGAAACAACGTCGTCGCAGCGCGCGACATGGCACCGGTGAACTCGTCCACCGCGATCACGGCCCCGGCCGGTATCAGATCGGCCAGCCGGCGGGCGAAATCGGCCACGCCCTCGTCGAATTCGAGATAGACGGGCCCGTGCAGGTGGTCGGCGGGCAGCTCGGACTCGTGCGCGGCGCCCTCACGGAACGGCAGGAACAGGTGCGGCCACTCGTCGGCGGCGACCACCACCGCCACCGGCCGCTCGACGTAGGACATTCCCGCGTCGCCCAGCGGCCAACTCGTCCCGGTGGCGTAGACCACCGCGCTGTTGCCCAGCAGGATCAGCGCGTCGACGCCGCGGTCGGCCATCGCAGCCCGCAGCCGGGCTCCGGTCTCGCGGCGCATCCGCGTCAGGTCGGGTGTTTCGGGGATCGCCAGCCCGCCCGCCGGCGCGAAAGCCGTCACTACAGCCCCAGGAATTTGGTCACGTTGCCGCTGACGATGCGTGCCGCGTTCTCCGGTCCGACGGCGTCGACGACGGCGGCCAGCGACTTTTCGGAATAGCCGTAGGTGCTTTCGTTGTGCGGGTAGTCGCTGGACCACATCACTTTGTCCACCCCGATCTGGTCGATCAACTGCAGACCGAGGGGGTCGACCATGAACGACGCGCTCATATGGTTGTCCCAGTAGTAGCGCACGTCGTGCTCCAGCGGCCGGTTGAACATGTGCTGATAGGACGCCACCAGGTGCTCGGCGTCTTGCAACGCCCACGGCACCCAGGAGATGCCGCCCTCGAACCAGCCCAGGCGCAGCGCCGGATGCCGGTCGAGGATGCCGCCGAAGATGTACTTGGCGAACGTTTCCCGGAATCCGTCGATGTTGATCATCATGCCGACAACGACGCTGTTGAACTCGGTCGGGCTCTTCGGGGGCGTCTCGCCGATGTGGTGGGTGATCGGAAGGCCGGCGGCTTCGATCTCGTCCCAGACCGGGGTCATGGACGTGCTCGAGTAGTCGATCGGGTTGCCGTCGTCGTCCTTGCCGGGGTTCAGCGGCAGCAGGAACGTCTTGAGCCCCAACGATTTCAGCTCTTCCAGGGTGCGCCGCGCGCCCTGCGGATCCCACCAGTTGATCAGTCCGGCGCCGTAGAAGTGGCCGTCGGAGCGCTCCTGGAGCTCCGCGATGTACTCGTTGTAGATGCGGAATGCGAGTTCGCGAAGCTTCTTGTCCGGGTAGTGAAACAGCGCCAGCACCGCGTTGGGGAAGGCCAGTTCCTTGTCGACGCCGTCCTCGTGCAGCTCCTGGATGCGGGCCTCGATGTTGGTGCTGGCGGCCCCGGGCAGGTCGTCGTACTGCATCAGCACCGCGCTGAAGTCACCCGGCAGGAATGACTGGCCCTTGCGCCCCACCTGATAGGCGCCGTCCTCGTACCAGATCCGCGGCGCCTTGTCCTTGAGCTCCTCGGGGAACCGCTCGTAGAAGATGTCGGCGGCCAGCGAGATGTGGTTGTCGGCGGAGAAAACCACGGTCCCTTCCGGCAGCCCCACGTTGCTGCCGGCGGCGTGCCCGCGGCGATCCTTCGGTGCGCCAAAGCCTCCCGGCGGATAGAGCGAAACGGTGCTTGCTTGAGTCGTCATCATTGACCCTCCATTCGGGATCGGCATTGTCGACGGTAATCGGCTTGGAAAGGAAATGAGCTCACCAGGTCACCGGCAATTCGTAGACGCCGTAGGCAAGCCGGTCGTGTTTGAACGGCACCTGCTCGAACGGGATGTCCAGTTCCAGCGACGGGACCCGGCGGAACAGCGTGCGGTAGACGATCTGCAGCTCCGCGCGGGCAAGCTGCTGCCCGACACACTGGTGCCGGCCGTAGCCGAACGCCACGTTGCGATCGGCGCCCGAGCGGTGCAGGTAAAGCCGATCCGGCTCGGTGAACACCCGCGAATCCCAGTTCGCCGGGGCCAGGTCGATGATGATGCCCTCGCCCGCACGGATGACCTCGCCGGCGATGGTGATGTCTTCGAGGGCCACGCGGCGCTGACCGTTCTGAATGATGCTGAGGTAGCGCAACAGTTCCTCGACCGCATTCGCGACGATCTTGGGGTCCTCGGCATCGCGGATGACGGCCAGCTGATCCCGATTCTGCAGCAGCGCAAGCACGCCCAACCCGATCATGTTCGCGGTGGTCTCGTGGCCGGCGATCAGCAGTCCGGTGCCCAGCTGCGCGGCCTCCTTGACGCTCAGTTCCCCGGCTTTGACCCGCTCGGCCAGGTCCGACACCGCGTCTTCGGCCGGGTTTTCCATCTTGGCCTCGACCAGCTGGGCCAGGTATTTGTGGAGGCTCATCGCGCCCTTGACGGTGTCCTCCCCCGTCGCGTAGCGCGCCAGCCCGACGTTGGCGTGGTGCTGGAACATGTCCGCGTCTTCGTACGGCACGCCCAGCAGCTGGCTGATCACCAGCGAGGGGACCGGCAGGGCCAGCGCGGTGACGAGGTCGGCGGGCCGCGGTCCGGCGAGCATCGCGTCGATGTGGTCGTCGGTGATCTGCTGGATGCTCGGCCGCAACCCTTCCACGCGCTTGAAGGTGAAGGGCTTCGACAACATCCGCCGGAAGCGGGTGTGTTCCTCGCCGTCGGCCGTGAAGACGGATCGCGGCCGCTTGTGCACGGTGGACAACATGCCCTCGTTCCAGTGCGGAAACCCCGGCGTGCGGTCGTCGACGCTGACGCGCGAATCGGAGAACAGCTCCCGCACCTGGTCGTAGCCCGTGATCAGCCACGGTGTGCTGCCGTCCCAGATCCGAACCCTGCTCAGCGGCCGGGCGTCGGCGAGCGCCATGACGTCCGGCGGCGGGGCGAAGGGGCAGCCCGCATCCCGCGCCATCGGATAGTCCGGGATCCGCGGACCCGCTTCGGTCTTCGTGCTCCTCAGTGTGTCCGACATTTCATTCCTCGATGTGGATGGCCAATGCGGGGCACGCCGCGGCGGCGCGCCGTGCTCCGTCGGCCTGGTCGGGCGTTGGATGGGGATTGAGCAAGACCACCACGCCGTCGTCGTCACGCTGGTCGAATACCCCGGGCGCGTTCATGACGCAGTTACCCGATGACGCGCAAATGTCTTGGTCGACAGTAACTTTCATCTGCCCCCCTATTCGTCCGGCGTCACGGGCGCCAGCCACAGGCCCACGATCGCGTCGATGAGGCCGGATGCCGCCGCGCGCCAAGACGATTGGTGCATGGGTGAACCCGCCGCCAACGCGCGTTCACGGTCGGCGCAGGTGTGCATCAACAGGTTGCGGGCCATGATGTTGCGTTCGAATCGCACCTCGGCCGGCAGGTTGGGCAGGCAACCGTTGATCCCGTCGACGACCTGAACCAGCGACGGAGAGCTCAGCGCGCCCTTGACGATGATGTTGTAGTAGGCCGGGTCGGTCATCGCCTGCGCCGCGAAGCGCGCGTACCAGGTGGGGTTGCCGAGCTCCTCGAGGTGGTCGGTGAGCGGGCGCACCAGGCAGGCCACCCAGGCCCGCATGTCGGCCGAGCCGCCCGATTCCAGCACCTCGGTCACCATGCGGTCGCGAAGCTGCTCGACGGGACCGCGGTGCTTTTGCTCGATGGCGCGCACCAGGTCGGCCTTGGTGCCGAAGTGATAGCCCACCGCGGCGTTGTTCCCCTGCCCGGCGGCCTCGCTGACCTGCCGGTTCGACACCGCGAACATGCCGTGCTCGGCGTACAGCCGCTCGGCCGCCACCAGGATCGCCTCCTGGGTGGAGCTCGCGCGCTCGGTGCGAACGGTCCTGCCTGCCGTGGTCATGCCGCTAGTCAACCCTGCTCACCACTTTAAGTCAAGCGCTTGATTTAACTCATGCCGCCGAGAGTGACGCCGGTGCCGTCACGCCTCGCGCTTCTTGGAACGGATCGCCTTGCCCGCCACGGTGCCTCCGTCGACCGGCAGCACGGTGCCCGTGACGTAGCGCGACCGGTCGCTGGCGAAGTACAGCGCCGCCTCGGCGATGTCCTCGGCGGTGCCCTCCCGCTTCAGCGGCCGGTCGGCGCGCATCGTCTCGCGGATGCCCGCCTCGTACCGCTCGAGCTGCTCGGCATCCATGTTCATCGCCGACGTCTTCAACAGCGGCGTGGGTATGTTGCCCGGGGCGATGGCGTTCACCCGAATCTCGTAGTGCGCCAACTCGATCGCCGCGGACTTGGTGAACTGGATGACGGCCGCCTTGGACGCGCGGTAGGTCATCACGCCGCCGCCGGCCTGGATCCCGCCGATCGAGGTCATGTTGATGATGGAGCCGCCGCCGCGGGTCGCCATGTGCCTCGCGGCGTCTCGGGTGCCCGCCATCACGCCCAGGACGTTGACCGCCATGATGCGGTGGAAATCGGCCAGATCGTCCTCGAGGAATCGGCGGTGCATGGTGCCCGAGATGCCCGCGTTGTTGACCATCACGTGCAGCCCGCCGAATTGGTCGACGGCCGCGGCCACCAGCGCCCCGACCTGCTCCGGGTCGGAGACGTCGGTCCGACGGAAGACGGCGTCGGGGCCCAGCGCCGCCGCGAGCGCCTCGCCCTTGTCGGCTTCGACGTCGGCGATGACGACCCGCGCACCCTCGGCCGCAAACTTCTCCACCGTGCCGCGCCCGATCCCCGAGGCGCCGCCGGTGACGATGGCCACCTTGCCCGCCAGATCGTTGACCACACGACGAGTTAATCGGCGGTGGCATGTTAAGTCAAGCAATTGATTTAAGACGCGCGGCGACCGGGCGGATATCAATCCACCTTCGACCGCGCCTTCAGGCGTTGGCGCGGAAGTGGAATGCTGAGCTCACCGCTTCATCGGCTACTTCGGGAGGGCACAATCATGAAGGTTTTGGTTATCGGCGGCACCGGACTCATCGGCTCGCAGGTCATCGCCAATCTGACCGCGTTGGGACACGAGGCAATCTCGGCCTCGCCTCGCTCGGGCGTCGACTCCGTGACCGGCGAGGGTCTCGCGGAAGCGGTGGCGGGCGTGCACACGGTGGTGGATGTGTCCAACTCGCCGTCCTTCGACGACGACCCGGTGCTGCACTTCTTCACCGCGTCGACCAAGAACCTGCTGGCCGCCGAGCGCGAGGCCGGTGTGCGGCACCACGTCGCCCTGTCGATCGTGGGCGCCGACCGCGCCCCGGACAGCGGCTACATGCGGGCCAAGGTTGCCCAGGAGAAGCTGATCGAGGAATCGGGCAACCCATATTCCATCGTGCGTGCGACCCAGTTCTTCGAATTCGTCAATGCCATCGCCGATTCGGCAACCGACGGCGACACCGTCCGCCTGCCGGTCGGGGCGTTCCAGCCGATCGCCGCCAAGGACGTCGCCACCGCCGTCGCCGGCGCAACGATCAGCGATGCGATCAACGGCAAGACCAACATCGCCGGCCCCGAAAAGCGCGGCATGGACGACTTCATCCGGACCGCCCTTGCCGCATCCGGCGATCCACGTCAGGTGGTGGGCGACCCCGAGGCCCGCTACTTCGGTACCAAACTCGACGAGCACACCATCGTTCCCCTCGACAGCGAGGACCCGACGATCTACCCCACCCGGTTCAGCGATTGGGTGGCCTCACAGGCGCCCAGCGGCGCCAACTAGCGGGCGGGGCGGGCACTGATGCCTCGGGTCGCACTGATCACCGGGGCCAGCCGGGGGATCGGTGCCGCGACGGCGCGGGTCCTTGCCGAACGCGGGTTTCGGGTCGTCGTCAACTACCACTCCAGCGCCCCGGAGGCCGAGGAGGTGGTCGCCGGCATTACCTCGTCGGGCGGCCAGGCCGCGGCGATCAGGGCCGACGTCACAATACCCGGTGACGTCTCGGCGATGGTCGGCGAAACCGCGCACCGCTGGGGCGGCGTGGACGTGCTGGTACACAACGCGTTGATCCCATTCGCCGTTACCTCCTTCGCCGACCTCACCTGGGAACAGCTGGGCGGCAAGGTGGACGCGGAGCTGCATGCCGCGTTCATGCTGACGAAGGCCGTTGTGCCGGAAATGGTTTCGCGTGGCTATGGCCGGCTGATCTATCTCAGCACCGGGCTGTCCCGCCGTCCCCGCGCGGGGATGATCGCGCTCGGCACGGCGAAGGCGGCCCTGGACCAGTTCGTCCGCTACGTAGCCCTCGAGCTGGCACCGCACGGGGTCACCGCCAACCTGGTCGCACCGGCCACCGTCGGCGGAACGACGGTGACCGGCCAGCTCACGCCGGATCGGGTGCGCGAGCTTGGAGAGGCCGCCCCGATGGGACGGCTGGTGACGCCGGATGAGGTCGCCCACACCGTAGCGTTCTTGGCAAGCGAGGACTCTGGTTTCACCACCGGGCACTATCTGCCGGTCAACGGCGGCATTGCGATGGATTGACCGCGACATGGACACGATCGACCTGGCTTACGTCGGGCGGGGCATACACGAGGAACTGATCGCCTACATCGCCGATCAGGAGGGCTACTTCCAGGACGAGGGCGTCCATGTCGCGGTGCGGGACGGAATCGCTTGGGAAACAGAGCGTCTGCGCTCCTGCGCGACGATCGGTCTCGGCCGGGGCTTGCTATCGCGGTTGACTCACGGCATCGAGTGGACGGTGCTGAGCGTGAACACCCACCGCCCGCTGTTCTGGTTCCTCGGCGGCCCCCGGGTGTCCGCCATGGCCGAGCTTCGCGGACGCCGGCTCGCGGTACACGCGAGTCACACCGCCCCCGGGTGCTTCGCGCGGATCGTGCTGCGCCGGCACGGCCTTGACCCCGATCGCGACCTCGAGTGTGTGGCGCGGGCCCCGGGCGACTACCAGATGGATCTGCGGAGGCTGCGCGATGGCTCGATCGATGCCGCGTATGTCGGCAGCACCATGGCACCCGAGCAGATCGCCGAGGAGGAGGGCTTCCACGTGCTGGCCTGGGTGGGAGATCATTTCCAGATCCCCACCGTCGGGGTGGCCGTGGATGCGACCCGCCTTCAGATCGACAGCCAAGCGGTGCAGGCGGTGGTGCGGGCCAACCAACGCGCGCTGCGGACGATGGCCGAACGACCCGATCTCGCCGTCGATTACGTGGCATCGTTTCTAAACCGGCTGACGCGCGACGAGGCGCAGCGCCACTACGAGCGCTACGTCGGTCCCTGCTACAGCGCCGACGGCCGGGTGGACCTCGACATCGCCCAGCGCGCGGTCGACGCCGTCGCGGCCGAGCTCGGGGTCCCCTCGATACCGGCCGACCAGATCTACCGGCACGCCCGATAACTCGGTACTTGCGTTCCGGCCAACGCCCGAGCACGGTATAAGGCGCTGGGGGGCATTCGACCGGAGACGAGGAGCGCTCAATGCCCGTGCCGCCCACAAGCGGGGTACCCTTCGACGCCGCGCGGCTCAGCAGGCGCGGCTTCCTGGCCGCCGGCATTGGCGGCGGCCTTGCGCTGGCGGGCTGCAGCCAATCCAACTCCCAGGTATCGGGCGCCGCAGCGCAGATGGCCGCGGCCATCGCCGCCGCCGAAAAGGCGCGGCCGCACAGCGGGCGCACCGTGACCGCGAGCCTGACGCCCCAGCAGGGCCAGGTCGATCTCGGCGGCCCGATCGCCCGTACCTTCGCCTACGGCAACAACATCCCCGGACCGCTGATCCGGGCCAAGGTCGGTGACGAGCTGGTCGTCAACGTCTCCAACCGGCTGGACCACCCCACGTCGGTGCATTGGCACGGCATCGCGCTGCGCAACGACATGGACGGCGCCGCGCCCGCGACCCCGAACATCGCGGCCGGCCAGGACTTCACTTACCGCTTCTCCGTGCCGAATCCGGGCACCTACTGGGCTCATCCACACACCGGCCTGGACGCCGACATGGGCCTCTACCTGCCGGTCATTGTCGATGACCCGAGCGAGGGGGACTACGACGCCGAATGGATTGTTGTCCTTGATGATTGGACTGATGGCGTCGGAAAAAGCCCGCAGCAGCTCTACAACGAGCTCACCAGCCCGAACAAGCCGAGCCGCTCGAACACGCCGACGACTTCGACGACTTCGACGACATCGACGACATCGACGACATCGACGGCCAGCACATCCCCCACCAGCCCGGCCACCTCGACGACGCCGACGTCCGGGGCGCCGGAGATGCCCGGCATGTCCGACAACGGCGGCGGTCAGAGCGATCTGCTCCGCGGCGACGCGGGGGACATCGACTACCCGTACTACCTGATCAACGGCCGGATCCCGGCGGCGCCCACGACGTTCAACGCGAAGCCGGGGCAGCGCATCAGGATCAGGTTCATCAATACGGGCTCCGACACCGCGTTTCGCGTCGCGCTGGCCGGGCATTCGATGACGGTCACCCATACCGATGGTTATCCCGTGGTGCCCACCCAGGTGGACGCCCTGCTGATCGGCATGGCGGAACGGTACGACGTCATCGTGACCGCGGCCGACGGCGTATTCCCGCTGGTCGCGCTCGCGGAAGGAAAGAACGACCTCGCGCGCGCGCTGCTGTCCACCGGCACCGGCAGCCCACCCGACCCGGGGTTCCAACCGGCCGAACTCGGTAAACGGGTGGGCACCATCGAAATGTTCACGGCCACAACGCCTGTCAACCTGGGGCGGCCCCAGCCCGATCTCAACCTGCCCGTCGTGCTGGGCGGCAACATGGTGCAATACGACTGGATGATCAACGGGAGGCCGTACAGCGACACGGATCCGCTGCACGTCCGCGAGGGCGAACGGCCCACCATCACGTTCGACAATCCCACGATGATGTATCACCCGATTCACCTGCACGGGCACACTTTCCAGCTGATCAACGCCGACGGCAGCCCGGGCGCCCGCAAGGACACTGTCATCGTGCTGCCCAAGCAGAAGATCCTCGCCGTGCTGGTCGCCGACAATCCGGGCTTGTGGCAGTTGCACTGTCACAACACCTACCACCAAGATGCCGGCATGCAGACCCGGCTCGACTACACGTTCTGACCTCAGGCCGTCGCGAAAAACTCCAGCAACAACTCGTTGACCGCTGACGGCCGCTCGATCTGCGGGCAGTGACCCGCCCGGGGAATCACCTCCGAGCGGCTGCCCTCGATCTGCTTCGCGATCTGCTCGGCCCAGCCCGAGGGGAGCAGCTTGTCGTCGCCCCCCTCGACAACGAGCGTCGGCACGCCGATGCGATCGTAGGCGCGCGCGCTCGACGGGGCCGAAGACGGCGCGGCGCCGGGACGGCGAAATCGGGCCGCTGCCACCGCCTCCCACGCGCCGGGTGCGGTGCTCGACTCGTGGCGGCGGCGGACATAATCCTCGTCGGCCGGGTAACCGGGATCGTAGAACAACGCCTCCACGATGCGGCGCATCGCCGGCAGGGTCGCGTCGTACTGCTGCAGCGCGTCGAAATGCCGGTTCTGCTGGATCTCCCCGCCCCCGCAGATCGCCACCAGGCTGCGGATCGGCAACCGTGGGCGCTCGGACGTGGCGTCGGTCAGCAGGTTGATGGCGCCCATCGAGTTGCCGACGAAGTGGGCCGTGTCGATGCCCAGCAGCTCGCAGAATCGAGCGACATGGCGAATGCGCATGCCACGGCCGTCGACGAAGTCGATGACCTTGGCGGACAATCCGAACCCCAGCTGGTCCGGCGCCAGCACCCGGTATTGCGCGGCGAGCGCGGCGATGTTGCGCTCCCACCCGAGTTCGGCGCTGCCGCCGAACTCCCCGCCGTGCAGCAGGACCACCGGGTCGCCTTCGCCTGCCTCCAGATAGCTGGTGGCCAGCCCGTCGACCAGGGTCGTCTTGCGATGAATCTCCATCACTTGATCGCGATCGGATTCACCGGGGAGCCCACGGCGCCAACGACTCTCAGCGGCGGCGCGACGAGCTGGAATTCGTACACCCCGTCCGCGGCGCAGTCGGCCGCCAGCGCACCGAGGTCCCAGTACTCGCCGAACATCAGCCCCATGTCCCGCAGGCACAGCAGATGGAGGGGGAAGGTTATCCCGTCGACGCCGGATACCAGATCTTCGACTTGGAGGTTATCGGCCGCGACCGCCGCCACCTCGTGATCGTGCAGCCAGGAGGCGCAGCGCCAGTCCAGCCCCGAATAGCCTTCCATCTTGTTACCGGTCTGGACGAACCTGGTCCACCAACCGGTGTGGATCAACACGATGTCGCCCCGCCCGACCGTCACCCCTTGTGCCCGAACGACATCGTCCAATTCCTCAGGCGTGATCGGGTTACCGGCTTCCAGGAAGACCTCCGCGCCGCGATGGCGAACGAGGTCGAGCAGGACACCGCGCGAGGTGATGCCCTTGCCGTCGACCTTGTCGATGCCGCAGTGGAAAGCTCCCAAGCTGGTCACCGAATCCGCCGGGAAGCCGTTGTAGAGCTGGTCGTCGTAGTAGACGTGCGACAGCGCGTCCCATTGGCTGGCCGCCTGCAGCGGCATGATGATCATGTCGTCGTTGAAGCGGAACGGGTTGTCGTCGGTCATGTAGCCACTTAACTGCTTCGCCAACGGGTTTCGCGCCCAGTCGGGCCCGTACTTGGCCAGCGTGTGCACGTCGCCGCCGTCCACGGTCATGACGTGCACCGGGTTGTGCCGAAACTCGAAGGCGCCCTGCGGGCCCGACGCACCGAAGTCCACGCCGAGCGGAAACACCTTGCCGTGGCGCACCAGGCCGGCGCCCTGGGCAACCTTGTCGGCGGTGATGAAGTTCAGCGTGCCCAGCTCGTCGTCGGCCCCCCAGCGCCCCCAGTTGGAGACGTCGCGGGCGACCCGCCGGAAATCGGTTAGGCTGGCCACGGCGCTCCTTCCTCGAGCTCACGGGCGATCGCCGCGCCCACGGTTCCGCCGTCGACCCACAAAACCTGACCCGAGATGTAGCTGGCCGCGCGGCTATTCAGGAACAGTAAAACCGCGGCCTGCTCGTCCGGCCCGGAAACACGCCCCAACGGCTTGGGAATGTCGTCGAGGAAGCCCTGCCCGTAGGCGGTCCTCAGCTGATCGAGGATCGGGGTTTCGGTGACCCCCGGGCCGGTGCAGTTGATCCGGATGCCCCGGGCGCCGAGCGGGACGGCATTTCGCATGGTGTACAGAATGATCGCCTCTTTGGACAATTGGTAGCCGCCACCGGCCAGCGCATCGGGGTGGGCCTGACACCATTCGATCCCCTGCCGCATGGTCGCGGTATCGAGCAGCGGCGCCACCACCCGCAGATGGTCGCGGTATCCCGCTGCCGCGAGCGACGAGACGCTGACGATCGACGACCCCGCGGGCATCTTCTCGATTAGCGCCTCGGTGACATGCCGCAGTCCGAGGAAGTTGATCGTGACCACCAGCGGGGGGTCGCCGATCCCGGACGAGACGCCGGCCACGTTGAACAGCGCGTCGACCGGTCCGTCGATGGACGCTACCGCGCGATCGATCGAATCCGGGTCGGCGAGGTCGATCTCGTGAAAACCGTTGAGCTCGACGGACGGTCGGCGCTTGTCCAGGCCGACGACATCGGCCCCGAGTTCGCCGAGCCGCCGCACCACCTGCTCGCCGATGCCCGATGCGCATCCGGTCACCACGGCGCGCCGGCCGTCGTAGCGCCACAGCTCCTCGAGTCGTCCCACCACTGGTCCTAAATCGGGAGGTTTCGCGGTCTCACTTGCCCTGTTCTTTTTGTTCCTTGAGGCGCTGCGCCGCCTGCACGCGGCCCTCGTTGATCTCCGCCATGGCCTCGGGAATCTCGCTGGCGGTGAACTTGTCCCGGCCGGTGGGCAGTCCCCCGAATGCGTAGGTCTCATCGAATTGCGGTGCGTTCGAGACCGGCCGGCGCGCCTCGACCTTCTCGATGACCGGAGCCAGTCGCTTGGCCTTGTCGGCGACCGCCTTCGCGTCGCGCTCGATGAATTCCGGCAGCACCTCTTTGCCCATCAGCTCGATGGATTCCATCGTGCCCTCGTGGCTACGCGGGTTCAGGAGCAGGATAATCTCGTCCACGCCGCTTTGCTCGTAGCCCCGCAGGAATTCGCGCACCGTGGCCGGTGATCCGATGGCGCCACGGCCCGGGCCGTAAGCCAGGGTCGGATCCTTCTCGACCTCCTCGAGGTAGCGCTTCCACACCCCGGTCCGGCCCGGGCTGTGCATCCCGGTGAGGTAGTAGTGCATGATCCCGAAGGAGAAGAACCCGCCGCCCTGCCCGAGACGCTCGAGCGCCTGCTCGTCGGTCTTGGCGACCATCATCGACAGGTCGCCGCCGATGGCCAGGATGTTCGGGTTGATCCGCGGCGTGATGGGCACACCGTTCTCCTCGAACTCCTTGTAGTAGCCGTTGACCCGCTCGGTGAGCGGCCCCGGACCGGTGTAGGCGAAACTGAGCGCCCCGATGCACTTTTGGGCCGCCATCTGTACGCTCGCCGGCCGCGTGCACGCGACCCAGACCGGCGGATGCGGTTTTTGCATCGGCTTGGGGATGACGTTGCGGGGCGGCATCTGGATTTGCTCGCCTTTGAAACCCGTGAACGGCTCCTCGATCATGCAGCGGATCGCCACGTCGAGGGACTCCTCCCACTGCGCGCGCTTGTCGGCGGGATCGACGTCGAATCCGCCCAATTCGCCGACCGAGGAGCCCTCCCCGGTGCCGAACTCGACCCGACCGTTCGACAGCAGGTCGATGGTGGCGATGCGCTCGGCGACGCGGGCGGGGTGATTGACCGCGGGCAGCAGGTGCATGATGCCGAACCCCAGCCGGATGTTCTTGGTCCGCTGGCTGGCCGCGGCCAGGAAGATCTCCGGCGCGGTGGAGTGACAGTACTCCTCGAGGAAGTGATGCTCGGTGAGCCACACGGTGGAGAACCCGGCCTTGTCGGCCGCCTCGACCTCGTCCAGGCAATCCTGCAGCAGGACCCGCTCATCGTCGGGCGCCCAGGGTCGCGGCAGGGCGAATTCGTAGAACAGTGAGATCTTCATTTGCTACCTCCTATGAGAACTACAGGGTCTGCTTTGCGGCTTGGGCTGCAACGTGTTTCGCTGCGACGAAGCCGAAGGTCATGGCCGGGCCGATGGTCGCCCCGGCGCCGGCGTAGCTGCGCCCCATGACCGGTGCCGCGGTGTTACCCACGGCATACAGTCCGCGCACCACGGTGTCGTCGTCGCGCAGCACCCGGGCGTACTCGTCGGTGCGCAGGCCGCCCGAGGTACCGAGATCACCGAGGACGATGCGGAACGCGTAATACGGCGGGCCGCCGAGCGGGTACAGGTTGGGGTTCGGCAGGGTGGGGTCGCCGTAGTAGTTGTCGTACACGCTGTCCCCGCGATTGAAGTCGTCGTCGTGGCCCTTGCGCGCGAGTTCGTTGAAGCGGCCGGCGGTCTCGGCGAGCTGCCGCGCCGGAACGCCGATCTTGGCCGCCATCTCGTCCCAGCTCGTCGCCGCCTTGACCACGCCCGACTCCAGCCACGCCCGCGGGACCTTGCGGCCGGTCGGAACCGGCGCTCCCGGGATCTTCGGTATCGGCAGGTGACCGCCGACGACGTAGCGATTCCACGACCGGTGATCGGTGATAAGCCAGCAGGGGATGTGGGTGATCCCTGACTTCTGGCCGTCGATCATGGCGTGACCGAAGTCCATGTAAGGCGCCGCCTCGTTGATAAAGCGCTTGCCCTCGCCGTTGACGATGAACTGCGCCGGCATCATCCGTTCGTTGAGCATGAACTGCATGCGGCCGTCGGGCCACTGGATCGCCGGGAACCACCACGCCTCGTCGAGCAAATCCGTCGCGGCGCCGATCTTTTGGCCAGCCCGGATGCCGTCGCCCATCGCGGCGGGGTTGCCGAAGCTCCAGTCCTGCTCGAGCACCGGAAGCTGCTCTTTGCGCCAGGCGAGGTCGTGGTCGAAGCCCCCCGACGCCAGGATGACGCCGAGGCGCGCTCCGACGCGCCGCGTCCCGCCCTTTCTGACGACCAACGCGCCGGTCACCGATCCGTCTGCGTCGGTGAGCAACTCGGTCATCGGCGCCTCGAGCCACAGCGGGATGCCGCGTTCTCGCATGGCCAGCCGGAGCCGGGCCGCCAATGACTGTCCGATTGCCGCCATCCGTTCGCCGAAGACCCTGGCGCGCACCATCCGCGCAATCAGCTTCAGCAGGACGCCTTTGCCCGTCCACGACTGCCTGATCCGGTAGAACGTCCGCAATTCCTTGGGTCCCAGCCAGATTCCCTTCGGTGCGAGCGCCAGCGGCTTGAGCAGTTGCTGCTCATCGTCGCCCAGCTTGCGCAGGTCGATGGGCGGCACGTTGATGGTGCTGCCCAACTCGGAGCCACCGGGCTGCTCCGGGTAGTAGTCCGCGTAGCCCGGCTTCCAGACGAACTCGAACCACTCCGAGAGGTTTTCGAGGAATTCCAGCATTTGTGGCGCGGACTGGACGTACTGCCGTATCCGCGCCTCGCTGACCAGTCCGTCGGTGATCTTCAGCAGGTACTTGACGACCTCGTCGGGGCACGGGTTATAGCCCTCCCGGCGCTGTGCGGGCGCCCCGGGCACCCAGATGCCGCCACCCGAGAGGGCGGTGGAGCCACCGAAATACGGCGACTTCTCGACCACCAACGCGTCCAGCCCCGCGGCCTGGGCAGTCAACGCGGCCGCCATGCCCCCGCCGCCCGATCCGACGATGAGCACGTCGACCACATGATCGAAGCCGTCCGCTGTCGACGGTGCGGCGCTCATTTCGGCACCGCCGTTCGGATGGCGAAGCCCGCGATCAGTTCGGCGGCCGGTTTGTAGTAGCGCAGGGTGGTCTGGTAGGGCCCGGCCGTCTGAAGCGCCGCGAAAGCCGCGACCCATGTCCTGATTTCGTGTGCCGAGGAGCCGCCTTCGTAGGCGACGAACGAATTCGACCAACCATCGAGATCGGCGAGTTTTCCGTCGTCGATGATCTCGAGCAGGCGGTGGTCCCAGGCCGGATTCAGTGGCTGCAGGTCACTGTGGCCGCCGGCGAAGTCTCTGGCCGCTTCGATCACGGCCGCCTGCCGGGCTTGCCGCTGCTCGGGGGTCATCGGCCGGCCGTCCACGATCCGCTCGAGCACCGCAGGGGGCGCGGTCGCGAGCGTCGGCACCGGCGGGCTGTGGGAAAGCCCACCGGAGCCCAGCACCAAGACCCGCTTGTCCAGGGTGGCCAGGTAGGCGCCGACGGCGGCACCCAGCGCCCGGCAGCGATGCAGCGGCCCCAGTGGCACCGCGATGGCGTTGACGAAGATCGGGATCACCGGGCGCGCGGTCGCGTCGCCGAACAGCTTCTCCAGCGGCTGCACGGTGCCGTGGTCGACGTCCATGCCCGCCGACACCGCGATGTCGACGCCGGCGTCGAGGATGGCCTTCGCGCAGTCGGCCGCCAGGTCCTCGGGCACGTCGAGCGGGCCGGCGTGCGTACCGTAATCGCCAACTCCGTTGGCGCGCATACCGATACAGAACGGTGGCATCACCTTATAGAAGAACCCGTTGTAATGGTCCGGGGAGAAGATGACGACCAGTTCGGGGTCGTAATCTTCGACGAATTCGCGCGCCTGCGCGATGGCGCCGTCGATGTCGTCAAGCAGGTCCCGCGACGGCCCCGGAAGATTCAGGAGCGGGCTGTGCGACATACAGCACAGAGCCAGTGTCACTGTGGAGATCACCCCCTCCCGGCGTGAGCGTCAGGGTGTCCAGCAGCGAGGCGCTCAACTCGGGCGCGAGCTGAGCGATGCAGGCGCCCGCGATGCACCGATCGGGGCGCAGGAACAACACCGATTCCTGATGTGTGTCGAACCAGGATTTGACCGCGCCACCGCGATCACCGACCACCACGACGTCGGGGTCGTCGTGGCCCGTCCAATGCAGCTGAGTCACGGGCCGCAGCGCAACGAAGCGCGCGCCCAAGGCCTTCCACTTCGCGAACGCCGTGTCGCCGAGTATCTTGCGCGGGTTGTTGTTCCAGCACAGTACGGCGAACCAATCGCCCAGCACGTCGTCCAACAGCGCGTCCTGCTCGGTGCGGGTATCCACCCGGGGCTGGATGAAAAGGGTTCCCACCGGGGAGTCGGCGCGGCGCGGAGAGGGGTGCACGACGGCACCCTGCTCGTAACGGGGCATCGGCTTGAAACGCATCTCCAGCACATACCGCTTGAGCGAGGGCACAATTGACGCCGATCGCACGAGGAGGTCCCGGGCGGTGGCGATTCTGCGGTCGGTTGGCGAAATCACCCGGCCCACCATCGTGGAGAGGTCGATCATCGCCCGCGCGTGCTTGCGCCGCTCGATGTCGTAGGTGTCCAGCAACCGGTCCTCGGCACGCCCGGTCACCACCGCCGCGAGCTTCCAGCCCAGGTTGGCCGCGTCCCGGATCCCGCTGTTGTAGCCCTGCCCCTGCCATACCGGCATCAGGTGGGCCGCGTCGCCCGCCAACAACAGCCGGCCGCTGCGGAACGCTCCGGCGATACGCGAGTGATGGGTGTAGACACGGCGCCGGATCACGTCGACTCGGTCGGGATGCGGCACCATCCGCGCCAGCATCCGCGTCAGAAACGCCGGATCTTCGGCCTGTTCATCGGTTTCGTCGGCGTGAATCATGAACTCGAACCGGCGAATTCCGTGCGCGATCGAAATCGAGGCGTACGGCCGTTCCGGGTCGGCGCCGACCTCGCTGTTCGGGTGGCCCAGCGGGTCGTTGGCGATGTCGACGACCAGCCAACGCGTCGACGAAGTCGTCCCGTCGAAGGACACCCCCATCATCCGGCGGGTCATGCTGCGCCCGCCATCGCATCCGACGACATAGCGCGCGGACACGCTGGCGGCCTCGCCGTCGGTGCCGCATTCGACGCGCACCGCGTCCTCGATCTGCACGCACGAGGTCATCGGCCGGTTCCACCGCACCTCGACGTGGGAGAATCTGTCCAGGCCACGCAGCAGTTCGGCGTCGACGAGCGGCTGCACGAAGCCGTTGCGCTTGGGCCAGCCGAAACGCGCGTCGGGTGGGGCCATTTCGGCCAGCACCCGGCGCTTGCCGTCGACGAAACGCAGGATCTGGTTGGGCACGGTGTGCGGCAGGATGCGGTCGACCAGCCCGATCGACTGGAAGGTGCGCAACGCCTCGTCGTCCAGCCCGACCCCGCGGGGGTAGTCGATCAGGCTGTCGCGCTCGTCGACCACGAGCGTCCGGACACCCTGCAGGCCAAGGATGTTGGCGAGGGTAAGGCCCACCGGCCCCGCGCCGACGACCACCACGTCGACGTCGGTTGCTGGTGTCTGTTTCCCCGCGGCGCCCATCACCGTCCCAAAAGGAAATCGAGATGCAGGCGGTTGAAGGTCTTGGCGTCCTCGTACTGCGGCCAGTGGCCGCAGCCGGGCATCACCTCGAAGCGGGCATTGGGAATCATCGAAGCGATGCGGCGGCCCTCGGCCACGTCGGCGGTCGGGTCGTCGCTCGTCCACAGCACCAGCGTCGGGGCGATGATGGCGCCGTATTCGTCCGAACCCAGCAGGTTGCGTGCGCGAATCTCCGGATCCTGCAACGCCATAATGTCGCGCATGGCCTCGACGAACCCCGGTTGGCGGTACACGCGCTGGCGGCTGGCGACCAGATCGTCGTAGTCCTTGGACTTGTCGGCCATCAGCCATTTGATCCGCGCCTGCACCGTCTCCCAGGTCGGGTTCTCGGCAGCGGCCATCGACAGCGTGATGATCCGCTGCATCACCACCGGATCGGCCTGGGAGCCGCCGGCGGTGTTGAGGACGAGCCGGTCGACCACGTCGGGATGGTCGACCGCGGCGCGCGCGGCCACCCAGCCCCCGAGCGACTCGCCGCTCACGCAGGCGCGATCGACACCGATGGTGCGCAGCACGGCCATCAGGTGCTCGACGTAGTGGCGAACCTCCAGCGGGTGGCCGGGCTTGTCGGTGTAGCCGTGGCCGAGCATGTCGATCGACCAGGTCCAGAAATGCTCGCCGTGCGCCGCCAGGTTGCGAACGTAGGCCTCGGCGTGGCCGCCCGATCCGTGCAACAGCATCAGCACGGGCTTGCCGGGATCGCCGGCGCGCAGATACCGAGTCCGCACCCCACCTGCCTCGAGGTAGCCCTGCTCAAACGCCACGCCCTGCAGATCGCTCCAGACGCTCTCGAACTCCGCCACGGTTCCTCTCTGGCCTCGAACGGTGGAAATCTTCTTCTCGATTTCGGCTTAGCTCGTGTGCTAATATCGCACACTGATGTGCGATATATATAGAGCTTCGCTCCCGCGCCCAGGTCTGTCAAGGCCATGACGGCTTCTGGGGCGGGTTCTCAGACGCTGGCCCGGGGGCTGACCGCGCTGCAGATGGTGGCCGACGCCCCCGGCGGGTTGACCGTGCAACAGCTTGCCGACCAGGTCGGTGTGCACCGCACCATCGCCTACCGACTGCTCTCGACGCTGGCCCAATTCCGGCTGGTGGCCAAGGGAGAAGACGGGCGCTATCGTCCCGGGGCCGGGCTCGCCGTGCTCGGCGCGTCGTTCGACCGCAACGTGCGGCAGCTGAGCCTGCCGACGCTGCGCGCCCTGGCCGACGAACTCGGCACCACCGTGTCGTTGCTCATCGCCGAGGGCGACCAGCAGGTGGCGATCGCGGTGATCGTGCCCAGCCATGTCGCCTACCAGCTGTCCTTCCACGAGGGCAGCCGGTACCCGCTCGACCGCGGCGCGGCCGGCATCGCCTTGCTCGCGAGCATGCCGCCGCGCCCGGGGGAACGCGAGCTCGTCGCGCGCACCCGCGAACGCGGCTGGGTGATGACGCACGGGGAGATCGAACCCAACACCTACGGCCTGGCCGTGGCGGTCCGCCGCCAGGCGCCGTCCCCGCCCACCTGCATCAACCTCATCTCCCACCGGGAAGACGTCGTGTTGCGCGGCAGGGACGCGGTCGTGAACGCCGCAAAGCAGTTGTCCGAGCTACTGAGTTAGAAACCGAGCCGAAGGGATTGCAGTCGATGTCTTGGGACCATGAAGTCGACGTCGTCGTGCTGGGCAGCGGCGCCGCCGCGCTCACGGCGGCACTGACCGCCGCGGTCGCCGGCGCCTCGGTGGAGGTCTTCGAGAAGGCCCCGACCGTCGGTGGGACCACCGCCGTGTCGGGCGGCATCGCCTGGATCCCGGCCCACAACCGTTCTCCTGACGGGGAATTGACGGTCGCGGACGCCCTGCGCTACCTGCGCGCGCAGTCCCTGGGTTCGATGGACGACGCACTCGTCGAGACCTTCGTCCGCACCGGTGCGGCGATGCTCGAGTTTGTGGAGGCCCATAGCGGCGTGCGCTTCGAGATCGCGACCGGCTTCCCCGACTACCAGCCGGAGCTGCCGGGCGGACGCCCGACCGGGGGCCGGTCGCAGAGTCCGGTCCCCTTCGACCTCACCGAGTTGGGCGAATGGTCCACCCGAATCACCTCGTTTCCGGCCGACTGGTCCAACGTGGGCTTCGACGCCGAGACCAGAGCCCGCCTGCATGCGGCGATCGACGAACGAACCGGCCACCTGTGCGTGGCCGGCACCGCCCTGATCGCGGGCCTGCTCAAGGGCCTGCTGGACGCCGGCGTGACACCGAGGGTGAACGCCCGGGCCGAAGAACTCATCGCCGAGGCCGGGGAAATCACCGGCGTACGGGTCGAACTGTCGGGCAACAGCACGAGCGTGCGGGCCCGCCGCGGCGTCATCCTCGGCACCGGCGGCTTCGAATGGGATCCCGCTCTGGCACAAGCCTTTCTGCGCGGTCCCATGCACGGCGCGGTCTCCCCGCCGTACAACACCGGAGACGGCCTGCGCATGGCGATGGCACACGGCGCGGACCTGGCCAACATGGGCGAAGCGTGGTGGGTGCCGATCGTGCAGATCCCCGGCGACACCATCGAAGGCAAGCCTCGCAGCCGCAGCGTCCGGCTGGAACGGACACGCCCCCGGAGCATCATCGTCAACCGCGCCGGGAGGCGCTTCGTCAACGAGGCGTGCGACTACAACTCGATGGCCGGCGCGTTTCAGTACCTGGACCCTCGCGGCGGCTACGTCAACGACCGCGCCTGGATGGTGTTCGATTCGGTTCACTTGCAGCGCTACGGTTTTCTCGGCGTCGAGCCCGGACAGCCCGCCCCGGAGTGGTTCTGCGAGTCGACGGATCTGGCCGAGTTGGCCGCCAAGACCGGCATCGACGCCGACGGCCTCGCCCGCACCGTCGCGCAGTGGAACCGCCAGGTGGCCACCGGCGCCGACCCCGACTTCGGGCGCGGTTCCAGCGCCTACGACGGCTACTGGGGCGACGACACCGCCACCACCCCGGCCGGGAAGACCCTCGGGCCGATCGACACCGCGCCCTTCTACGCGGTGCCCGTGTGCATCGGCTCCATGGGCACCAAGGGCGGACCGCGCACCGACCCCGACGGCCGCGTCCTGCACGTCAGTGGGGAGCCGATACCGGGCCTGTTCGCCGCGGGCAACGCGATGGCCGGCGTGACCGGACGGGCCTACGGCGGCGCCGGTGGAACGATCGGCCCGGCAATGGTTTTCGGCTACCGGGCTGGCCATGCGGCCGCCACCGGAAAGTCGGTCGACCTAGACTAGTTCGATGACGTCGCTGTTGTGGGACCAGCACACCTGCCTGCCACTGCGGACGGACACCGATGTCGATCCGCTGACCCGCTACCGACGGCCCGCGGGGGCGTTGCTGTCCGGGGAATTTCCCAAATCCAGATGCCGCTCAACTCGCAAGCGCATAGGCTGCCATCGGTCTAGCAACATCAGCAACAGAAGGAGTCTTGGGCGCATGTTCGGCCGTGCTGCTCTCATCGCGGCAGCGATCTTCGCCGGTGAATCTGCGGTCGCTGGGATCGGTTTCGCGGGGCCGGCGCGCGCGGACGCCGTTGACGATGCCTTTCTCCAAGACCTCGATAACCACGGCGTTCAGTACGGGGACCCCGTGGACGCGATGCGTGTGGCCATGGTCGACGTCTGCGGCAGACTGGACTCCCACCCCTGGGAATCGATCAGCGATGTTGTCTCCGGCGTGGCGACCAACAACAACTGGTCGAACGCCGACAGCGCTTACTTAACTGGGGCGGCCATCGCGGCCTACTGCCCGCAGTACAAATCCATCGTCAATGCACCTCCGACGGACACACCGAACCCGTCGAACGTCCCAGTCGTCTAGGCAAGGGGCGGGAAAGATCCCGCACATGCCCATCACCGATGCGCCCGTCGCGCTGGGCGGCCGCGGTCACAATCAACTGGGGCGCCGACGGCTGACCACTCACAGCGCGCCGCGCACTCGTCATGCGTACTCGCCGCCGATGACAACGGCCCCTCGGCTAGCTGAACGCGCTGGTGATGGCTTCCATATCGAAGTAGTCACGCCACGCGACGATCCGGTCGTCGCGCACCTCGAAGACGCCCATCACCGGCAAGGGAATGGTTTGGCCATCCTTGCGGCGCATCACGTCGGTGCGCTCATTCATCACCAGTATGCCGTCGCTGATCTGGCGGTGCACGTTGAAGTCGATCCCGTCGAATGCGGCGAGGAATCCCGCAATGAAGTCTCTTATCGCGTCTCGACCGTGCAAGGGCTGCATTGGGATGTTGTGGTAGACAGCGTCTTCGGTGAAATATCCGGCCAGTTCGTCGGGGTCGGGGGAAGCCCACCGCGCGCAGAACTCGGTTACCAGATCATCGGCCGAACGTGTCATCTTTTCATGCAACACACTGCCGCTGGGTAAATCAAGGCCGCGCCCCTTCTGCCGCGGCGTCATTCAGGCTCAGGCGGGGGCGACAACAGCTTTGCGGCCGCGGTGTAGGCGTCGTCGTGGCCGTCGACAACCGCCTCGGCGAGCCGGTCCAGATCCGGCCGCGCCCGCAGCAGTGTTTGCGCCAGCGACAGCATCTGCGCGCGGGCCCTAGCCACCCTGCGCTCCCGGCTGTCGGTGCGGTGGTGATCGTCGATGGCGGCCACCAGATCCGCGACGCCGTCCCCCCGGGCGGCGACGAGGCTCACGATCGGGGCGCTGGTCTCGGCGCGCAGATCCCGCACCGTCTGCTCGGCGCCCTCGCGGTCGGCCTTGTTCACCGCCACGATGTCGGCGACTTCCAGCACGCCGGCCTTGGCGGCCTGCACCGCGTCTCCCGCTCCGGGGTTGAGGACGACGATGGTCGGGTCGGCGACGGCGGCGATCTCAATTTCCGACTGTCCCACTCCGACCGTTTCCAGCAGCACCACGTCGTATCCGATCGCGCCCAGCAGCCGGATGGCCGCCGGTACCGCGGCGGCCAGGCCCCCGACGTGGCCGCGGGTGGCAACCGAGCGGATCAGGACATCAGAGTCGTTGATGTGGGCGGTCATTCGGATTCGGTCACCCAGCAGCGCGCCGCCGCTGAACGGCGACGACGGGTCCACGGCCAGCACGGCCACCCGGCTGCCACGCTCGCGGTAGGCGCCGACCAGGGCGCCGATCGTCGTCGACTTGCCCGCGCCGGGCGGCCCGGTGATGCCGATGACGCGGACCGACGACGGTTCGAGAATCGCCAGCACCTCGTCGCGACGGTCGCCTTCGACCAGGCTGAGCAACCGACCCGCCGCGCGCGGAGATCCGT
Source organism: Mycobacterium interjectum (assembly GCA_002102225.1). Taxonomy (GTDB): domain Bacteria; phylum Actinomycetota; class Actinomycetes; order Mycobacteriales; family Mycobacteriaceae; genus Mycobacterium; species Mycobacterium interjectum_B. The sequence goes on from LQPB01000017.1 coordinate 167,727, forward strand.
TGCGCGCACCCGCGATCAGGTCGGCGATCGTCATTTGCGCATTATGGCGCAGCAACCTCGATGACGGTCGCCGAACCCATCCCGCCGCCGGCGCACATGGCCGCGACCCCTATTCCGCCGCCGCGGCGGCGCAACTCGTGCACCAGGGTGACCAGCATCCTGGCCCCGGTCGCCGCCACGGGGTGGCCCAGCGAGCAGCCACTGCCGCTGACGTTGACCTTGTCGGGATCCAAGTCGAGCAGCTTGATGGTGGCCACACACATGGCCGCGAAGGCCTCGTTGATTTCGTACAGATCCACGTCCGACACCGAAAGGCCAGCGCGGGCAAGCGCTTTCGGTATGGCCTCCACCGGCGCCAGGCCGGTGATGGCGGGGTCGACGCCGACCGACGCCCAGGACCGAACGGTGGCGAGCGCGGGCAGGCCGAGCGCGTCGCTCGCGATGGTCAGCGCCGCCCCGCCGTCGTTCGCGCCGCAGGCGTTGCCGGCGGTGATCGAGAAGCCCTCGATTTCCGGGTGCAGCGGCTTGAGCGCGGCGAGCTTCTCCATGGTGGTGTCGCGCCGCGGGTGCTCGTCGACCGAGAACAGCCCATGCGGCGTCTCGATGGGAACGATCTCCTCCTTGAAGCGGCCCTCGTCGATGGCGGCGATCGCGTTGCGGTGCGACCGCAGCGCCCAACCGTCCATCTCCTCGCGGCTCACGCCCGCCTTGACCGCGGCGTTCCAGCCCACGGTGATCGACATGTCCATGTTCGGGGCGTCCGGGCGATCCGGGTGGGTCGGCGGGAACCAGTCGACCCAGTCGCCGTCAACCTGGATGCGCGATCGCGGCGACGTCGACGCCGAATTCACCCCGCCGGCGATGACCAACTGATCCATTCCCGCGCGCACGCTGGCCGCCGCGCTCTGCACCGCCGCCTGACCGGCCGCGCAGTGCCGGTTGTTGGCCAAACCGGGCACGTGGGACAGCCCCGCCGTGATCGCCGCGTGGCGGGCGACGACACCGCCGCCGTACAGGCCTTCGCCCAGGATCACGTCGTCGACCTGCGCCGGGTCCAGATCCTTGACCGCCTCGCTGATCACGTGGTGGGCGAGGTCGAATGCGCTGGTGTCGCGCAGCGTGCCCTTGCGGGCGGTGCCAATGGGCGTGCGCAGGGCGGACACGATGACGGCTTCGGGCACGGGCTTCTCCAGTTCGCAACGAACCAATTCGACAATTCGCGAGAACAGTATTCTCGCATTTCGAGAGTGAGAGTTGCAACCAAGGCCGCCTCGCCAGCAGACGCGGAATCGCACACCATGGCGCCGAAACGTGCGATTCTGCGTCTGCTCGCCAATCAATCAGGAGGCACAGTCGGCAATGGAGGGGACAACGGCGGTCCCGGGTGGCAGCGTGTGGTTCGAGCGGGTGGGCGGGGGTGCGGGTCTTCCGCTGGTCGTCGTTCATGGCGGACCGGGCCTACCGCACGACTACTTGCGTTCGCTCGAACGGTTGGCCGACGAACGCGAGGTGATTTTCTGGGACCAGCTCGGGTGCGGACGGTCCAGGCGGCCGTCCAACACCCAGCTCTGGACGATGGAACGCGCGGTGGCCGAGATGGACGCGGTGGTGAAGGCCCTGGGCCTGACTCGCTTTCATGTCTTCGGTAACTCATGGGGCGGGATGCTGGCGCAGCAGTACGCGCTCGACGTGGCTTCCGGCGCCGCCAGCCTGACCCTCTCGAACACCATCGCGTCGATACCCGAATTCTCGAAGATGGTGGCGCGCTTGAAATCCGAGCTGGACCTGGCGACTCAGGCGGCCATCGACCGCCACGAAGCCGCCGGCACGACGTACTCGGCCGAGTACCAGGGGGCAATCCGCACCTGGAACGAAACCTACCTCTGTCGCGTGCGTCCCTGGCCCAGGGAACTCGAGGAAGCGTTCCGGAACATGGGGACCGACGTCTTCGAGACGATGTTCGGCCCGAGCGACTTCCACATCGTCGGGACCATCCGCGACTGGGACGTGTTCGACCGGCTACCCGAGATCGTCTTGCCGACAATGGTTCTCGCGGGCCGGTACGACGAGTGCGTGCCGGAACACGCCTGGGAGATGCACCAGCGGATTCCCGGGTCACGGTTCGAGTTGTTCGAGTCCAGCGCGCACATGCCGTTCATCGAGGAGCCCGACAAGTTCGATTCGGTGATGCGTGACTTTCTGCGGCTACATGACTGATCAGTTCTTGCCCTCGTTCAGCTTCGCAACGATCGTCCGGAAGTCCTCGGTCGTGAACGACTGGTGCTCGGCCGAGAGCGCATAGTCCAGGCTGGCGAGCACCGCGCGCTCCAAATGGATGTTGAGCACCCGCTTGGTGCTTTCGACGGCTTGTTGGGGCAGTTCCAAAATCTTTTTGGCGCAGGCGATCGCCTCCGCGACCGGGTCGGCCGCCACGTGGTTGGCCAGCCCGAGTTCAACGGCGCGCTGCGCCTTGATTCGCGTGCCGGTCAGCGCGTATTCCTTGGCCAGCAGCAGGCTGATGTGCAGCGGCCAGGTCAGCGGTCCGCCGTCGGCGGCCACCAATCCCACCTGCACGTGCGGGTCGGCCAGGAAGGCGTCCTCGGCGATGTAGACGATGTCGCTCAGCGCGACCAGGCTGCAGCCGAGCCCGACGGCCGGCCCATTGACGGCCGCCACCACCGGAATTCGGCACCGCGCCATGCCGAGCACGATCTCGCGCCCGTCCCGGATGGTCTTGGCGCGCAGGTCGGCGTCGGTCGACAGCTCCTTGAGGTAGGCGAAGTCGCCGCCGGCCGAAAACGCCTTGCCGGCCCCGGTGATCACCGCGGCGCGGGCCGTGGCATCGTCGGTCAAACGCTGCCACAGCCTGGCGAGCCCCACGTGGAGGTTGTCGTTGACCGCGTTCAGGTCGTCCGGGCGGTTCAGCGTGATGATCCGCAGCGCCCCGTCGGCGCGGACGTCGATTTCGGCTGGCATGTCGTACATTCAGACTCCCAATCCCAGGATTCGCGATGCGATGATGTTCTTTTGTATCTGCGATGTCCCGCCCATCACGCTCTGCGCGCGACTGTACAAGTAGGCGCTGAGCAGGTCCGGATCGCGGGTGCCTGCCACCGCCAGCGCGGCGTGCCCGACGGATTGCTCGACCCAGGTCATCAGCAGCTTGTCGAGCGAGCCTTCCGGGCCGTGCGAGACCCCGTCCAGCTGCTCGGACAGCCGGCGCCGGACGTGATGCGTCAGCATCTCCGACTCGACCGCGGCCCAGGCGAGTTCCTCGGACACCGGGCCGGCGTTACGCGCGAACAGGTTTCGGACCAGCTTGCCGTATCGGGCCGCGTAGCCGAGCGTGGAGGGTTCGCGCTCGTGGCCGACGACGGTCATGGCAACCGCCCAGCCTTCACCGGGCGCACCGACCATCCGGTCCGCGGGCACCGTGGCGCCGTCGAAGAACACCTGGCCGAATTCGTTGGTGACGCCGTTCATCATGCGCAACGGCCGCTGTTGCACGCCAGGCTGTTTCATGCTGAGCACGAACGCCGACAGGCCACGGTGACGCTTGGCCGCGGGATCGGTGCGCGCCAACAGCAGACACCAGTCGGCGACGTCGGAGTAGCTCGTCCAAATCTTGTGGCCGTGCACCACATAGGTATCGCCCTCGAGCGTGGCGGTGGTGGTCAGCGACGCCAGATCGGAGCCGGCGCCGGGCTCGCTGAAACCCTGGCACCACCGCTCGGTGCCGTTGATGATGCCGGGCAGGAAGCGTTTGCGCAGCTCGTCGCTGCCGTGCCGGCCGATTCCGTACACCAGATAGCCCACGCTCGGGCGGGGCGGGGCGCCGGCGCGGACCAGCTCCTCGTCGACGATGACGTCGTACACCGGCGCCAGCTCCCGCCCGCCGTAGTCGCGCGGCCAGGACAGGCCGAAGAAGCCGTTGTCGTAGAGGGCACGGTGCCAGTCGGCCATGCGCTCCCAGTACTCGTCCCCGGTGCCGGAATAGTGCTTGGCGTGCAACGCAAGCCAGGTACGCAGCCGCTCGCGGAAGGCGGCCTCGTCCGGTGAGTCACGAAAGTCCAAAGTCGATCTCCTTCAGCGTCACGGGCCAGAGTTCGGTGGATGTCAGCGCGCGGCGCAGGTAGACGTGGATCAGGCATTCCCAGGTGTTGCCGATGCCGCCGTGCACCTGCACGGCGGTCTCGCACACCGTGCGGGTGGCTCGGGCGCAATAGACCTTCGCGACCTGGGCGGCCCGGATCGCTTCGGGCGGTGCGAGTTCGTCGACCCCCCATGCGGCATGGCGCAGCACGCTGACCGAACCCTCGATCAGCGCAAGGCTTTCGGCGAGCAGATGCGCGACGGCCTGGTACGACCCGATCGTCTTGCCGTACTGTTCACGGATCTTCGCGTAATCGCAGGCGACGGCGTGCGCGCCCCGCGCGATACCGACCAGGTCCGCCGACGTGGCGACCAGCGCGAGGGCCCACCACCGTGCGGCGGCCTCGGCGGTCACCTCGCCCAGGCCCGCGGGCTCCCCCACCAGGTCCGCCTCGATGCGCGTCAGGTCGGCGGCGGTTCGGGTCGCGTCGAGGTCTGCCGCCAGAACGCCGGTGCCGGAGAGCAACAAGGCGCGCCGGGCGCCGCGCGCGTCGATTGCCCGGCCGTCGACCGCGACGGTCGCTCCGGCGCCCTGGGCGCCGATGTGGCGGGCCAGGTCGTCGGCCAGCGCCGGCCCGAGGAACGGTGCGTCGACCAGGCGCCGCCCGAATTCCTCCGCGACGATGGCCACCTCGACGCCGGAGGCGCCGTCGGACCGCAGCGACCGCCACCCGGTCGCCTCAATCTGCTTGTCCAGCCGCGCGATTCGGCCCGTGTCGTCGAGATCCTGCACCGCACCCAGCCCGAGGTCGTCGGCCAGCTTGGCGGCGGCGTCGCGCAGTTGCCGCTGTTCAGACGTCAGACGGACATCCATAAGTCTCCTTCAATACGCGGCGCAGCACCTTGCCCGAGGGCAGGCGCGGGATATCGTCCACGAACACCACGCGGCTCGGGCGTTTGTACGAAGCTAGCCTCTCGCCCACCCGGGCGGTCAGCTCGGCCGCGTCGACGTGCCCGCGGGCTGCCACCGCCGCAACGATCGCCTCGCCGTTGATCCCGTCGGGAACGCCGAACACCGCACAGTCCTTGACCGCCGGATGACCGTGCAGCACCTGCTCGATCTCGGCCGGCGCCACCTGGAAGCCGCGCACCTTGATCATCTCCTTGAGACGGTCGGTGATCCGCAGCCAACCGTCGTCGTCCAGCCAGCCGACGTCCCCGGTGCGATACCAGCCGTCGCGGATGGCCTCGGCGGTCGCCTCGGCCGGCAGGTAGCCGGCCATCAGCGACAGCGACCGGCCCTGAATCTCGCCCACCTCCCCCGGGCCGACCGGCCGGCCGGTCTCCGGCGAGACCACCCGCACGTCCACCCCGGGCACCGGACGCCCGACCGAGTCAAGCCGGGCTTCCCGCACTGGATTACACGCGATGACGGGCAACTCCGTGGTGCCGTAGGCGGGGACCCAACCGACTCCCGTTCGGCGGGTGACGGTCTCCGCGACGCTCGGACTGACCGGCGTCGCCCCCCACATGATGAAGCGCAGCGAGGACAGGTCGTAGGACTCGAGGTCGGGGTGCGACGCGATGGCGAGTGCGATCGGCGCGACCGCCATCTCGACGGTGATGCGGTCCTGCTCGATGTGCCGCAGCATCCGGTCGACGTCGAAGCGCCTGTGCAGCCGCATCCAGACGCCCGTTCGCAGCGCGGTGAGGATGTTGAGCAGTCCGAGTATGTGTGACGGCGGCGTGGCGACCTGAATGCGGTCCCGCCGGGTCAGCTGCAGGGCCGCGCGCCAGTGCCCGACGGCCTCATCCAACGCGGCGTGGGTGTGCCGCACCGCCTTCGGCAGACCGGTGGTGCCGGAACTGAACACCAGCACCGCATCGGCCCGCGGCGGCAGCGACCCGGCCACCGGCTCCCCGGGTGGGATCGGTTCGTCGAGGTGCAGCATGGGCATCAGGCCGGCCAGTACCGGATGGTCGCCGACGGCGTGCCTCGGCGCGGTGAGCCCCAGCGCGTGGTCGACCTCGTCGCGCTTCCACGCCGGGCTGATGAGAACGGCCGTGGCGCCGAGCCGCCAGATCGCTAGCAGGACGGCGACGAACTCCGGCCGGTTCGACGCCATGACCGCGACCCGCTCACCGCCGGTGACGCCACGTCTTCTCAGCATCACGGCCAGGCCGGCGGCCAACGCGTCGAGCTCGGGCAGGCCGAATCGACGTTCCTCGAACACGAGCGCCGCCGGCTCGCTCACGTCCAATTCCTTCCAGCAGTCCCACCGTCTCGAGAAGACCCTATCGCTCTGTGAGAATAGTATTCTCTATACTGAAGAATGCAAGTACGGGAGGGGGCGGTCATGGGGCCGGTCACCACGATCATCGAGGAGACTCCACGGGTGGCAGATCCCGCATCCACGAATGGCGCCGCGGTCGGTACGGTGACGATCCACCTCGACCGGAAGAAGGTGACGGTCCCACGGGTCCCCGGCGAGACGCTGTTGGAGAGCGCGCGGCGGGCCGGCCTCGAGCCGCCCTTCAGCTGCGAGGCCGGCAACTGCGGCACGTGCATGGCCCGACTCGAGGAGGGCCACGCCACCATGCGGGTCAACGACGCCCTCGACGAGGACGAGGTGGCCGAGGGCTACATTTTGACGTGCCAGGGCGTGCCCGACACCTCGGTCACGGTGCGCTACGAGTAGTGGTCACGGGAGAGGCGGCGAGAATGGCCAAGGGAATCATGCTCGTGGAGAGCGTGCCCAGTTCGCCCGATCGCGAGGACGAGTACAACGCCTGGTACGACGAAGTACACATTCCGGAGCTGCTGGCGCTCGACGGCATCGTCGCGGCGCGACGGCTGCGCCCGGTCGACGGGAACGGGCCGTATGTCGCCATCTATGAACTCGAGGGCGACGACCTGCAGGCCATCCTGGACAACATGATCGCCAACGCCGGCCAGCTGCACATGTCCGATGCCCTGCAGCTTGACCCCGCACCCGTCCCAAGATTGCTCGAGACCACCACCGAGTGTGGTCGCTAGCAGCCGGGCAGTGCGGCGAGCGTGGCGGCCAACCGCTCGAGTTGCCTTATACCAGAGGTGAACTCGATGCCGATCGGCAGTAACAGCGTGACATGGTCGGCGCCGGCGGTCAGCTGCTCGCCCACTTGAGCGACGACAGCCGTCGAGTCGATCGGGTCACCCTCCACGGACACGCCGACAACCAAGAGCTTGTCCGGTCCCAGCGTCTGCCGGGCGTGTGCCGTGAACGCGGCGGGCAACATGGCCGGCAATGCCCCATCGGCAATATCACCAGCCAGCTCAAGCATTTTCGGTCCATTCGCGGCGATGATCCTCGGATAGGGCGCGTCGGGCGCCGGCGGCCAGGTGGGGCTGTCCATCCGATTCACGTATTCGCGCATGGTAGTCAGCGGACTGCCGAATTCTTGGCCGACGCTCGCGGCCTGCTCCGGGTAGCCCACCCCCAGACCGAGCACGAACCGGCCCGGGTAGGCCTGGGCCAGTTGGGCGGCCGCGGCGTGCATGGTCTGTGCCGGCCGCGCCCAGATGTTGGCGATGCACGTGCCGAAAGCCATACTCCCGGTGGCGGACAGCAGCGTGGCCAGTTGCACTAGCGCGTCCTTGCCAATGACCTCGTTCGTCCAGACTGCGCGGCATCCGGCGTCTTCCAGCCGGCGGGCGGCCTCACGCTGCAGATCGGCGCGCGGATTGCTGGTGAATGAGACCGGTAGGCACACGCCAACCGGTCCCAACGCGTTGCGGGCCGCATCGACTAAGGGGCCAGCCACGGCGCTGCTCATTCGCCGAAGTAATGGCCGGCGTCGAGATCTTCTAGTAGGCCGGGCCGTTCGGGCTTCCAGTCCAGCGTTTTTTGCGTCAGCGCGCTCGACGTCGGGTTGTCCAGAGAGGCGAACAGGGCGAGGAACCCGAAGTGGCCGGCTTGTTCGGCGGGAATGCTGACCGCCGGCACGCCGAGGTGGCGGGCGATGACGCGGGCGATGTCACGGAAGGGCACCCCTTCGTCGGCCACCCCGTGCAAACGCGTTCCGGCGGGCGCCTTTTCAAGGGCCAACCGATACAGGTGCGCGGCATCGAGGGTGTGCAGACCGGGCCAGCGGTTGGAGCCGTCGCCGATGTAGGCCGATACCCGGGTGTCGCGGGCCGTCTTGATCAGGTGGTGGGCGAAGCCGTGGTGATCCAGGTTGCTGTGCACCAGAGGTGATAGCCGGATGACCGAGGAACGCACCCCGCGCTCGGCGAGGGCGATTACCGCGTTCTCCGAGTCGATCCGTGGTCCTGCGGGCAAGGTGTCGTCTTCGGTCGCGATACGCCCCGGCGCGGCAAAGGCGAGCAAGAGGGTTCCCGACGTGCTCACAAACGGCTTGTCGGTGCCGACGAGCGCCTCCCCCAGGGCCTCCACGGCGCGCAGATCGGCCTGCGCGGCGCCCGCGAAGTCGTCCCAGGCGTGCTTGAACGCGAGGTGGATGACGCCGTCGGCCGCCGCGGCGGCGTCCCGCAGGCCGTCGAGGTCGTCGAGATCGCCCATGTGCGGCACGGCACCGAGGGCGATCAGCGCCGCGGCTCCCTCGTCGGAGCGGGCCAGCCCGGTGACTCGATGGCCGGCTTCGAGGAGTTCGGTGACGACCGCGGAGCCGATGTGCCCCGTCGCGCCGGTAACGAAGACGTGCATGGTGAAAGTCCCTTCTGTTCCCTCAGGTCGATGCCGTCAAGTCAATGACGGGCCGCCGGGGCTGTCCAAGACCTCTTTCATATAACGCGATGCGATTTAGGCATCACCGCACGAAAACCGCGCTATCGGCGCACGACGCCACGAGCGGGGTGGCTACACTGGGCGCATGACGGACCCGGTATCGCCGGTCGTGGATCTCGACCTTCGGCTGGTCGGGTACTTCGTCGTCGTCGCCGAGCATCGTCACTTCGGCCGCGCGGCCGCGGCGCTGCGCGTCGCGCAGCCGTCCCTGAGCCGCCAAATCCGCCGGCTGGAGCAGCAGCTGGGCGCCCGATTGTTCGACCGCACGCCGCAGGGCACCGGGCTCACCGAGGCGGGCGAGGTGTTCCTTCCCCGGGCCAAGGCGCTGCTGCGCTCGGCGGTCCAAGCCACGGCGCAGGTCCGGGCCGCCGCCCAGCCGAGCCGCATCACCATTGGCTATACCACGGGAATGATCGTCACGCCGGCGGTGCGCGAACTGCGTCGCGAGCAACCCGACGCGAATGTGCAAGTGACACACCTGGATTGGGATAAGGCCCGGGATGCGCTGCTCGATCATCGGGTGGACGCGGTCGTGACCCGGCTGCCGTTCCCCACCGACCAGCTGCATGTGACCGTCCTCTATGACGAGTCGCGGGTGCTGGCGATACCGGTCGACCATCGCCTGGCGGGCCGGGAATCGGTGACGCTCGACGACATCGCCGATGAACCGATGCCGCGGGTGCGGCACTCCGATCCGGCCTGGAGCGCCTTCTGGCGCATCGACCCTCGTCCCGATGGGCGCCGCGCGCCCGACGGGCCGGTCATCGACGCGCTCGAGGACAAGTTCGAACTGATCGCCTCCGGTCAGGCGGTGGCGATCACGGCCGGCTTTCACGGCAACAGCTTGCGGCCGGACATCACGACCGTGCCGCTGGAGGGCGTGGAACCCAGCCACGTCGTACTGGCGACCCGCGCCGGGGACCGCAGCCGTCTGGTGGCGGCCTTCCGCAAACACGCCGAAGCGCACCTGACTCCGCCCTTGCCTCGACGTGCGGCGGGGATTCAGCCCTCGGGCAGCTCCGGCGGCGGCCGGTAGTCGGGCTCATAGCCGGAGACACGGATCGGGCTCCCGACGAGCCGGAAATCGCCCGCCGTCACAACGACTTCAGGCGTCGCCTTGAGCGCCTCGGGCAGCGTCCTGACGGCCGCGGCCGGAACGCCGAGGGGACGCAGTCGCCGTTCCCAGCCGGCGGCGGTGTCGGTCGCCAGCATCGCCGTGACGACCGCCAGCACCTCGTCGCGGCGGGCGACCCGCTCGGCCATGGTGTCGAAACCGCCGATACCCGCCTCGGTGGCGAAGGATTTCCAGAAACCGTCGTGCGTGATGAACAGCGCCAGGTACCCGTTGGAGGTCGGAAAGAGCTGCGCCGGAACGTAATACGAATGCGCGCCGTTCGGCCGGCGCTGTGGCTCGACGCCGTTGTTGAGGTAGGCGGAGGCGTGGTAATTGAGCTGCGACAGCATCACGTCGCGCAGCGACACGTCCACTTGCCCGCCCGTGCCCGAGATGACTTTGGCCAACAGGCCCAGCGCCGCGCACATTCCGGTGGAGTTGTCGGCCGAGGAATACCCGGGCAGCGTCGGCGGGCCGTCCGGGTCGCCGGTCAGGGCGGCGGTGCCGACGCCGGCTTGCACCACGTAGTCGAAGGCCGGATCGTCGCCGCCGTACAGGCCGAAGCCGGTGATGGCCACGCAGACGATCCGCTCGTTGTGCCGTCGCAACGCCTCGTAGGTCAGACCCAGGCGGCGGATGGCGGACGGCTTCAGGTTCACCAGCAGCGCGTGGGATTCGGCGACCAATTCACCCAGACGTTGCTGTCCCGCATCGGAGTTCAGGTCCAAGGTGATGCTGGACTTGTTGCGGTTGAGGCTGGCGAAGTACGCGGCGCCGACGCTGCGCGAGATCTCGCCGCCGGCGGGTTCGATCTTGGTGACCTCGGCGCCGAGATCGGCGAGCAGCATGGTGGCGTACGGACCCGCCAGCATGGTGCCGACCTCGAGGATGCGTATCCCCGCGAGCGGCCCGATGTGGCTCGGAGTCAACGCAATTCCGCCGCGAGGGAGGCGATCATTTCGCGGGTGCGGCGCTTGGAGGCGACCAACTCGTCCCGGTTGTCGCCGATCGGCAGCAGCCGCACCGACAGGTCGGTCACACCGGCGTCGGCGAAGCGGCGCATCCGGGCCAGGATGGCCCCCTCGTCGCCGGCCGCGCACAGGTCGCCGACGTCGCGGGCGTCGCCGCGTTCCAGCAGCCGCTGATAGTTGGGGGACACCTCGGCCTCGCCCAGGATGCGGTTGGCCCGCTGTCTGGCCTCGTCGACCTGCGCGGGCGCACACAGGCATACGGGGATGCCCGCGACGATCCGGGGCGCGGGGCGACCGGCGTCCGCGGCGGCCTTGGTGATCTTCGGCGCGATGTGGTCACCGATCGCCCGCTCATCGGCCATCCACAACACGGTGCCGTCGGCGAGTTCGCCGGCAAGCTGCAACATCACCGGCCCCAGCGCGGCGACCAGCACCGGCATCGGCGTGTCGGCCCCGATCGCCAACGGATTGTGCACCGCGAACGAATCGTTTTCGACGTCAACCGGTCCCGGTCCGGCGATGGCGGCGTTGAGCACCTGCAGGTAGTCACGGGTGTAGGCCGCCGGCTTCTCATACGGCAGGCCGAGCATGTCGCGGATGATCCAATGGTGCGACGGTCCGACGCCCAGCGCCAATCGTCCACCGGCCACCGCATGAGTCGAGAGCGCTTGGCGGGCAAGGGCAATCGGATGCTGGGCCTGCAGCGGCACCACCGCGGTGCCGAGCTCGATGCGCGAGCTGTGCGCGGCCATCAGCGACACCATGGTCAGGCAGTCGAAGTCGTTGGGCACCTGCGGCATCCACGCGGTGTCCAGACCCGCGGACTCGGCCCATTCGATATCGGAGGCCAGCTTGCTCACCTTGCGGGCCATGTCGCCACGCTCGGCGCCGATCATCACTCCGACGCGCACGGTGTTTCCTTCTGCTCGGGGTCCGCGGTGCCGGTCAACGCCCGGATTTCGCGCACCAGGTCGTCCAGCGATGTCCCCGTGGGAAACACGGCGGCGGCTCCGGCGGACAACAGCTTGGGTACGTCGGCGTGCGGAATGGTTCCGCCGACGACGACGGCGATGTCGGCGGCATCGGCTGCCCGCAAGGCCTCGATGGTGCGGGCAGTGAGCGTCAGGTGAGCGCCGGACAGGATGCTCAGGCCCACCACCGCGACGTCTTCCTGCACGGCGATCGAGGCGATGTCCTCGATGCGCTGCCGGATCCCGGTGTAGATCACCTCGAAGCCGGCATCGCGCAGGGTGCGCGCGACGATCTTGGCGCCGCGGTCGTGTCCGTCAAGGCCGGGCTTGGCCACCAGAATCCGCACCGCCATTTAGAACACCACCGGTTGCTGGAATTCGCCCCACACCCCTTTGAGCGCGGCAACCATCTCACCGACCGTGCAGTACGCGTTGGCGCAGTCGACCAACTTGTGCATCAGGTTGTCGGTTCCTTCGGCGGCCCGGGACAGTTCCACGAGCGTGGATTTCACTGCGCCCGAATCCCTTTCGGCCTTCACCTTGGAGAGCCGCTTCAGCTGCAGGTCGCGGCCCTCGGCGTCAAGCTCGTAGGTGACGACATCGGGCTCGGGCTCTTCGGAGACGAATCGGTTGACCCCGACGACGGGACGGGTGCCCGCCTCGATGTCCTGATGCACGCGGAAGGCTTCGTCGGCGATCAGCCCCTGCAGGTACCCGTCCTCGATCGCGCTGACCATGCCGCCGTGGCGCTCGAGGTCGTCCATGATCTCGATGATGCGGGCCTCGGTGGCGTCGGTGAGCGCCTCGACGAAGTAGGAGCCCCCCAGCGGGTCGGCGACGCTGGCGACACCGGTTTCGTAGGCCAGGATCTGCTGGGTGCGCAGCGCCAGCGTCGTGGACTCCTCGGTGGGCAGCGCGAACGGTTCGTCCCAGGCCGCGGTGAACATCGACTGGACGCCGCCGAGCACCGCCGCCATCGCCTCGTAGGCCACCCGCACCAGGTTGTTCTGCGCCTGCGGGGCATACAGGGAGGCGCCGCCACACACGCAGCCGAAGCGGAACATCGACGCCTTGTCCGTCGTCGCGCCGTAGCGTTCCCGCACGATCGTCGCCCAACGGCGTCGTCCCGCACGGTATTTGGCGACCTCCTCGAAGAAGTCGCCGTGGGTATAGAAGAAAAACGAGATCTGTGGGGCGAATTGGTCGATGGTCATCCGGCCGCGTTGGACGACGGTGTCGCAGTAGGTGACGCCGTCGGCCAGGGTGAACGCCATCTCCTGCACCGCGTTGGCACCGGCGTCGCGGAAGTGCGCCCCGGCCACGGAGATGGCGTTGAACCTGGGGACCTCGGCCGCGCAGAACTCGATGGTGTCGGCGATCAGCCGCAGCGATGGTTCGGGCGGCCAGATCCAGGTCCCGCGCGAGGCGTACTCCTTGAGGATGTCGTTCTGGATGGTGCCGGTGAGCTTGGCCCGCGGGATGCCCTTACGCTCGGCGGCGGCCACATAGAACGCCAGCAGGATCGCGGCGGTGCCGTTGATCGTCATGCTGGTGCTGAGCTTGTCCAGTGGGATGCCGTCGAACAGGATCTCGAAGTCGGCCAACGTGTCCACCGCTACGCCGACCCGGCCGACCTCCTCGCCGAACTCGGGATCGTCGGAGTCGTACCCGCACTGGGTGGGCAGGTCGAGCGCCACCGACAGCCCCGTCCCGCCCTGGTCCAGCAGGTATCGGTAGCGGCGGTTGGATTCCTCGGCGGTGCCGAAACCGGAGTACTGCCGGAACGTCCACAGCTTGCCGCGATAACCCGATGCGAAGTTGCCCCGGGTGAAGGGAAACTCCCCGGGCGGCGGCGGTTCCGCGGTCCTGTCCGCCGGCCCGTACACGGGCCGCAGCGGGATGCCGGACGGTGTCTGAGCAGCGTTATCCATCGATGAATAACGTACTTGCAAAAAAAGAGAATGCCAATACCGTAGCGTTGAGCTGGGACGTTGTGTTTCTCACTAGGCTCGGCAGAGGATTTCGCCGTGCGGGATCGACAGCCAACCGTCCGGCGCCGTGGCCCAGGACCGCCATGCGGCCGCGATCTCGTCGAGCTGCGCGGGGGTGGCGAGGCCCGAGGCGATCAGGTCGCGACCGACGCTGGAGTGCAGGATCCGGTCGGCCCACATCCGGCCCCACCAGTCGCGGGTTTCGGGCGTCGCGTAGCACCAGACGCTGCCCGTCGGCGCGATGTCGTCGAAGCCGGCCGCCAGCGCCCACGACAGCAGCCGCCGGCCCGCATCCGGCTCGCCGCCGTTGGCGCGGTGCGCCTGCCGTAAAGATCGAGCCACAGATCCAGCCCCGGGATCACCGGAAACCAGATGAAGCCGGCGTAGTCGGCGTCGCGCGCCGCGACGATGCCGCCCGGCCGGCACACGCGGCGCATCTCCCGCAGCGCCCGCACCGGATCGGCGACGTGCTGCAGCACCTGATGGGCGTGGACGACATCGAACGCGTCGTCGGGGAAGCCGAGGTGATGCACGTCGGCGGTCGCGAACGTCACGTTGGGCAGGTTGCGCCGCTCGATCTCGGCGCGGGCCACGTCGAGGACATCGGCGGACTGGTCGACGGCCAGCACCGTTCCGGGTGCCACCCGCTCGGCCAGGTCGGCGGTGATCGTCCCGGGGCCGCAGCCGATGTCGAGCACCGACGAACCCGGCGCCAGGTGGGGCAGCAGATAGGCCGCGGAGTCCTCCGCGGTGCGCCGCTGGTGGCTGCGTAGCACCGACTCGTGATGTCCGTGCGTGTACTTGGCCGGCCCTGCATTCATGGCGTGAAGCCTACCGCCAGATTCAGAATATGAAATTATTGTCTCGTATTATGAGACGCCTCAGTCCACCGGGACGTTGAGGATCGGGCGGTCGACACCGGCACCCGGGCCGTCGAAGTGCCACCACTCCCCGGAGTACGGCGCCAGCCCGCCGTATTTCATGGCGTCCCGCAACCGGGCACGGTTCGCCTGGGCGTCGGAACTGACGCCCTGGGTGGCGTATGCCGTTGCGCGCGAGGAGAAATCGTCGAAGTCGGTACCCATGTCGGCCAGACACAGCCCGTCGGCCTGGCGCTCTGCCGGGCACTGCTCCTGCACGCTGGTGAACGTCACGTCCACCGAACGCCCGGACTCATGGCTGTGCGCGTACTGACCGGGTCGGGCCACCCACGCGGGGTTCGGGACCGCGTTGAACAACTTGACCTGCACGTCGTGCGGCCGGTAGCAGTCCCAGAACACCAGCACGTGACCCTGTGCGCGCAGCGCGGTCGCGGCCGCCGCCAGCCCCGGGCCCATGGATTGATGCACCAGGCATCGGGCGGCGGACGGGTACAGCTGCGTGTGGGTGAAATTGTTCGCCGTCGCGTAGCGCAGGTCGATGATCGCGTCGGGCACCACCGTGCGCACGTCGATGAATCCGGCGTCGCGCGCCGCGTCGCTGACGGGCGGCACATCGGGCCCGGCCTGCGCGGTGGCGGCAGCGCCGAGCGCCACCAGCGCAGCGACCAACACGAGCGAAAGCAACCGCCACGTCCGAAGCATGGGAGCAATTGTCGTCGCCCGCCGCGTCGGATCCCGGTCAATTCGGGGCGATGTCGCCGTCGACGTAGCGCTGCAGGTTGGGCCCCAGCGCCGCGACCACCTCGTCGTCGGACATTGACACGATCGGCTCGATCTTCCAGACGTAACGCAACAACGCGAAGCCGATCAACTGGCTGGAGATCAGGCCGCTGCGACGCAGCCGCTCGTCCTCGTCATCACCCAGCGTGGATTCGCCGATCAACCCACGCTCGACGATCAGCCGCAGCTTGTCCCGGGTTGTGGTCTCGTGGGCCGCGGTCAGCACCACCGCCCGCAGCACGGACCCCACGTCCTCGTCCGCCCAAATCTCCAGCACGTTGCGGATCAGGCGCTCGCCCAGTTCCGCCTTGGGCGTGGCCCACGTCTCGGTGACCGAATCGAGCCATTTCTGCGGCGGCGTGGTGGCGGCGTCGAGCAGGCCCTCCTTGGAGCCGAAGTAGTGGTAGATCAGCGCCGGGTCGACGTCCGCGGCGCGGGCGACGGCCCGGATCGCGGTGCCGGCCCAGCCGTGCTCGGCGAATTCGTCGCGGGCCGCGGACAGGATGCGCGCCGCCAGCACGCCGCGCTCGTCGCGCGGACCCGGGTGCTTAGGCATCGTTTCACCATAGCGTGAAATTTCATCTTGCGTTGAGACTAGTTTCAACGTAGCGTGAAACTATGGCAAGAACCCAGACGGCACTCAACGGCCCGCAGACCACCGGGCGGCAATACCGCAACCTCAGCGAGCCCCGATATGCGAAGCGCAGCGACATCAACACCGCGATCGCCGTGCGGGACGGCACAAGGCTTTTGGCCGACATCCATCGGCCCGACGCCGACGGCCGGTTCCCGGCGCTGCTCGCCGCCTCCCCCTACCCGCGGCAGATGCAGGACCTGGGTGCCCCCGCCGGATTCGTCGAGGCGGGCGTCACCGACTTCTGGGTGCCGCGGGGCTACTCGCACGTCATCGCCAACCTGCGCGGCACCTGCGGCTCGGGCGGCACCTTCACCTTCTTCGACGCTCAGGAACGCCGCGACGTGTACGACCTCGTCGAGTGGGTCGCGGCGCAACCCTGGTGCGACGGCAACGTCGGCATGATCGGCATCAGCTACTTCGCGATGACCCAGCTCGAGGCGGCCGTCGAGCGCCCGCCCCACCTCAAGGCGATCTTCCCGCTGGCCGTGACCGCGGACCTGTACGACGGCGCAAACCACCACGGCTTGCTGAGCTCGTCTTTCGTGACGCCGTTCCTGGCCATGACGGGCCTGACCGCCGAGCGCAGCGACAGGCTGTGGCGCAGCAAGCCCGTCGGC
The DNA here is from genome assembly GCA_002102225.1 of Mycobacterium interjectum. Taxonomy (GTDB): domain Bacteria; phylum Actinomycetota; class Actinomycetes; order Mycobacteriales; family Mycobacteriaceae; genus Mycobacterium; species Mycobacterium interjectum_B. The sequence goes on from LQPB01000017.1 coordinate 184,568, forward strand.
CTGGCCCGGCGCGTGCTGAAAAGCCCACGCGTGCATAAGAAGTTCGAGACCGCCAACGGCGAGGCGGCGGTGACCATGCTGCGCCAAGTGCTCAGGCTGCCGCACAACCCGCGCCCGTGGGACGAACTCTGGCAGGAGGCGGTCGTCAAGCATCCGACCCGCGACGAATGGTGGGAGGCGCGAAACCTGTTGCCGCTGCTCAAGGAAATCGACATTCCCGTGTACCTCGGCTGCGACTGGGAGAACGTGCCGCTGCACCTGCCCTCGACGTTCGCCACGTGGAAAGGATTGTCCGACAACGCCTGCGTGCGGATGGGCATGCTGGGCAAGTTCGGACTGACATGGCCCTGGGAAAGCATGCACACCGAGGGGCTGGCCTGGTACGACCATTGGCTCAAGGGCCGCGACACCGGCATCACCGAGGGCCCACCGATCCGGTACTTCCTGCCCGGCGCCGACGAATGGCGCACCGCCGACTCGTGGCCGCCGTCGCACGCACCGCATCGCGAACTCGCCCTGCGCGCCGACGGCACCTTGAGCGAGGACGAGGGCGAGCCGGGCGGTCGCGAATTCATGGTCCTGGGCCCGGGCCTGGGGCGGGTCAAACCCAGCAAGATCGACCCGCCGTCGGCACTGATCTGGAGCGGCGCACCGCTCACCGAGGACCTCGACGTCGTCGGCGACATCGAACTACGGCTGGTCGCTGCGGCGACCGCGCTCGACACCGCGTGGATGGCGACGCTGCAGGACGTGGCGCCCGACGGCACCGCCACCAATGTGACCGCCGGCTGGTTGCGCGCCAGCCTGCGCGAGGTCGACGAGGCGGCCAGCCGACCCGGTGCGCCGGTGTTGCCGTGCCGCAACGCGCGGGGTCTGCCCCTGGGCGAGGACGTCGTGTATCGAATCCCCTTGGTCCCCAACGCTCGACGCTTCGAGGTCGGCCACCGCATCCGCCTGATACTCACCAGCGACGACCAGGACCCGTCGGCGCCGGCGATCATGAACTTCCGGCATGCCGGCGTCGGGACCAGCAGCCTAAACACCGTTCGCTCGTCGTCACGGCTGTTGATCCCGGTGCTCAGCTAGTCTCTATCGTCCCAGGGCAGCCGATCGGCGAGCTCTTGGCCGGCGGCGGACGGGTCATTTACTACGAGCGAGTGAAAGGCCTTGCCGCCGAAGACTTGCCCGACGAACGTCTCGCCTGAACGCCCGCCCAGCCCCCCGGACCGCTTTATGCTGGCGTGGGAGGGAGGGGCCGATGACGTACGTGCTTGCGCAGCCGCAGGTGATGGCGACAGCGGCCGCGGATGTGGCGGCGATTGGTTCGACGATCCACCAGGCCACGGCCGCCGCAGCGAGCAGGACGACCGCTGTGGCGGCGGCCGCCGCCGACGAAATATCCGCCGGGGTGGCGGGACTGTTCAACGCGTACGGCTGGCAGTGGCGGGCGCTGATCGGGCGGGCGGCGGCGGTCCACGGCGAGTTCGCCCGGGCGCTGGCCGCGGCCGGTGAGGCCTACGCCGCAACCGAGGCCGCCGGCGGGGCCGCGCTCGCCGCGGCCGGTGGCTCCCCCACCGGCACGGCGGGCGGCGCCGGTGCGCTGATGACGAGGGCGGCGCCGGCGGACCCGGTCGTCACTTTCGTGTTGGGCGGCAGCGGAACACCGATACCTTCGCAAGACTTCGTGACCAACGTTGTCAGCAAGTACGTCATGCCCAATTTCCCCGTTGGCCTCGTCCAGGCCCTCTCGATGCCGGCGGGAGAATACCCGGATAGCGGCATCAAAGATCTGATGCAGAACATATCGATAGCCCGCGGCGTCACGACCCTGAATAACGCGATCCAACAGCAACTTGCCGCCGGAAACACCGTTAACGTTCTGGGCTACTCGCAGGGCGCCAACATCGCCGCGCTGGAAATGCGATTGTTGGATCCCGCCGGCACACCGAGCAATCTGCCGATAAATTTTGTGCTGCTCGGCAATTCGATGAACCCCAACGGGGGCTGGGACGCCCGGTTCCCGGGTCTTAGCTTGCCGACGCTGGGCTTTTCGACCCTTGGCCCGATGCCGACCAACGACTTCGCCACCAAGGTTTACACCCTGGAATACGACGGCTGGGCCGACTTCCCGCGATACCCGATCGACATCTTCTCCGACTTGAATGCCTTGGCGGGCATGGTGACGGTGCACACGGGCTATGACACTCTGACGTCGACTCAGATCGATTCGGCGATCGTGTTGCCGACACAGGGTCCGACCCAGACCACCTTCTACATGATTCCCAACCACAACCTGCCGCTGCTGGATCCGGTCCGGTTCATCCCTTACGTCGGGAACCCGATCGCGGACTTGGTGCAGCCGGTGTTGACGCCTCTCGTCAATTGGGGCTACGGCGACCCGAATTTCGGCTGGTCCACCGGGCCGGCCGATATGACCACCCCCTTCGGATTCCTGCCGCCGCTGAGCGACACCACCGCCTTGGGGCCCGCCCTGGTCAGCGGGATCAACCAGGGAATCGGCGCCGCGATCGGCGACTTCCGCGCCGAGGGACCACCGCAGCTGCCGTCGCTGCAGGCCATGACGCAGGCGCTGACGTCACTTACGTCGGGGTCAGGCACCCCGGCGTTGCCCGCCGGGCCGCCCACGATCACCGACCTTCTCTCGGGCCTGGAAGCGGCGAACACCCAGATCGTCGGCGCCGGGACGACGGCATTCTCGACCGCCTACTCGACGCTGCTTCCGACGGCAGACATCACGACGGCCGCTCTGGCCTCCCTGCCGTCGTATGACGTCAACCTGTTCCTGAACGGGATCACGCAAATGATCAACGGCCAACCCCTCGACGGGCTGATCAACGCGTTCGGCTACCCGGTCGCCGCCGATGTCGGATTGCTCCCGATGCTGGGCGGTTTGGAACTCGCGGTCCTCGGTGAGGCGGGTTACTCGATCCTGACCGGCTCGCCGTACGGGAGCTTCTGATCGTTCCAGCAGCGGCCAGGGGCGGTTGGGTGGGCGGACGGCAGGCCGCCACTCGCGACGCGCCGCGACTCGGTTGACCCCGTCGTTACTTCCCGCCGCGTGAACGATTCAGCGGATGCGACGTCATCTCTGTGACGACCGAACGGCCTTGTCCCCGAGGAGATTCCTGCGCGGCGGCCACCAGAATATCGAGGGAGTGCGCGATTCCGGTCGCGAGATCGTCGACCGCTGGCACATTGTCGGGGCACACGCACACGCTCACATCCAGATCTTCGCCGCGGGAGGTCAGCGCGATGTTCAACCCACGCTCCTCGGCCAGTGGCGCCACGGTGTGCAGGCCGACGACCTTGGCGCCGGCACAGTACGCCGGCGCCGGTTCAACGGCAGTCGAGGAGACACTGCCGTGACAGATCGGCTCGAGCTGATGCCGCAGGCCTGATCGAACGTAGAGTCGCGCACCTACCTGAGCCACCGCCGGCGGGATGAGCGAGGCCATCGTGTCGGAATCCATCGTCGGCGGATTTTCGTTGCTGCGGCTCCGGATCGCGTTGAGCCGTTCGGTGGCGGTGTGGAGGTTGACGAGGACCTGCACGGGGTCGTCGAGGTGAACCGGGATGCGAAGGCGACCGACCGTCAACGCCCGGCCAATCCGGGGGGCTTCGGTGGCGGGCAACTCAAAGGGCATCCGCATCAGCAGCGGACCGTCGGGCACCGTGTCGTGTCGTTGCAGCCAGGCGCGCAAAGACAGTGCGCACGCGGCGAGCACGACGTTGGTGATGCTGCCCCCGAACGCATCGCTCACCGTCTTCACGTCCGCCAACGGGACCGAGGCGAATGCCACCGCGCGCCGCTTGGTCAGCGGCGCGTTGAACACCGTGCGGGGCACCGGCCCGCTCATCGACGACGCCGACGGGGTCGCCGGTACCGGTTCGCGCGTGCGGAGCAGCCGGCCGCTGACGGCCTGCAGCACACCAGACACGGTGTCGGCGATCAGCCACATGCCGGTGACGTGGTTCTCGACGAGCTCGGTCACCACGTCGGCAACGACTTCACGCCCGGTGGGAGCCGGGCCGAGGCTCGGCTCGATCGGCAGATTGCTGGCCGGGTCGGCGTGCGGCCCGGCAGTCAGCAGCCGCGGCCACAAGGACGCTGCCCCCGCGGCTCCGTCATTCAGCGCGGGCGACATCTTCACCGCGAGCGCCCACCGGCCGCCCGCGAGGCCGTTGATGCTCCACGCCTCCCACAGCTGGTTCCAGCGAACCTTTCGCCCGGTGCTCAGGTCGGCGATGAGTTCGGCCAACTCACGCCGACCGCCGGGAGCGCGCACCGTTGCGCGATGAATCTGCGGAGCGGGGTCGTAGTCCTCGATCTCGGCCCACACCGGCTGCCCCAGCCCCAGCGGTTTGGCGACCAGTCGGCTGCGGAAGCGCGCCATCTGCGGCAGCGACGCGGCCACCAGTTCGTGTAGCCGCCGGTGGCTGAGCTGATCGGACGCGTCGAGGATGACCAGCGTGATCGTGTGGGCAGGCATCTTCGAGCTCTGGGTGTGCAGCGACAACGCATCGATCCCCGCCAGTCGCGTAACCATCAGCGGGCTCCCGTCTTGACCGCGACACCGGCCAGCTCAGTTGAATCGGCGGCCACCAAGGACGATCGCGACCGCAACGCCGCCGGTGGGTCGCACCCCGCTCCGATCCGGTGGGTCTGGACAACGACGGTCAGCCCGCGCCGCAGCCACGAGTGCCCGCCCTAACGGAGAGCCCTGCTGCGTTTGTACACACAGTGATTGTTTCGACGGCGGCCGGCCTGGTGCTGACTGCTTAACACCACAGTTGCGCACCAACGGCCATCTGGTGGCAGACCATCTCGAACGCAACCTGCTCAATCCGCCACTGCCGCCCAGCCTAGGGGAAATGGGGCGGAGATAGAAGAATCGAAGGCTAACCCGCGGCGGGACTGACCGGGGACACACGCCAGGACGCCGCGGTTCGCTCGCGTGGCGGATCGGTGCCGATTGGCGCATCATCACGCTATGAGACGCGAAGTGGGCGCCGAGATCGAAGTCGACATCACCGCTCCCACGACGCTGGAATTCCAGATTGCGGTGGCCCCGCATCCGGGCACCGAGGTCTTTGAATCGCTGCGCTTTGTCTTGAACGGCGAGCCCGTTCGGCCCTTGGAAATCAGCGGTGTGCATGGCAACCGCATCCACAAGTTCGAGGCCGGGGTGGGCACCTTGAAGGCCGACTATGCGGCGACGATCGTCGGTCAGACCGATCCCGCGCCGGTGACCGAATACGACCTGTCGATGTACCTGCGACCCAGCCGCTATGCCGAGGCCGATAAGTTCTACGGTTTCGCCGCAACCGAATTCGGCACCTACGGTGACTCGGCGACGCTGCTGGAGAATGTGAGCTCATGGGTCGGCACCAGGCTGAACTATGTGCCCGGCTCAAGCGATCCAATCGACGGGGCGGTGGACACCTTGCTGTCCGGCGAAGGCGTCTGCCGTGACTATGCGCACCTGGTGGTGGCCCTGCTGCGGGCCGTCAACGTCCCGGCCCGCCTGGTGTCGGTGTACGCGCCGGGCCTGTACCCGATGGACTTCCACGCGGTGGCCGAGGCTTTTGTCGAGGGGCAATGGCGGGTGGTCGATGCCACGCTGCTGGCGCCGCGGCAATCCCTGGTGCGCATAGCCACGGGTCGTGACGCCTCCGACACCGCGTTCCTCGACAATCACAGAGGCGCGATCACGCTGAATCAACTGACCGTCACCGCCGTGCTGGACGGCGACTTGCCGGTGGACTCGATCGATCACCTGGTATCCATCCGCTGAGCTCGCTCGCCGAAGCGGCAACCGCGCCAATCGCCCTGCACCGCGCGTGTAGTGTGGAAGCCGTTGGCGATACCCCGTGCCTGACTATTCGATGCCATGTCGTCGCCGATTCGATTGATCTGACCGGTCTCCCGGTCAAGACGGGAGCGTCGCTATGACGCCGAAAGATGACCACACGGACACCGGGAACCGGCTTGCGCCGCCGGAGCACACACCGCGCTTGAGGCTGAAAGCCAAGGCGCCCCAGAGCGGATACGTCGACGGTGCATGGTGGCCGCACACTGACGACCTCACGGCGGAGCTGCCGGACCTGCTGTCGGTGCTGTCGGTCCGGCTGGGACGGATCGCCCGCGTGCTCTACAACATCAACGACTGGGCAACGGCACCAGCGAAATTCGCGACCGGTGGGCGAACGGTACGCCTCGACGGATATCAGCGGCAGCCGGTGAACACCGTCGAAGTCCTGGGTCTCAACCGCAACAAGATCGTCCTATTGGTTGTTTCCCCGCATGCCGACCCCGACCAGGCGCACGCCATCATGATGACGGCGGCCGGTCCGAGCAACACCGCGACCGTCGACAGCCTGCTCACGACCGGCGCAGCAGAAACGGAAGCCCGCACCTAGGCCGACGGCCTCAAAAGCACTGGGAATCAACGGATTTCCGGACTGCGTCGGCGTCGCGCGATCCCCGGGCAGCGGCGGGATGTCCTCAGTCGACCCCGACCTGAGGTATCGCTGGGACATCCTTTCGCCGCGAGGGACGCACTTCGAACATGCGCTCACCCCGGGCCATGCGGATAATGCATTCGGCGGTCTGGAAGGCGCGGGAATCCCGGTGCGCCGCGTAGACGGGAAGGCCGGCGGCCTGCCGCAACACCATTACCGCAAGGGCCGTGGCGGTCCGGTGCGGAACGATCAGAAGTTTCGCCCGCGCATCGCGGCCGCCGACCGTCATGATGTGTGGGCGTATGCCCTGCCACCAGCCCCAACTCAGGTCCGGCTGGCGCTGCAACGACGACCAGTTGACGTCGATGTCGATGATCTGGCCCAAGCGGGTATCCAAAACGGAGACCAGTTCGGTCAGCTCGCGTGAGATCTGGCCGGTGCGGGGCCACCACGCTCCGTCGATCGTGTTCCCGAGCCGGGATGCCAGAGTGAGCCGCACGGGGCTGGCAGCGCGGTGCGGCCCCGCCGCATTTGTTACGCCTGCAGTTCGCTCACCCGCCGAGGTCGTGCCATCGCAACCGTGCGCCACGGCATCTGCGACGAAGTCCGTCGTCGGATTCTGTTGAGACGCAATGTCACCGACCGATGGTTCCGCGCGTTTCATGGGGACGACCCTTCGCAGTTCGAAGCGATCAACCCGGAAAGCGGGCCGACGGAGGAATTGCATCGCGGGTGATCTCGACGGGGGATGACGTTCGAGGCCAGCGCCGACAACGAAATGGCTCAATAGCGACGTTACGCCACTATGCGTTTTGGTCGGACCCGTGGGTATGGTCGGCGCCAAATCCCCGGGCGGCGCCCGACCGGTTTGTGATCGGCAAGTGACATTGTTTCATGGCGATTCGTCGATCGTCCCGGGATCGATCGGGGTTATGGTCACAGTGTCGTGGGTTTGTCGAGTACCGCCCCTTGGGTAGCCGTCTGCGATTAGCGCATGAGTCGACGGGAGCGTCGCGGTGGCGCATATTTCTTCGGATCCCCCAGGTGCTGCCCGATTGGCCCTGTGCGAACGCGACCTCACCAGCGCCGCCGTAGACGGCGCTTGGTGGCCGAAAAGCCTGGACCTGCGGTCAGAGCTACCCGACTTGCTGGCCGTATTCGGTTGCTGGATCGGCGCGGTGCACCGCGTCGTCTATGACCCGAGCGTGTGGTTGCCCGCCCCGACCCGACTTATCCGGCACCGAGAAATGGTCTCGCTGAATCCATACCGGCTGGTCTTCAGCGACACCATCTATCTCGTCGGTACGCACTCGCGCGACGCCGTGTTGTTCGTGCTCGCGCCGTCGAGCTCCGGCGACGAGGCGCGCCGCCTTCTGCACGAAGTCGCGACGTCAGCACTACCAACGAATGCTCGGGCGCTGCGGCAACTAACCCGCCGAGGTGGCTCGCAGATCGAGCCCTCGGCGGAATCGTGGCTCGGGTAGTGGATTTCGGGTCTGCATGAGACGAATCGGACGAGTTCGATGCGACCCGCAGCAGCCACACCACCTTCGCGGCCGTGGCTTGTGCGAAATCGCCGTCAGCGGGTTTCTTCCGCGACAAGGGGCCGGTCCGACGCCGGCCGACGGGCGTACACTTGGCGAACCGGGACCGACACAGGCCCCCATATCAAAGGGCCGCGATGTCTGATAAATCTCCCCGACAAACCATGACCAAGAAGTCCGGTAAGTCCCTGAAAGAGAAACGGGCTGTCAAGCGCGCGAAGGCCGACCACACTTCACAGGTCGAGGCCTTGCTGCCCACCAAGCACCGCTGACGGGGCCTAAATATCCGGACCTAACGTAGTCGCCGAGCCCCGTCGACTTTCATTGGCACACAGAGATTGCGACGGTTCCCCGACAAGCGTGTGCGCGACGCCGGCGGGAAAATCAAAGCCGCGGCGCCGCGGACTCCGGCGTTCAGCAATTTCCTGACCGCGCTTGCGGTATTGTTGAGTGCGGTTGGTCGAGCAGCCTCCCCGGAAGCGTCTGGTGGCGATCGGTAGGGTCCCCCCGTCACGCGTCTGCCCATCCGGTTCATCCGACGGTCACAGGGTTTGCTCGCAACTGCCCCCTGACGGAGTCCGGTGCTCAGAACGTTGATCGCTGCACCCGTCGGCGGCAACGGCGCGCCTCGCCGGCTGATGGCCCGCGTGCACGTACCGTATGCGCGTCTGACATGCTCTCGCTTCGATGGGACCGGGGGACCATTCGGGATGCGTGCGAAGGTTGCGCGAAGGGGCCGCGTCCGTCGCCGGTCCTATCCATGGCCTAACAGCGCGCCCACCGCGCGGACATCGGCAACGCTCGTGGCCCCGGCGATCTCACTGAAGGTATGGCGAACCCACTTTGGCGCACCGGTTTGAGTCGCGGGGTGGGTCCGCAACGCAACACCTCGACGCACCGTCCGAGGCCGACCCCGGCGCCGCGGCACCGTAGCCAAAGGAATGGTCTTGAGTAAATTCACCGAAACGATGTACGGCACAGCCCAATCCAGTTCGAACGGCATGGTCACCGGGGAGCCGAACGGTGCGGTCCGGCATTCCTGGGGCGAAGTGCACGAGCGGGCCCGTCGGGTAGCTGGCGGACTCGCCATGGCCGGCGTGGGGCCCGGTGACGCAGTCCCCGTGCTGGCGGGCGCCCCGGCCGAGATCGCGCCGGCCGCGCAGGGCATCTGGATGCGCGGCGCCAGCCTCACCATGCTCCACCAGCCCACCCCGCGCACCGACCTTCCGCGGTGGGCCGAGGAAACCGCCGGCGTCATCAAGATGATCGGCGCCAGGGCGGTTCTCGTCTCTGATCCGTTCATGGCCGCGGTCCCATTGCTGTCCCAGCTGGGAACGCGAGTGCTGGTCGCCGAGCGCCTGCTCGACAGCAACCCGATCGATCCGGTCGAGACCGATGACGACGATGTCGCGCTGCTGCAATTGACCTCCGGGTCCACCGGGTCGCCCAAGGCGGTGCAGATCACGCACCGCAATGTCGTATCCAATGCCGACGCGATGTTCATCGGTGCAAAGGTCGACATCGACACCGACGTGATCGTGAGCTGGTTACCGCTCTTCCACGATATGGGTATGACCGGATTCCTGACCGTGCCAATGTATTTCGGTGCCGAGCTGGTCAAAGTCACCCCGATGGACTTCCTCCGTGACATCCTGCTGTGGGCCAGGCTCATCGACAAGTACAAGGGCACGATGACGGCGGCGCCCAACTTCGCCTACACACTGTTGGCCAGACGGCTTCGCAAAGTGGCCCAGCCCGGCCAGTTCGACCTGTCCTCCCTGCGATGGGCACTGTCCGGCGCCGAACAGGTCGAACCCGCCGACGTCGAGGAACTCTGCGCCGCCGGCAAGCCGTTCGGGTTGCGCCCGGAGGCAATCCTGCCGGCTTACGGCATGGCCGAGACGACGGTTGCGGTGTCTTTCTCCGAGTGCGGCGCGGGCCTGGTGGTCGACGAGGTCGACGCCGACCTGCTCGCCGTATTGCACCGCGCCGTGCCGGCGAGCAAGGGAAAAACTCGGCGGCTGGCCACACTTGGCCGCCTGCTGAAGGGGCTGGACGCCCGCATCGTCGACGAAGACGGCAACGTCCTTCCCGTCCGGGGCGTCGGTGTCATCCAGGTGCGCGGCGAACCCGTGACCCTGGGCTACGCGACGATGGGCGGCTTCGTCGCTGCACAAGACGACCAAGGGTGGTATGACACCGGCGATCTCGGGTACCTCACCGAGTCCGGACAGGTCGTCGTGTGCGGCCGGGTCAAGGACGTGATCATCATGGCCGGGCGCAACATCTACCCGACCGACATCGAACGGGCCGCCGCCCGCGTCTGCGGCGTCCGACCCGGCAGTGCCGTGGCGGTGCGCCTGGATGCCGGGCACGCGCGTGAGACGTTCGCTATCGCAGTGGAGTCCAACGACTGGCGGGATCCGGCCGAGGTGCGGCGCATCGAGCAGCAGGTGGCCCACGAGGTGGTCGCCGAAGTCGATGTCCGGCCCCGCAACGTGGTGGTGCTCGAGCCGGGAATGATCCCCAAGACGCCCTCGGGAAAACTGCGGCGGGCCCATACCTTGGCGCTCGTCGGCTGACTTCTTCGGGAGGCGGTAGAGAGTACGTTTGTGGTCGAGGGTGTACGCGAGGAGGGATGTTGGCCGACTTCGACGCCCAACCGGGTCGTAAGGTGCCGCCCGAGCTCTCCCCCACCCAACGGGAAGCGGACGAGGCCGAACTGTATGCCGGGCTCCGCGGAGTGGCCGGGATTGTCGCCGGCGCCGGCGGAGTGATCGACCTTCTCCGGGACGTCGCCGAGTTCGCGTCCCAGGCCATCCCGGGCGCCGAAGGCGTGGGCGTCGCCTTGATCGACCCGCAGCACGGCATATCCAGCGTGCGGACCTGGGCGGCAACGGCGGCGCTTGTCTACGAGATCGACACGGTTCAGTACGACGAATTGAAGGAAGGGCCATGCATCACCTGCATGCAGTCGCGGCGGCCCACGGTGAGCGGATCGCTGGGCAGTGATGACCGGTGGCCGCACTTTGGTGGCCGGGTGGCGCGGATGCGCATGCACTCGGCGCTGGCGCTGCCGTTGGTCGTCGGCGAGCAGGTGATCGGCTCGATCAATGCCTATGCCAAGAGCCGCGACGCGTTCGCCGAGCACGCCGTGCGGTTGGGGTCTCAGTTCGCCAGGCCCGCCGCGGTTTCGGTGTACAACGCGCAGTTGCTGGCCAGCGCACACGAACGAACGCTGCGATTGCAGCGGGCGCTGGACAGCCGATCGGTGATCGATCAGGCGATCGGCATCATCCGCAGCCGGTCGGGGGGCAGCGCCGACGAGGCCTTCGAGCGGCTCACCCGGATCAGCCAAACCGAGAACGTCAAGCTGTACGCCGTCGCCGAGCGGCTGGTCGACGAGGCCGTGCGGCGGGCGCGCGCGTGGCGCCGCTGAGCCGATTAATGGGGTGGTGCCGCCGCGAGTTCGGCCAACCGCGCCACCAGGATTGGGCGGGAATGTCGATCCGTCATCAATCTCTGGGCGACGTCGGTCAGGTGTTCCCCGTTGGCCCGCGCGTACGTCCGTAACAGGTTGAAGGCCTGGTCCACGGACACACCCAGCATTTGGCGCAGCAGGCCCTTGGCCTGCTCGACGACGACCCGGCTGGTCAGCGCGGAACGCAGCTGCGGCATCAGGGTGGCGGGTGTGGGTGGGTGTTCCTGGAGGATCGCGACGCATGCGATGTGGGTCAGGGTCTGGCCCACGAGCAGATCGGCCTCGGTGAGTTCGCCGGCGCGGGTGCCGAACAACCCGAGGGCGCCCAGCACGATGCCCGCCGCCCGCATCGGGACGGCGTGCACCGACGCGAAGCCGGCGCCGGCGGCGGCGGGAACGAACCGCGGCCACCGCTCCGTTGCCCGTTCGATGTCGGCGACCGAGACCGGTCGGCCGGTGGTGTAGCAATCCACACACGGGCCTTCGTCGGCTTGTAGCTGGAAGAGTTCGATGTCGCGGGCATGCTCCGATGTGGCGGCCAGCAGGCGGAGTTGGTGCAGCGGATCGGCGAGCAGAAATCCGGCGGCCTCGATGTCGAGCAGCTCGGCGCAGCGCTCCGTGAGCGCGGTCAGCAGGTCGACCACGTCGAAGTCATCGAGCAGGCTATCGACGAGCGAGACGACGGCGTCCAGCACGCGGGTTTCACGAGGGGTGTCAGTCACGGCGCCCTCCTTTCTGAGATTTCGTGCGATCCCGCATCAGTCGACATCGAGCTGTAGTCGGCGCTCGAGGATGTCGCGGGCGACGTCGGTGGCCGTGCGGCCGGTGGCGTAGGCGTGGGCGCGCAGCCGGACCAGGGCCTCGGCCGGCTCGATCTCCAGCTGGGCGACAAGCATTCCCGTGGCCTGACTGACCTCCGCGCGGCTCAGCGTGTTGAGTTCGGCCCAGGCGTCGCTGTTGGGTTCGGCGGCGGCGGCCTGTAGGTCGGCGTCGAGTAGATCCAGAAGCGGGATGCCCGCCAGCTCCGCGGCAGCGACCGCGCCGACCAATTCGTCGCCCAGCAGCGGGCCTGGCTGCGCTCGAAACAAATCGAGCGCACCGACGAATTCGCCGGCCACCACTACCGGTATGGCATAGACGCCCCGGATCTGGTGGGCCAGCATCGCGGGCCGATAGGCGGGCCACCGCGCCTCCCGAGCATCGGCCAGGTCGACGACCAGAATCGGAATCCGCCGGCTGACCGCGTCCAGGCACGGTCCCTCGCCGAGGGTGAACTGCAGTTCGTCATACGTGCGGGCCGGCACGCCGCTGGCGCCCAACGTTCCACTGTTCGCGCCCTCGAAGACGAGCGAAATCGCCGCCGCATCAACGTCGAGAAGTACCACGCACGCCTCGCACAGGCCGTCGGCGGCCTCTACCCCGCGGCGGCCGTCGACGGCCGCGAGGAGCCGCTCGTGTATCGCCACATTTAGCCGAACGGGATTCGGACAACGGCGAAACTGCCCGGGGGTCTCGGCTGCAAGCTCATCCCCCCACCTTCCACTAGTTGGAGGGATTTGACGAGGGCAGGGCTTCCGCCGAGGACAGGGCCGGCACGACAGCCCGGTAACTCCGTCACCGGGCACCATTGCGCCACTCGGGCGACGGACGTGGAGATCGATTCCCGGCTCGTCACCTGTCTCATCGATCGCCAGGTCAGGGAGTAACCCCCTGCGACGGCGTGTCGGCGGGCATCACACAATGACGAAACACGGTGCCTGTCATCAAACCGCCCGAATGGCGCATGAATCGAGTTGCGCAGCAGCATATTTCGACGGCCCGGACGCCGTCGACGATGGGCCTGGTTTATCCCCGCATTGACAACTATTGTGAACGACGGGGCATGTTGCCCCGCCCCGCGAGCCAGCACACCGCTGTGCATGTTGGGTGCTCTTGCGAACCGCATACGTTGGCGAAACAGCGTATGTGCAATTGGGCTAACGAATGTCGGAGAGTCGTCATTCTCGGCGAGCAAGTGTTTCCCCGACGGTCAAATCAACCCAACGGCCCGCTTTGTGCGCGCTCGAACGAATCCCGGTGCCTGCCATAGCTCTAGCGGACGACGGCGCGGTCCTCTTCGCCAACGCGGCATTCGCCGAGATTCTGGGCTGCTCACCAGACGCCGTCACCGCGATGAGCTATGAAGAGATCCTCCACGCCCTGCCGACCGAAGAGACGCTCTTCGGTGTGGCTCGCCTATGCGCCGGAACGATCGGGGACTTACAGCACCTAGACGGGTCAACGATTTTCGCGAAGATGACCAAGTCGGCAGTGATCCGTCGTGCCGGCGCGGTCGCGATCGCAACTTTTGACCAACTGGTGGAACGGCTATCGAGGCTGGCGGAGGCGTGATGAGGCGGACCCCGGCGGGAGTCCTACTGCGGCGTCATGATGCTTTGGCGTACCTGCGAACTAACTCGTCTTCGCCGAACGTGTTCGTGTGCTGAAGGCCCGCGTCGTCGCGGCCGAAAAATGTCCACTGCCCGTGACTTGTCTGGGGCTGGCTGATCAGCTTGACCTGGTAGCGCAGATTCGTGGGCTCCAGCGTGCCGATCACATCGCCGACCCGAATCTTCGAGGGATGAATCTGCGGTGCATCGCACCAATTCTGTATGCCCATGTCGTCCATCCCGTCTGTTGCGTTCACAGTAGCGCGTCTTACCCGGGCAAGACGCAGATCGGCGATTAACGCCCATCGGGCATCACGCAGCTTCGACGGTCCAACCAGCTCCCGCTTGAGGCCGCCACTTCCACCCTCAAGGGCGCGTACACCAAAGTCCCTCGCGTGCCAGCGCGCGAGTAGGGCACATCCGACCGCTATCGCGGAAAACACGCGTGGCGCCGCCCAACGCATCAAACACGCGCCGTGCTTATCAGAGCTGGACCGCCTGGCGCGCAACAGATTTCGGTAACCACGCAGGGATGACATCAACCGTTACGATGGCGACCCCCTTGCCGGCCGGGTGTCACCTATGCCTCGTTCGACGCCGCGCCCGCGCGCAATTCTGCGTCCGGTGGCCGGGCAGGGTTAGGCGAACGCCGCGGCGATCTCGGTGGCCGCGTCGTCGCCGTAGGCACCCGCCAACCGGCTCCTGGCGACGTCGGCGTCCCATTGCCACTCCTGGGTTCCGGTCGACTCCAGCACCAGCACCGCGACCAGCGAGCCCAGCTGCGCCGAACGCTCCACGCTCAGACCTGCGCTGCGACCGGTGAGGAAACCGGCCCGGAACGCGTCGCCGACGCCGGTGGGGTCGGTCTGGCTGGTCTCGGGCACCACGTCGACGTGCACCGTGGTGCCGTCGCGGTTCACGATGTCAACCCCCTTCGCGCCCAGCGTGGTCACCCGCAGATCGACCTTGTTCAGAACGTCGGCCTCCGACCAGCCGGTCTTGTTGAGCAACAGCTCCCATTCGTAGTCGTTGGTGAACAAGTAGGTGGCCCCATCGATCAGCTTGCTGATTTCGTCGCCGGACAGCCTAGGGAGCTGCTGTGACGGGTCCGCGGCAAATGCCAGGCCGAGTTTGCGGCACTCCTCCGTGTGCACCACCATCGCTTCCGGATCGTTGGCCCCGATGACGACCAGGTCGGGTTTGCCGACAGAGGACACCACGTCGGCGAGCTTGATGTTGCGGGCCTCCGACATCGCACCCGGATAAAACGATGCAATCTGGGCCATGTCCTCGTCTGTGGTGCAGGTGAACCGGGCGGTGTGCGCGGTCTGCGAGATCCGCACGTTCTCGCAGTTGACACCGTGACCCTGCAGCCATTCGCGGTATTCGCCGAAGTCGTCGCCGGCCGCGCCGACCAGCGCGACATCGCCACCCAGTACGCCGATGGCGAAGGCGATGTTCCCGGCCACGCCGCCGCGGTGGATCACCAGGTCGTGCACCAGGAAGCTAAGCGAGACCTTTTCCAGATGGTCGGCCAGCAGATGCTCGGAAAAGCGGCCGGGGAACCGCATCAGGTTGTCGGTCGCAATCGAACCGGTTACCGCGATCGTCACGAATTCTCCATCCTTTGTTATATATATTCACACGCTTTCGCTGTAGCTCAACGTGTGTCCACTAAGCGGGCAAGCCCGCCGCTGTCACAGCTTTCGGACAGCTTTCGTGGCGGTGATTAACAGTTGCATAGGTGTATGTTCGGTATCGAGGCTACCCAATGGCGCGTCCCTCAACCATTCGGTCCACCGCGGTAGTTGCGGATCGGGTGGGATTGCATTCCACGTTGTTGGGGCACCACTTCGGGCTTCCGGGTCAAAGGTCTGTTGCCCCCCGCGTCGTCCGCCTTCGTACTATTGAAGATCGAATCCCACAGGTACTGATGTCGTTTACTAAGCTATGCGCGTCGCGCGCCAGCGGAATGGTTGCACGGCAAACTCGGGGAACAAAAACCGGTGAACAAGCGAGCGACACAGGGATAGCTAAAGCAAAGTATCGGTCTGGCGAATCGCCGGTCTCAAAAACTTCAGGCCACTGACGGGTTAGCTCCTAAATCGCAGAAGGAAGAGTCACGTTATGACGACGACCGAAAGTTCGTTAACCGCCGACGTCCGCAACGGCATTGATTTCAAGGT
>LQPB01000018.1 GCA_002102225.1 Mycobacterium interjectum
GTTGCGCTGGTGTTGCTTGCTGCCGTTCTCGTGTTCGCCGCGCCCGCCGCCTCGAACAGGCCCTCGTCGTCGCACAGCTTGGCCAGCACCAGCACCGCGCCCAAAAACCCGACCACGCCCGACAATCCGGCCACTTCCTCGGTCGCCTGACGCACCGAGACCGCGCCGACCGCGACCAGGATCAGCGCCGCAGGGACCGCGGCCACCGCCTCGGGCCAACCCCGCGGGCGGACGACGGCGAACACGAGCACGGCAGCAAGCAACACCAGCGCAACGGCTAAGGTCATGCGTCCTACGTCCAGGGGTCTTCGCGTCGCCACACCGTCGGCATGTGCAGCGCGACGCCGTCGCGGGCGGCCAGCTCGTCGAGGGCACGGATGGACACGTCCAGGTCGTCGCCCGCATAAGGCAAGGCCCGCAAGGGTTTTGACAACGGGCTGAAGAAGTCGTCCCAGTGGATGAGGATCACCCGGCGCGCACCCACCGCGCGCACGGTCTCGGCCCAGTACTCGTTGAGATAGGAGCGCGGTCGCAGGCCGAGCTGGCCGACGCTGAGATAGACGACTTCGGCGCGCCGGCCGGCCAGCGCGCCCGCCACGAAGCCGGCGCTGCCCTGGATCAGCAGCCGCCGGTCCGAGGGCCGGTGGTGCACCAGCGTCGACCACGCCTCGCCGCAGCGATACGCCGACGCCCGCACCGGCGGCCGCAGCGGCGCGTCGATCACCCCGGGGAACCGGTCCGGCGGGCAATGATGCGACGCCACCAGCGTTACGTCGTAGGCGCCCAACCGAATTGGCTCGCCCGGGGTCGCGACGGTAAGACGGTCCTCGGGCAATCCGTAGCCGCGCCCGACGTTGGCCGCCGACTCACCGCCGACCAGCCGCGCGCCGGTGCGGTCGGCGACCAGGGCGGAGTCCAGCGCGTGGTCGATGTGGGTGTGCACCGGGATGACGGCCTCCAGCCGCGACACACCGGCGCGGGCCAGGCAGCCGTCCACCCGGGCCGGTGACGGCGACACCTTGCCGGCGGCCACCCGCGCCAGGCTGGGCCGCGAGAAGTAGCCGTCGGTCAGCAGCGCCGAGGACCCGTCGTCGACCAGCAGGGTGGCCACACCCAGCCACGTCGCCGACAGCGGCGACTCGGGACCGGCGGCCGGCACGTCGAACCGGTCCGAATATCGCGCCAGATCGGGGCGGCCGGGTTTGAGTCGCATCAGCAAAACGCCCTGACGTCGGCGCCGGCCGCCGCGAGCCGGTCTCGCACCGCCGTCGCGATCTGCACCGCGCCGGGCGAATCCCCGTGCACGCAAACCGATTCCACGGTGATATCGAGCTGCGTGCCGTCGATCGCGGTGACCCGCCCGGAGGTCACCATCGTCACCACCCGGTCGGCGATCGCCGCCGGATCGTGCAACACCGCGCCGGGTTCGCGACGGGACACCAGCCGCCCATCGGGCTGGTAGGCGCGATCGGCGAACGCCTCGGCCACCGTGCGCAGGCCAAGGCGGGCGGCCTCGGCGAAGAACGCCGAACCCGCCATGCCCAGCACCGGCAAGGCCGGATCCACCATGCGCACCGCCTCGGCGACGGCGGCGCCCTGGTCTCGATCGGTCACGATGGTGTTGTACAGCGCGCCATGGGGTTTGACGTAGCGCACCGTCGACCCGGACGCCGCCGCGATCGCCTGCAGCGCGCCGATCTGGTAGACGACATCGGCAACCAGGTCGTCATGGGCGACGTCGATGTAGCGCCTGCCGAATCCGGCCAAATCGCGGTAGCTGACCTGCGCCCCGATCCGCACGCCGCGCCCGGCGGCCGACCGGCACACCCGCAGCAGGCCCGCCGGATCCCCGGCGTGGAACCCGCATGCCACGTTGGCGCTCGTGACGATGCCAAGCATCGCGTCGTCGTCGCCGAGGCGCCAAACGCCGAAGCCCTCACCCAAGTCGGCGTTGAGGTCGATACCGGGCACCCGCCTAGCTTATGGGCCGCGCGAAAGCCGCCGCACCGCCTACTGGCGGGCCACCTTGGCCGCGATCTGCTCGGCGATGCCCACCGCCGACCCGGCGGCCAAGGGCGAGGCGCACGCCAGGACGTCGATGGCGACGTTGTTGCGCACGGTCAGGGCCCGTTGGCAGGTCCACCCGTCGCCGCCCTCCTGAACCTCGGACGTGCTGAGCGTGCCGCCGGCTTTGTCGATGCCGGCCACCGTCCACACCACCGGGGGCTTGTCCTTGGGCAGATCCGAAAACCGACGGTTGGCGCAGGCGGACCAGCTTTGCGCCGAGGAGTCGTAGAAGGCGTTGGCGTCGCGCGCCGACGGGTACGCGATCACGGCCTGGATGGCGTAGTGATCGCGGCTCTTGGAGTCGTCGACGCTGTCGTCGAGCCGCTGACCGCGGATGGCGGTCCATCCGCTGCCGGCATAGACCTTGTCCTGGCCGGGCCCGTCGAGCGGCAGGCAGTCCTTGTCGCTGATGCTCGAGCTCCAGTCCCACATCGCGTCGGCGCTGAACCACACCTTCATCGATGTCGCGTTCAGCGCGGTGTTGATCTGGTTCGTGTCGAGCAGCAGCCCGTCGAGCGCCGACACCGCGATGGGGTCGCGCGGCAGGGGACCGGAATGGTCGGCGGGGACGGCCCTGCCGCCCGCGACGGTGGTGCAGCCGACGGCGAGCGCGGACACCCCGGCGAGCACGACCGCGGTGAGTCGCTGGCGCACTGCTGTCCCCCATCCCCACTTTGTGCGACCAGCTTAGGTGGCAACCTCGCGACGTCGCCCGACGAGCCAGCAGAACAGGTAGATGACGAACGAGATCGTCGCGACGAACACCGACACCGGAACGCCGGGCGCCAGCGACAGCAGGATGCCCCCGACGGCGGCGACTTCCGCGAAGGCCACCGAGGCCGCCACCGCCACCGCCGGCGAGGCCACCACGCGAGCGGCCACGACGTCGGGGTCCACGGTGGCGAACAACAGCTGCCGATAGCACGTGCCGAGCACGGCGATGACGAGCAGGCACACCAGCGCGAGCATGGCCAGGCCCGTGTAGCCGACGCCCACGATCCGGCTCCTGCAGCGTCTCGGTCACCTCGGTGAACGGCACGCCCGCGCGCCGTGCGGCGCGCTCGAGGCCGTTCACCGCGGAGCTGGACGTCTGTGGGTTGAAAAGCAGCGCCGGGACCCCCGCGGCCGACCCAAAGTACTAATGAAAATCGTTTCCATGAGAAAGTGGGGCCGGGCGGCCTGGTACGCGGCGGCGGCGGCCGCTGTAGCGTCACCGAACGTGAGGAGTCCCACCCCGCGCCGGCGTGCGACTCTGGCGTCGTTGGCGGACGAACTGAACGTTTCGCGCACCACGATCTCGAACGCCTTCAACCGGCCGGACCAGCTCTCCGCCGACCTACGTGAACGGGTGCTGGCGACGGCGAAGCGACTCGGTTATCCGGGACCCGACCCGGTCGCGCGGTCGCTGCGGACGCGTAAGGCGGGTGCGGTGGGTCTGGTGATGGCCGAACCGCTGACCTACTTCTTCAACGACCCGGCGGCGCGGGATTTCGTTGCCGGGGTGGCGCAATCCTGCGAGGAACTCGGGCAGGGGCTGCTGCTGGTCGCCGTGGGGTCCGGCCGCAGCCTCGACGACGGAACGGCCGCCGTGCTCGGCGCCGGCGTCGACGGGTTCGTGGTGTATTCGGTCTGCGAGGACGATCCCTACCTGCAGGTGGTGCTGCAGCGCGGGCTGCCGGTCGTGGTGGTCGACCAGCCCAAGGGGCTGGCCGGGGTGTCCCGGGTCGGCATCGACGACCGGGCGGCGATGCGCGCGCTGGCCGACTATGTGCTCGGGCTGGGGCACCGCGAGATCGGTTTGCTCACCATGCGGCTGGGCCGGGAACGCCGGCAGGGGCTGGTGGACGCCGACCGGCTGCGGTCGCCGGCCTTCGACGTGCAGCGCGAGCGCATCATCGGCGTGTGGGACGCGATGGCCGCCGCCGGCGTCGATCCGGATTCGCTGACGGTGGTGGAGAGCTACGAACACCTCCCCGAATCGGGCGGCACCGCGGCCAAGGCGGCGCTGGAGGCCAACCCGCGCATCACCGCGCTGATGTGCACCGCGGATATCTTGGCCCTGTCCGCCATGGATTACCTTCGCGCACATGGCATTTACGTGCCGGGTCAGATGAGCGTCACGGGGTTCGACGGCGTGCCCGACGCGATCGGGCGAGGGTTGACCACGCTGGCGCAGCCGAGCCTGCAGAAGGGCCGGCGGGCGGGGGAGCTGCTGTTGAAGCCCCCGCGATCGGGCCTGCCCGTCGTGGAACTCCTTGACACAGAACTGATTCGGGGCCGCACCGCCGGGCCGCCCGCGTAGGTCCTCGGGGACGCTATTTGCTTTCGGTGTCGCCGATCAACAACCGCACGGCCAGGTCCAGCCGCTTGCTGACGTCGGTCGCCGAGGCCCGCCGGGTGAGCCACGCGAGCAGGTTCGACAGCCACACGTCCGAGATCACCCGCGCGATGTGGTACTGGTCCTCCGTCGGTTCGCCGTCGGCCATCGCCCGCGCGAACATGCTGTCGATGAGCTTCTCCACCTGGTCGACCTCGCTGGCCGCCGACGCGTCGGCGAACACGTAGGCGCGCGTCATCGCCTCGGTGAGCAGCGGATTGCGTTGCATCGCCCGGTTGAGCTTGCCGACCATGAAGTTCAACCGCTGAAACGGCGTGCCGCCGGCGACCGAGGAGCGGTCGGTCTTGGCGTCGATGCGGCCGAACTCCCGGCCGAGTGCCGACACCAGAAGATGCACCTTGGAGGGGAAATACCGGTAGAGCGTCCCCACCGCCACGTCGGCGCGGTCGGCGACGGCCCGCATCTGCACCGCCTCGTAGCCGCCCTTGGACGCGATCGCCATGGTGGCGTCCAGGATGCGCTTGCGACGCTCCCGCTGCGCCTCCGAACCGAGTTCGGACTCAGCCAGGACCGCCACGTTCATGACCTCGCGCGGCTGCGAGTCGGGAACGCGCGCCGAACTCGGGTTGGCTGACATCTGAGGAATGGCTCCTTTTTCAGGTGGTTCGTTCGCAAACGATACGCATGCCGTGCGTAAATTTCCCACCTCCCCGCAGCAGGGACAACCGGGTGTACTGCTGTAATGGCGTTCGACTTGACGCTCGATCGCTGGCACTATTAGAACACGTTCTAGTGGGCTTTCAAGCAAGTGGAGTGCCCCTTCATCCCCAACCAGGCACGCGGAGGACCAGAGGGTGGTAGCGACCGTCACCGACGAACAGTTCGCCGCGCGTGCGCTGGTGCGCGACTGGGCGCGCAATCCGACGTCGGGACCGGGCGGAACCGCGGCGATCCGCGACGTCGAGCAGGGCAAACCCGACGCGTGGCGGCCCGTCTTCGCGGGCCTCGCCGACCTGGGGCTGTTCGGGGTCGCGATCCCGGAGGACCGCGGCGGCGCGGGCGGCAGCATCGAGGACCTGTGCGCGATGGTCGAGGAAGCGGCCAAGGCGCTAGTCGCGGGTCCGGTGGCGACGACCGCCCTGGCGACGCTGGTCGTCGACGACCCCGAATTGTTGGGCGGGCTGGCATCCGGGGAACGCTTCGCCGGGGTGGCGCTGGAAGGCGACGTTCGGTTCGACGGCGAGGCGGCCCGCGCGTCGGGCACCCTGCCGTGGGTGCTGGGCGGCGCGGAAGGTGCCGTCGTCCTCGTGCCCGCGGACGGGAAGTGGCTGCTCGTCGACACCGACGGCGAGGGCGTTCAGGTCGAGCCGCTGCGGGCCGCCGACTTCTCCCGGCCGCTGGCCCGGGTGGTGCTGACGTCGGCGCCGGCCACCGTGATCGGAGCAGCGGGGCAGCGGGTCGAGGAGTTGGCCGCGACCGTGCTGGCGGCCGAGGCGGCCGGCATCACCCGGTGGTCGCTGGACACCGCGGTCGCCTACGCCAAGGTGCGCGAACAGTTCGGCAAGCCGATAGGCAGCTTCCAGGCGGTCAAGCACCTGTGCGCGGAGATGCTGTGCCGCGCCGAGCAGGCCGAGGTGGCCGCCGCCGACGCCGCGCGCGCCGCCGCGGACCCGGATGCCGATCAGTTTTCCATCGCGGCCGCGTTGGCCGCCGGCGTCGGCATCGCCGCCGCCAAGGCGAACGTCAGGGACTGCATCCAGGTGCTCGGCGGCATCGGCTGCACCTGGGAGCACGACGCCCATCTGTACCTGCGCCGGGCGCATGCCATCGGGCGGTTCCTCGGCGGCACCGAGCGCTGGTTGCGCCGCATCACCGCCCTGACCCAGGCGGGGGTGCGACGCCGCCTGGGTATCGACCTCTCGGAGGTGGAGGGCCTGCGCCCCGAGATCGCCGCGGCGGTCGCCAAGATCGCCGCGCTGCCCGAAGCCCAGCGCCAAGCCGCCCTGGCCGAGGCCGGGCTGCAGGCCCCGCATTGGCGGCCGCCGTACGGGCGCAGCGCATCACCGGCTGAACAGTTGCTGATCGATCAGGAGATGGCGGCGGCCGGTGTGGTGCGGCCGGACCTGGTGATCGGCTGGTGGGCGGCGCCGACCATCCTCGAGCATGGCACTCCCGAACAGATCGAACAGTTCGTGCCCGCCACGCTGCGCGGCGAATTCCTTTGGTGCCAGCTGTTTTCCGAGCCCGGCGCCGGGTCGGACCTGGCGTCGCTGCGGACAAAAGCAGTGCGGTCTGAAGATCCGGGCGGCGGTTGGCTGCTCACGGGACAGAAGGTGTGGACGTCCGCCGCGCACAAGGCGCGGTGGGGGGTGTGCCTCGCTCGCACCGATCCCGACGCCCCGAAACACAAAGGCATCACCTATTTCCTGGTGGACATGCGCTCACCGGGCATCGAGATCCGGCCGCTGCGCGAGATCACCGGCGACTCGCTGTTCAACGAGGTCTTCCTGGATAACGTGTTCGTCCCCGACGAGATGGTGGTCGGCACGGTGAACGACGGCTGGCGGCTGGCGCGGACCACGCTGGCCAACGAGCGGGTCGCGATGGCCAACGGCACCGCGCTGGGCAACCCGATGGAGGAGCTGCTCGGAGTGCTGGCCCAGATGGACCTCGACGCCGCGCAGCAAGACCGGCTGGGACGGCTGATCGCCACGGCCCAGACGGGCGCGCTGCTGGACCAGCGCATCGCCCAGCTCGCCGTGGGCGGCCAGGATCCCGGCGCGCAGTCCAGCGTGCGCAAGCTGATCGGCGTGCGCTACCGGCAGGCGCTGGCCGAATACGCGATGGACGTCTCCGAGGGCGGCGGGCTGGTGCACAACCAAGCGGTCTTCGATTTCCTCAACACCCGCTGCCTCACGATCGCCGGCGGCACCGAGCAGATCCTGCTCACCGTCGCCGCGGAACGGCTGCTCGGCCTGCCGCGCTAACTCGTCGCCGAGCCGGCAACTTCGCAGGGCTTTACTCGCGCTTTGTCTGCGGATTCACAGGCCGGCGAAACCGGCGCTACGAAAAATTCGTCTGCGCGCAGGTGCTGGGCGAGGTGATGTTGACGCCGCCGTAGACCACCTGGATGTGGGTGCAGGCGATGACGCTGATGTCGGTCTTGGGCTGGCCGGTCTGCCAGTCGGTCGAGTCGATGCGCCCGGTCGTCTGGTATTTGTCCGGCGGTCCCTCGCCGAAGTAGACGGTGGTGATCTCGTCGGACCCCATCGCCTTGTGCACCCTCTCGTATTGGCCGTTGGCGTGGGTGTCCAGGTAGGCCAGCCGATTTGGCGACCGAACCTCGGTCGTCTGGCGCGCCCACAGGCCCGGCGGGAACCCGATCACGCCGCCGTCCGGCGTGCGGGTGTCCGCGCCGGCGGTGAAGTTGCAGAAGCCGCCCGAGCTGAAGCAATCGAGGGTCACGTGCGTCTCCAGCTGGTTGGGTCCGTCCAGCGGAAACAGGGTGGTGGCGGTGTTGCTCGCCGCCGAAGCGTGCGCAACCGGCAGCAGCGCCAACATGGCTGCGACGACCGCAAATCCCGGCAACAACCGCTTCATCGGCGCCCCCTTCCGGTTCGCTACGCGACTACTCGTCGTAGGTGACTTCTACCGAATCAGATTCGGGGCGAGATTGACAGGCCAAAATCAGGCCCTCGTCGAGATCCTGTTGCTCGAGGACGTCGTTGACCTCCATGTTGACCTTGCCCTTGCGCAGGGTGCAGGCGCACGCCCCGCAGTGCCCCTCCCGGCAGGAGAACGGCGCGTCCAACCCCTTCGCGAGCAGCACGTCGAGCAGCTTGGCGTTGCGCGGCCAGGACACGGTGTGCGTTTCGCCGTCCAGCTCCACCACCGCCGTGGCCGGCGGCTGGTCTCCCTCGGCGGTGTCCTCGACCTTCACCGCCGCGAAGGGATCCGACTCCAGCGACTTGAACACCTCGATATGCACCTGTGCCGCAGGCACTTCCAGCCCGTTCAGCGCGACCCGCGCCGCTTCCATGAACGGGCCCGGGCCGCAGATGAACACCGGCCGGTCGGTGAACGGCGACGCGAGCTTCGCCAGCGCGGTCGCGCTGGGCAATCCCTGCAGCGATTCCAGCCAGTGCAGCACCGTGAGCCGGTCGGGATACTTCGCGGACAGCTCACGCAGCGCGTCGGCGAAGATCACCGAGCGGTCGTCACGGTTGGCGTAGAGCAGCGTCACCTGCCCGCTGCCTTCGGCGAGCGCGGACTTGCAGATCGACATGATCGGCGTGATCCCGCTGCCGGCCGCCATCAGCAGAAAGTCGTCGTCGAGCGTCTTGGGCACGAAGTTGCCCGACGGAGCCAGCACGTGGATGCGCATGCCGGCGTGCGCGTGGTCGCACAGCCAGTTCGACGCGTAGCCGTCGGCGGTCCGCTTCACGGTGACGGTCAGTGCGTCATCGGTGAACGGCGAGCTGCACAGCGAGTAGCACCGCGCCACCGAGCCGGTGCGCTCGCTGGGAACGCGCAACGTCAGAAACTGCCCCGGTGCGTACCGGAGCCGTTCCGGCGGGATCGCCGGATCGCCGGGCGCGTCCGGCACCGCGAACACCAGCGACCGCGCCTCGTCGGTTTCGGCGACGACCTCGGCGATCTGCAGTTCGAGGACGTGGTCGCCGAGCGGCTCGTCGGGAATCGCTTCCGTCAAGACCTCGTCCCTTCCTTCCTGGCAACTAGAACATGTTATAGAAAACCGGATTCGTATCGCTACCAGCCGCAGGAATACCCTGCTCGACACAAATCGGAACGTGTTCTAGTCTTCTGGGTAAGTCCGCACTCCCGGGGAGGCAAACTTACGTGACGTCCATTCAACAGCGCGATGCGCAGTCGGTGTTGGCTGGGATCGACGATCTACTTCCGAAGATCCGGGAGCGCGCCCAGGCCACGGAGGATCTGCGCAGGCTGCCCGACCAGACCGTTCAGGAGCTCGAGGACGTCGGGTTCTTCACCCTATTGCAGCCCGAGCAGTGGGGCGGGCTGCAGTGCGACCCCACGCTGTTCTACGAGGCCGTGCGCCGGCTGGCCAGCGCCTGCGGCTCCACCGGGTGGGTGAGCTCGATCATCGGCGTGCACAACTGGCACCTGGCGCTATTCGACCAGCAGGCCCAGGAGGACGTCTGGAGCGACGACCCCAAGACCCGCATCTCGTCGTCGTACGCCCCGATGGGCGCCGGCGTCGTGACCGACGGCGGCTACCTGGTGAACGGCTCGTGGAACTGGTCGTCGGGCTGCGACCACGCCTCGTGGACGTTCGTGGGCGGCCCGGTCATCAAGGACGGCCGGCCGGTCGACTTCGGCAGCTTCCTCATTCCCCGCAGCGAGTACCGCATCGACGACGTGTGGCACGTCGTGGGCCTGCGCGGCACCGGCAGCAACACGCTGGTCGTCAAGGACGTCTTCGTGCCGCGGCACCGGTTCCTGTCCTACAAGGCGATGAACGACGGCACCGCCGGCGGCTACGCGACCAACACCGCCCCGGTGTACAAGATGCCGTGGGGAACCATGCACCCCACCACCATCTCGGCGCCGATCGTCGGCATGGCCTACGGCGCGTACGACGCGCACGTGGAGCACCAGGGCAAGCGGGTGCGGGCGGCGTTCGCCGGTGAGAAGGCCAAGGACGACCCGTTCGCCAAGGTCCGCATCGCCGAGGCGGCCAGCGACATCGACGCCGCGTGGCGGCAACTGAGCGGCAACGTCGCCGACGAGTTCGCGCTGCTGTCCGCCGGCAAGGAGATCCCGTTCCAGCTGCGCGCCCGCGCCCGGCGTGACCAGGTGCGCGCCACCGGCCGGTCGATCTCCGCGATCGACCGACTGTTCGAGGCGTCCGGCGCCACCGCGCTGGCCAACGACCAGCCGGTGCAACGGTTCTGGCGCGACGCGCACGCGGGGCGGGTGCACGCGGCCAACGACCCCGAGCGCGCCTACGTGATCTTCGGAAACAATGAATTCGGGTTGCCGCCTGGCGACACGATGGTTTAACGGCAAGGCCTGAGCCATGACGGCGACAACGGGGGAGCTGACCTTCGAGTCCACCTCGCGGTTCGCGGAGGTCGACGTCGACGGACCGCTGAAGCTGCACTACCACGAGGCGGGGACCGGCAACGACCAGACCGTGGTGCTGCTGCACGGCGGCGGTCCCGGCGCGTCGAGCTGGACCAACTTCTCGCGGAACATCGCGGTGCTCGCGGAGCGGTTCCACGTGCTGGCCGTCGATCAGCCCGGGTACGGACACTCCGACAAAAGGGCGGAACACGGCCAGTTCAACCGCTACGCCGCGCGGGCGCTCAACGGGCTCTTCGACCACCTGGGACTGGGACGCGTTCCGCTGGTGGGCAATTCGCTGGGCGGGGGCACCGCGGTCCGGTTCGCCCTCGACTACCCCGACCGGGCCGGGCGCCTGGTGTTGATGGGTCCCGGCGGGTTGAGCGTCAACCTGTTCTCACCTGACCCGACCGAGGGCGTCAAGCGGCTGTCGGCGTTCTCCGCCGCCCCCACCCGCGAGAACCTCGAAGCCTTCCTGCGGGTGATGGTCTACGACAAGAACCTGATCACCCCCGAGCTGGTGGATCAGCGCTTCGCGTTGGCCAGCACGCCCGAATCGCTGGCGGCGACCCGGGCGATGGGAATGTCGTTCGCGGGGGCCGACTTTGAGCTCGGCATGATGTGGCGCGAGGTGTACAAACTGCGCCAACCGGTGCTGCTGATCTGGGGGCGTGAGGACCGCGTCAACCCGCTGGACGGGGCGCTGGTGGCGCTGAAGACCATTCCGCGTGCGCAGCTACACGTTTTCGGGCAGTGTGGGCATTGGGCGCAGGTGGAGAAGTTCGACGAATTCAACAAGCTCACCGTTGATTTCCTGGGAGGCGCGCGATGAGTATCCGGTCCCTGGGCTATCTGCGCATCGAGGCCACCGACATGGCGGCCTGGCGCGAGTACGGCCTGAAGGTGCTCGGCATGGTCGAAGGCAAGGGCAGCACCGACGGTGCGCTCTATTTGCGGATGGACGACTTCCCGGCCCGCCTGGTCATCGTGCCCGGCGATCGCGACCAATTGAGCGAGGCCGGCTGGGAATGCGCGAACGCCGAAGGCCTGCAAGAGATCCGAAACCGGCTCGACGTGGAGGGCACGCCCTACAAGGAGGCCACTGCGGCCGAGCTGGCCGATCGCCGGGTCGACGAGATGATCCGCTTCTCCGACCCGTCGGGCAATTGCCTGGAGGTCTTCCACGGCGCCGCCCTGGAACACCGCCGGGTGGTCAGCCCGTACGGACACAGGTTTGTCACCGGCGAACAGGGCCTGGGGCACGTGGTGCTGACCACCCGCGACGACGAGGAGACGCTGCACTTCTACCGAGACGTGCTGGGGTTCAGGCTGCGCGACTCGATGCGGTTGCCGCCGCAGGTGGTGGGCCGGCCCGCCGACGGGGCGCCGGTCTGGCTGCGGTTTTTGGGCTGCAACCCGCGTCACCACAGCCTGGCCTTCATGCCCGGACAGACCCCGAGCGGCATCGTGCACCTGATGGTGGAGGTGGAAGAGGCCGACGACGTCGGCCTGTGTCTGGACCGGGCGCTGCGCCGCAAGGTGCCCATGTCGGCCACGCTGGGCCGCCACGTCAACGACCTGATGTTGTCCTTCTACATGAAGACCCCCGGTGGGTTCGACATCGAGTTCGGTTGTGAGGGCAGGAAAGTCGACGACCACGACTGGATCGCGCGGGAATCCACCGCGGTGAGCCTCTGGGGCCACGACTTCACGGTCGGCTTCCGAAGCTAACCCGAGGCCAACCATGTCGGCACAGATCGATCCGCGAGCCTTCCGGCAGGTGCTCGGTCAGTTCTGCACCGGGATCACCATCATCACCACCGTGCACGACGACGTCCCGATCGGCTTCGCCTGCCAGTCCTTTGCGGCGCTGTCTTTGGACCCGCCGCTGGTGCTGTTCTGTCCCACCAAGGTCTCGCGGTCCTGGAAGGCCATCGAGGCGACCGGCCGGTTCTGCGTCAACGTGCTGACCGAGCAGCAGAAGGACGTGTCGGCTCGGTTCGGATCCAAGGAGCCGGATAAGTTCGCCGGAATAGACTGGCACCCATCGGAATTGGGTTCGCCGATCATCGACCGCTCGCTCGCCTACATCGACTGCACGGTGGCGTCCGTGCACGACGGCGGGGACCACTTCGTGGTCTTCGGTGCGGTTCAATCGCTGTCGGAGGCCCCTAAGATCAAGCCGCGGCCCCTGCTGTTCTATCGCGGCGACTACACCGGGATCGAGCCCGACAAGACCACACCGGCCCAGTGGCGCGACGACCTGGAAGCCTTCCTCACCACCACCACCCAGGACACCTGGCTCTAGCACCCCGCGCTGCGACGCGCCGGCGGCGAGCCCATGTTTGGCGGCCGCGGGCTTTCGGGAATGCGTTGTGTCATGCGCTCAGCAGCGACACGGGCGTTGACGGACTACCTGAACGCTCAAATCCGCCAGATGCAAAACGGCGAGAGCGAGCTGCGCAGCAAGGAAACCCCAGACACGATTCACGACACCCGGGTCGCCACCCGGCGATTCCGCAGCACGCTGCGCGTCTTCGCCAAGGTTCTCGGCGGCGCGGCGGGTGATCTGGACCGCGAACTGAAGTGGTATGCCGGGCTGCTCGGCGACGTCCGCGACTGCCAGGTTCAGGCCCGCCGGTTCAATGCCGCTCTGGACGCGATGCCCAAGGAGCTGATCCTGGGCCCCGTCCGCTCGCGGATCCGCAGCGATCTGCACGCGATCGAGCTGCCGGCTCGCACCCGGCTCGGCGAGGCGCTGGACTCCGAGCGCTACCGCCGGCTGCAGGCGGCGTTGGGCCGTTGGCGCGACGAGCCGCCCGTCGACGAGCACCTCCCCGCAAAGGCGCTGCGCAAGCGGGCCCGGCGGGCGCAACGCAAGGCGGACCGGCGGTTGGTCGCGGCGCTCGATTCCGGCGACGACGTGATGCTGCACAAGGCGCGCAAGGCGGCCAAGCGCGCCCGCTACGCCGCCGAACTGGGCAAGCCACTGGACCAGCGCGCCAAGCGAACCATCAAGCACTACAAGCGGATTCAAGGCCTGCTCGGTGACCACCAGGACACCGTCGTCGCCGCCGAGGCACTTCGGCGGATGGCGTTGACGGCCGGTACGACGGTGGGCGAGAACGGCTTCAGCTACGGCATGTTGTACGCGCGCGAGCAACAGATCGCCCGCCGCTGCCGGGAAGCCACATTGCAGCTCGTCTGAAAGGCACACCCGATGGCCCGCTTGAGGGGGGCGGGCCATCGGGTGTGCCCGGGTCTAATCAGCCCGATGCGGGCCGGCGAGGTTGGGCGGACTCCGCGTCGGCCACCGGCTCGCGCGACGTCTCGCCGGTCTCCTCGCCCGTTTCCCTGACGTTCGGATCGAGGCTGTCGGCGCGCTTGAACTGATCCTCGAGTTGCGCGCGCGATGTCTCCGCGTCGCTCTGGTGACTCGCGGCTCGCTCCTGCAACCGTGCGGCCTCGGCGGCCTTGGCTTCGGCCTCGGCTTGGGCCGCACGCGCCTTGGCGGCCGTTTCGTCGGCGAGCGCTTGCCGCCGCTCTACCCGCGACGACGCGACCTTGGCCTCCTCACGGATCTGTTCGGCCTGCCGTTGGCGCCGACGGCGCGTCGCTCTGTTGGCCGCGACGATCACGGCGGCGATCACCAGGACCGCCACGATCACGGCGATCACAATCCAAATAGTGGTGCTCATCAGGGGCTCCGTACGTCTCGTGGGTGGTGTGCTGCAGCGCCCGTCCGTATCGGGTCCCCATATTTGACAGATATAAAACAAGAGCTTCGGCAGCCGGCCCCGTTATCGGAAGTCGAGCGCCTCGACGGTCGCGATGGGGCCCTCGTGGGTCGGCCGGTCCGCGCCGCCGATGCAGTAGACGGTGTTGCCGACCGCCGCCACCGCCGCGGCGTGGCGCGGCGTGGGCATGGGGGTGATGGTGCTCCACTTCGCGGTTGCGATGTCATACATCTCGACCACGTTCAGCACCATCGTCGGTTCCTCGCCGCCGACCACGACGATGCGGCCGTCGAGGTAGGTGGCGCCATAGCTGCCGCGCGGCGTCGGCATGCCCACCAACTTGGTCCATGTCCCCGCCGCCGGATCGAACCGTTCCAGCGCCGCCGAGTTCTTGTCGGAGGACAGGAACCTGCCGCCGATCGCGTACACGTACGTGCCGTCCGACACCGCGGCCAGGTGTTCGCGCGGGGTGGGCATGTCGGCGGCGTCCCGCCATGAGTCGCCGTCGAAGACCTCGGTCTGCGGGACGACTTGCTTTTGGTTCTGCCCGCCGACCACGACGAGCTTGTCGCCGGCCACCGCCGCCGCGGGCGCCGCCCGCGCGTGCATGAGGCTGGGCAGCTCCACCCAGTTGCCCCCGCGCAGCGCGAACACCTTGTTGGAGGCGTCCGCGATGTTGTCGCCGGCGCCGCCGAGCACCACCACCTCGCCGCGGAAGGTGGCCGCCGCCGCGTGGTGCAGCGGGATGGGCAATGGCGGTCCGGTCTCCCAGGTCCCGGTTCGCGGGTCATAGCTCTCGACCGTCTGCAGCGCGGCGCCGTTGCGCAGGCCGCCCATCAGCCAGATCTTGTCGCCCTGCACGGCCCACGCCATCATCAACCGGGGCATCGGCGCATCGGGCAGGGAGCGCCATTGCGATGCGGGCTGAATCTGGCGCGCCGGCAGCTTCAACGCTTCCGCCGTCGCAACCAGCTGGCTATCCCCGACGGCCGTCGAGCCACCGATCGCGTACACGGACTTCTCGACCGCGGCGACGGCCATTCCGTGTCGCGCCGTCGCCATGTCCGGCAGCGCGTCCCAGGCCTTCATCATCAGGTCCAACACCGAGACGCTCTTGAGCACGCGCCCCGACGACACGCCCCCCACCGCGACCAGGCGCCCGTCGGCGATCGCCACGCCCAGGTCGCTGCGCGGCTGCGGAAGCGCGGCCAGCGCCGTCCACGTCTTGGCGGCGGGGTCATACGCCTCGACCGAGGCCAGGTCCGAGCCCCCGCTGCTGCCGCCCACCGCGTACACCAGCTTTCCGTCCGACGCGGCGGCCAGCAGCTGCCGCGGGGTCGGTAGCGGCGCACCCAAACTCCACGAGGTGCCGTCGAAGACCTCGGTGGTGTTCAGCAGCGCGCCGTTGGCGTCCACGCCGCCGGTCACGATGAGGCGGTCTCCGGCCACCGCCGCCGCCGCTGCCGCCCTGGGCTGCAACAGGTGCGGCAACTCCACCCAGCGGCTGTTCACGACGCGCCAAACCTGGTCGCTGGCAATGTTTTTGCCGTTGTCGGTCTTCCAGCCACCGAGCACCACGGGATTCCCCTGCCATGTGACCGCCGCCGCGTGCGCCAGCGCCACCGGCAAATCGTCGCCGCCCTTCCATTCGTCGATGGCGGGGTCATAGCCCTCGTGTCGGGTGGTGGCGCCGCCGTCGCCGCGGATGCCGCCGAACACCCAGATCGTGCCGTCGGCCTGGGTGGTCGCGACCGCGTCGCGCGCGACGCGGGCGTTGGTGATCGGTTTCCACGCCATCGGCGCCGGGGCGCTCGGCCCGCGCGCGGCGGTTTTGTGGTCGTCGTTGGGCCGCAGGCCGAGAAAGACGGCGGCGGCCACCAACACGGCGACCACGGCGGCCGCACCGGCGACCAGGCCGATGCGAGTCCGTCCCTTGCCCGGTTCCGCGAACCACTCCCTTACCCGCACCGCCACCGGTTTGCGCCAGGGCGGCGGTGCAGCGCTGGGCCCGGTTTCGCGCGGCGGGCCGTTCGAGCCGCCCGCCGCCGGCTCGGGATACGTTTCCCCGCCGGGTCCGCCGCGCAACAAGCCCGCCGCGTCGGAACATTCACCCGGATCGGGCCCCGAGGGAGAAGGCGGCGCGGCCTGGTTCGCGTCCTCGCGACCGGTCGGCGCGCCGATCGCCGTGGTCGACCGGTCGTGTGCCGACGGCCGCGCCTCCCCGCCGTTGGTGTCGGGGGCGATTCCGGGAGCGCCTCCGGTGATCGCCATCGCAACGGGTTTCAGGCCGTTGAGTCGCTGCGCGGCCTGCAACTCGCGGCCGAACTCCTCGGCCGAGGCGGGGCGATCGGCCGGGTCGAGCGCCATCGCCCTCTCGATCGCCGAGCACACCGCGTCCGGAATCCCGTCGGGGCGCATGTCCGGGACCCCGGTGGAGCTGATCCGCAGATACTGCGCGATCAGGTCTTCGCCCTTCCTGCGCTCGTGGGCGGCGTTGCCGGCGATGAGCGCATAGATGGTGGCACCCAGCGAGTACATGTCGGCGGCAACCGTTGCCGGGCTGCCGGTCATCACCTCGGGCGCGGTGTAGTCGATGGTGCCGGAGAAGAACCCGGTGGCCGTCTCGTAGCCGCCTTCGATGTGTGCGATGCCGAAATCGCTCAGCTGCGGTTCGCCGTAATCGTTGGTGAGGATGTTCGCCGGCTTGATGTCGCGATGCAGTGTCCCTGCCCTGTGTGCGGTTTCCAGTGCGCCGCAAAGCTTTACACCGATGCGCAAGGCTTCGGGCCACGGGACCGGGCCCTCCCGGCGCAGCCGCACCGCCAGGGAATCCGCCGCGTGGTAAGGCATCACGATGAATGGCCGGTTGCTGGTGGTCACGCCGACGCGCAGGATGTTGACGATGTTCGGATGCCCGGACAGCCCGCCCATCGCGTAGCCTTCGCGCAGGAACCGCTCCCGGCTCTCCTCGTCCATGTGCGACGGCAGCACCTTCACCGCAACGTTTCGACCCAACGCCGTCTCGTAGCAGCAGTAGATGACGCCGGCACCGCCCCTGGCCACCTGGCGTGCGTCCTCGAATCCGGCGGCCGCCAGCTCCGCGGCGATTCCGCCGGATACCGACGCCACGCCGTCGGACCTGGGTTCTTCGGGCATTCCTCGGCGCTTAACCTCCGGTTCATGGAGCTCAGAGAGCTCAAGAGTAACGCCCGCGACCTCGCGGGCATATCTTTCGGTGCGCTTCGTTATCAAGCCAAGTTCTGTCCGGCAAACCGCTCCTGGGTACAACGGGTTTGGCGCGGGCGATCGCGGCCGACTCGGGCCAGAATGGCCATATGACACTGGATCTCAACGCGTACTTCGATCGCATCGGCTTTCGCGGCGCCGCCGAACCGAACCTGGACGTACTGCAGGCCCTGGTGACCGCCCATACGCTGACGATCCCGTTCGAGAACCTCGATCCGCTCACCGGGGTGCCGGTCGACGACCTGAGCCCAGAGGCCCTGACAGACAAGCTCGTTCGCCGCGGCCGGGGCGGCTACTGCTACGAGCAGAACGGGCTGATGGGTTACGCGCTGTGCGAAATCGGCTTCCGGGTGCGGCGATTGGCCGGCCGGGTGGTGTGGATGCTGCCGCCCGGCGCGCCGCCGCCGGCGCAGACGCACACGGTGCTGGCGGTGACCTTTCCCGGCTCCCAGGGGCCCTATCTCGTCGACGTCGGCTTCGGCGGCCAGACACCGACCTCGCCGCTGCGCATCGAGACCGGCAGTGTCCAGCAGACGACCCGCGAACCGTACCGGCTCGAGGACCGCCGCGACGGGCTGGTCCTGCAGGCCCTCATCCGCGACCAGTGGGTGCCGCTCTACGAATTCACCACGCGGACCCAGCCGGACATCGACCTGAAGGTGGCCAGCTGGTTCGTCTCCACCCATCCCTCGTCGCACTTCGTGACTTCCCTGATGGCCGCAAAGGTCACCGACGACGCCCGGCTGAACCTGGCCGGCCGGGATCTGACCGTCCACCGCGCCGAGGCCAGCGAGAAGATCCGTCTGCCGGACGCCGCCGCGGTCATCGACACCCTCGCCGAACGGTTCGGGGTCAACGTGGCCGACATCGGCGATCGCGACGCGCTGGAAGCCCGTCTTGACAAGGTTCTCGACGCCTAATCCGCACGTCACCCGACGTGATGACCGCCATACCGAGGTAAATGCGGCATTTTATAAGAACGTCTATTAATCTGTCCCGACGTGAGTCGGGATCACGGGTCAACCAATGCTGTCGTCGTCGCCCCGGGCAGCCTAGACGCCGACGCCGCCGCAGCCGGCAAGATCGTGGTGCCCGAGGGCGTGACGTTGACCTCGAATTTCGACCGTAACCGGGCTCAGCTCGGTGACAGCCCGGCGTACCGTTTCCTCGACTACTCGCAGGACCAGGACGGCCGGGTCGTCGAGCTCAGCTGGAACGAGTTGTGGTCGCGGGTCTGCGCGATCGGCGCCCGTTTGCAGCAGGTCACCCAGCCCGGGGACCGGGTGGCCATCCTGGCGCCGCAGGGCCTCGACTACGTGGCGGGCTTCTTCGGCGCCATCCATGCGGGCAACGTCGCGATCCCCCTCTTTGCCCCGACCTTGGCCGGGCACGGCGAGCGGCTGGCGGCGGTGCTGGCCGACGGCCGGCCCGCCGCGGTGCTGACCACCACCGCGGCCGCCGAATCGGTACGGACGTTTATCCGGACCCTGCCCGCGCGTGAGCGGCCGCGGATGATCGCGGTGGACGCGGTGCCCGCGACGCTCGGCGCGACCTTCACCGACCCCTTCCGGGACACCGACGACCTCGCCTACTTGCAGTACACGTCGGGCTCGACCCGCACGCCGGCCGGGGTGGAGATCACCCACCGCGCCGTCTACACCAATGCGATGCAGATGATCCTGCACGGCGGGCTGAACACCGACGTCCAATGCGTGAGCTGGCTGCCGCTGTATCACGACATGGGCCTGATGATGATCGTGTTCACGGCGTATTTCGGGGCGCACGTCACGCTGATGGATCCGATGGCGTTCCTGCGCCGGCCCTACCGATGGATGAAGCAGCTGGGCATTGCGGCGACCCGCGGCCGGACCATGGCGGCGGCGCCGAACTTCGCTTTCGAGTTGACGGCCCAGCGCGGTCTCCCGCCCAAAGGGGAGGATCTCGACCTCAGCAACGTGGTGTGTCTGCTCAACGGGTCGGAGCCCGTGAGCATGTCGGCCATCGAGCAGTTCACCAACGCGTTCGCCCCGTATGGCCTGCCCGCGTCGGTGGTCAAGCCGTCCTACGGGATGGCGGAAGCGACACTGTCGGTCGCCAGCATCGCCTCGGACGCCGCGGCCAGCGCGATCTTCCTGGATCGGGAGCAGCTCGGTGCCGGCCGCGCGGTGGTCGTCGAGCCGACCGCGCCCGGTGCGCTCTCCCTTGTCTCGTGCGGCCAGCCGATCCTCGAGGAGTGGGCGGTGATCGCCGACCCGGACGGCGCGGAGGTGCCCGACGGCACCGTGGGGGAAATCTGGTTGCACGGCAACAACGTCGGCCGCGGATACTTCGGGCGCGAGGAAGAAACGCGACGGGTGTTCGGCAACAAGCTGCAGACCCGGCTCGAAGCCGGGAGCCACGCCGAGGGCGCCCCGGACAACGGGTCCTGGCTGGCCACCGGCGATCTCGGTGTCTACGTCGACGGCGAGCTTTACCTGACCGGGCGGATCAAGGACCTCATCATCATCGACGGCCGCAACCACTACCCGCACGACATCGAAACGACGGTGAGCGAAGCCTCGCCGGCCATCCGCACCGGCTATGTCGCCGCGTTTTCCGTTCCCGCCGAGGCGGTTTCATCCATCCCCAGCGGCGGCTCCGGCGAACAGGTGGTCGTCGTCGCCGAGCGCGCCGCCGGGGCGGGTCGCGCCGAGCAGGGGCCGATCGCCGACACCGTGCGCGCAGCGATCTCGCGGCATCACCAGATTCGCGTCGCCGATGTGCGCCTCGTGGCCGCCGGGGCCATCCCCCGCACCACGAGCGGCAAACTTGCCCGCAACGCATGCCGCGCCGAGTACCTCGCAGGGCGTTTCAACCGCTGACCGGCAGCCAGGGCCCGATCCGTTGCAGTGCCTCCTCGATGTCGTTCGTGGGTCCGGCGAACGACAGCCGGACGAACGAGTTGCCGCGCGCGGTGTCGAAGTCGATGCCCGGCGCGATGGCAACGCCGGTGTCGGCCAGCAGCTTTGAGCAGAATCCAAGCGAGTCGCTGGTGAAGTCCGAGACGTCGGCATAGACGTAGAACGCGCCATCGGTGGGCGCCAGCCGGTCGACGCCGATCGCGCGCAGCCCGTCGAGCAGCAGCGCCCGGTTGACCGCGTAATGCCGCAGATTGCCGTCGGCTTCCGCGGTGGCCTCGGGGGTGAACGCCGCCACCGCGGCGATCTGCGACAGCACCGGCGGGCAGATGGTGAAGTTGCCGGTCAGGCAGTCCACCGCCCTTCGCAGCTCGGCCGGCACCAGCAGCCAGCCAAGCCGCCAGCCCGTCATCGCGTAATACTTCGAAAAGCTGTTGACCACCACCGCGTCTCGCGAGGTCTGCCAGGCGCAGCTGGTCTCCGGGGCCCCGTCGTAGACCAGGCCGTGGTAGACCTCGTCGCTGATCAGCCGCACCCCGGATGCCTGGCACCACGACGCGATCGCGGACAATTCGGCCGGCGGTATGACCGTACCGGTGGGATTGGCGGGGCTGGCGACGACCACGCCCTTGATCGGTGGGTCCAGCTCGGCGAGCATCCGCGCCGTGGGCTGGAACCGGGTCTGCGGCCCGCACGCGAGGTCCACCACCTCACATCCCAACGCCGACAGGATGTTTCGGTAGCAGGGATAGCCGGGACTGGCCAGCGCCACCCGGTCGCCGACGTCGAAGCACGCCAGGAAGGCGAGCAGGAATCCGCCCGAGGAGCCCGTGGTCACGACGACCGCGTCGGGCTCCACGTCGATGCCGTGTGTGCGTTGATAGTCGGCCGCTATCGCGGCGCGCAGCTCCGGAATGCCCAGCGCGACCGTGTAACCCAGCTGGTTGGCGCGCAGCGCGGCGGCCGCGGCGGCGCGCACCGGCTCGGGCGCGCCGACGCTGGGCTGGCCCGCCGACAGGTTCACCAGGTCGCCATGGCTGCGCTGGCGCTCCGCGGCGGCCAGCCAGACATCCATCACGTAGAAGGGCGGGATGCCCGCGCGCAGGGCGACGTGGCCGGTCACGTCGGCAAGACTTCGGATTCCAGTCGGCGCAGCAGCTCTCGCGGCGAGTCGAGCAGTTGCGCGCTGCCGTGGGCGCGTTTGAAGTACAGGTGCATGTCGTGTTCCCAGGTGATCGCGATGCCCCCGTGCAGCTGCATTCCCTCGGCGGCAACGGCCTTCAACGCCTCGGTGGCGGCCAGGCGCGCGGTGGCGGCGCTGGTGGGCGTGGGGTCGTCGCACGCGTCGGACACGACCGCCTTCGCCGCGGCGACGGTGACATACAAATCGGCCATCCGATGCTTGAGCGCCTGAAAGCTGCCGATCGGCCGGCCGAATTGGACCCGGCTCTTGGTGTATTCGACGGTCAGTTCCAGGCAACGTTCGGCGGCACCGATCTGCTCGGCCGCGAGCAGGATGGCCGCGGTGTCGGCGATGCCCGGGTCGGCACCGATCGGCTCGGTCTCTTCGGGCCGTACCCGGGCGAGTCGACGGGTGGGGTCCATGGTGGCGAGGGCCTGCGCGCTGAACCGGGTCCACCTGCTTAGCCGGCCGTCGTCGACGGCGACGACGACGTCGGCGATGTCGCCGTTGACCACGTAGTCGGGGTCGAGCACCAGCGCGCCGATCGAACCACCCTCGGCGAGCCCCGCCAGGGTCTCGCCGTCCGGCTCCGCCGCGGCGAGCAACGCCAGCTCCGCCAGCGTGGTACCCAGCAGCGGGGAGGGCACCAGGGCGCGGCCCAGCTCCTGCAGAACCGTTGCGGCGTCGGCCAATTCGCCGCCCGCGCCGCCCAGCTCCTCGGGAATCACCAGCGCCGCCGCGCCGACCTGCTCGCACAGCAGCCGCCACAGCGACTCGTCGTAACCGCGCTCGGAGTCCATCGCGGCGCGCACCGCCGCCGGGTCCGCGTGCTTGGCCACCAGGGCCGCGACGGTCTCGCGCAGCAGGTCGCGCTCTTCAGTCATACTCATAGCGCCTCCAGCACTCGGCGCCGATGCGCCTCGGGCGTACCCCACGCCGAGCGTAATGCCTGCACCCGCAGCAGCCACAGCGACAGGTCGTGTTCCTGGGTGAACCCGATCGCGCCGTGGGTTTGCAGCGAAGCCCGCGCCGCCAGCAGGGCGGCCTCCGACGCCGCCGCCTTCGCCGCGCCGACGTCGCGTGCTTCCAGCGACAGCGCCGCGCCGTACACCAGGGGGCGGGCCAGCTCGATGGCGATGTGCACGTCGGCCAGCTTGTGCTTGATCGCCTGATAGGAACCGATCGCCCGGCCGAACTGGCTGCGTTGTTTGGCGTAGTCGACGGCGCCGTCGCGCAGCGCCTCGGCGGCGCCGACCAGCTGGGCCGCGGTGGCCAGCGCGCCGAACTCGTAGGCGCGCTTGACGTCCGCTTGCCAGGGCTCACCGGAGGAGGTGACGTCGTAGAGGCGGCGGCTGGGGTCGACGGACTCGTGCTCGTCACCCGGGGCCGCCTCGGTCACACCGTGCTCGCCGGCCAGCAACACCAGCCCGGCCGTTTCGGCGTCGACGGCGCGCGGGGTGTGCGGCGGCATCGCGACGGTGGCGATGAGCTCGCCGGAGGCCAGGCCCGCGCAGCGTTCATCGTCCGCCAGCAAAACCGGTGCCACCGCGATGGATTCGGCCACCGGGCCCGGCACACACCAGCGGCCGAGGCGTTCGAGGGCGACCACCAGGTCGACGGGCTCGGCGCCGATGCCGTCGTATTTCTCCGGCACGGCCAGCGCGGTGACGCCGAGGTTCGCCAGCTGCTCCCACACCTTACGGCCGGGCGCGGTGTCGCCCGCGGACCACGCGCGGATGGCGCCCGGCAGGTCCGCCGCGCCCAGCGCCGCGTCGATGCTGGCCGCGAAGTCGCGCTGCTGTTCGTCTAGTGCGAAGTCCATTACCTCTTCTCCCGGGGCAGACCCAGCAGACGTTCCGAGATGATGTTGCGCTGGATTTCGTTGGTGCCGGCGTAGATCGGGCCGCCCAGGGCGAACAGCAGACCGTCGGTCCACGGGCCGGCCAGCTCGCCGTCGGCGCCGAGGACGTCGAGAGCCGTTTGATGTATCGCCACGTCGAGGTCCGACCAGAACACCTTGGTCACCGACGATTCGGCGCCGAGCTCGCCGCCGGCGGCCAGCCGGGTCACCGTGCCGAACGTCTGCAGCCGGTAGGCCTGCGCCTTGATCCACGCATCGGCCACCCGGTCGGCGAATTCCGTTGGGCTGCCGCGGTCCTTCCACAGACCCACCAGTCGCTCAGCCGCCGCGAGGAAGCGAGCGGGGCTGCGCAGCGACATGCCGCGCTCGTTGCTGGATGTGCTCATGGCCGCTCGCCAGCCGTCGTTCGGGGTGCCGATGACGTCCTCGTCGGGCACGAAGACGTCGTCGAGGAAGATCTCCCCGAAGCCGGTGTCGCCGCCCAGCTGCACGATGGGCCGCACGGTGACGCCCTTGGCCTTGAGGTCGAACATCAGGTAGGTCAGGCCGTTGTGCCGCTCGGCCGACGGGTCGGACCGGAACAGCCCGAATCCCATTTCGGCGAACGGTGCCCGCGAGCTCCAGATCTTCTGGCCGTTGAGCAGCCAGCCGCCGTCGGTTCGGGTGGCGGTCGACCGCAGCGAGGCCAGGTCGCTGCCGGATTCGGGCTCCGACCACGCCTGCGCCCAGATCTGTTCGCCGCTGGCCATTTTCGGCAGGATCCGGTCGAGCTGCTCGGAGGTGCCGTGCGCGAACAGCGTCGGGGCCAGCATCGAGGTGCCGTTGGCGCTGGCCCGTCCCGGCGCCCCGGCGCGAAAGTACTCCTCCTCGAACACGACCCAATGCAGCAGCGGCGCGTCCCGGCCGCCGTACTTCGTCGGCCACGTGATCACCGACAGGCCGGCGTCGAACAGGACCTTGTCCCAATGCCGGTGCTGGGCAAAGCCTTCGGCATTGTCGTAGGACTTCGTTGGGATCTCATCGGCGTGGGCCGACAGGAATTCGCGCACCTCGGCCTGGAAGGCCAGCGTGTCGTCGTCTAGTTGCAGGTCCATCAGGCCAGCTCCCGCAGTTGTGGTTTGACCACCTTGCCGCCCGGGTTGCGCGGCAACGTGTCGACGAAGCGCACCGACCGCGGCGCCTTGAAGTTCGCCAAATGCTCACGGGTGTAGGCGATCACGGACTCTTCGTCGAGGTTGGCGTCCGGCCGGGCCACCACGAAGGCGCGACCGACCTCGCCGAGTCGCTCGTCGGGCACCCCGATCACCGCGGCGTCGGCCACCCCCGCCATGCGGGCCAGGACCTGCTCGACCTCGGCGGGGTAGACGTTGAATCCGCCGCAGATGTACATGTCCTTGAGCCGGTCGGTGATGCGCAGGTTGCCGGCCTCGTCGACGGCGCCGATGTCGCCGGTGTGCAGCCAGCCGTCTGCGTCGATGGCGGCTGCGGTCGCGGCCGGGTCGTCAAGGTAGCCCAGCATGACGTTCGGCCCGCGCAGCAGGACCTCGCCCGCTTCTCCGGGAGTGCTTGAGTCGATCCGCAATTCGAAGTCGGCGAAGGGCCGCCCACAGGTGGTGGCGACGGTGACCGCGTCGTCGTCGGCGCGGCACATGGTGCCCATGCCGTTGGCCTCGGTCAGCCCGTAGGCGGTCAGCACGATGTCGATGTCGAGCTCGGATTGCATGCGTTCGACCAGCACGACCGGCACCGTGGCCGCGCCCGTCACCGCGAACCGCAGCGAGCTCAGGTCGTAGTCCCGCCGCGCCGGGTGGTCGAGCAGTGTCTGGTAGATGGTGGGCGGCCCGGGCAACACGGTGATGCGGTGCTGCTCGATCGCCTGCAGCGCGCGCAGTGGGTCGAAGGTCAGGTGGGGGATCAGCGTCGCGCCGGTCTGCAGGCAGGCCAGGATGCCTGCCTTGTAACCGAAGTTGTGGAAGAACGGGTTGATGCAGAGGTACCGGTCGTCGCTGGTGATCTTGCCGTTGGCCGCCCACGACGCCGAGGCCGACAGCGACTGCCGATGCGCACACAGCACGCCTTTGCTGCGCCCGGTGGTGCCGGAGGTGAACAGGATGTCGCTGACGTCGTCGGGTGTGACGGCGGCGGCGCGGTGCGTTACCCCGTCGGTGGCTGAGGGCTCGGCGCCGCGGGCGATGAAGTCGTCCCAGGTGCCGTCGTCGGCGTTGATCGGAATTCTGACGATGTGCCGCAGCGCCGGCAGCGCTTGAGAGCCCAAGCGGTCCAGGTCGGCGACGCGATCGTTGCCGAGGAATCGCCCCATCCCGAACAGCACCGGCGCGGCGGTGCGCGCCAGGATGTCGGCGGCCTCTTCGGCGGTGTAGCGGGTGTTCAGCGGCACCATCGCGGCCCCGGCGTGGTGAATCGCGAGGCAGGCCACCACCCAGTGCCAGGTGTTGGGCGACCAGATCGCGACCCGGTCCCCGGCCCGGACGCCCAGCGCGATAAGCGCGGCGGCCGCCCGATGCACCTCGGCCCGCAGCGCGGCCGACGTGAAGGTCCGATCGTCGGTGATCAGCGCGTCGTGATCGGGGAGCCGCTGCGCCAGACGGTCCAGCGCCGCCGGCACGGTGCGCGGGTCGCCGATCATCATCGCTCCTCTGGACCGCTCCTAACAAAGCAAGTGCTTGGTAGGTTAGCCTACAGGGCATGCAGGACGTCGAGGAGTTCCGGGCCGAGGTCCGCCAGTGGCTCGCCGACAATCTGGCCGGCGAATTCGCGGCGCTCAGGGGGCTCGGCGGGCCCGGGCGCGAGCACGAGGCGTTCGAGGAACGCCGGGCGTGGAATCAGCACCTGGCCGCCGCCGGGCTGACCTGCCTGGGGTGGCCCGTCGAGCATGGTGGCCGCGGTCTTTCGACCGCGCACCGGGTGGCGTTCTACGAGGAGTATGCGAAGGCGGACGCGCCGGACAAGGTCAACCACTTCGGTGAGGAGCTGCTCGGCCCGACGCTGATCGCGTTCGGGACACCCGAACAGCAGCAGCGGTTCCTGCCGCGCATCCTCGACGTCACCGAGCTGTGGTGCCAGGGCTATTCCGAGCCCGGCGCCGGCAGCGACCTGGCCAACGTCTCGACGACGGCCGAACTCGACGGCGACCAATGGGTGATCAACGGCCAGAAGGTGTGGACGTCGCTGGCGCACCTGTCGCAGTGGTGCTTCGTGGTGGCGCGTACCGAGAAGGGCTCCAAGCGCCACGCCGGCCTGTCGTACCTGCTGGTGCCGCTGGACCAGCCGGGCGTGCAGGTCCGCCCGATCGTCCAGATCACCGGCACCGCGGAATTCAACGAGGTGTTCTTCGACGACGCGCGAACCGACGCGTCGTTGGTGGTGGGCCAGCCCGGAGACGGCTGGCGCGTCGCGATGGGGACGCTGACCTTCGAGCGAGGCGTCTCCACACTCGGGCAGCAAATCCGCTACGCCCGTGAGCTTTCCAACCTGGCCGAGCTCGCGCGCCGCACCGGCGCCGCCGACGACCCGTTCATCCGTGAGCGGCTGACGCGGGCGTGGACCGGGCTGCGGGCG
This sequence comes from Mycobacterium interjectum, assembly GCA_002102225.1. Lineage (GTDB taxonomy): Bacteria > Actinomycetota > Actinomycetes > Mycobacteriales > Mycobacteriaceae > Mycobacterium > Mycobacterium interjectum_B. The sequence continues at coordinate 27,017 of LQPB01000018.1, forward strand.
ATGCGTTCGTACGCGCTGGCGACGATGGACGTCGAGCAACCCGGCCAGGACAACGTGTCGAAGCTGTTGTGGGCCAACTGGCATCGCGATCTCGGCGAGCTGGCGATGGACGTGATCGGCAGGGCCGGGACGACGTTGTCCGACGGGGAATTCGACGAGTGGCAGCGGCTTTTCCTGTTTACCCGCGCGGACACCATCTACGGCGGGTCCAACGAGATCCAGCGCAACATCATCGCCGAGCGGGTGCTCGGCCTACCCCGAGAGGTTAAGGGATGACTCTCTCCGAAGCGCCGAAAGAGGTCGCCGGACACGGCCTGCTGGAAGGCAAGGTGGTCGTCGTGACCGCGGCCGCGGGTACCGGCATCGGCTCGGCGACCGCCCGCCGCGCCCTGGCCGAAGGGGCCGACGTCGTGGTGTCCGATCATCACGAACGACGGCTGGGGGAGACCGCCGACGAACTGAGCGCGCTGGGACTGGGCCGGGTCGAGAAGGTGGTGTGCGACGTGACTTCCACCGCGCAGGTCGACGCCCTGATCGATTCGACCACCGCGCGGATGGGCCGCTTGGACGTGCTGGTGAACAACGCCGGCCTGGGCGGGCAGACCCCGGTGGTCGACATGACCGACGACGAATGGGATCGCGTCCTGGACGTGACGCTGACGTCGGTGTTCCGCGCCACCCGCGCGGCGCTGCGGTATTTCCGGGAGGCGTCGCACGGCGGTGTGATCGTCAACAACGCCAGCGTGCTGGGCTGGCGCGCGCAGCACTCGCAGTCGCACTACGCGGCGGCCAAGGCAGGGGTGATGGCGCTAACCCGTTGCAGCGCAATCGAAGCCGTCGAGTACGGCGTCCGGATCAACGCGGTGTCGCCCAGCATCGCGCGGCACAAGTTTTTGGACAAGACGACGTCGGCCGATTTGCTGGACCGGCTGTCCGCCGACGAGGCCTTCGGCCGCGCCGCCGAGCCGTGGGAAATCGCCTCCACCATAGCCTTCCTCGCCAGCGACTACTCGAGTTACCTGACCGGAGAGGTGATTTCGGTCTCCAGCCAGCATCCCTGACGGTGCCGCGAGAGCATGCCTGCCTAACCCGCGAACAGCCGGCTGAGGCTGAAGAAACCCGCCAAGTCGGTGCCGGTGTTGAAGAAGCCGGAGTCCGAACCACTGATGAGGGGGCTGAATGTGGGGACACCGGTATTGCCGATGCCCGAGAGGGCGCCGCCACCGATGACGGTGTTGAACAGGCCCGAGACAAACCCGCTCGTGCCGGTGTTGTTGAACCCCGAGACATTTGTGCCGGTGGTGTTGAAGCCCGAGTGGCTGGCACCGGTGTTGGTGGTGAAGCCGAAGCCCGTATTGACCAGGCCCGAATTCCACGCGCCGGTGTTGATGTTGCCCGAATTCCCCCAGCCGGTATTGACCTCGCCCGAGTTCCAGAACCCGGTGTCGAAGGCACCGCCGTTTCCGAAGCCGGTGTCCAGCCCGCCGGAGTTCCCGAACCCGGTGTTGACGTTGCCCGAGTTTCCGAAGCCGAAATTCCAGTCGCCCGCGTTCCCGAAGCCGATGTTCCCGGCGCCCGAGTTCCCGATGCCAAAGCTGTTGAGCTGACCGGGAAAATGGGTGTTGGTGCCCGTGGAGAAGATCCCGATGTTGCCGCTGCCGGAGTTGAAGAAACCGATGTTGCCGCTGCCCGAGTTGCCGATGCCGATGTTGCCGCTGCCGGAGTTCAGGCCGCCGAAGCTGAACTGGTTGGTCGCGGTGTTGAAATAGGTGTTGCCGATACCGATCTCGTTGTTGCCGGTGAGCCCGAAGCCGATGTTGTTGTTGCCGGTGTTCCCGGCGCCGATGTTGTTGTTGCCGACGTTACCGCCACCGCGGTTCCCGTCCCCGGCGTTGCCCAGGCCCCAGTTGTTGCTGCCGGCGTTGCCGAAGCCGATGTTGTGGCCGAGATCGGAGCTGACGGTCGGGTTGGGGCCGTTGCCGAAACCGATGTTCCGGTTGCCCTGGTTCCCGAAGCCCAAGTTGCTGTTGCCGTTGTTCCCGGTGCCGATGTTTCCATTGGCCGCAAGACCATTGAAGCCGTTGCCGCCGCCGATGTTGCTGTTGCCGGTGTTGCCACTGCCGATGTTGCCGATACCGGTGTTGCCGTTACCCAGGTTGGCGTTTCCCTTGTTGCCGAGGCCCAGGTTGGGCAGGCCGGCCAGCAGGTCCTGCAGGGTCTGCGCGGACACCAGCTGCGCGGCCGCCGCCGACGCGCCGCCGTGGTAGCCCACCATGGCCGCCACGTCCTGGGCCCACATCGCCTCGTAGTCGCCCTCGAGTTGGGCGATCGCCGGCGCGTTGAACCCGAACCAGTTCGACGTCACCATCTGCACGAAAGAATTGCGGTTCAACTCCACCATGATCGGATGCACCGTCGCGGCCTGCGCCGCCTCGAACGCGCTGGCGACGGCCCTGGCCTGCCCAGCCGCCGACGCCGCCTGGGACGCCGCCGCGCTCAACCACCCGCCGTAGGGGGTTGCCGCCGCCGTCATCGCCTGGGCCGCCGGGCCCTGCCAGGCCTGGTCCGCCAACCCCGACGTCACCGACGCGAACGACGACGCCGCCGAACCCAGCTCCGAGGCCAACCCCTCCCAGGCGGCCGCCGCTTCCAGCATGGGAGCCGAACCCGCGCCGGCAAACATCCGCAGAGAATTGATTTCCGGTGGCAGCACCGCAAAATTCGCCATCGTGGCCTCCTACCCGTTCCCTGGCCGCCGCGCGGGTGGCCGATGCCGAATGGAATCGAGTATTCGTCACAAATGGTACGCCCGAAGCCGGCGCCGACATAGGGGTTCCGGCGCGAGCGCACGCAGGCCCGGCGTGTTGATTGCTTTACGCGTGGCTGGCGCGGGGCCACGGTGCCGCCGAGGCCGTGGACGTGGCATCCACCTCCGTGGTTCTGGCCGGTAACCACTCGAGTTGCTCGACCGGAGAGGCGATTTCGGCTTTTGGCCGGCCCTGGGGTCAGAGGCGGGCCAGGTTGAACAAGCCGGCGATGCCGGTGCCGATGTTGAGCAGGCCGGAGTTGAAGCCGCTCAGCTGGCCCGTCGGGGCCCCGCCGAACGGTCCGGTGACGCCAATGTTGAAGAAGCCGGACGTGAAGCCGTTCTCGCTTGCGCCGCCGGTGGCCGCGTTGAAGAAGCCCGACGCCCCGCCGTTGATGAGGCCGCCGGTGGCCCGGTTGTAGATCCCGGACACCGAGTCGCCCGTGTTCCAGAAGCCCGAGTCCCCAATTCCCGTGTTGCCGAAGCCCGAATTCTGCAGGCCCGTGTCGGTGGTGGAACCGACGCCGGTGTTCACGTTGCCCGAGTTCCAGAACCCCGTGTTGGCGCTGCCCGAGTTCCCGTTGCCGGTGTCCACGAAGCCCGCATTCCCGAAGCCGGTATCGGCCAGGCCCGAGTTTCCGGCGCCCGTGTCGAAGCCGCCCGCGTTGCCGAAGCCGGTGTCGCCCTGCCCCGAGTTTCCGAAGCCCGTCGAGAGAATGCCCGAGTTCCCGAATCCGAAGTTTCCGACTCCCGAGTTCCCGATGCCGAAGTTGTTCAGGCCGCCCGGAATCACGCTACTGGACCCGGCATTGAAGATGCCGACGTTGCCGCTGCCCGAGTTGAAGAACCCGATGTTGCCCGTGCCCGAGTTCCCGATGCCGATGTTTCCGCTGCCCGAGTTCAGCCCGCCGAAGCTGAACTGATTGGTCGCGGTGTTGAAATAGGTTTTCCCGACGCCGATCTCGTTGTTGCCGGTGAGCCCGAAGCCGATGTTGTTGCTGCCGGTGTTTCCGCCACCGATGTTGCCGACGCCGGTGTTTCCGCCACCCATGTTTCCGCTGCCACTGTTGCCGAGGCCGAAATTGTTGGTGCCGAAGTTGCCAATGCCCACGTTATGGCTGGCGGTGGCGCTGGTACTGGAGTTTCCGAAGCCGACGTTTCCCGCGCCTAAGTTGCCGGCGCCGAAGTTGTTGCTCCCGTGGTTTCCGCTGCCAACGTTGTTGTTGCCGGTGTTCCCGCCGCCCAGGTTGGAGCTGCCAATGTTGCCGCTGCCGACGTTGCCGCCGCCCCTGTTGCCGTTGCCCAGGTTGGCGTTCCCGATGTTGCCCACCCCCAGGTTCGGCAGGGTCGATAGCAGCTGCTGCAGAGTCTGCGCCGGCGTGAGTGCGGCGGCCGCGGCCGACGCGCCGGAGTAGTAGCCCGACATCGCCGAGACGTCCTGGGCCCACATGGTCTCGTAGTCGGTCTCGATCTCGGCTATCGCGGGCGCGTTGAGGCCGAACCAGTTCGACATCACCATCTGCACCAAGGAGTTTCGGTTGAGCTGCACGAGGAGCGGGTGCACCGTGGCCGCCTGCGCGGCCTCGAAGGCGCTGACCACCGCGCGGGCCTGCCCGGCCGCCCCGGCCGCCTGGGTCGCCGCCTGGTTGAGCCAGCCCGTGTACGGGGCGGCCGCCGCCGTCATCGACTGCGCCGACGCACCCTGCCAGTCCTGACCCGCCAGCCCCGAGGTGATCGACCCGAACGCCGCCGCCGCCGCGTTCAGCTCCTGGGCCAGCCCGTCCCAGGCCGCCGCCGCCTCAAGCATCGGCGCCGAGCCGGCGCCACTGAACATGAGCAGAGAATTGATTTCCGGCGGCAGCACCGCAAAATTCGCCATTTCGGCCTCCTGCTCGTTTCCCCCGGCCGCCACGAAGCGGCCGGTGCCCGAAGGGATCGAGTTTTCGGCACGAATGCTACGACCACCCCGAACCGCTTTCCTGGTTTTCGCCAGAACGGCCGGTTAATTCAGCACCGCGTCCGATAAGTCAGGGCAACATGCGGCTGAGCCCGAATAAGCCGGATGAGCCGGTGATCGCATTGAAGAAGCCGGACGCGTATCCGCTGACTGCGGTGCCCAGGAAGCCGTTCGGGTCGGGCGCGATGTGGTTTCCAATGCCCGAGACTTGGTAGTCGAAAACGGAACCGCCGGTGACCGAGTTGAAGAAGCCCGAGACAAAACCGTTGAAGTTTGCCCCGCCGCTGGCCGTGTTGAAGAAGCCCGACACGTCGTCACCGACGTTGCCGAAGCCGGAGCTCTGCAGGCCCGAATAGGTGGTGAAGCCGACGCCGGTGTTCGTGAGACCCGCGTTCCACATTCCGGTGTTGACGGAGCCCGAATTCCCATCACCCGTGTTGATGCTGCCCGAATTCCAGTTCCCGGTGTTGTCGACGCCCGCGTTACCGACGCCGGTGTTCTGAGCGCCCGAGTTCCCGAAGCCGGTGTTGAACTCCCACGAGTTCCCGAAGCCGTTGTTTCCAAGGCCCGAGTTCCCGATGCCGATGTTGTTGCTGCCCGAGTTCCCGATGCCGATGTCGTTGATGTTGCCGAGGTTGAGGGTGTTGGCCCCGGTGTTGAAGATGCCGACGTTGCCGCTGCCGGAGTTGAAGAAGCCGATGTTGCCGGTGCCCGAGTTCCCGATGCCAATGTTGCCGCTGCCCGAGTTCAGGCCGCCGAAGCTGAACTGGTTGGTGGCGGTGTTGAAATAGGTGTTGCCGATACCGATCTCGTTGTTGCCGGTGAGCCCGAAGCCGATGTTGTTGTTGCCGGCGTTGCCGCCGCCGATGTTGTTGTTGCCGAAGTTCCCGCCACCGCGGTTGCCGTCGCCGCTGTTGCCGAAACCGACGTTGTTGTTGCCGTTGTTGCCCATCCCGACGTTTTGCCCGCTGGTAGCCGTCTTTCCGGTGTTTCCGAAGCCGATGTTTCCGAAGCCGGCGTTTCCGGAGCCGAAGTTGCGGTTGCCGGTGTTCCCGTCGCCGACGTTGTGGTTGCCGATGTTTCCGCCGCCCAGGTTTGAGCTCCCCGCGTTGCCGTTGCCGGCGTTGCCGCTGCCGGTGTTGCCGCCGCCCAGGTTGGCGCTGCCCAGGTTGCCGAGACCCAGGTTGGGCAGGCCGGCCAGCAGGTCTTGCAGCGTCTGGGCGGGGACCAACTGCGCGGCCGCCGCCGACGCACCGCCGTGGTAGCCGACCATCGCCGCCACGTCCTGGGCCCACATCGCCTCGTAGTCACCCTCGAGCTCGGCGATCGCCGGCGCATTGAGGCCGAACCAGTTCGACATCACCATCTGCACCAGCGAGTTGCGGTTCAGCTCCACCATGAGCGGATGCACGGTCGCCGCCTGCGCCGCCTCGAACGCGCTGATCACCGCGCGGGCCTGCCCCGCCGCCTGAGCGGCCTGGGAGGCGGCCGCGCTCAACCACCCGCTGTAGGGGGCCGCCGCCGCCGTCATCGCCTGAGCCGCCGGGCCCTGCCAGGCCTGGTCCGCCAACCCGGACGTCACCGACGCGAACGACGACGCCGCCGAACCGAGCTCCGAGGCCAGACCGTCCCACGCGGCCGCAGCTTCCAGCATCGGCGCCGAACCGGCACCAGCAAAGATCAATGCCGAATTCAACTCTGGGGGCAACACCAAAAAGCTCACGACCGTAGCCTCCTAGCCGTTCGGCCTGCCGCCACCGCGGCCAGCCTTAATTGATGGGGGACCGCTCCTTTGGCGACCGGCGCCGTCGAACACGCCCCGATAGGGGCCTCATGAACGGCGTGGCGCCTCTGTCGGCCACCACGACGTCGCTCAGGTCCCAGCAAATCGCCACGTCTGGGAGATTACGACGAGACGCCCGAAAGCGGGCGTTTTCGACGAAATTGCCTAGGGCGACTAACTCCGCGTTGACGAGGCGGCCGCATTGGCCGAGCAAGCGCTTGGTTGATACCCTTATCCGGTGGACCGAGTGGCCGGTCAGGCAAACAGTCGCCGAGACGAGTTGTTAGAGCTCGCCGCGACCATGTTCGCCGAGCGCGGATTGCGCGCCACCACGGTACGCGACATCGCCGACGGTGCCGGCATCCTCTCCGGCAGCCTGTATCACCATTTCTCCTCCAAGGAGGAGATGGTCGACGAGCTGCTGCGCGGCTTCCTGGATTGGTTGTTCGCGCGCTACCGCGAGATCGTCGACAGCGAATCCAATCCGCTGGAGCGGCTCAAGGGGCTGTTCATGGCGTCGTTCGAGGCGATCGAGGATCGGCACGCCCAAGTCGTCATCTACCAGGACGAGGCCAAACGGCTGCTGTCCCAACCGCGGTTCTCCTACATCGAGGACATGAACCGGCAGCAGCGAAAGATGTGGGTCGAGGTGCTCAGTCAGGGCGTCGACGAGGGCTACTTCCGCCCGGACCTCGACGTCGACCTTGTCTACCGTTTCATCCGTGACACCACCTGGGTGTCGGTGCGCTGGTATCAGCCCGGCGGACCGCTCACCGCACAGCAGGTGGGGCGGCAATATCTCGCCATCGTGCTTGGCGGAATCACCAAAGAAGGAGTCTGAAAGATGCCCGAGGCGTACGTCATTGACGCTGTACGTACCGCGGTTGGCAAGCGCAACGGCGCCCTGGCCGGGGTCCACCCCCTCGACCTCGGTGCGTACGGGTGGCGCGGACTGCTCGACCGCGTCGACGTCGACCCCGCCGCCGTGGACGACGTGATCGCCGGTTGCGTCGACGCCATCGGGGCGCAGGCGGGCAACATCGCCCGGCTGTCCTGGCTGGCCGCCGGCTATCCCGAAGAGGTCCCCGGTGTCACCGTGGACCGGCAGTGCGGGTCCAGCCAGCAGGCCATTTCCTTTGGCGCACAGGCGATCATGTCCGGGACGGCCGACCTCATCGTGGCCGGCGGCGTGCAGAACATGAGCCAGATCCCGATCTCGTCGGCGATGACCGTCGGCGAGCAGTTCGGGTTCACCTCACCGACCAACGAGTCCAAGCAGTGGCTGCACCGGTACGGCGACCAGGAAATCTCGCAATTCCGCGGCTCGGAGATGATCGCCGAGAAGTGGAACCTGTCGCGCGAAGAGATGGAGCAGTACGCCCTCACCAGCCACGAGCGCGCGTTCGCGGCCATCCGCGGCGGGCACTTCGACAACGAAATCATCACTGTGGAAACCGAATCCGGGCCGTTCCGGGTCGACGAGGGACCCCGCGAGTCCTCGCTGGAGAAGATGGCCGGCCTGAAGACCCTGGTCGAGGGCGGCCGGCTGACGGCGGCGATGGCCAGCCAGATTTCCGATGGCGCCAGCGCGGTGCTGTTGGCTTCCGAGCGGGCCGTCAAGGAACACAAGCTCACCCCGCGGGCGCGCATCCACCACATCAGCGCCCGCGCCGCCGACCCGGTGTTCATGCTGACCGGGCCGATCCCGGCCACCCGGTACGCCCTGGACAAGACCGGGCTGTCCATCGACGACATCGACACGGTCGAGATCAACGAGGCGTTCGCCCCCGTCGTGCTGGCGTGGCTCAAGGAGGTCAAGGCGGACCCGGAGAAGGTCAACCCCAACGGCGGTGCGATCGCGCTCGGCCATCCCCTGGGCGCCACCGGGGCCAAGCTGTTCACCACGATGCTCAACGAGCTCGAGCGCATCGGCGGCCGCTACGGGCTGCAGACGATGTGCGAGGGCGGCGGCACGGCGAACGTCACAATCATCGAGCGGCTGTAGCCCTCTGCGCCGGGCGTGCAACCTGCGACGCTTGCTCGGCGTGTCGCGTCGTGAATTGCACGCTCGCCGCGATGTCGGTACCCGTTGGCAACATCGCCCCCATGGCGGAGCTATTTCTGGGCAGCGAGGCCCTGGCCGTGAAGACCATGCCGGAGCGGGCGATGCGCTCGCTCTACTCAGCCGTATACCCGGGGGTTTACGGCCCCGCCGACCTCGAGTTGACGGCGCGCGAACGTGCGCGCGCGGCATGGCTGTGGTCGCGACGCCACGCCGTCATCGCCGGAAACTCGGCGGCGGCGTTGCTCGGAGCCAAGTGGGTAAGCCCAGCGCTCGACGCCGAGCTGATACACCACAGTCGGCGGCCGCCAGGGGGCATCACGGTGCACAACGAAACCCTGCTTCCGGGCGAAGTGATCCAAGTCGACGGCATGCCCGTAACGACTCCGGCGCGCACGGCTTTTGACATCGGCCGGTGGGCGTCATCGCGGTTGCATGCGGTGCAGCGGCTCGACGCGTTGGCCAACGCGACCGATATCAAGATCAAGGAGGTCGAGGCCGTGGTGGCCGAGCATAGCGGCATGCGCGGTCTGGTTCGGCTGCGCGCGGTATTGCCGTTCGTAGATGGCGGTGCCGAATCACCCCAGGAGACACGAACCCGGTTGGTGCTGATCGCAGCGGGACTGCCTGCGCCGCAAACCCAGATCAGGGTGTGTGATGAGTACGGCGACTTCGTGGCGCGAGTCGACATGGGGTACAAGGACCTTCGAGTCGGCATCGAGTACGACGGGCCCCAGCACTGGACGGATCCCCAGCAGCGCGAGCGCGACATCGACCGGCACGCCGCACTGGCTGACCTGGGCTGGACCATCGTCCGGGTGAGCGGCGACCTGCTCCGCTATCGGCAAGGAACCGTCATCGCGCGAGTCGTTGCCGCGATGCGCGCCGCGGGGTGGTGCCCCTGACCGTCGAGCGTGCAGTCTGCGACAATTCAACGGCGTGTCCCGTCGTGAATTGCACACTCGGCGTGGAAGTTAACGCGCGGCCAGCACCAGCGCGATCCCGCCGAGCGCCAGCAGCCAACTCGTGAAGCTGCCCACCAGAAAGTACTCGGTCACCTCGTCGATGCCGATATCCCCGTTGCGGGTTTTCTGGGCGCTCAGCTCGGGAAAACGGATGATGCCCTTGGCGGCGACGACGGCGCTGGCCGCGGCCACCTGCCCGCCGACGCCGAGGCTCAGGATCAACAGCCGTTCCATCGGGCCCAGCAGCCGGCCGCCCTTGAGCCGGTCCGACGGCTGCGGCTCGCCGGCCGGGCGCACCGCCCCCACCGAGCCAAGCACCAGGCGCACCAACTGATTTCCGGTGGCGAACTGCACCAGCACCACACCGAGGATCATCAGCAGCCGCGTGGGCGTCACCTGGCTCAGCGGCAGCTGCACCCACGCCGACCACCGCCCGAGGGCGCCGCCGACCGCCGAGGACCAGCCGGACAAGACCATCAGCAGCACCAGCGCCGCGACGAACACCGCCAACGGGGCCGCCTGCTGCCCGCCGCTGCGCTCGCTGCGCAGGCATAGCCACTCCCAGACGACCGCCGCGGCGGCGGCCACCAGGAGCAGCGGGATATCGCCGCGATGCCACAGCCCACCCAGCGCCGCGCAGGCCACCACCACGGCCGGGCCGGTCGCCAGCGGCGGCCACGACGCGCGGACCGCTCGCCGGCACAGGTCGGCGATTCCGACCGCGAGCAACAGGACCGCCACGGCGCTCACGGCAGGCCCCGAAGATCTTGAGAGGCAACGACAATCAGGTCCAGACCGTCGCGGGCCGCCCGTTGGGACACCGCGGAGGGGCTGATGCCCTCGGCCGCGGCGAGTTCCTTTTTGGTCCGGCCGGTCATCAAACCCCTCACAATTCGCCACGATCTTTCATCGAGCGATCCAAGCAGATGGTCCCGACAAATCAGCGCCGCGTTGACGGCCGCGACGTCGGCGCGCGTGTCGGCCTCCGCCCGGAACGTCGTGCGCACCAGCGTGAAGCCGGGCTGCCGCTGGGTCTCTGCCGTCTGCTGGATGGCCTCGCGCGCGGTCCACCAGCCCGGCCCGTCTTGGATTCCGGCCTCGGCGTCCAGAACGGTGACCGTGCCCCAGCCGATGCCGAAACGGACGTCGATCTCCGGGGCGAGCAGCAGGCGGATGGTCAATGCCGCGTCGATGGCGGCGCCGAGCGTGGGGTAGCTGCCCTGGAACTCATCGCCGACGGTGAAGGCAGGCGGGTCGATCGCGCCCGTCGCGACCCGGTGCAGGGCGGTCGCCACGCGCCGATGCAGGGCGGGCCGGTCGCCGGCCCGTCTGGATCCCACCACGTCGCCGATTACCGTCGCGCGCAGTGAAGGACGGGCCTTCATCGCAGACATATGAAGACTATAGCTTAATTTTCGCAGAAATTAGCGAATAGCTTAATTAGACGGCTGGTCTTCGACCCTGAGGTACTGCTCGATGCCGACCCGCTGGAAGGTGCGGCGCCGTTGATCCGACAACTGCGGCAGAGCGGTGGCCGCGTCGATGATCGCCGGCCGCACCACGTCGTGGCTTTCGCCCTGCACACAAATCGTCGCCCGCCCCGCCGCGAGCACGTTTTGTAACCAGTCGACGCGGGTGCCGTAGGGCAGCGGGACGATGAAGCCGTCGGCTACGCGCTCGGCGACGACGGGTGTCGCGTACTGCTTCCCCGAACGCCGCCCGGTGTGCCGGATCGCGGCCGCGTACCAATGCTTGTGGCCGGCCAGCCGCAGCATCACCGGGTTGAGCAGGTGCCGATTGGAGGCGCGAATCGCGTTCAACAGCGGGGCGGGCCAGGAGGCCGGGGCCAGCGTCATCACGCATCCAGGATGGTGCCGCGCCGTCGGGCGGGCCAGGGTCGTTGGTCCTCGGCTCAGGGTTCTTCGATCCGCGCCGCGGCGGCCTTCAGATGGGTGATCGCGTCGTGCACGATCGACTCGATCAGCTCGGCGCACGACGGCAGGTCCTCGAGGATGCCGGCCACCTGCCCGGAGGCCAGCACGCCGGCCTCGGTGTTGCCCTCGACCAGCCCGGCCTTGAGCAGCATCGGGGTGTTCGCCGCCATCACCACCTGCGACCAGGTCAGCTCCTTGCCGTGCCGCATCGCCAGGCCGTCGCGGATCATCGACGCCCAGGTCATCTGCGACATCTTCTTGAACTTGGCCGCGTTGCCCACCGCCGCGGCGAATCCCCTTACCGGCGAGCCACTTTCCAGCCTCTCCACCAGGCCGGTGCGCAACACCCGGTGCGGCATGCCGTCGACGCGCGTGGTGACCACGGTGCCGTCCAGCGCCGCCTCGAGGTAGCGGCGTTTGACCGCCTCGGGCACGGTGGAATCCGAGGTGAGCAGGAACCGGGTGCCCATCGCGACGCCGGCGGCGCCGTACGACAAGGCCGCCGCGAGCCCGCGGCCGTCGAAGAATCCGCCCGCCGCGATCACCGGGATTCCGGTGCCCTGCACGGCGTCGAGCACGGAAGGCAGCAGCAGCGTGGTCGCGACGGGTCCGGTGTGCCCGCCGCCCTCGCCGCCCTGCACGATCATCGCGTCGGCGCCCCAGCCCGCGACCTTGCGCGCGTGTTTGGCGGCCCCGATCGACGGGATGACCACCGCCCCGGCCTCTTTCAGCCGGGCGATCAACTCCTGCTTGGGCGCCAAGGCGAAGGAGGCCACCTTCACGCCCTCGCGGATCATCAGCTCGACGCGATCGCCGGCGTCGGCGGCGTCGGCGCGGATGTTCACCCCGAACGGCTTGTCGGTCGCGGCCTTGACCTTGCCGATGGCCGTCGCCAACTCGTCCAGCGTCATCGTCGCCGAGGCCAGGATGCCCAGACCGCCCGCGTTCGCCGTGGCCGACACCAGCCGCGCGCCGGCCACCCAGCCCATCCCGGTTTGCACCACCGGGTGCTCGACACCGACCAGCTCGGTCAGCGGCGTGCGCAGCCTCATGAGCGTATCTCGCGGTCGCGCAATGCCTTCGGGTCGATCACCTCGCGGATCAGGCGCAGCTCGTCGTCGGTCGGGAGCCTGGTTTCCTTCGCCTCGTCGAGGCCGTCCACCGCGAACGACGTGTTCTCGCGGACGTCGTCGGGGCTCACGCCGGGGTGCAGGGAAACCGCCCGCATGGTGTGGTCGGGGCCGTTGAAGTCGAACACCCCCAGGTTGGACACCACCCGATACGGGTTGGCGAATCGGAACGCCGGGTTGTCGGCGTCGATCTTGTCCCAGCCGATGCCGCACACCACGTCGACGCTCTCGCAGAACACCCGCTTGGAGTGGTTGCCGACCCAGTAACTGGTCGAATGGTTGATCGCGTTGCCGGGCGCGCCGCGCAGCCCGAACATCTGCCGGGTCGGGCGCTGCAGCGGGCCGAACGCCGAGATGTTCTGATTGCCAAAGCGATCTACCTGATTGGCGCCCATCACCACGTGGCGGCGCCCCCAGGCCAGCGTCTCGAACACCCGCCCGAACGGCATCCAGCCCTCGATGGCCCCGGTCTTGCCCAACGCGGGGGTGTCCGCCAGCAGCTGCGCCTCGCCGTCGGTCAGCAGGATGTCCGGCGAGAAGGTCAGGCGCGCCAGCCGGGCGCCGACGGAGGCCATGTTCGTCATTGGGCTGATCATGATTTCGCCGGCGTCCCTGAACAATTCGGCGCAGGCGACCGCGCAGACCTCGGCTCGGGTGCTGCTCACTTGGCGGCCTCCTCTGCGAACGCGCGAACCGCGGCCTGATAGTCGTCCTCGCCGCCGGACAGATAGGTCGTGACGAACTGCTGCCAGCCCTCGTCCGTGGAGGCCGCCTCGGCGTAGTGCCGCTGGAACTTCTCGTCGCGGGCGTAATCCGGTGCGGCGGTGGTGAAGTGGGCACCGCCTGGGGCTTCCACCACCGCGTCGACCATCATTCGGTTCACCAGCAGCGCCTGCGGGGGCACCGCCTTGACGAGCTCCTCGGTGGAGACGACGCGCTCCACCGACAGGTAGCGCCGCTGTGCGGCCATCAAGAAGAGGTCGTCGAAGTAGGGGTCGATGCCGGTGTAGGCGGCGTTGCCCTGGCTGTCACCGAGATTGAGGTGCACGAAGGCGGCGTCCAGGCCCAGGGCCGGCATGGCGAGCAGCGTCTCGTGCCCGCCGCCGGGCGCCGGGTAAGGGCTGGTCACCGTCCGCAGCTCGCCCTCCCAGAAGTCCGGGACCGAACTGCCCAGCCCGGCGCGGATCGGCAGGAACGGCAGCCGCTGCGCCGCCGCCTGCAACCCGCACCGCAGCATGCCCTCGTCCATCTCACGGGCCTCGATGGCTCCACCGGTGCGCGCCTTCGCGAACCAGGGGTCGTAGAACGGGGCGGAGTCCAGCGACACGAACCCGTAGTAGACCCGCTTGACCTTGCCCGCCGAGCAGAGCAACCCCAGGTCGGGCCCGCCGTAGGTGACCACGGTCAAGTCCTTGACGTCGGTGCGCAGCATGGCGCGCACGAACGCCATGGGCTTGCGCCGAGATCCCCAGCCGCCGATGCCGATCGTCATGCCGCTGCGCAGTTGCGCGACGGCCTCGTCGAGGGTGGTTCGCTTGTCGCTCACGACTTTTCGCCCTTCGTCGTGCCGGCAAACGCGTCGCGGTGCTCGTCGGAGACCCCGGCGAGGTTGAGCTCGAACGTAAAGCCTTGCTCCATGCGGTAACTCGAGTTGACCCGTTGCACGTCGATCAGGTTGAGCGCCTCCTTGGCGGCGCGGATGACGCGCGTGTCCTTGGCGGCGATGTCGCGGGCCACCCGCAACGCGGCCTCGTCCAACTGATCCCGGGGCACCACCTCGTGCACCGAGCCGAAGTGGTGCAGGGTGGCCGCGTCCACGGTGGCGGCGGTGAAGAACAGCCGCCGCATCATGTGCTGCGGCACCAACCGCGACAGGTGGGTCGCCGCGCCGAGCGCGCCGCGTTCGACCTCCGGCAGCCCGAAGGTGGCGTCGTCGGATGCCACGATGACGTCGGAGTTGCCCACCAGGCCGATCCCGCCGCCGACGCAGAACCCGTTCACCGCCGCGATCACCGGCACGGCGCATTCGTAGACCGCGCGGAACGCGGCATAGCAGCCGCGGTTGGCGTCGATCAGGGCGGTGAAGCCCTCGGTGCGCTGCATCTCCTTGATGTCCACACCGGCGTTGAAGCCGCGGCCCTCGGCCCGCAGGATCACCGCGTGGGTCTCGGGATCGGCGCCGGCCGCCGTGATCGCGTCGGCGAGTTCGAACCAGCCGCGCGACGGGATGGCGTTGACGGGCGGGTAGTCGACGGTGACCGCGACGATGCCCGGTTCGGGGATGGTGGAATTGATCGTCATTGCACTTCCTGGGTGGGCTAACTACCTAAGCAAGCACTTGCTTGGTACGCTAGCACAGTGACTCCCGCCGAAGCAGGCTCGCCCCTTTCGGAAGGCATCAACCTGGGGCTGGACGGGCGGATCGTCCTTATTACCGGCGGCGTTCGCGGCGTGGGTGCCGGCATCAGCTCGGTTTTCGCCAAGCAGGGGGCGACCGTGATCACCTGTGCGCGACGGCCCGTCGAGGGCCTGCCCTACGAGTTCCACCCCTGCGACGTCCGCGACGATGACGCCGTCAAGGCGATGATCGACGCGATCGTGGACCGGCATGGCCGGCTCGACGTCGTCGTCAACAACGCCGGCGGTTCGCCGTACGTGCTGACCGCGGAATCCAGCGCGAAGTTCAACCGCAAGATCATCGAGCTCAACCTCATTGGCGCGTTGTGGGTTTCGCAGCACGCCAACGAGAAGATGCAGAGCCAGCCCCGCGGCGGATCGGTCATCAACATCTGCAGCCTCAGCGGCCGGCGGCCGTCCCCCGGTACCGGGGCGTACGGGGCGGCCAAGGCCGGCCTGGAAAGCCTGACGCAGACGCTGGCGGTCGAATGGGGGCCGAAGGTCCGGGTGAACGCCTGCGTGGTCGGGATGGTCGAGACCGAACAGTCGGAGCTGTTTTATGGCGACGCCGAGTCGATCGCCGCGATCTCGAAGAACGTGCCGCTGGGGCGGCTGGCCAAGCCTGAGGATGTCGGTTGGGCCACAGCGTTTTTGGCCTCCGATGCGGCGTCCTACATCAGCGGTGCCGCGTTAGAGGTGCACGGCGGCGGCGAGCCGCCGCATTATCTGGCAGCAACGAACGCGAGCGCGGTCAAGTAGAGGAGACAGGATCGATGGGATTGGTTGACGGCCGGGTCGTCATCGTCACCGGGGCGGGCGGCGGCATCGGCCGCGCCCACGCCTTGGCCTTCGCGGCCGAAGGCGCGCGCGTGGTGGTCAACGACATCGGGGTGGGCCTGGACGGGTCGCCGGCCGGCGGTGGCAGCGCCGCACAGGGCGTGGTCGACGAAATCACCGCCGCCGGTGGGGAAGCCGTCGCCAACGGATCCAACATCGCCGACTGGGACCAAGCGGCCGCCCTGGTCCAGGCCGCCGTCGACACGTTCGGCGGCCTCGACGTTGTGGTCAACAACGCCGGCATCGTGCGCGACCGGATGATGGCCAACACCAGCGAGGAGGAGTTCGACGCCGTCATCGCCGTGCACCTCAAGGGGCACTTCGCCATGATGCGCCACGCCGCGTCGTATTGGCGCGGGCTGTCCAAAGAGGGCAAGACGGTCGACGCGCGGATCATCAACACCAGTTCCGGCGCGGGCCTGCAGGGCAGCGTCGGGCAGGGCAACTACAGCGCCGCCAAGGCGGGCATCGCGGCGATGACGCTCGTGGCCGCGGCCGAAATGGGGCGGTACGGCGTGACCGTGAACGCGATCGCACCGTCGGCGCGCACCCGCATGACCGAGACCGTGTTCGCCGAGATGATGGCAACGCAGGACCAGGATTTCGACGCGATGGCCCCGGAGAACGTCCCGCCGCTGGTGGTCTGGCTCGGCAGCGCCGAGTCCCGCGACGTCACCGGCAAGGTGTTCGAGGTCGAGGGCGGCAAGATCCGCGTCGCCGAGGGCTGGGCGCACGGCCCGCAGATCGACAAGGGCGCCCGCTGGGATCCCGCCGAGCTGGGGCCCGTCGTCGCCGACCTGCTGGCCAAGGCGCGGCCGCCGGTCCCCGTCTACGGGGCCTAGGCGACGCTCGCGCCGAACGTGCACTCACGGCGAGCTTTTCGCGGATTTTCCGCCGCCAGTGCACGTTCGGCGGACTGGCCTAGGGGTCGCAGATGACGATCGGGATGGTGCGGTCGGTCCAGGACTGGTAGTCGTCGTAGGACGGGTACATGTCCACCAGTTGCGGCCAGTACCGGGCGCGCTCCTCGTCGGTCGCGTCCCGCGCGGTCAGGTCGAGCACCTCTTTTTTGATCTGCACCTGCACCTTGGGGTTGGCCTTCAGGTTCAGGTACCACATCGGGTTCTTCGCGGCGCCGCCCTTGGAGGCCGCGACGATCACCCGGTCGCCGTCGCGCAAGAAGTACAGCGGGCTGACGCGGGGCTCGCCGGTCTTGCGGCCGGTGGTGGTCAGCAGCGCGACGGGAATCTTCTGGAACGTGCCACCGAGGCCCTCGCCGCCGTTGCGGCGGTACATGAACGCGTTGAGGCGGGACATCCACTTGATCAGGAAGTCGGCGTATGGCGAGTCGTGAAACCGTGGTGGTGATTTCGGCATGGCTCTGATCCTACGGGCCGGCTAGCGCTGAATGAATGGGCGCAACCTGGCCCTGATGTGGTGGATCAGCCCGTCGTCTTCCGGTATCACGAAGGTTTCGTCGACCCGCGACGCGACCCGCCGCCCGCCGAACGCGACCTTGGTCAGCACGTCGTACACCGCGCGCACCTCGTCGCCGGACACGGTGTACTCGGGGCGTGTCGTGGCCGCGATGATGCGGTATTGCGGTCCGCGATTGAGGCTGCGCCGCAGGTGATTCCCGGAGAACCCGGATTTGAGACCCACCTCGATGCGGGTGCACTCGTCCGCGAACGGGACGGCGTCGGCGTCGTGGGTGACCAAGGCATCGATGTACGCCTGGGCCGCCGCGATGCGGTCGGCCGCCGAGACGCCCATTCAGATCCGTTCGATGATGGTGCCGGTGGACAGGGCGCCGCCGGCGCACATGGTGATCAGCGCGGTGCTCTGGTCGGTGCGCTCCAACTCGTGCAGCGCGGTGGTGATCAGCCGGCTGCCGGTGCTGCCCACCGGGTGGCCCAGCGCGATCGCACCGCCGTTGACGTTCACCTTGGCCATGTCGGGTTCGTGGACGCGCGCCCAGGACAACACCACCGAGGCGAAGGCCTCGTTGATCTCGGTGATGTCGATGTCGCCCATCTTCATCCCGGCCTTCTCCAGCACCCTCGCCGTCGACTGCACCGGGCCGTCGAGGTGGTAGTAGGGCTCCGCGCCGACGAGCGCTTGGCTGACGATCCGGGCCCGCGGCCGCAGCCCGAGCGCCTTGGCCTTGTCCTCGTCCATCCACAGCACCGCGGCGGCGCCGTCGGATATCTGCGACGACGTGCCCGCCGTGTGGATCCCGCCCTCGATCACCGGCTTGAGCTGACTCAAACCCTCCATCGTGGTGTCGCGCAGGCCCTGGTCGCGGCCCACCATGTGGCGCTCGCTGGTGGGCTGCTTCTGCTCGTCGAGCACCGGCGCCTCGATCGGCGAGATTTCGCGGTCGAAGCGGCCCTCCTCCCAGGCCCGCTTGGCGCGCAGCTGCGACTGGAAGCCCCACGCGTCGATGTCCTCGCGGGTGATGCCGCGGCGCTTGGCGATCCGCTCGGCGGCGGTGAACTGGTCGGGCAGATCGATGTCCCACGACGCGGGCCGCAGGATGCTGCGGTCGGGGCCGGCGTTGGCGCCCAGCCCGACGCGGCTCATAGCCTCGATTCCGCAGGCGATGCCGATGTCGATGGCGCCCGCGGCGATCAGCCCGGCGACGAGGCCGTTGGCCTGCTGGCTGCTGCCGCACTGGCAATCCACGGTAGTGGCGCCGACGTGCTCCGGCAGACCCGCGACGAGCCAGCTCACCCGGGTGATGTTGTTGGACTGCTCGCCGAACTGCGTCACGCAGCCGCCGATGACCTGTTCGACGTCGTTCGCGTCGATGCCGGCCTTTTCCACCAGTGCCTTTTGCACGGCGCCCAGCAGCTCGGTGGCGTGCAGTCCTGACAGCCATCCATTGCGCTTGCCGATCGGGCTGCGGGTGGCTTCGACGATTACCGGGTTACCCATGGGGCCAGGCTAGAACACGTTTCATTACTATGACAAGCGACGATGCGTCGGCGCCTTTTTTCTACGGTGGAGGCATGTTTTACTGGCAACAGAGCTCCACTAGGAGAGCTAGTGTCCTGGGATCGCCGGTCGCTGGGCAAGTCACCGAGCCAGTCGCAGGACCAGCATAGGGACCAGCAAGTTAAGGAGAAGTAGCGTGGCCAGCCCCAACCTTCCACCCGGGTTCGATTTCACCGACCCCGACATCTACGCCGAGCGGATCCCCGTCGAAGAGTTCGCCGAGGTGCGCGCGACCGCGCCGATCTGGTGGAACGAGCAGGCCCCGGGCCACGGCGGCGGGTTCAACGACGGCGGCTTCTGGGCGATAACCAAGCTCAACGACGTCAAGGAGATCTCGCGGCGCAGCGACGTCTTCTCCAGCTACGAGAACTGCGTGATCCCGCGGTTCAACGACGACATCGCACGCGAGGACATCGAGCTGCAACGGTTCGTCATGCTCAACATGGACGCGCCGCACCACACGCGGCTGCGCAAGATCATCTCCCGCGGCTTCACCCCGCGGGCCGTGGGGCGCCTGGAGGACGAACTCAGGGAGCGCGCCCAGAAGATCGCCCGGGACGCGGCATCCGCCGGTTCCGGGGACTTCGTCGAGCAGGTGTCCTGCGAGCTCCCGCTGCAGGCGATCGCCGGCTTGCTCGGGGTGCCACAGGAGGACCGCGAAAAGCTCTTCCGCTGGTCCAACGAGATGACCGGCAACGACGATCCCGAGTATGCCGACGTCGATCCCAAGACGTCGTCGTTCGAGGTGCTCAACTACGCGATGCAGATGGCCGCCATCAAGGCCGAGAAACCCGGCGACGACATCGTCACCACGCTGATCAACGCCGACATCGACGGGGAAAAGCTCTCGGACGACGAATTCGGCTTCTTCGTGATGATGCTCGCGGTGGCCGGCAACGAGACCACCCGCAACTCCATCACCCAGGGGATGATGGCCTTCGCGGACTACCCCGATCAGTGGGAGCTGTTCAAGAAGGAGCGCCCGGAGACCGCCGCCGACGAGATCGTCCGCTGGGCCACCCCGGTCACCAGTTTCCAGCGGACGGCCCTGGAGGACTACGAACTATCCGGCGTGCAGATCAAGAAGGGCCAGCGCGTGGTGATGTTCTACCGCTCGGCCAATTTCGACGAAGAGATCTTCGACGACCCCTACACCTTCAACATCCTGCGAAACCCCAACCCGCATGTCGGTTTCGGCGGCACGGGCGCGCACTACTGCATCGGCGCCAACCTGGCCAAGATGACGATCAACCTGATCTTCAACGCCGTGGCCGATCACATGCCCGACCTCAAGCCGATCTCGGAGCCGGAGCGGCTGCGCTCGGGATGGCTCAACGGCATCAAGCGCTGGCAGGTCGACTACACCGGTAAATGCCCGGTGGATCACTGATGGATTCAACAGCGACGATGGACTTCGACCTCACCGCCGAACAGCAGGCGGTCGCCGACGTGGCGACGTCGGTGCTGGATCGGGATCTCTCGTGGGAGGCGCTGGTCAGCGGCGGCGTGACGGCGCTGCCGGTGCCGGAGCGCCTCGGCGGCGACGGCGTGGGCCTGCCCGAGGTCGCCACGGTGCTGACGGAAGTCGGTCGCCACGGCGCGATTACCCCGGCGCTGGCAACGCTGGGTTTCGGGGTGGTGCCGTTGCTGGACCTGGCCTCCGAGCAGCAACAGGACCGCTTCCTGGCCGGGGTCGCCAAGGGCGGCGTGCTGACCGCGGCGCTCAACGAGCCCGGAGCCGCCCTGCCCGACCGGCCGGGGGTCGCGTTCGCGGGCGGCCGCCTGTCGGGCACCAAGGTCGGCGTCGGCTATGCCGAGCAAGCGGATTGGATGATCGTGACGGCCGACAGCGCCGTCGTGGTGGTGTCACCCGAGGCCGACGGCGTGCGGCTGGTGCGCACCCCGACCTCCAACGGCTCGGACGAGTACACGGTCACGTTCGACGGTGTGGCGGTTGATGATTCGGACGTGTTGGCGGGTGCTTCGGCGCACCGGGTCAACCAGCTGGCGGTGGCCGCGATGGGCGCCTTCGCGGACGGGTTGGTGGCCGGGGCGCTGCGGTTGACCGCGGACTACGTGGCCAACCGCAAGCAGTTCGGCAAGCCGCTGTCGACCTTCCAGACGGTGGCGGCGCAGCTCTCCGAGATCTACATCGCCTCGCGCACCATCGATCTGGCGGCCAAGTCGGTCGTTTGGCGACTGTCGGAGGGCCGGGACGCCGACGACGACGTGGACGTCCTCGGCTACTGGATCACTTCGCAGGCACCGCCGGTGATGCAGCTCTGCCACCACCTGCACGGTGGCATGGGCATGGACATCACCTATCCCATGCACCGGTATTACTCCACAATCAAGGACCTGTCCCGGATACTGGGCGGGCCGTCTCATCGCCTCGATCTGGTGGGAGCGCAATGTTCATAGAACTGACTCCGGAGCAGCGTCAGCTGCAAGCCGAACTGCGGGAATACTTTTCGAATCTGATCTCTTCCGACGAGATGAAGGCGATGGAGCAGGACCGCCACAACGAGGCCTACCGCGCCGTGATCCGCCGAATGGGCAAGGACCGCAAGCTCGGGGTCGGGTGGCCCAAGGAGTTCGGCGGCCAGGGCTTCGGGCCTATCGAGCAGTCCATCTTCGTCAACGAGGCGCATCGGGCCGACGTGCCGCTGCCCGCGGTGACGCTGCAGACGGTCGGCCCGGTGCTGCAGCAGTTCGGCAGCGAGTTGCAGAAGAAGAAGTTCCTGCCGGCGATCCTGGCCGGTGAGGTGCACTTCGCAATCGGCTACACCGAGCCCGAGGCCGGGACCGACCTGGCCTCCCTGCGGACCACCGCCGTGCGCCAGGGGGACGAGTACATCGTCAACGGGCAGAAGATCTTCACCACCGGAGCGCACGACGCGGACTACATCTGGCTGGCCTGCCGCACCGATCCGGAAGCCGTGAAGCACAAGGGCATTTCGATCCTGATCGTGGACACCAAGGACCCGGGCTACTCCTGGACGCCGATCATCCTGTCCGACGGCGCCCACCACACCAACGCCACCTACTACAACGACGTGCGGGTGCCCGCCGACATGCTGGTCGGCGAGGAGAACGGCGGATGGCGGCTGATCACCACGCAGCTCAACAACGAGCGGGTGATGCTGGGCCCGGCGGGCCGCGTGGCCGGCATCTACGACCGGGTGCACGCCTGGGCGGCCAAGCCGGGCAGTGACGGCGTCACGCCGATCGACCACCACGACGTGAAGCGGGCGCTCGGCGAGATCCACGCGATGTGGCGGATCAACGAGCTGCTGAACTGGCAGGTGGCCGCCGCGGGCGAGGACATCAACGTGGCCGACGCCGCGTCGACCAAAGTCTTTGGCACCGAGCGCATCCAGTACATCGGCCGGCTCGCCGAGGAAATCGTCGGCAAGTACGGCAACGCCGCCGACCCGGACACCGCGGAGCTGCTGAACTGGCTGGACTCGCAAACCAAGCGGAACCTGGTCATCACCTTCGGTGGAGGCGTGAACGAAGTCATGCGGGAAATGATCGCGGCCGCCGGCCTCAAAGTGCCGAGGGTGCCCCGATGACGGAGATCGCCGAAGCCGTCGCCGAGATCAAGGCGGCCGGCGATCCCAAGCCGCGCGCCGGCCGCGATCCGGTGAACCAGCCGATGATCAACAACTGGGTGGAGGCCATCGGCGACCGCAACCCGATCTATGTGGACGAGGCCGCGGCCCGCGCGGTCGGCCACCCCGGAATTGTCGCGCCGCCGGCCATGATTCAGGTGTGGACGATGTTCGGCCTCGGCGGGGAGCGTCCGAAGGACGACCCGATGGGTCCCATGATGCAGTTGTTCGACGACGCCGGCTACATCGGCGTGGTCGCCACCAACTGCGAGCAGACCTACCACCGCTACCTGCAACCCGGCGAGCAGGTCAGCATCACCTCCGAGATGGGTGACGTGGTCGGACCCAAGCAGACCGCGCTGGGCGAGGGCTACTTCGTCAACCAGCACATCATCTGGCGGGTCGGCGACGAGGACGTCGCCGAAATGAACTGGCGCATCCTCAAATTCAAGCCCCGCGAAGCCTCCGGGCCGGCCGTGCCGGACGACCTGGACCCCGACGCGATGATGCGGCCCTCGTCCTCGCGCGACACCGCGTTCTTCTGGGAGGGTGTCAAGGCGCACGAACTGCGGATCCAGCGCCGTCCGGACGGCAGCCTGCAGCACCCGCCGGTGCCGGCGGTGTGGCAGGACAAGTCCGAGCCCATCGACTACGTGGTGGCCGGCGGCAAGGGCACGGTGTTCAGCTTCGTGGTGCACCACGCGCCCAAGGTGCCCGGTCGCACGCTGCCCTTCGTCATCGCTTTGGTCGAGCTCGACGAGGGCGTGCGCATGCTGGGCGAGCTGCGCGGCATCGACGCCGCCGAGGTGAAGATCGGATTGCCCGTGCGCGCAACGTATATCGATTTCCCGGCCGGTGACAGCGGACCGGAATGGACCCTCTACGCCTGGGAGCCTGACGCATGAGCGCGCCGGTGATCGAAGTGGGCACCAAGCTGCCCGAGCTGAAACTGCACGGCGACCCCACGTTTATCATCTCGACGGCACTGGCCACCCGCGACTTCCAGGACGTGCACCACGACCGCGACCTCGCGCAGGCCAAGGGGTCCAAGGACATCTTCGTCAACATCCTCACCGACACCGGGCTGGTGCAGCGCTACGTCACCGACTGGGCCGGGCCGTCGGCCCTGATCAAGTCGATCGGGCTGCGTCTCGGTGTGCCGTGGTACGCGTACGACACGGTGACGTTCTCCGGTGAGGTCACCGCCGTGGAAGATGGCCTGATCACCGTAAAGGTGGTGGGCAGCAACAGCCTTGGTGATCACGTCATCGCGACGGCCACGCTGACGATGGGGGAGGCCTAAATGTCGGTGGGGTCACTCAGTGGTCGAGCGGCGATCGTCGGCATCGGTGCCACCGACTTTTCCAAGGACTCCGGCCGAAGCGAGCTGCGGTTGGCGGCCGAGGCCGTCCTGGATGCTTTGGACGATGCGGGCCTGACTCCGGCCGACGTCGACGGGCTGACCACGTTCACGATGGACAGCAACAACGAGACCGCGGTGGCGCGTGCGGTCGGCATCGGGGACCTGAAATTCTTTTCCCAGATCGGTTATGGCGGCGGGGCCGCGTGCGCGACCGTGCAGCAGGCGGCGATGGCCGTCGCGACCGGGGTGGCCGATGTCGTGGTCGCATACCGGGCGTTCAACGAACGGTCCGGCATGCGGTTCGGCCAGGTGCAGAGCCGGTTGGCGGGAGACGGTGGGGCGCGGGCGGATTCGACGACGGCCGACAACGCCTTCTCGTACCCGCACGGGCTTTCCACGCCGGCCGCGCAGGTCGCGATGATCGCCCAGCGCTACATGCACCTGTCCGGTGCGACCAGCCGGGACTTCGGTGCGATCTCGGTGGCCGACCGCAAGCACGCCGCCAAGAACCCCAAGGCGTACTTCTACGAGAAGCCGATCACCATTGAGGACCACCAGAATTCGCGGTGGATCGCCGAACCGCTGCGGCTGCTGGACTGCTGTCAGGAAACCGATGGTGCGGTCGCGATCGTGGTGACGTCCGTCGAGCGCGCACGCGATCTCAAGCAGCGCCCGGCGGTCATCGAGGCGGCGTCGCAGGGCTCCAGCCCCGACCAGTACACGATGGTCAGCTACTACCGGCCCGAGCTCGGCCTGCCCGAGATGGGTGTCGTGGGCCGGCAGTTGTGGGGGCAGTCCGGGCTTTCGCCGTCGGACATTCAGACCGCGATTCTGTATGACCATTTCACGCCGTTCACCCTGATTCAGTTGGAGGAGTTGGGCTTCTGTGGTCGCGGCGAGGCGAAGGACTTCATCGCCGGCGGTGCCATCGAGGTGGGCGGCAGGCTGCCGATCAACACGCATGGCGGTCAACTGGGTGAGGCCTACATCCACGGCATGAACGGCATCGCCGAGGGCGTGCGGCAATTGCGCGGCACCTCGGTGAACCCGGTGCCCGACGTCGAGCACGTGTTGGTCACCGCGGGCACGGGCGTGCCCACCTCAGGCCTGATCCTCGGCTAGGGCTACGAGCGCGCGACAACCGGAAAAACGGTCTCCATTCCGCGCCGGCCCTTGATCTCGACCTCCTCGGGGCGGCCCCAGACGTATTGCGCCTCGACGGCGGCGTGCACGCCGCTGCTGACCATCACGACCGGGCGCCCGGCCCGTCCGGCAATGCCGGCCAACCGGAACGCCACGTTTGTCGCGTCGCCGATCACGGCCGTGACCGTTCTCGTCATTGCGGCGATCGCAGCCCGGCCCTGCACCACCCCCCAGCCCATGCGGATCGGCGAGCCGTCCGGTCCACGCAGCGGGAGCGTGGGCGCGAGTTCCTCGACGCGCTGGTTCGCGGCGAGCGCGAAGTCGATCGCGAGCTCATTGGCCGTGGGAATCGTCCGCAGTTCCCAGACCGCATACAGTGCGTCGCCGGCGTAATGGTTGAGCGTGCCACGGTGTGCGCGCAGGACGCGGCTGAGCTCGTGCCAGAGATAGTTCAGGCTCTGGGCGATCACCTGGTTGTCGGTGACTTCGGAGATCGTCGAGTAGTTGGTGATATCCCCGACCACCATCACCATGGTCTCCTCGACGATCCGGGTCAGGGTCGGGCTGGTGTTGGTGATCCCGGCGGCGTTGAACCGGTCCGATCGGAAGATGAGTACGACGTCGCCTACCGAGATCTGGTCGTCGGGCTTGATCGGGACCTGCACGGCGCGTTCGAGCGGCATGCCGTTGAGCAGCGTCCCGTTGGTGCTGGTGTCGATGAGGTAAGCCCGGTCGGTGGTCACGTCCAATCGGATCTCCAGGTGGTTGCGGGAGATGTTTGGATCCTGGATCACCAGGCGGCGCTGTTCGTCGATGCCCGCGCACTGACGGCCGACGAACAGTTGATCGAAAATCGGCACGATCTTCTCGCCGCCGTTGCTGTGCATGACCAGGGTGGCCTTCGGCTTGTCCCACCAATCGGAGCCCATGGCCTAACGACCTAGCCGCCCTGGAACGGCCGCGTGCGCGAGCGAGACCCCTGGTTGCCTGCCCCGCCCGGCCAGATCAGGTTGTGCACACACTAAGCGTCTGCCATCTGAAGATGCTGAGCCGTTCGCTGCAGAGGTAATAGTACAAGCCCGAGCAGGCAGGGCGATCACTAACGAGCCGAGGCTTCGCGAACGAGCGACGGCTGCGCTTCGAGGGTTCTCCGGGCCGCGGTCCGCCCGGCGTCCAGCGCGGCATCGATGTTCTTGAAGTCCAGCGGCCCGATTGCCGAGACGTCCGGCTCGATGATCGCCGCGACCCGAGGGAGCTCGCGCAGGTTTCCCTTGGAGGCCGAAAGTTCAACGCTGCGAAGCAATGTCTCTTGCACCGGTGGCAGGGCCGCCTCCGTGCCGGTCAGCAGCCGCCGGACGAACGCGGGCGGCTGCAGCCTCGCCGGCAGCGGACCAAAGCCCTTCGACGGCACGTAGGTGGTACGCAGATCGACGCAGATGACTTCGCCGTCCGGATCGGCGCACATCACATCGGCCGGCAGGATGTTCAGCAGTCCACCGTCGACGAGGAGCCGTTCGCCGTGTTGCACCGGCGGCAGCAGCCCGGGTATCGAGATCGAAGCGCGCACGGCGACCCACAGCAGCCCACGCCGATGGATGACCTGATCGCCGGTGATCATGTCGGTAGAGACGGAGAAAAACTCTCTTGGCAGATGCTCCACCAGGGTCGCGCCGCCGAAGAATCCTTCGACAAGACGATCGACCCGCCGGCCTCGCGTGAGGGCTATCGCCGGGACGGTGTAGTCGCTGAGGGGCTTGCTTTCCGCGACGAACTCTCGTGCCGCGGCGCTCGCATCCCGGGCGTCGAGCCCCAGCGCGAAGGTCGCCGCGGCGAGGGCACCGGCGCTCGTTCCGCCAAACCGGTCGATGACGACGCCTGCCCGGGTGAGCTCCTCGTAGACGCCGTAGTGGGCGAGCCCTCGAGCGCCGCCGCCGCCGAGGACCAGCCCCAGAGATCGGCCGGCGATCCTGCGGGCCAGAGCACCGATGCCGTCGTCGTCGGCGACGTGATGCGAGACCGGCCGCAGCACGTCCCACCAGCTGGGATCCGGTTGCGCCATGGACGTGATCAGGTGGACCGGCCCTTGGGCGACGGGTCGATCGAACAGGTCCGGCGGACGGGCTTGATCGGCAAGGACCACGAGCCGGTCGCTTTGCGCGACAACATATCGTCGCCAGATGTCGCCCGATCCCCGATCGGCCACCACCAAGACCCAATCGTTGCTTCGCTCCGCCCGGTCAAGGGTCTCGCTGAACGCTTCGACCAGCTCGCCGTAATGGTTGGCCGCCGCCGTCGTGTCGACGGGCGGCGCGACCACGGCGGTCGTGCCGTGCGAGCCCAGCCGAGTCGTGATCGCATCGACGATGGGGGCCGCGACGGCATCCCCGGTCGAAAGCACGCCGATGACCCGGGGATTTCGCGACATGTTCGCGGATCGCGACTCGCGAAGCGTTCCCGCCATCGACTGGAACATCGCCGAACGCAGTTGCGGGGCCTTCCCGAGCACCTCGGTGAACGTGTCGGCGTCGATCCTCCAGACCACGCCGTCGCGCAGTGCCCGTATCCCGGCCGAGCGGGGGGCGCCGGTGATCACGCCCAGGTCTCCGATCGAGTCACCGGATGCCATCTCACGAAGCACCTGTCCGTCGAGACCGACAGCAGCGAATCGTCCCGAGGCAACCACGTAGATGGCGTCCGGCGGATCCCCCATGTGAAAGAGCCACTCGTGGGCGGGGATGTGCTGGCGATCCACGGCGCCGGTGAGCTGGTCGAGTTGTTCGTCGTCGATCTCAGCGAATATCGGAACACTCCGAAGTGCGGTGCGCTTGTCGACCGCGCGCGGTTCGGCCGACCGCCGCTCAGCGCACATGGGGTGCCGCTGTCGGTGTCCCGGCCCGCGAGCACGGCACCTGAAACGCAATCGGTGTCAGGCTATTTGCTCCCGCGCGACGTCGGTTCATCCGCGGATGTCGCAGCGGTGATCGCGATCTCCGGCCAGAGAAAGCATATTGCGCAGCTTAGGCGCTAGTGCGCCCGGAGCAAAGGTGCTAGGCGGGCAGGAGTTCGACGCCGCTCAGCACGACGGCGTTCTCGCGCGCCGGCGCGACGACGCTGGCCAAAAACCGGCCTTCTTCTTTCCAGATGCCGACCTTGAGCGTCTCGCCGGGATAGGCCACGCCCGCGAAGCGCGCGCCGTATGCCGCGACGGCGCCGGCGTCGCCGTCCAGCAGCGCGTCGGTGATCGCCTTGCAGGTCATGCCGTAGGTGCACAGGCCGTGCAGGATTGGCCTGGGAAAGCCTGCGGCGGCGGCGAATTCGGGGTCGGAGTGCAGCGGGTTGCGGTCGCCGCAGAGCCGGTACAGCAGCGCCTGCTGCGGCAGGATCGGCACGTCGACCTCGACGTCGGGCGCGCGGTCGGGCGCGGCGTCCGACGAGGACGGCCCGCGCTCGCCGCCGAAGCCGCCTTCGCCGCGGGCGAAGATCGACCGCCGCTGGGTCCACAGCAGGGTGCCGTCGGGAGCGCTGACCGTCGTCTCGCTCCAGATCACCGCGGCCTTGCCCTTGTCCCAGATGTCGGTGAACCGGGTGACGGCCTTGGCGGAACCCGACGGCGGCAACGGGCCCGGCACCTCGATGCGTTCGCTGGCGTGCAACACCCTGCTCAGCTCGATGTCGATGCCGGGAAACCGCACCGTCGGCGGCTTGGTCATGTGGAATGAGGCGGCGACATTGCCGAACGTCGGCAGCACCTGCGGGGTCTCGTCCACCAGATAACGCAGCTCGCGAGGATCCATGGGATCGCAACCGGCTCCCAAGCCCAGGTGGTAGAGCTGGACATCGCTGCTGCTCCAAGCGAATTCGATGGGGTCGAGCGCGGCGCTCAGCGCGACGTCGACGTCGATCGGCATGTCAGTTACTCCCCGCGATGTGCAGCGCCGCCAGGTAACCGAACGTCATCGCGGGCCCGATGGTGCCGCCCGGACCGGGGTAGGTGTGGCCCATCACCGGGGCGCTGACGTTGCCCGCGGCGTAGAGGCCCTCGATGATGCTGCCGTCGTCGCGCAGCGCACGGCCGTGCACGTCGGTGCGGATGCCGCCCTTGGTGCCCAGGTCGCCGGGCACCATCTTGGCGGCGTAGTAGGGCGGGTGGCTGATCTCCCCGAGGTTGGGGTTGGGCTTGTTGGTGGGGTCACCGTAGTAGCGGTCGTAGGCGCTTTCCCCGCGGTGGTAGTCCTCGTCGACGCCCGAGCGCGCGAAGCCGTTGAAGCGCTCCACGGTGGCCCCCAGCTCATCGCCCGGCAGGCCAGCCTTCTCGGCCAGCTGCGAAAGGGTATCGGCCTGCACGATCACGCCGGAATCCAGCCATTTGCGCGGAATGCGTTGTCCCGGTTGCAGTCCCGCGAAGATGTAGCGGTCGCGGTACTGCTGGTCGAACACCAGCCACGCCGGGATGTTCTCGCCCGGCCCCGGCCCCTGACCGAATTCGCCACCGTACATGTGGTGGCAGGCCTCGACGTAGGGCATCGACTCGTTCATGAACCGCTTGCCCGACATGTTGACGATGATCGAGCCGGGCGAGTTGCGCTCGGACAGGGCGAACCACGGCGCGCCCACCAGCGGCACCGTCGGGCCCCACCACGCGTCTTCCATCAAGTCCAGTGCGGCTCCGAGCTTTTCGCCGGCGAGAATCCCGTCGCCGGTGTTGGCCTTGGCGCCGACCGTCCACTCGGTGGTGATGGGCGCGCGCTGGTACTTCACCCGCATCTGCTCGTTGTGCTCGAACCCGCCGGATGCGAGGATCACGCCGCGGCGGGCCCGGATCAGGCGCGGCTCAACCGATTCCGACGCGCCGGTGTCGCTGACATAGACCCCGCGCACCGCGCCGTCCTCGACGTAGAGGTCGGTGAGCGCGGTGTTGAGCACGACCGGAACGCCGGCGCGCTGCAACCCGATCCGCAGCGGCCCGATCAGCGCGCGTCCCATGCCGACCAGGTTTTTGCCGGTCGCCTTGGCCCACATCGTGCGCGCGCCGACCTTCAGGCTGCGGGCCACGCCCCGCGGGTGCCGCTTCAGCTGGTTGAGACGCACGTAATCCTGCTGCATCACAACCACGTTGAGCGGAACCTTGCCGTAGGCCGGTTCGAGCCCGGCTTCGTCGGCGCCCAGCTTGCGCGCGTCGAACGGCTTGGGCTCGATCGAGCGGCCGCCCGCGCGGCCCCCCGGCGCCTCCGGGTAGTAGTCGGAGTAGCGCGGCACCCAGCACATCTTCAGCGGGGTGTGCTTCAACACGAAGGACAGCATCTCGGGGCCGCGTTCGAGGTAGGCGTCGATGCGCTCCGGCTCCACGATGTCGCCGATGATGCCGTGTAGGTAGGTGCGGGCGGCTTCGGGGGTGTCTCGCACCCCATCGCGCTTGAGCACCTCGTTGTTGGGAATCCAAACCCCGCCCCCGGACCGCGCGGTGGAGCCGCCAAAATGAGCGGCCTTCTCGATGACTACTGTCGAAAGGCCGCGGTGCGCGGCGGTTAGGGCAGCAACCATGCCGGCTCCGCCGCTCCCCACCACGACGACGTCGTACTCCTGCGCTGTCATGTAGAACACGTTATAGAATTGCCCGGGTTGGGCGCTACCGGCCCGGTCACAAGAACGAGGGGACTTCGGTAAATGCTCAGTGTTGCGATCCGCGACGAGCTGGCCGCCGACCTGGCGCAAGCCGAGCGCAGCCGCGAGCCCATCGCTCCCCTGACCGCGCGATACCCGGACATCGACGTCGTCGACGCCTACGAAATTCAGCTGATCAACATCCGCCAGCGGGTGGCCGAAGGCGCCCGGGTGCTGGGGCACAAGGTGGGCCTGTCGTCGCTGGCGATGCAGCAGATGATGGGCGTCGACGAGCCGGACTACGGGCACCTGCTCGACGAGATGCAGGTCTTCGAGGACACCCCGGTCAAGGCGGGCCGCTACCTGTATCCGCGGGTGGAGGTCGAGGTGGGATTCATCCTGTCCGACGACCTGCCGGGGGCGGGTTGCACCGAGGACGACGTGCTGGCGGCCACCGAAGCTCTGGTCCCGTCGATCGAGCTGATCGACACCAGGATCACCGACTGGAAGATCGCGTTGTGCGACACCATCGCCGACAATGCCTCCTCGGCGGGCTTCGTGTTGGGCGCCGCCCGGGTGTCGCCGGCCGACGTGGACGTCAAGGCGATCGACGCGGTGTTGACCCGCAACGGCGAGGTGATCGCCGAAGGGCGCAGCGACGCCGTGTTGGGCAACCCGGTCACCGCGGTGGCGTGGTTGTCCCGCAAGGTGGAAAGTTTCGGGGTGCGCCTGAGAAAAGGTGACATCGTGCTACCCGGATCGTGCACGCGAGCGATAGATGCACACGCCGGGGACGAATTCGTCGCCGACTTCACGGGACTGGGTTCCGTGCGGTTGTCCTTTGAATAGCGCCGGATTAGTTTTGAATTAGTCCAAAAACAAGGAGCATCATGCCTTCCAAGGCGAGTGTGGCCATTGTCGGGTCGGGCAACATCAGCACCGACCTGCTGTACAAGCTTCTCCGATCGGACTGGCTGGAGCCGCGCTGGATGGTGGGCATCGACCCGGAGAGCGAGGGCCTGGCGCGGGCCCGCAAGCTGGGTCTTGAGACCACCCACGAAGGGGTGGACTGGCTGCTGGCCCAGCCGGAGAAACCCGATTTGGTGTTCGAGGCGACCAGTGCCTACGTGCACAGGGACGCGGCGCCGAAATACGCGGCCGCGGGAATCCGGGCCATCGACCTGACACCGGCCGCGGTGGGGCCCGCGGTGATCCCGCCGGCGAACCTGCGCGAGCACCTGGATGCGCCCAACGTCAACATGATCACCTGCGGCGGACAGGCGACGATCCCGATCGTCTATGCCGTCAGCCGCGTCGTCGAGGTGCCGTACGCGGAGATCGTCGCTTCGGTGGCCTCGGTTTCCGCGGGCCCCGGGACCCGCGCGAACATCGACGAGTTCACCAAGACCACCAGCAAGGGCGTCGAGACCATCGGCGGCGCCAAGCGCGGCAAGGCCATCATCATCCTCAACCCTGCCGACCCGCCAATGATCATGCGCGACACCATCTTCTGTGCCATTCCGGAGGACGCCGACCGCGATGCCATCGCCAAGTCCATCCACGACGTGGTGGCCGAGGTGCAGACCTACGTGCCGGGCTACCGGCTGCTCAACGAGCCGCAGTTCGACGATCCGTCGCTCAACTCCGGTGGCCAGGCCCTGGTCACCACCTTCGTCGAGGTCGAAGGCGCCGGCGATTACCTGCCGCCGTACGCGGGCAACCTCGACATCATGACCGCCGCGGCCACCAAGGTCGGTGAGGAGATCGCGAAGGAATCCCTGTCCGCGACGGCGGGAGGAGCGCAGGCATGAGCGACATCTTTTTCAACCCGATCTGGGACGTGCGGATGACCGACACGTCCCTGCGCGACGGGTCCCACCACAAGCGCCATCAGTTCACCAAGGACGAGGTGGGCGCGATCGTCGCCGCGCTGGACGCCGCGGGCGTCCCGGTCATCGAGGTGACCCACGGCGACGGGCTGGGCGGCTCGAGCTTCAACTACGGCTTCTCCAAGACCCCCGAGCAGGAGCTGATCAAGCTCGCGGCCGAGACCGCCAAGGAGGCCAAGATCGCCTTCCTGATGCTGCCCGGCGTGGGCACCAAAGAGGACATCAAGGAAGCGCAGGACAACGGCGGCTCGATCTGCCGGATCGCCACGCATTGCACCGAGGCCGACGTCTCGATCCAGCACTTCGGGCTGGCCCGCGAGCTGGGCCTGGAAACCGTCGGCTTTCTGATGATGTCCCACACCATCCCGCCGGAAAAGCTCGCAGCGCAGGCGCGCATCATGGCCGACGCCGGATGCCAGTGCGTCTACGTGGTCGACTCGGCCGGGGCGTTGGTCCTCGAAGGGGTGCGCGATCGGGTGGCGGCGCTCGTCGCCGAACTGGGGGACGACGCCCAAGTTGGTTTCCACGGCCACGAAAACCTCGGCCTGGGCGTGGCCAACTCGGTGGAGGCCGTCCGCGCCGGAGCCAAGCAGATCGACGGCTCCTGCCGCCGGTTCGGCGCCGGTGCGGGGAACGCGCCCGTCGAGGCCCTGATCGGGGTGTTCGACAAGATCGGAGTGAAGACCGGCATCGACTTCTTCGACATCGCCGACGCCGCCGAGGACGTGGTGCGCCCGGCCATGCCGGCCGAATGCGTGCTCGACCGCAACGCCCTGATCATGGGGTACTCGGGCGTCTACTCGAGCTTCCTCAAGCACGCCGTCCGTCAGGCCGAGCGCTACGGGGTGCCCGCGCATGCGCTGCTGCACCGGGCCGGTCAGCGCAAGCTCATCGGCGGCCAGGAAGACCAGCTGATCGACATCGCGCTGGAGATCAAGCGCGAGCAAGAGAGCGGCGCCGTCGTCACGCATTAGGGGCAGTTCTGAACGGGTTCCGCCGGTGCACCGCCGGTCCTAGCCTTAGAATTCTTTGAATCTGGCGGAAGCGGGAAACCTCCGTCAGGTTTGGCTTAGCGTTTGTTCTATCGACTGCACTGGGTGCTAGGGGATGTTGTGAGTTTCTTGAGGTTGCCGCCGGAGATCAATTCGCTGCTGATGTACACGGGCGCCGGTTCGGCTCCGATGCTGGAGGCCGCGGCGGCCTGGAACGGGCTGGCTTCGGAGCTGTCGTCCGCCGCCCAGTCGTTCGCGTCGGTCACGTCGAACTTGGCCAGCCAGGCTTGGCAGGGCGCGGCCGCGCAGGCGATGGCGGCGGCGGCCGCCCCGTACGCCGGGTGGCTGAATGCCGCGGCGACCCAGGCGGCCGCGGCGGCGGCCCAAGCCCAGGCGGTCGTCAGCGCCTTCGAGGGCGCGCTGTCCGCGATCGTGCACCCGCTGCAGGTGGAGGCCAACCGCAACGGCTTGGTCCAGTTGGTGATGAGCAACCTGTTCGGCCAGAACTGGCCGGCGATCGCGCAGACCGAATTCAACTACATGGAGATGTGGGCACAGGACGTGTCCGCGATGCTGGGCTATCACGGCGGCGCGTCGGCGGCCGCCGGGCAATTGCTGTCGGGGCAGGCCAGCCTGCCGGCCATCCCCAGCCTGCCCGGCCTCGGGGCCATCGGCGCCGGTTCGAACCCCGCAGGCGGCACCGTTGGCACCGCCGGCGCCGCGGGCGCCGCGGCCGGTGGCGGTGGCGGCGGTGGTGACACCCAGGCCAGCCCGAACGTCGGAGCCGGCAACAGCAGCGTCGGAAGCGACAATGCCGGTACGGGTGCGGCGGTCGGCGGAAGTGCGGACAGCAGCTATGCCGGTGGTGCCCCGGCAACCGATGCCAACGCGGGCCCGATGACGACGGGCGGCAGCTACCTTGGCGCCGGAAACGTCGGCACGGCCAACGCCGGCAGCATGATCGGCGGCGGCGGAAGCCCAGGCTTTATCGGGGCCGGGGGCATGGGGGCGATGATGATGGCGTCCGCGGCGATGAGCGCCTCGAACTCTTCGTCGACGGGTTCCGCGACGGGCATCCCGGTCCCCACCACGAAGGCCGCGGAGGAAACGGCGACGCCCGCCGCGCCGCCGGCGCCGGAAGCGGTCGCACCGGAAGTCGAGGAAGCATCGGTTCCGCTCGCCGCCACACCTCTCGAGACCACCCAGGCCGCGGCAGGACCGGCCGCGGAGATCTCGGCAATCAAGCCCAAGGCAGCCGAAGCGCCGGCGTCGGGGGAGAGGCTCGCCATGGAGCTGCCGCCGGACGACGTGCCCGAACCCGAAGCTCGGGCCAACTAGCCGGCCCCAACGGGCGGGCTGCCCTCATCGTCGATTCGGCGGTGGTCGGGACTTTGTTGGCGCGGGTAGCCTCGGCTCTATGACCGTGACATTCAGGACCGCCAGGGTTCGTCGACGGGGCCGGTACGGCGTGCTTGCCGGTGCCCTGCTGAGCGCCGCCGCCCCGGTGTTGATCGCGTTGCCGCCGGCCGGCGCCGAGCCGTGCGATCAGACCGTGGGTCAGTCCATCGACTCGTACCTGACCCGCCATCCGGACGTGAAGCAGCAGTTGCAGGCCAAGTCTCAGGCCGAGGGCGGCGGCGGCAATGTCATCGACTACCTGAACCGGCATCCCGATGTGCGGCAGCACCTGATCGACCTGTCCCAGCAGTGCGCACCCTAGTGAGCGGGCCTCGTCGACAAATGCAGTCGGCGACGCGCGGTAATGTTCGGCATTGACGAAAAAGTAGAACACGTTCTAGCGTCTAGGCGTGTTCTCTAACCCCCTCACCTCCGCGATCGCCGAAGCCGAGCAACTCGTCGCCGCCGCCCCGTTCATCGAAACCGAGGCCGACCTGCTCGAGGGCCTGCAATATCTGGCCGGCTGCATCGCCGGCTGCATGCATCTGGCCTTCGACTACGAGCGTGACCATCCGTTCCTGCAGTCGGGCACCGGGCCGTTCACCAAGATGGGTCTGGACAATCCCGACACCCTCTACTTCGGCACCCGCGTGCAGCCCGACCACGACTATGTCGTCACCGGCCGGCGCGGCACCACCACCGACCTGAGCTTCCAGTTGCTCGGCGGTGAGTACACCGACGACAACGTGCCCGCCAGCCAGGCCGCGTTCGACGATCGCGAACTCGACATCGCCCCCGACGGCAGCTTCGAATGGCGGGTGCGGCCGAACAGCCCGGGACAACTGGTGATCCGCGAGGTGTACGGCGACTGGTCGGCCCAGCGCGGCACGTTGACCATCTCCCGGCTCGACACCGCCGGCACCGCGCCGCCGCCGCTGTCCCGGCAGACGATCGAAAAGCGTTATGCCACAGCGGGTAAGCAGTTGGTGAACCGGGTCAAGACCTGGCTGCAGTTTCCCGAGTGGTTCTACCTGAACATCCCGGTCAACACGATGGTTGCGCCCCGGCTGACCCCCGGCGGGCTGGCGACGCAGTACTCGTCGGCGGGGCATTTCGATCTGCGGCCCGACCAGGCGCTGGTGATCACCATCCCGGTCTCGGACGCCCCCTATCTCGGTTTTCAGCTGGGCAGCCTGTGGTACATCTCGCTGGACTACATCAACCACCAGACCTCGCTCAACAACACCCAGGCGCAGGCGGATCCGGACGGCAAGGTCCGCATCGTCGTCGCCGATCAGAACCCGGGCGTGACCAACTGGGTGGAAACGCTCGGCCACCGGCGCGGCTACGTGCAGTTCCGCTGGCAGCGGGTGTCGCGCGAGCTCAGCGACGCCGACGGGCCCACTGTCGAGCTCGTGGACTTTGACGCGGTGCCCGGCGCGCTGCCGTATTTCGAGCACAATAAGATTTCCGAGGACCAGTGGCGGGCGCGAATCGCGTTGCGTCAACAGCAAATAGCGGCCAGGATGCTGGGGTGACGATGTCGGGAATGCTCAAACGCAAGGTGGTCGTCATCAGTGGCGTCGGGCCGGGGCTCGGTACCACCCTGGCGCACCGGTGCGCGCGGGACGGCGCCGACCTGGTGCTGGCCGCCCGGAGCCTGGACCGGCTGGAGGCGGTGGCCAAGGAGATCAACGATTCCGGGCACAAGGCGCTGGCGGTGCGCGCCGACATCACCAGCGACGAAGAGGTCGACTACCTCGTCGAGACCACCCTGGCGAGCTACGGCAAGGTCGACGTGCTGGTCAACAACGCATTCCGGGTGCCGTCGATGAAGCCCTTGGCCGGCACGTCGTTTCAGCACATCCGCGACGCGATCGAGCTGAGCGCGCTGGGCGCGTTGCGGCTCATCCAGGCCCTGACGCCGGCGCTCGAGGAGTCGCACGGATCGATCGTCAACGTCAACTCGATGGTGCTGCGGCACTCGCAAGCAAAGTACGGTGCGTACAAGATGGCCAAATCCGCCCTGCTGGCGATGTCCCAGTCGCTGGCCACCGAACTGGGCGAGAAGGGGATCCGCGTCAATTCCGTTGCGCCGGGCTATATCTGGGGCGAGACGCTGAAGGCCTATTTCGAACACCAGGCCGGCAAGTACGGCACCACCGCGGACCAGATCTACCAGGCCACGGCCGCCAACTCCGACCTGAAGCGACTGCCCACCGAGGACGAGGTGGCCTCGGCGATCCTGTTCCTGGCCAGCGACCTGTCCAGCGGCATCACGGGGCAGACGCTCGACGTCAACTGCGGGGAGTACCACACCTGATGGCCGACCGCACCGATGTCGGGACCGTTGACGAACTGCACGCGTCGGCCACCAAGCTGACCGGGCTGGACGACTTCGGCGCCGACGACGACAACTACCGCGAGGCGCTGGGAGTGCTGCTGGACTCCTACCGCAGCGAAGCGGGGCTCACCGTGTTGGGCAGCAAGATGAATCGGTTCTTTCTGCGCGGCGCCCTGGTGGCCCGGCTGCTGTCCGAATCCTCGTGGAAGCAATACCCACAGCACGCCGACGTCGTGATCGAACGGCCGATCTTCGTCACCGGGCTGGTGCGCACCGGCACCACGGCCCTGCACCGCCTGCTGGGCGCCGATCCGGCGCATCAGGGTCTGCACATGTGGCTCGCGGAGTTCCCGCAGCCGCGCCCACCGCGCGAAACCTGGGAGTCGAACCCCATGTATCGCCAGCTTGACGCGCAATTCACCCAGCACCACCAGGAAAACCCCGGCTACACCGGCCTGCACTTCATGGCCGCATACGAGCTGGAGGAGTGTTGGCAGCTGCTGCGGCAGTCACTGCACTCGGTGTCCTACGAGACGCTGTCGCACCTGCCCAGCTACTCGAAGTGGTTGTCGCAGCAGGACTGGACGCCGTCGTATCGCCGGCATCGCAAGAACCTCCAGCTGATCGGGCTCAACGACGCCGACAAGCGGTGGGTGCTGAAGAACCCCAGCCACCTGTTCGCGTTGGACGCGCTGATGGCGACCTATCCGGACGCGCTGGTCATTCAGACCCACCGGCCCGTCGAGACCATCATGGCCTCGATGTGCTCGCTGGCGCAGCACACCGCCGAGGGCTGGTCGACGACGTTCGTGGGCGCCCAAATCGGTGCTGACGCAATGGAAACCTGGTCGCGCGGCTTGGAGCGATTCAACACCGCGCGCGCCAAATACGACCCGGCCCAGTTCTACGATGTCGACTATCGGGCCCTGATCGCCGATCCCCTGGGCACGGTGGCCGACATCTACCGGCACTTCGGCCTGACGCTGACCGACGAGGCGCGGACGGCCATGGAGCAGAGCCATGCCGCCAGCCAGTCCGGCGAACGTGCGCCCAAACACAAGTACTCGCTGGCCGATTACGGGCTAACCGAACAAGCGGTGAAGGAGCGGTTCGCGGGGCTGTAGGCCCGGCGAGCGGAGTCAGTCGTCGTCCGGGTGATCCAGGTAGCCCTCGGCGGCGGCGTGCTCGATGCTGTCGCTGAGCTTGGGGCAGGCGCGCGCCCGTGCGGTGTCCCCGCCGGATTCGCGAATCTCGCTGAAGTACGCGCAGCGCTGCGCGGCCTGGGTGTTCCACTGCACCGCGGTGTGACCGGGCCCCAGCCGCCGCACGGTGACCGTGACGTGGCAGAACCGGCAATCCACGGGCAGCAGCCCCGACGTCAGGTAGCGCTCACGATCGGCGCGGCTGGCCTCGGCGACCGCGGCGGCGCGTTGCGGGTCGTTGGCGAAATCCCTTGACTTGGACCAGAAGTCACTGCCGCCGTCGGCCCCGCGCGGCCGCTCTTCGTGGTCATGATGGTCGCCGTGCAGCAATAACATCGACCGGGCGAGCCGATCGACGTCGGGCACTGCCGGCTGGTCGTCGACCATGACGCTAGTGCTGCTCCGCCGGCACGTCTTCGTTCTCCCGCGCCTTCAGGTTCTCCGCGACCTCGGCGTTCCAGTACTCGTTGGCGCGGGTGGTGTCGACCTCGATCTCGAAGCGCTCCACCATTTCTGGGGTGATGTCGGCCACGTCGACGTAGAACTGCTGGTACCAGCGACGCAGCTGGTAGACGGCGCCGTCCTCCTCGACCAGCAGCGGGTTGTCGATGCGGGTCTTGTGCTTCCAGATCTCGACGTCCTGCAGGAAGCCCTTGCTGACGCCTTCGGTGAACACCCTGGACAGCTTGTCGGTCATCTCTTCGTCCATGCCCTTGGGCTTTTCGACGATGACACCCCACTGGAGCACGAACGAGTTCTGGGTGACGGGGTAGTGGCAGTTGATCAGGATCGACTCGGCCTTATACCCGCCGTAGCTGTTG
This sequence comes from Mycobacterium interjectum, assembly GCA_002102225.1. Lineage (GTDB taxonomy): Bacteria > Actinomycetota > Actinomycetes > Mycobacteriales > Mycobacteriaceae > Mycobacterium > Mycobacterium interjectum_B. The sequence continues at coordinate 66,252 of LQPB01000018.1, forward strand.
TGCAGCCAGTTGATCATGAACGACGGCCCGAAGTAGGAGGCTTCGGAGTCCAAATGCGCCTCGCCGTAGGAGGTTCCCAGATCGTTCACGTCGGACCGGCCGACGTTGTGCAGGTACTGCGAGGCGATGTGGCCCTCGAAGACGTTCTTGAAATAGGTCGGCAACCCGAAATGGATGTAGAAGAAGTGCGCCATGTCGGTGACGTTGTCGATGATGTCGCGGCAGTTGGAACCCTCGATGAGGATGCGGTTCCACCGCCAGTCGGTCCATTCGCTGCTGGCGGCCTCGGGGATCTCCGGGATGCGCACGGCGGGGTCCGGAGGATTGCCCTCGTGGTCGTGCCAGACGAACAGCAGGCCGCCGCGCACGTCGGTGGTCCAGGACCGCGTGCGCGCAGTCTTCGGGGTCCGCTTGGCGTACGGCACCAGCTTGCAGCGGCCGTCACCGCCCCAGCGCCAGTCGTGGAACGGGCACGCGATCTCGTCGCCCTTGATGGTGCCCTCGGACAGGTCGCCGCCCATGTGCCGGCAGTAGCCGTCGAGCACCTTGATGTCCCCGTGCGAATCGGCGAATACCACCAGCTTGGTGCCGAACGCCTGCACGGAATGCGGCTTGCCGTCCTGGAAATCCTTCGCGACGCCCAGGCAGTGCCAGCCGCGGGCGTACCTGGTCGGCAACGCGCCGGGATCGATCTCCCGGATGCCGACCGCCTTGGTGTCGGTACTCACCTGTCACCTCCAAGTAGTCTCTAACTAGAACACGTTACAGTTTTGGGTCTCGGTGGGCAACGAAGGCTGCCCTGGCTAGGGCATATTGCCGCTGGGGTATATCTAGACGATGCCGCTGTTTGCTTTCGAGGGTCGGTCGCCGCGCGTCGATCCCACCGCGTTTGTGGCCCCGACCGCGACCCTGATCGGCGACGTCACCGTGGAGGCGGGGGCATCGGTCTGGTTCAACGCCGTGCTGCGCGGCGATTACGGGCCCATCGTGGTGCGCGAGGGCGCCAACATTCAGGACGGGTCGGTGTTGCATGCGCCGCCGGGCATTCCCGTCGACATCGGCCCCGGGGCGACGGTGGCGCACATGTGCGTCGTCCATGGGGTCCACGTCGGTAAAGAGGCGCTGATCGCCAACCACGCCACCGTGCTGGACGGTGCGGTGATCGGCGCGCGCAGCCTGATCGCGGCGGGATCGCTGGTGCTGGCCGGCACGCAGATTCCGGCCGGGATGCTGGCGGTCGGGTCACCCGCGCAGGTGAAGGGGCCGGTCGCCGGAACCGGCGCGGAGATGTGGATCAACGTGAACCCGCAGGCCTACCGCGACCTGGCGCAGCGGCACCTGGCCGGGCTCGAGCCGATCTAGGGGTCGCCGGGCGTGCGGCAGGCCGCGCGCCCGCTTCAGCGTTAGACCTTTCGGACGCTCGCGGTCGCGCGGTCCATCTCCCAATACGCCCGCAGGGCCACCATCTTGCCCTCGTCGTTGGCCTTGTAGGTGAACACGCCTTCGGCGGTGACCTGGTAATCGCCCGTCGTGATGAGGATGTGCCCGACGTTGGCTTCCTCGTTGCCGCATTGGTAGGTGTCGCGGAAGACGAACTCGATCTTCGTAGTGGGCGCGATGGCCAGGTCCCAGAACGCCGAGATCGCATCGCGCCCCCGGTGTCCCTTGCCTTCGGGATCGAAGGCCGACGGACCGATCGGATCCTCGACGATCGCGTCGTCGGCGAACACCTCCAGCCAGGCTTCCTTGTCCCTCGCCATCACCGCCTCGCGGGAGCGGCGGCCCGCCTCATGCGCGGGGTGCTTGGTCTTTTCCTGGGTGTCGGTCATTGTCAACCTCTTTCGGGTTTGTCCGCCCCCACGACCCACATCGAGTAGTACTGCGAGCCGCCGCCGTAGGCGTGACCCAACGCCTTCCGCGCCCCCGGAACCTGGTGATCGCCGCCCTTGCCCATCACCTGAATCGCCGCCTCGGCGAAGCGGATCAGGCCCGAGGCCCCGATCGGGTTCGACGACAGCACGCCGCCCGACGGGTTCACCGGCAGCCCCCCGCCGATCTTGGTCTCCCCGGCCTCGGTGAGCTTCCAGCCTTCGCCCTCCGGGGCAAACCCGAGATTTTCCAACCACATCGGCTCGAACCACGAGAAGGGCACGTAGATCTCGGCGGCGTCGATCTCGTCGATCGGGCTGGTGATGCCGGCCGCCTTCCACAGCGCCGCGGCCGCGTCGCGCCCCGCCTGCGGGCTCACCTGGTCGCGCCCGGAGAACTGCAGCGGCTCGGTGCGCAGCGCGGTGGCGTGGATCCAGGCGACCGGATTTCCTTGCGCCAGGCGGGCTTCGGCGCTTTCCTCGTTGCCGATCACCACGGCGGCGGCACCGTCGGAGGACGGGCAGGTCTCGTCGTAGCGGATCGGGTCCCACAGCATCGGGGACTCCATCACCTTTTCCAGGGTGATGTCGGGCTGGTGCAGGTGGGCCAGCGGGTTGCGGGCCCCGTTGAGGCGGTCCTTGACCGCGACCATGGCACCGATGTTCAGCGGTGCCCCCGACCGTCGGATGTAGGACCTGACGTGCGGGGCGAAGTAGCCACCCGCACCGGCGCCGACCGGTTTGATGAAGGGGATCGGAATCGACAACGCCCACATGGCGTTTGACTCCGACTGCTTCTCCCAGGCCATCGCCAGCACGCGCCGGTACTTCCCGGACTGGACCAAACTGGCGGCGACCACCGCGGTCGACCCGCCGACCGAGCCCGCGGTGTGCACCCGGATCAGCGGCTTGCCGGTGGCGCCCACGGCGTCGGCCATGAACAACTCCGGCATCATCACGCCCTCGAAGAAGTCCGGCGCCTTGCCCACCACGACGGCGTCGATGTCGTCGAAGGTGGAACCGGAGTCCGCCAACGCCCGGTCGATGGCCTCGCGCACCAGGCCGTTCATCGAAACGTCTTTGCGCTTGGCGACGTACTTGGTCTGCCCGGTACCCAGTACCGCGGCCAGGTTTGCGCCCGCTCCGGCCATCAGTTCTTCCCTTCCATGACCGCGACCAGGTTCTGTTGCAGGGCGGGACCGCTGGTCGCGTGCGCCAGCACCCGCCCGGCCGAACCGTCCCAGATGTGTTGCGCGGCAAAGCCGATCCGCTCCAGGCCGGCGACAAACATAGGGTTGGCCGCCAGCGCACCCCCGGAGGGGTTCACCTTCGTCTCCCCCGGTATGTTGATCGCCTCCGCGAGGATCAGGTGCTGGTGGGTGAACGGCGCACAAATCTCGGCCACGTCGAGGTCGCGGGTGTTTCCCCCGGTGGCCGCCTTGGCCGCGGCGGTGGTCGACGGCGATGCGGTGAGGTCGCGCACGCCCAGCGACGGGGATTCGATGCGGTGCTCGATACCGGTGATCCAGGCCGGGTTTTCGCGCAACTCGCGCGCCCGGTCGTCGGCGGCGAGCACGATGGCGGCGGCGCCGTCTGTGATCGGGGCGATGTCGTGGCGGCGCAGCGGGTCGGCGAAGAACGGCCGCTGCAGCAACTCGTCCAGGCTGACCGGAGGCTGCACGGAGTCCACCCGCTTTGCGCACGCGAAGGAATCGAACGCGACGCGAGCCATCTCTATGTCGGTCCACTTACCGGTGTCGAGGCCGATGCGGGCTTGCAGCCCGGCCATCGACACCGAGTCGGGCCACAGCGGCGCGACGGTGTACGGGTCGGTTTGGCGCGACAGGATCTGACGCAGGATTCCGGCGGAGGACTTGCCGAAGCCGTACACCAGCGCGGTGTCGACCTCGCCGGTCAGGATCTTGATGTAGGCCTCGTACAGCGCCCAGGCCGCATCCATCTCGACGTGCGATTCGTTGATGGGCGGGACGGCGCCGATCGAGTCGATCGCCGAGATGAACGAAAACGCCCGTCCGGCAAGGTAGTCGGACGATCCCGAACACCAGAAGCCGATGTCGGCCTTGGTGATGCCGAGATCCTCATACAGCTGGGCGAAGCACGGCATCAACATTTCGACGCCGTTGGTGGTGCCGTCGGTGCGGCGAACATGCGGGGCGTGGGCAAAGCCGACGACCGCGACGTTACGAGCGCTCATGTGTTGTTCCCAGGCCCTTTACAGGTGGTGCTTGTAGGTGTCGTAGTCGGCGTCGGGTTCCCCGGTCGGCCGGAAGTACTCGATGTTGTCGATGCCAAAACCCCACTCCTCCCGGGGTTTCCACACCGCCTCGACGCGCATGCCCATCCGCACCTCGTGCGCGTCGACATCGGCGACCAGATGCAGGAACGGGATGTCGGCGCCGTCGAGCAGCACGTACGCCGCCACGTAGGGCGGCTTGATGCGCTGGCCCTGGAACGGGATGTTGATGATCGCGAACGTCGTCACCGTGCCCTTGTCGGGCAGCTCGACGAACTCGGTGGTCGGCTGGCCGGTTGCCGGGTCGGCGCCGTGGGGCGGGAAGTACACCTTCCCGTTTTTGCCCGTGCGCGCCCCCAGCAACTTGCCCTCGGCGATGGCGCGCAGGTACGCGCTCTCCTCGTGCGAGGCGGTGTGCTGAATCGTCAGCGAGATCGGGGTGACGACCATGGTGACCGGTTCCTGGTCCCCATCGGCCGATTCGGGGACGGCCTCGGCTTCGTCACCCAGCGCGAAGTAGGCGATGTCGGTGATGGCGCCCACCGTCTCGTCGGCCCAGTGCACGTGCACCCTGGCGCCGGTGCGGATGGCCTCGGGTTCGCCCGCGTCCACCGCGTGCATCAACAGGGTGTCGGCGCCGTCGAGCTTGATCAGCGCCCACGCGAAGGGACGGTCCAGCGGCTGCCCCTCCAGCGGCTCGGGCTGCCACGTCCAGGACGCGACGGTGCCGACGGCCGACACCGGTACCATCTCGCCCAGCGGCTCATAGGTAACCGGGTCATATTCCGCCGGCGGGACATGCACGCGGCCGTCTGATCCGCGCACCCCCAGGATGCGGCGCTCACGCAACGCGGTGAAGAACTTGCTGAGCGTGGAGCCCACCGAACGGGTGTAGTCGAAGGACAACGTCAGTGGCGCGGAGAGCGGTGGCTCAGGATGATCTATCAAGGTCGGGCTGCTCGAACTGGCTGTCACGCCTTCGAGTAGAACAGGTTCTAAGAATCGTTTCAACATCGGGTCAGGAGAGGCTATGAAGCTCGGGTTGCAGCTGGGGTATTGGGGCGCTCAGCCACCGGAGAACGCGATGGAACTCGTCACCGCGGCCGAGGAAGCCGGGTTCGACGCCGTGTTCACCGCCGAGGCGTGGGGATCCGACGCCTACACCCCGCTGGCCTGGTACGGATCCTCGACGTCGCGGGTGCGGCTGGGCACGTCGGTGGTCCAGCTGTCCGCGCGAACCCCGACCGCCTGCGCGATGGCCGCCCTCACGCTCGACCACCTGTCCGGGGGTCGGCACATCCTCGGGCTGGGCGTGTCCGGCCCTCAGGTGGTCGAGGGGTGGTACGGCCAGCGATTCCCCAAGCCGCTGGCGCGCACCCGCGAGTACATCGACATCCTGCGGCAGGTGTGGGCCCGCGAAAAGCCGGTGACCAGCGACGGCCCCCACTATCCGCTGCCGCTGAGCGGCCCCGGGACTACCGGGCTGGGCAAGCCGCTCAAGCCCATCACCCATCCGCTGCGCGCCGACATCCCGATCATGCTGGGCGCCGAGGGCCCGAAGAACGTCGCGCTGGCCGCCGAGATCTGCGACGGCTGGCTGCCGATCTTCTACACGCCGCGGATGGCCGATACCTACAACGAATGGCTCGACGAGGGGTTCGCCCGGCCAGGCGCGCGCCGCAGCCGCGAGGACTTCGAGATCTGCGCGACCGCGAACATCGTCATCACCGACGACCGCAGCGCGGCGTTCGCGGCCATGAAGCCCTATCTCGCCCTCTACATGGGCGGGATGGGCGCGGAGGACACCAACTTCCACGCCGACGTCTACCGCCGGATGGGCTACGCCGAGGTCGTCGACGACGTGACGAAGCTGTTCCGGTCGAACCGAAAGGACGAGGCCGGGAAGATCATTCCCGACGAGCTCGTCGACGACGCCGCGATCGTCGGCGACCTGGACTACGTGCGTAAGCAGATCGAGGTCTGGGAGGCCGCGGGCGTCACGATGATGGTGGTGTCCGGCCGCAGTGCCGAGCAGATCAGCGAGCTTGCCACGCTGGTTTAGGCGTTCCTTGCCAGGGGTGTAGAACGCGTTCTAGATTGGCCCGATGACAGCCTCGCAGCACACCATCGCGGGCACGGTGATCACGATGCCGGTGCAGATCCGCAAGGCGACCCAGCACATGGCGATGTTCTCGGTGGACGCCGACGCCGCCCAACACCTGATCGACTACAGCGGCCTGCGGGTCTGCCGCTACCTGCCGGGGCGCACGATCGTGGTTCTGATGCTTATGCACTACATCGACGGCGACCTGGGCCAGTACTACGAATTCGGCACCAGCGTCATGGTCAATCCGCCGGGGTCGACCGCGAGCGGACCACGCGCGCTGCAGTCGGCCGGCGCGTTCATCCACCACCTGCCCGTCGACCAGGCGTTCACCCTGGAAGCCGGGACGAAGATCTGGGGCTACCCGAAAGTCATGGCGGACTTCACCATTCGGGAGGGCCGCGAGTTCGGGTTCGACTGCACCATCGACGGGCAGTTGGTGATCGGCATGGACTTTCGTCGCGGCCTGCCGATTTCGCTGACCCCGCGGCAGGCGGCCCAGCGCAGCTATTCGCATCGCGACGGCATCACCCGGGAAACCGCCTTCGAACACACGCTGGACGGTGTGCGGACCCGCCTCGGCGGAGTGCGCGTCCGGCTGGGCGATCACCCGTACGCGAAAGAGTTGGCGTCCCTGGGCCTTCCGAAGCGCGCGCTGCTCTCCAGTTCCGCGGATCAGGTACAGATGACATTCGGCGACGCCCGGGAGATCTCATGACGATGACCAGGCCAGACGTCGACCTGACCGACGGCACCTTCTACGCGGGCGACTCCCACAGCGTCTACCGCTGGATGCGGCAGAACGAGCCGGTCTTTCGGGACCGCAACGGGCTGGCCGCCGCGTCGACGTACCAGGCGGTGATCGAAGCCGAGCGCAATCCCGAGCTGTTCTCCAACGCCGGCGGCATCCGACCCGACCAAGACGGGGTCGAGATGATGATCGAGATGGACGACCCCCAACATCTGTTGCGCCGCAAGCTCGTCAACTCCGGCTTCACCCGCAAGCGGGTGAAAGACCAGGAGTCCAAGATTGTTTCGCTGTGCGACACGCTGATCGACGCCGTGTGCGAACGGGGCGAATGCGACTTCGTCTGGGACCTCGCCGCGCCGCTGCCGATGGCGGTCATCGGCGACATGCTCGGGGTGCTGCCGGAGGAACGCGAGATGTTCCTCAAGTGGTCCGACGACCTGGTCGGCGCCCTGAGCAGCACCGCGGCCGAAGCCGACATTCAGGTCACGATGGAGGCCTTCGCCGCCTACAGCGAATACATGATGGGCATGATCGCGGCCCGCAAGTCCGAACCGACCGACGACCTGGTCAGCGTCCTGGTTCACGCCGAGGTCGAGGGATCGCGCCTGGAGGACCACCAGATCGTCACCGAGGTGCTGCTGCTGCTGATCGGCGGCGACGAGACCACCCGTCACACCCTGTCCGGCGGAACCCGGCAGCTGCTGCTACACCCCGATCAGCACCGGCGCCTGGTGGGGGATTTGTCGTTGCTGCCCAACGCCATCGAGGAGATGCTGCGCTGGACCGCGCCGGTGAAGAACATGGCCCGCACGATCACCGCCGACACCGAGTTCCACGGCACCAAGCTGACCCAGGGCGAGAAGATGATCCTGCTGTTCGAGTCGGCGAACTTCGATGAGAAGGTCTTCGACGATCCGGAGAGTTTCGACATCGAGCGCTACCCGAACAACCACCTCGCGTTCGGCTTCGGGACGCATTTCTGCCTCGGCAATCAGCTCGCCCGGCTGGAGCTGTCGATCATGCAAACCCGGTTGCTGCAGCGCCTTCCGGACCTGCGGCTGGCGTCGGATGCGGCGCTGCCGCTGCGGCCGGCGAACTTCGTGTCCGGCCTCGAGAAGATGCCGGTGGCGTTCAGCCCGACGGCGCCGCTGGGCTGACGGTTTCACTCTTCGCCGAGCGTGCACTCAGGGCGAGGAATCGGCTGAATTCCGTGCGTGAGTTCACGTTCGGCGAGCCCACGCCGCGGCCAGTCGCGCCAGGATGCCGCCCCGGGTGTGGTCGGCCGTGACGCGGATGGCGATCCAACCCATCGTGTGTAGAGCTTCGTAGCGCTCGATGTCCCTGCGCAGTTGCCGACGATCGGTCCGATGGTGGTCACCCTCGTACTCGAGGGCGATTTTGAGGTCCTCCCAACCGATGTCGACAACCGCGACGAGGTCGCCGTATTCGCCGTAGACCGGGACCTGGGTACGCGGCGGAGGGTACCCGGCCTCGATGACCGTGAGTCGCAGCCAGGTCTCCCGGGGTGATTCCGCGCCGGCATCGACCAGGGCGAGCGCGCGCCTGGCTCGCCGGATGTTTCGGTGGCCTTTGTAGCGTTCCGCAACCAATTCCGCATCGGCGATCTTCAGTCGGGTTGCCCCAGCCAGGGCATCGATAGCTGCGACAGCATTCTGGACCGGATTGCGACAGGCCAGGTCGAAAGCTGTGCGCGCGGGGTTCGTCGTCAGCACGTCGCCGATCACTTGAGTCTCATCGTCGGCGACGGTGTCCGACCAGGTACGGATGCCGGCCGGGGGGCGGCGGTATTCGTACAGCAATTGCGCCGGCGCGCGGTGATCTACCCATTTCGCGCCGTGCAGCGCCGACGCGGAATGTCCCGCGACGACGCCGCGCCGGCGGGACCACAGCCAGGCGGCATGAGCGCGCGTCACAGCGCTCAAGTCCTCGTCGCGCGGGACGTAGACGTTCGGATGGATGGCGACGAATTTGCTTCGCAGCGCATGGCGCGTGAGAGTGCCCGCTGCGAGCGCTTCGCTGCCGATGAAGGGTCCTCCCATGCGGGCAGTGTGTCTCAGGCCACCGACAGCCGCGCCGAGCGTGAAGCCAGGTATCAAATTCCGGCGAAATCCCGCCGACAGTTCACGTTCGGCAACGGGGACGGGGCGCTGCGGTCAGCGGTTCTGGAAGTTGGGCTTGCGTTTCTCGGCGAACGCCCGCGGGCCTTCCTTGGCGTCGTCGGACAGGAACACCTTGATGCCGATCTGGGTGTCGATCTTGAAGGCATCGTTCTCGTGCAGGCCCTCGGTCTCCCGGATCGCCCGCAGGATCGCCTGCACGGCGAGCGGGCCGTTGTTCTCGATCAGTTCGGCGATCTCCAGCGCCTTGGTCAGCGCCTGGCCGTCGGGCACCAGGTGGCCGATCAGGCCGATCTCCTTGGCCTCGGCGGCGGTGATGTGCCGGCCGGTGAGCAGCAGGTCGCACGCGACGGTGTAGGGGATCTGCCGCACCAGCCGCACGGCCGAGCCGCCCATCGGGTACAGGCTCCACTTGGCCTCCGAGATGCCGAACTTCGCGCTCTCGCCGGCGACCCGGATGTCGGTGCCCTGCAGGATCTCGGTGCCGCCGGCGATCGCGGGCCCTTCGACGGCCGCGATGAGGGGTTTGGTGAGTCTGCGGCCTTTGAGCAACGCGTCGATCCGTGACGGGTCGTAGCTGCCGTCCTTGAACGAGTCGCCGGGCGGTTTCTTGGTCGCCGTCTTGAGGTCCATGCCGGCGCAGAAGTAGCCACCGGCCCCGGTCAGGATGCAGCAGCGGATGTCGTCGTCGTTGTCGACGCGATCCCAGGCCTGCACCATGATTTCCATCATTTCGGTGCTCAGCGCGTTGCGGGCGTGCGGCCGGTTCAACGTGACGATCAGGGTGTGACCGCGCTGCTCGACGAGGGCGTCCGGTCCCGATTGTTCGTTTGCTGGCGCCTGAGTCACAGCTACCGCCTTTCCGTCGTCGTGGGGGGCGAGCTTGTCAAGAAATGTAACACGTTCTAATTTGGTGGCCGTGGCCCTGAATATTGCCGACCTCGCCGAGCACGCCATCGACGCTGTGCCTGACCGTGTCGCCCTCATCTGCGGCGATGAGAAGCTGACCTACGCCGAACTGGAGGAGAAGGCCAACCGCCTCGCGCACTACCTGATCGACCAGGGCGTCAAGAAGGACGACAAGGTCGGCCTGTACTGCCGCAACCGCATCGAGATCGTGATCGCGATGCTCGGCATCGTCAAGGCCGGGGCCATCCTGGTCAACGTCAACTACCGCTACGTCGAGGGCGAGCTGCGCTACCTGTTCGACAACTCCGACATGGTGGCGCTGGTGCACGAGCGCCAGTACTCCGACCGGGTCGCCAACGTGCTGCCGGACACCCCCAACGTCAAGACCATCCTGGTCATCGAGGACGGCTCCGACAGCGACTACCAGCGCTACGGGGGCGTCGAGTTCTACTCCGCGATCGCGCAGGGCTCACCCGAGCGCGACTTCGGCGAGCGCAGCGCCGACGACATCTACCTGCTGTACACCGGGGGTACCACCGGCTTCCCGAAGGGCGTGATGTGGCGCCACGAGGACATCTACCGGGTGCTGTTGGGCGGCACCGACTTTGCCACGGGCGAATTCGTCAAGGACGAGTACGACCTGGCCAAAAGCGCCGTCGCCAACCCGCCGATGGTCCGCTACCCGATTCCGCCGATGATCCATGGCGCCACCCAATCGGCGACCTGGATGTCGATCTTCTCGGGTCAAACCACCGTGCTGGCACCGGAATTCAACGCCGAAGAGGTGTGGCGCACCATCCACGAGCACAAGGTCAACCTGCTGTTCTTCACCGGTGACGCGATGGCCCGGCCGTTGCTCGACGCGCTGGACAAGGAACACGAATACGACCTGTCGTCGCTGTTCTTGCTGGCCAGCACCGCGGCGCTGTTCTCGCCAAGCATCAAGGAGAGGCTGCTGGAGCTGCTGCCCAACCGGGTCATCACGGATTCCATCGGCTCCTCCGAGACCGGGTTTGGCGGCACCAGCGTCGTGGCCGCGGGTGCGCCGCACAGCGGCGGCCCCCGGGTCACCATCGACCACCGCACCGTCGTGCTCGACGAGGAGGGCAACGAGGTGAAGCCGGGCTCGGGTGTGCGTGGCTTCATCGCCAAGAAGGGCAACATCCCGGTCGGCTACTACAAGGACGAGAAGAAGACGGCCGAAACCTTCAAGACCATCAACGGCGTTCGCTACGCCATCCCCGGGGACTGGGCCCTGGTCGAAGAGGACGGCACGGTCACGATGCTGGGCCGCGGCTCGGTGTCGATCAACAGCGGCGGCGAAAAGATCTACCCCGAGGAGGTCGAGGCCGCGTTGAAGGGCCACCCCGACGTCTTCGACGCGCTCGTGGTGGGCGTGCCCGACCCCCGTTACGGCCAGCACGTGGCCGCCGTCGTGCAGCCCCGGCCCGGCTGCCGGCCAACGCTGGCGGAGCTGGACAGTTTTGTGCGGTCCGAGATCGCGGGATACAAAGTGCCGCGCAGCCTTTGGTTGGTCGACGAAGTGAAGCGTTCGCCCGCCGGCAAACCCGACTACCGCTGGGCCAAGGAGCAGACCGAGGCGCGCCCGGCCGACGACGTGCATGCGAGCCACGCGACGACCTGAGGCGCACCTAGCGGCGTGACCGACTTCGTCAAGCAGCACCCGGACGCGCCCGCCGGCTATTTCGCCTGGGAGGCAGCGGGTTTGGGGTGGCTCGGCGACGTCGACGGCGGCGTGCCCTGCGCCCGGGTTGTCTCGGTTGGCCCGACGAGCCTGACCCTGCAGCGGCTTGAATCCGTGCCCCCGACCGCCGAGGCGGCGGACACGTTCGGCGCGCAATTGGCCGTCACCCACGACGCGGGCGCCCCGGCGTTCGGCGCGGGACCCGACGGGTGGGACGGGGCCGGGTTCTTCGGGCCGCTGTCGCGGCCGCTGCCGATGTCGCTGCGTCGGCACCGACGGTGGGGCGATTTCTACGCCGACGAGCGGCTGGCCCCGATGGCCGAGTTGGCCGCGCCGCGGCTGGACGCGTCGACCCGCGCCGCGATCGACGCCGTCGCGGCTCGCTGCCGCGCGGGCGACTTCGACGACGATGACCGGCCGGCCCGGCTGCACGGCGACCTGTGGAGCGGCAACGTGATGTGGACGGCCGACGGGGTGGTGCTGATCGACCCGGCGGCGCACGCCGGTCACCGCGAGACCGACCTGGCGATGCTCGCGCTGTTCGGCTGCCCGCACTACGACGCCATCCTGGCCGGTTACCAGCGGGTCCGACCGCTGCACTCGGGTTGGCGCGGCCGCATCGGGCTGCGCCAGCTCTACCCGCTGCTGGCCCACGTCGTGCTGTTCGGCGGCGGGCACGCCGCGCGGACGGGAGCCGCCGCCCGCGCCGCGCTCTCGGCCTGACCAACACCGCCGTCTACAGTCGATCGCGATGACGATCGACGTGTGGATGCAGCATCCGACGCAACGGTTCCTGCGCAGCGACATGCTGGCCTCGCTGCGGCGCTGGACCGGCGGGTCGATCCCCGAGACCGACATTCCCATCGAGGCGACCCTCGCGGCCATGGACGCCGCCGACGTCGGCTTCGGCCTGCTCAGCGCCTGGCGCGGCCCGGCCGGCCAGGACCTGGTCTCCAACGACGAGGTCGCGGAATGGGTGCGGTCACACCCGACCCGGTTCGCGGGTCTGGCCGCCGTCGACCTCGATCGCCCGATGGCGGCGGTCCGCGAGCTGCGGCGCCGCGTGCAAGAGGGCTTCGTGGGCCTGCGGGTGGTGCCGTGGCTGTGGAACGCGCCGCCCACCGACCGCCGCTACTATCCGCTGTTCGCCGAATGCGTGGAGTCCGCCGTGCCGTTCTGCACCCAGGTCGGGCACACCGGCCCGCTGCGGCCGTCGGAGACCGGACGCCCGATTCCCTACATCGACCAGGTGGCGCTCGACTTCCCGGAGCTCGTCATCGTGTGCGGCCACGTCGGCTATCCGTGGACCGAGGAGATGGTAGCGGTCGCCCGCAAGCACGAGAACGTCTACATCGATACCTCGGCCTACACCATCAAACGGCTCCCCGACGAGCTCGTCCGCTTCATGAAAACCGGTACCGGCCAACGCAAAGTGTTGTTCGGCACCAATTACCCGATGATCACCCACACGCACGCTCTGGCGGGAGTGGACGAACTCGGGCTCAGCGATGAGGCCCGCCGAGACTTCCTGCGCGGCAACGCCGAACGTGTTTTCGGACTGGAGGCAAACAGGTGAACGGCGCTCAGGCACTGATCAACACCCTGGTAGACGGCGGCGTCGACGTCTGCTTCGCCAACCCCGGCACGTCGGAGATGCACTTCGTGGCCGCACTCGACACGGTTCCCCAAATGCGCGGCGTGCTGGCCCTTTTCGAGGGTGTCGCCACCGGCGCGGCCGACGGCTACGCGCGGATAGCCGACCGGCCCGCCGCGGTGCTGCTGCACCTGGGGCCCGGGTTGGGCAACGGCCTGGCCAACCTGCACAATGCGCGGCGCGCGCACGTGCCGATGGTGGTGGTCGTTGGCGATCACGCCACCTACCACAAAAAGTACGACGCCCCACTGGAATCCGACATCGACGCGCTGGCCGGCAGCGTCTCGGGATGGATGCGCCGCACGGACAAGACCGCCGACGTCGCGTCCGACGCGGCCGAGGCGGTCCCCCCCAGCCGGTCGGGCTCGCAGATCGCCACCCTGATCCTGCCCGCCGACGTGTCCTGGTCCGACGGGGCGCAACCCGCGGCCACGGCGCCCGCGAATCCCCCCAGGCCAGATCCGCAGCTGGCGTCCGCGGCGCTCCAGGTGCTGCGTTCCGGGGAGCCCACGGTGCTCATGATCGGGGGCGACGCGACCCGCGGGCCGGGGCTGGCGGCCGCGGCGCGGATCGCCCAGGCCACCGGCGCCCGGCTGCTCTGTGAAACGTTCCCGACCCGACTGGAGCGCGGCGCGGGCGTTCCCGCGGTCGAGCGGCTGGCTTACTTCGCCGAGGCCGCCACCGCCCAGCTGAACGGCGCCAAGCATCTGGTGTTGGCGGGCGCCAAGTCGCCGGTGTCCTTCTTCGCCTACCCGGGCATGCCCAGCGACCTGGTGCCGGCCGGCTGCGAGGTGCACGTGCTCGCCGAACACGGCGGCGCCGCAGCCGCTTTGGTCGCTTTGGCCGACGAAGTGGCCCCGGACACGGCCGCGCCGGCGGCGGAAGCGTCGCGCCCGCAGCTGCCGACGGGCGCGTTGACGTCGGCGTCGGCGGCCGACGTGATCGGGGCGTTGCTGCCCGAACGCGTGATCGTCGTCGACGAGTCCAACACCTCCGGCCTCCTGCTCGCCGCGGCCACCGCCGGTGCGCCGGCTCATGATTGGCTGACGCTCACCGGCGGCGCGATCGGCTACGGCATCCCGGCCGCGGTGGGCGCGGCCGTGGCCGCGCCGGATCGTCCGGTGCTGTGCCTGGAATCCGACGGGTCCGCCATGTACACGATTTCGGGGTTGTGGACCCAGGCCCGAGAGAACCTCGACGTGACCACCGTGCTCTATGACAACAGCGCCTACGACATCTTGCGCGTCGAGCTGCAACGTGTCGGAGTCGGGTCCGCGCCCGGCCCCAAGGCGCTTGATTTGCTCGACTTATCCCGTCCCACAATGGATTTCGTCAAGATAGCCGAAGGTATGGGGGTCCCGGCGCGCCGCGTCACCACCGCCGAGGAGTTCGCCGACGCCCTGCGCGCGGCCTTCGCCGAACCCGGTCCGCACCTCATCGACGCGGTGGTGCCCTCGCTGATGGGATAGTGCCGGCGCCGATGCCACCGCCGGGTAATGGGTTGGCGATGCCCACCAACGCGGTGCCGTCACGGTTCGCGTATCGCGGGTAACCGCGCGACGAGCCAGTCCGCCATCGCGTCGATGACGGCGACCCCGGCGTCGAACGCGCTGGCTTGCGCCGCCAGCGCCACACCCAGATGTCCCGATTCCGTTGGGACGATGCCGAACTGCCGGACCAGGTAGTCGTCGGCGGATCCGGGTCCCCAACCGGCTTTTGCCGCAATACCTTTGGCGGCCAGGCCCCAGCGCTGGTCGGTGGTCAGTTGGCGCATCAGGTCGACGACGATCGCGGCGTCACCGAGCGCGGGCAGTCCCGCGGCGAATCGTGCCTGACTATCCAGGGACCATTGCGTTTGGCCAAACGCGGTGAAGGGCGGACGAATTCGTTGCGATTCGACCGCGGTGTCGGCGTCGCCGCATTCGGCGACGACGGCTTGTACCTGGAGGGCGGCCCGGGCGGGATCGCCCAACTGGGACCACAACCGCTCGGACGCCTCGTTGTCGGACTCGGTGATGGCCTTGACGACCAACTCGTGGGCACGCGCGGGATCGCGACGCAGGGCCGCGATTGCCAGCGGCACTTTGATCGTCGACCACGCGGCCCCGGATGACCATCGGCCCAAGGAAAGCACGTCGGCGTCGCCGGAACGGGCGACCGCGACGCCGATCGTCGCCGGGACGGCGGCGGCAAGCTCTCGAAAGCTCGCCTCCAGCCGGGGCGGTGCGGGGGTCATGTCGGCTCGGCGCTACCGGCGAATCGGCCACACCGGATCGCCGCAGTCGACGCCCTGCGCCGACAACTGCCGCTTGAGCACCTTGAAGGTCACCGTGCGCGGCAGCTCCGGACTGACCCGGACGTAGGACGGCCATTGCTTGGGTCCCAGGTCGGGCTGCTCGGCCAGAAAGGCCCGGAACTTTTCGGGATCGAACTCCACGCCGGCCGCCATGACCAGCGCGGCCATCACCTGGTCGCCGACGACCGGGTCTGGCACCGCGTACACCGCGACCTCGGCGGCGTCCGGGTAGCGCGACAGCACGCGCTCGATCGGGGCGGCGCCCAAATTCTCGCCGTCGACCCGCATCCAATCGCCGAGCCGCCCGGCGAAATACGCGTAGCCGTCCTCATCGCGATAGGCGAGGTCGCCACTGTGGTACATGCCGCCGGCCATCCGCGCGGCCTCGGCGGCCTCGTCGTTGTAGTAGCCCTCGAAGCGGCCGGGCCCCGCGGTGTTGACGATCTCGCCGACCACCCCGACCGGGCACGGCTCGCCGGTGTCGGGGTCGACGATCGCGATCCCGTCGGGCAGCGGCCCCAGCGCGCCCGGCGGGGTGTCCGGGGTCCGAGCGATGGCCACCCCGCCCTCGGTCGAACCGAACCCGTCCTGGACGACGCACCCAAACCTGCGCCCGAAGCGCTCGATGTCGGCCGGTACACCCTCGTTGCCGTACACCGCGCGCAGCGGGTTGTCCGCGTCGTCGGGCCGCTCGGGGGTGGCGAGCACGTAGGACAGCGGCTTGCCCACGTAGTTGGCGTAGGTGGCGCCGTACCGTCGGACATCGTCCAGGAAGTTCGACGCGGAAAACTTGCGCCGCAAGGCCATTGAGCCCTGGCACGCCGCGGCAACCGCCCACCCGACCAGCACCGCGTTGGAATGAAACAGCGGCATCGACACGTAACAGACGTCGTCGCGGCCGAGGTCGAAGCGCTGCGACATCGTCACGCCGGCGATCGCCACCTTGCCGTGGCTGCATTTCACCGCCTTGGGCTCGCCGCTGGTTCCCGACGTGAAGATCAACATGAACAGGTCCGCGGGCGATGCGGACTGAAAAGTCGGCTCGGCGTGCAGGTGCGCGGCCACCTCGTCGGCCCACTCGGCGGAATCGACGTTCACGTGCCCGATATCGCCCAGTGGCGCCGCCGAATTCGAATCGGCCAGCACCAGTTGGCAATCGGCGTGCGCGATGTCGCGGGCCAGCGCTTCACCGCGGCGCACCGGGTTGAGCCCCACCGGCACGATCCCGGACATCCCCGCCGCGACCAGCATCGCGGAAAAGAACGGGGTGTTCTCCAGCAGCACGCCGACATGCGGCGGCTTCGCCGGGTCGAGGGCCTCGCGCAGCGTCGCCGCGATCGCGGCGCCGTGGCGGATGTGATCGCGCCAGCTGGTGAACGAGTCTTCGAAATAGACCCCGCTGTCGTCGATCCCGGCCAGCGGTTCCAGCAGTTTGGTGACCGTGGGGTCGGGCGGAAGCACGAAGCTAGGCAGGGGTTTCCGCCAGTTCGCGGCCGATCCGGCGCAGCTGTCCGGTGGCGCCGCGCAGGGCGAACTCGATTTCCTTGGCGGCCAGGAAGTAACGGTGCACCGGGTGGTCGGTGTCGACGCCGACACCGCCGTGCACGTGGACGACGGTGTGCGCCACCCGATGGCCGGCGTCGGCCGCCCAGAAAGCCGCGCTGGCCACGTCGATCTCCGCGGGAATGTCCTCCGACACCCGCCAGGCCGCCTGGGTCAGCGTCAGCCGCAATCCCTTGACGTCGATGTATCCGTCGGCCAGCCGCTGCGCGACGGCCTGGAAACTGCCGATCGGGCGGTCGAATTGCTCGCGGGTGCGGGCGTACTCGGCGGTGAGTTGCAGGCCACGCTCCAGGACTCCGAGCTGAAAGGCGCTGCGGCCCAACGTGGTCAGTGTGTCGAGCCAGTCGGCGACGGTCCCGTCGCCGACCCGTCGGCCGCCGTCCACCTGCACCCCCTCCAGCGCCAGGTGCCCGACGCTGCCGAGTCCGGTGGTCTCCATCGCGGTCACCGTGACGCCGGGGTCGTCGGCGGCGACCAGGAAAACGGCTCCGCCGGCTTCGGTTTCGGCCGGAACCAGGAAGGCGTCGGCGACCGGGCCGAAGCCGACCTGGGTGCGCGTCCCGGTCAGCCGGTAGCCGTCACCGGCACGGGTGGCCTGCACCGGCCCCTCGCCCATCTCGCCGTCGAGCGCGACGGTGAGGATCTTCTCGCCTCGGACCGCCGGACCGCCCCAGCCCTGCTGCAGTTCGTCGGAGCCAAACCGGGCCAGCGCCCCGGCGCCCAGCATCACCGACTCCAGGTAGGGCACCGCGGCCAGCTGGTGGCCCAGCGCAACCAGGATGGCCACCTGCTCGAGGACGCCAAAGCCGTCGCCGCCGAGCGACGTTGGCGACGCGCTCGTCAAGATGTCGGCCTCGACGAGCTTGCGCCACAGGTCGCGGTCGAATCGTTGCGCGAGCTTGTCGAGCTCACGCTGATGTTCCGGGGTGCACACCGCGTCCACGATGGTGTCGACCAGGCCGCCGAGGTCCTGCGCGGCTTCTGTTGTCGTGAAGTCCATGAATTCTCGTCCTTAAAGTCCCTATATAGAGGAAGCGCTAGCGGTTGGCCCGGGGCAGTCCCAACGCGACCATCCCGATGATGTCGCGCTGCACCTCGTTGGTGCCGCCGCCGAAGGTCAGGATCAGGCAGGCCCGGTGCATCCGCTCGACCCGGCCGCGCAGCAGGGCGCCCGGCGAGTCCGGGCGCACCGTGGCGGCGGTACCCAGCACCTCCATCAGGAGCCGGTAGGCCTCGGTGGCCAGCTCGGTGCCGAACACCTTCGCCGCGGAGGCGTCGGCCGGCGACAAGTTCTCACTTGCCGCCGACGCCAGCTCCCAGTTGATCAGCTTGAGCACCTCGGCCTTGGCGTGCACGCGGGCCAGGTTGAGCTGCACCCACTCCGAATCGATGAGCCGGGCACCGCTGGCGTCCTTGGTGTGTTGCGCCCACTCGCGGACCTCGCGCAGGGCCACGATGATCGGCTGCGCCGAGACCAGGGCGACCCGCTCGTGGTTGAGCTGATTGGTCACCAGCTTCCAGCCGCCGTTCTCCTCGCCGATCAGGTTGGTCACCGGGACCCGCACGTCGGTGTAATAGGTGGCGCTGGTGTCGGGGCCGGCCATCGTGTGCACCGGCGTCCAGGAGAATCCTTCGGCGGTTGTCGGCACCACCAGCATCGAAATGCCGCGGTGCTTCTTGGCCTCGGGGTTGGTCCGCACCGCCAGCCAGACCCAGTCGGCGTACTGGATCAGGCTGGTCCACATCTTCTGGCCGTTGATCACGTAGTCGTCGCCGTCGCGCACGGCGGAGGTGCGCAGGTTGGCCAGGTCCGTGCCGGCGCCGGGCTCGGAATAGCCGATCGAGAAGTGCAGGTCACCGGCGGCGATCTTGGGCAGGAAGAACTTCTTCTGTTCGTCGGTGCCGAACGCCATGATCGTGGGCGCGACGCTGTTGATCGTCAGGAACGGCACCGGCGCACCGGCGATGGCCGCCTCGTCGGTGAAGATCAGCGAGTCCATCGGCGAGCGGTCCTGCCCGCCGTACTCCTTGGGCCAGTTCAGGGTGAGCCAGCCGTCCTTGCCCATCTGCGAGACGACCTCGCGATACGCGTTGCCCGTCCCGATCTCGCCCTGGGTCGAGCTCAGCGCCTCGCGGCGCTCCGGGGTCATCAGCGTGGTGAAGTACGACCGCAGTTCGCGACGCAGCTCCTCCTGTTCAGGGGTGTAACTGATGCGCATTACCAGCCGTCCTTGTTCGTCAAGCGTCGATATCGAATGCCGCGTCACGCGCGGTAGCCCTGCCAACGGCTACCCGTTCGCCTCCCCGGTTGTAACACGTTCTAGTCTTGGAATCCAGCGACCGTTTCCCCTGACGCACTGGGGCCCTATGGTGGACCTACATATCGACGGGGCGAGTGCTCAGTTTGAAGGCCAGGTTCAAGGAGGGTGCCGTGCGGGTGATCGTGGATCGTGACCGGTGTGAAGGGAACGCGGTGTGCATGGGAATCGCGCCTGACCTGTTCGACCTGGACGACGAGGACTACGCCGTCGTGAAGATCGATCCGATTCCGCCCGACCGAGAGCAGCTGGCCGAGCAAGCCATCGCCGAGTGCCCCCGCGCCGCTTTGCTGCGCCAAGACTAGAGGTATTCATAAATTGACTAGCAGCACAAACGCGGCCGATCTGTCCGGAAAGGTCGCGGTGGTGACCGGTGCGGCCGCGGGGCTGGGTCGCGCCGAGGCGCTCGGCTTAGCGGGCCTCGGCGCCACCGTCGTCGTCAACGACATCGCCGGCGCCCTGGATGCCTCCGACGTGATCGACGAGATCAGCGCCACCGGCGCCAAGGCTGTCGCCGTGACCGGGGACATCAGCCAGCGCGCGACGGCCGACGAGCTGGTGGCCACCGCCGACGGGCTGGGCGGACTGGACATCGTCGTGAACAACGCCGGCATCACCCGCGACCGGATGCTGTTCAACATGTCCGACGAGGAATGGGACCTTGTCATCGCGGTGCACCTGCGCGGGCATTTCCTGCTGACCCGCAACGCGGCCACCTACTGGCGCGCCAAGGCCAAGGACGCCGGCGGGACGGTCTTCGGCCGCATCGTCAACACGGCATCGGAGGCCGGTCTGGTGGGGCCGGTGGGCCAGGCCAACTACGGCGCGGCGAAGGCCGGCATCATCTCGCTCACGCTCACCGCCGCACGGGCGCTGGGGCGCTACGGGGTGTGCGCCAATGCGATCTGTCCGCGGGCCCGCACCGCGATGACGGCCGACGTGTTCGGGGCGGCACCCGAAATCGACGAAGGCGGCATCGACCCGCTCTCGCCGGAACACGTGGTCAGCCTGGTCAAGTTCCTGGCATCGCCGGCCGCCGCGGAAGTCAACGGTCAGGTGTTCATCGTCTACGGCCCGCAGGTGACGCTGGTTGCCGCGCCGACCGCGGAGCACCGGTTCCGCGCCGACGGGGCGGCGTGGGACCCCGGCCAACTCTCCGGCGAACTCCAAAAATACTTTGCTGGACGCGATCCGGAGCGGAACTTTTCCGCCGTCGGGCTGATGGAGTAATGACGGCGGAACCCTATTTTGCGGGGGGAATTATGCGAGTAGAACATGTGTCAGATTGAAGTAACTGCACCGCCTCTGACCTGGACAAACTAACGCTTCGGATACAGAAATGCTGTTCATTGACAGCACCCAGTTCTTCTGGGTTAATATGAGCCGGCTCACACGGGGCCGCGAGCGACCGAGGACAATGCAAAGGCGATTCAGAAGCTTCGCCGCGACCAGCAAAGGGGGGTGGCCGGGTTGAGACAGCAACTTGCGGTTCCCGCCCGCGCTGTGGGCGGGTTCTTCGAGATGATGTTGGACACCGGCCGCGAGACTTTCCGACGGCCGTTTCAATTTGGCGAGTTCCTCGAGCAGACGTGGATGATCGCCCGGGTGTCGCTGGTGCCGACGCTGCTCGTCTCTATCCCGTTCACGGTGCTGGTCGCGTTCACCCTCAACATCCTGTTGCGGGAAATCGGCGCGGCCGACTTGTCCGGCGCGGGAACCGCTTTCGGCACCATCACCCAGCTGGGTCCCGTGGTCACGGTGCTCGTCGTGGCCGGCGCCGGCGCCACCGCGATCTGCGCCGATCTGGGTGCCCGCACCATCCGGGAAGAGATTGACGCGATGCGCGTGCTGGGCATTGACCCGGTCCACCGGCTGGTGGTGCCGCGGGTGCTGGCGTCCACGGTGGTCGCGCTGCTGCTCAACGGTTTGGTGTGCGCGATCGGCCTGTCGGGTGGCTACGTATTTTCCGTCTTTCTGCAGGGCGTCAACCCGGGCGCGTTCATCAACGGCCTGACCGTGCTCACCGGGCTGCGCGAGCTGGTGCTCGCCGAGGTCAAGGCGTTGCTGTTCGGAGTGATGGCCGGGCTGGTCGGGTGTTATCGCGGCCTGACCGTCAAGGGCGGGCCCAAGGGCGTCGGTAACGCCGTCAACGAAACCGTCGTCTACGCGTTCATCTGCCTGTTCGTCATCAACGTGGTCATGACCGCCATCGGCGTGCGGATTTCGGCGAAATGAGGCGAGTGGGCACCCGATGAGCTACGACGCCACCCTCCGGTTTCGCCGGATCATGACGAGGTTGCAGGCGCCCGTCGACGATTTCGGCGAGCAGGCCTTGTTCTACGGGGAGACTCTGCGGCACGTCCCGGACGCACTCACCCGCTACCGCAAAGAGACGATCCGGCTCATCGCCGAGATGACGCTGGGCGCAGGGGCTCTCATCATGATCGGCGGGACCGTCGGGGTCGCGGCCTTCCTGACGCTGGCATCCGGGGGCGTCATCGCCGTGCAGGGCTATTCGTCGCTGGGCAACATCGGCATCGAGGCGCTGACGGGCTTCCTGTCGGCATTCCTCAACGTCCGCATTGTCGCGCCGGTGATCGCAGGCATCGCGCTGGCGGCCACCATCGGCGCAGGCGCCACCGCCCAGCTGGGCGCCATGCGGGTGTCGGAGGAGATCGACGCCGTCGAATGCATGGCGGTGCAGTCGGTGTCGTACCTGGTGTCGACCCGGCTGATCGCCGGCCTGATCGCGATCATTCCGCTGTATTCGCTGTCGGTGCTGGCCGCGTTCTTCGCCGCCCGCTTCACCACGGTGTACATCAACGGGCAGTCCAAGGGCCTGTATGACCACTACTTCAATACGTTCCTCATCCCATCCGATTTGCTGTGGTCGTTCCTGCAGGCCATCGTGATGTCCATCGCGGTGATGCTCGTCCATACCTATTACGGCTACAACGCATCTGGCGGACCGGTCGGGGTCGGCATCGCGGTCGGCCAGGCCGTGCGGACCTCGCTGATCGTCGTGGTCGTCATCACCTTGTTCATCTCACTCGCCGTCTACGGCGCGTCCGGCAATTTCAATCTCTCCGGGTAAGGGTCGATGGCAGAACGGGTATCGCGACGGTCAAGTGTCCGGCTGGCAGCAGCGCTGCTGGCCGCTTTGATCGTGGGCTTCGTCGCCCTGACTTACCTTTCGTACACGGCGGCTTTCGCCTCGACCGACACCGTCACCGTCTCGTCGCCGCGGGCGGGGCTGGTGATGGACAAGGGCGCCAAGGTCAAGTACCGCGGCCTCCAGATCGGCAAGGTCACCGGCATCGACTACTCCGGTGACCAGGCGCGGCTAACGCTGGCGATCAGCAGCGACCAGCTGCATTTTGTCCCCTCCAACGCAATGGTCCGCATCGGGGGGAACACCATATTCGGCGCCAAGTCGGTGGAATTCATTCCGCCGCAAGCGCCGTCGCCGACGTCGCTGCGCCCGGACGCGCACGTTCAGGCCTCGGCGGTGCAGCTGGAAGTCAACACGTTGTTCCAGTCGCTGATGGACCTGCTGCACAAGGTTGACCCGGTGGAGTTGAACGGGACGCTGAGCGCGCTCGCCGAGGGCCTGCGTGGCCACGGCGACGACTTCGGCTCGCTGCTGGCGGGACTGAACACGCTGGCGCGCCAGGCGAACCCGAAGCTGCCTGCCCTGCAGGAAGACTTCCGCAAGACCGGGGTCGTCACCAACACCTACGCCGACGCCGCCCCAGACCTGAACACCATCATCGACAACCTGCCCACGATCAACAGGACGGTCGTCGACCAGCAGAAGAACCTCAACGACACGTTGTTGGCGACAATCGGGTTGGCCAACAACGCCTACGAGACGTTGGAGCCGGCCGAGCAGAACTTCATCGACGCGATCAACCGGCTCCGCGCCCCGATCAAGGTGGCCGCGGACTATTCGCCCGAACTCGGCTGCATATTCGCGGGCATCGATCGAGGCATCAAGGAATTCGGCCCCCTCCTCGGCGGCAATAAGGCGGGCCTGTTCACCTCGTCCAGCTTCGTGTTGGGCGCGCCGTCGTACACGTATCCGGAATCCCTGCCGCAGGTCAATGCCTCCGGCGGCCCCAATTGCCGCGGGCTGCCCGACATTCCGAGCAAGCAGCACGGCGGGTCGTTCTACCGGGCGCCGTTCCTCGTCACCGACAACGCCAACGTCCCGTACGAGCCGTTCACCGAACTCCAGTTTGACGCGCCCTCGACGCTGCAGTTCCTGTTCCATGGCGCCTTCGCGGAACGGGACGACTTCTGATGGCCCCCTCGGGAATGCCGTCGCACCGGTCGATGGTGATCAAGGTCGGCATCTTCGCGGTCGTGATGCTGGTGGTGGCCGCCGGACTGGTGGTGGTATTCGGTGATTTCCGGTTCGGTCCCGAGACCTCCTATCACGCAACCTTTACCGATGCGTCGCGGCTGAAGGCCGGCCAGAAGGTTCGCATCGCCGGGGTGCCGGTCGGCGCGGTGTCGGGCATCAAGCTCAATTCGAACAACACCGTCGACGTCCAGTTCGGCGTCGACAGCCGCTACACGCTGTACACGTCCACGCGCGCGGTGATCCGCTACGAGAACCTGGTCGGCGACCGTTTTATGGAGATCACGTCGGGCCCGGGGGAGCTGCGGAAGCTGCCGGCAGGCGGCACGATCAATTCCGAGCACACCCAGCCCGCGCTGGATCTCGATGCGCTGCTGGGCGGGCTGCGGCCGGTGCTCAAGGGCCTGGACGCCGATAAGGTCAACACCATCAGCAGCGCGGTCGTCCAGTTGCTACAGGGCCAGGGGGGAGCGTTGTCCAGCGTGCTGGCAGACACTAGCGCCTTCTCGGCGGCCCTGGGCCACCGCGACCAGCTCATCGGCGACGCGATTACGAACCTGAACACCGTACTGGGCACCGTCGATCAGAAGAGCGCGCAGTTCTCGGCGAGCGTTGATCAACTTCAACAACTGATCACCGGTCTGGCCAAGAACAAGGACGATATCGCGGGCGCCATCCCGCCGCTGGCATCGACGACGACGGATTTGACTGAGCTGCTGAAGAATTCGCGTCGTCCGCTGCAGGGGATCCTGGAAAACACCCGGCCCCTGGCCACCGAGCTGGACAACCGCAAGGCCGAGGTGAACAACGACGTCGAGCAACTCGGCGAAGACTACCTGCGACTGTCCGCGCTCGGCGCCTACGGCGCGTTCTTCAACATCTACTTCTGCTCGGTGACGATCAAGATCAACGGGCCGGCCGGCGGCGACATTCGGATACCGATGGGCGGCCAATTGGACCCCAGCAAGGGGAGGTGCGCTTTTGCCAAGTAGCGCAAAACGTGAACGCGACCCGCTCCGCACCGGCATCTTCGGCGTGGTCCTGGTGGTCTGCGTCGTCCTGATCGCATTCGGCTATAGCGGCCTGCCCTTCTGGCCGCAGGGCAAAACGTACGACGCATACTTCACCGACGCGGGCGGCATCACGCCCGGCAACGCCGTGTACGTCTCGGGGTTCAAGGTCGGCAAGGTGCAGTCCGTCGGGCTCGCCGGGAACAGCGCCAAGGTGACCTTCAGCGTCGACCGGCACGTGGCCGTGGGTGATCAGTCCTTGGCCGCGATTCGCACCGACACCATCCTGGGTGAACGCTCGATCTCGGTGAGCCCGGCCGGCCACGGCAACGCCACCACCATCCCGCTGAGTCGGACCACTACGCCGTACACGCTCGCCGGTGCTCTCGAGGACCTCGGTCAAAACGCAAGCAACCTCAACAAACCGCAGTTTGACCAGGCCCTCAACGTGCTTACCGACACGCTGCACGACGCCACCCCCGAGCTGCGCGGCGCGCTGGACGGGGTGACATCGCTGTCGCGCACCCTCAACCGCCGCGACGAGGCCCTGCAAGGCCTGCTGGCGCACGCGAAGTCGGTGACGGCGGTGCTGTCGCAGCGCGCGGACCAGGTCAACAAGCTGGTCGACGACGGCAACGAGTTGTTCGCCGCGCTCGACGAGCGGCGCGCCGCGATCGGTCAGCTGATCTCGGGCATCCACGACGTGTCGGCACAGATTTCCGGTTTCGTCGCCGACAACCGCAAGGAGTTCGGCCCGGCGCTGAGCAAGCTGAACTCGGTGCTGTCCAACCTCAACGAGCGCCGCGACTACATCACCGAGGCCCTTAAGCGGCTGCCCGCCTACGCGACAACCCTGGGCGAGGTGGTTGGCTCGGGGCCCGGCTTCAACGTGAACGTCTACAGCGTGCTACCGGCGTCGATGATCGCGATGGTGTTCGACTTCTTCTACCAGCCGGGCAAGCTGCCGGCCAGCCTCTCCGACTACCTACGCGGGCTGATTCAGGAACGCTGGATCATTAGGCCGAAGTCACCATGATGAAGCGGATTACCGGCAGCCGCGGGCTGCGCTACGGCATCATCATCGCGCTGGTCGCGATGGTGGCGGGGGGCGCGTATGTGCTTTCCGCGCAAGGCAACAACCGCACCGTCATCGGCTACTTCACCTCCGCCGTCGGCCTGTATCCCGGCGACCAGGTCCGTGTGCTCGGGGTCCCGGTCGGCGCGATCGACTCAATCGAGCCGCGGCCTTCCGACGTCAAGATCACCATGTCGGTGTCCAAGGACGTGAAGATTCCCAAAGATGTCAAGGCCGTCGTCATGTCGCCAAACCTGGTGTCGGCGCGGTTCGTTCAGCTCGCCCCGGCATACACCGGCGGGGCCGTGTTGCCCGACGGTGCCAGCATCGATCTGGCCCGCACCGCGGTCCCGGTGGAATGGGACGAGGTGAAGGAGTCGCTGACCCAACTGGCCGTACAGTTGAGCCCCGCGGCGGGACAATCGCAGGGCCCTTTGGGTGCGGCGATCAACCAGGCCGCGGACACGCTCGACGGCAAGGGCGAATCCTTCCACAACGCGCTGCGCGAGCTCTCACAAGTTGCTGGCCGGCTGGGTGATTCGCGCGGCGACATCTTCGGCACCGTCAAGAACCTGCAGGTGCTGGTTAACGCGCTGTCGGCGAGCAACGACCAGATCGTGCAGTTCGCCGGCAACGTTGCCTCGGTGTCACAGGTGCTCGCCGACAGCTCGCAGCACCTGGACAACACCCTGGGCACCCTCAACCAGGCGCTCTCCGACATCCGGGGATTCCTGCATGAGAACAATTCGACGCTGATCGATACGGTCAACAACCTCAACGACTTCGCCCAGACGTTGAGCGACCAGAGCGACAACATCGAACAGGTCCTGCACGTGGCCGGCCCCGGCATCACCAACTTCTACAACATCTATGACCCCGCCCAGGGCACCCTGAATGGCCTGCTGTCGATACCCGAGTTCTCCAATCCGGTGCAGTTCATCTGCGGCGGGTCATTCGAAACGCCTGCGGGGCCCAAAGCGCCCGACTACTACAAGCGCGCCGAGCTCTGCCGTGAGCGGCTGGGCCCCGTGCTGCGCCGTCTGGCAGTGAACTATCCGCCGGTGATGTTCCACCCGCTCAACACGATCACCGCGTACAAGGGCCAAATCATGTACGACACCCCGGAGACCGAGGCCAAGGCGAAGACACCGGTTCCCCAGCTGACCTGGGTACCGGCTCAGGGTGCGCACCCGGCCCCGCCGGAGCAGAATCCCTCCGATCTGCAGGCGCTGCTGGTCCCGACTGCACCGCAGACCGGCCCCGCTCCGGGTCCGCCGCCGGCCGGCGCGAACCCCGCTCCAGGGCCGGGCCCGGGGCCCGGCAACGCGTTCGGGCCGCTGCCCGGCCCCCCGCCCGGCCAGGCGCCCGGCGGGCCGTCGGCCAACCTAAGTGGTGGCGGATGAAGCGAATCTGGTTGCGTGGCGGCGTGTTAGCGGCGGGCGGTGTGCTGCTGGCCGGGTGTCAGTTCAATGGGCTCAACTCCCTGTCGATGCCCGGCACCGCCGGCCACGGCAGCGGCGCGTATTCGGTCACCGTCGAAATGCCCGACGTGGCGACGCTGCCGCAGAACTCGCCGGTCATGGTCGACGATGTCACCGTGGGCAGTGTCTCGGGTATCTCGGCCGAGCAGCGGGCCGACGGATCCTTCTATGCCGCGGTGAAATTGGCGCTCAACAAAAACGTGGTGTTGCCAGCCAATGCGATCGCGACGGTGGCCCAGACGTCATTGCTGGGTTCGCTGCACATCGACCTGGCTGTCCCAAAGGGCAAGCCGGCCATAGGCAAGCTAGTCAACGGGTCGAAGATCCCCGAGTCCAGCACCGGCCGGTTTCCCACCACCGAAGAGGTACTTTCTGCCCTGGGTGTAGTGGTCAACAAGGGTAACCTGGGTGCGCTGGAAGACATCACGAACGAGACCTACCAGGCCGTCGCCGGGCGCCAGGACCAATTCGTCGACCTCATCCCACGACTGGCGGAACTAACGTCGGGGCTGAACCGGCAGGTCAACGACATCATCGACGCGGTCGACGGGCTGAACCGGTTCTCCGCGACCCTGGCGCGCGATAAGGACAACCTGGGCCGCGCGCTGGACACGCTGCCCGAAGCGATCGGTGTGCTCAACAAGAACCGGGGCCACATCGTCGACGCGTTCGCCGCGCTTAAGAAGCTCGCCACCGTTTCGTCCCGGGTGCTCTCGGAAACCAAGGTGGACTTCGCCGAAGACGTCAAGGGCCTGTATTCGGTTGTGAAGGCGCTAAACGACAACCGGAGAAATTTCGTCACGTCGATGCAGATCCTGCTGACGTTCCCGTTCCCCAACTGGGGCATCAAACAAGCCGTGCGCGGCGACTACCTCAACGTGTTCACCACCTTCGACCTCACCCTGCGGAGGCTTGGCGAGACTTTCTTCACCACGTCGTATGCACTCGACCCGAACATGATGCACATGAACGAGATCCTCAACCCGCCCGACTTCTTGACCGGTGAGCTGGCGAACCTGTCCGGACAGGCGGCCGATCCGTTCAAGATTCCGGCCGGCACGGCTTCGGGTGCTGAGGGGCGGTAGGGCGGCGCGATGCTAGACAGACTGACCAAGATCCAGCTCGGCATTTTCGCTGTGATCACCGCCATCACCCTTATCGTGACGGCCATCTTCTACCTGCGCCTGCCGGCGACGTTCGGCATCGGGACGTACGGCGTCAGCGCCGATTTCATTGCCGGCGGCGGCTTGTACAAGAACGCGAACGTCACCTACCGCGGCGTCGCGGTCGGCCGCGTCGAGTCGGTGGGGCTGAACCCCACCGGCGTCACCGCCGAAATGCGGCTCAACAGCGGCACTCCCATTCCGGCGAACGTCACCGCGACAGTGAAGAGCGTGTCGGCCGTGGGTGAGCAGTACATCGACCTGGTGCCGGCGGGCAGCCCGGCAACGGCCAAGCTGCACAACGGCTCCCGGATCGACCGGAACAACACCCGGATCGGTCAGGACGTCGCAGACCTGTTGAAACAGTCCGAGACGCTGGTGAACAGCCTCGGCGACACCCGGTTGCGCGAACTGCTGCACGAGACGTTCGCCGCCGCCAACGGCTCCGGCCCGGAGCTGGCGAGGCTCTTCGAGTCAGCCAGGTTGCTGGTGGACGAGGCCAATGCCAACTACCCGCAGGTTTCGCAGCTGATCGACCAGGCGGGCCCGTTCCTGCAGGCCCAGATCCGCGCTGGCGCCGACATCAAATCGCTATCCGATGGGTTGGCGCGCTTCACGTCTGACGTGCGTCAGGCCGACCCGCAGCTGCGCGAGACGCTGGCCAACGCCCCGGGCGCGGCGGACGAGGCCAGCACCGCGTTCTCCGGCATTCGCCCCTCCTTCCCGGCGCTGGCCGCGAGCCTGGCCAACCTGGGCCGGGTGGGCGTGATCTACCACAAGTCGATCGAACAGCTTCTGGTGGTTTTGCCCGCCCTGTTCGCCGCGATCATCACGGCGGCCGGTGGCACTCCGCAGGATGAGGGTGCCAAGCTGGACTTCAAGATTGACCTCAACGACCCGCCGCCGTGCTCTGTCGGATTCCTGCCCCCGCCGCTGCAGCGCACGCCGGCCGACGAGACGCTGCGCGAGCTGCCTAAGGACATGTACTGCAAGGCGGCCCAGAACGATCCCAGTACCGTGCGCGGCGCCCGAAACTATCCATGCCAGGAGTTCCCCGGCAAGCGGGCGCCCACGATTCAGCAGTGCCGCGACCCGAACGGCTATGTGCCGATCGGGCGCAACCCCTGGCGCGGCCCCCCGGTGCCCTACGACACCCCGGTGACGAACGGGCTGAACGTATTGCCGCCCAACAAATTCCCGTACGTCCCGCCGGGCGCCGATCCCGACCCGGGCACGCCCATGGTCGGACCTCCTCCGCCGGGGGTGGCGCCGGGTCCCGGGCCGGCGCCGCACCAGCCCGCCTACGATCCGCCGCCCCCGAACGATAGCGGGCCGCCGCCGGGTAACCCGTCGTGGCACCCGCCGGGAGTCCCCCCGGCGCCGCCCCAGCTGCCGTACCCCAAGTGGCTGCCGCCGCCGGCACCGCCGGAGGGGATCAATCCCCCGCCGGCAGGACCGGGTCCGGAGAAGCCATGGGGCCCGCCGCCTGGCCCGCAGCCGCAGGCCAGCGGTCCCGCCTACGCTACCTATGACCAACAGACCGGAGCCTTTGTGGATCCGGCGGGCGGGACTGGTATTTTCGCGCCCGGCTCGAGCGGCGCATCCGGCGCCGAGAACTGGGTGGACCTGATGCGCGATCCGAGGCCCCTTTGAGGGATCTGTAGTGGCAGACGAGCAGACGACGTCACAACGGGCCCGCCGCCGCGCGTCGCGCGCGGCTGGCCCACCGAAAAGCGATTCGGCTGAGGCGGTTGAGGTTCACGTCGAAGTCGCCGACGAGCCGGAGCGGGGGGCGAAGCCCACTGCCAAGAAGGCGAAGACCCTCAACCCCGTCAAGCCGCCGCCGCGGCGGCGGGCTCACCGGGTGCTGGTCGGATGGGTCGCGTTTGCCCTCGCCCTGTTAGCGATCGGTGGGTTGGCCGCCTCCTTGACGTCGCTGATCGTCCAGCAGCGCCACGCGAATGCCGAGCAAGCGCGCGACCGGCGCTTCGTCGACACCGCCACGCAGATGGTGGTCAACATGTTCAGCTATAAACAGGACAACGTCGACGACAGCGTGAATCGGTTCTATAACAGCACCAGTGGCCCGCTACGCGGAATGCTGGGCGCCAACAACAACATTGAGAATCTCAAGGCGTTGTTTCGCTCCACCAACGCGACGTCGGAAGCCGTCATCAACGGTGCCGCTCTCGAGGGTATCGATTCGGTCACCGACAACGCCTCCGTGCTGGTCTCGGTGCGGGTCACCGTTGCCGACATCGACGGGACCAACAAGCCCTCGATGCCGTACCGGCTCCGGGTCATCGTGCACGAGGACGACGCGGGCCGCATGACCGGCTACGACCTGAAGTATCCGGACGGGGGCAACTGATGCGGTTGCGGCGGTGGCTGATCGCCGTCGTGGGCTGCTTGCTGCTGGTAAGCATCATCGGATTGGCCGCTGCCGCCGGCTGGTTTTATTGGGACCGGGTGGAGACCCGCGCTGAGCAGTCAGCGCGCGCCCTGTTGCCGCAACTGGCGGCAAAGGAGATTCCGGAGGTCTTTGCCTACGACTACCAGACCGTCGAACGTAGTCTCGCCGAAGCGTATCCGCTGCTGACGCCCGCGTATCGTCAGGAGTTCCAGAAGAGCGCCAACGCACAGATCATCCCGGAGGCCAAGAAGCGGGAAGTCGTTGTCCAGGCGAATGTCGTCGGCGTCGGAGTAATGACGGCGAAACGCGATTCCGCCTCGGTCATGGTTTACCTGAACCGCACCGTGACCGACAAGTCGCGCCAGCCGCTGTACGACGGCAGCCGGTTGCGGGTGGACTTCAAGAAGATTGGCGACAAGTGGTTGATCGCCTACATCACACCGATCTAGCCGTCAGAAGCACATCGCAATGTCGTTGCATCGCAAGGGATAACGCTGGGCCGGGCTGGGCGGCGGGCCCGCGAGCGCCAGTGAGAACGGTTGCTTGCTCATCGACGGCTCCAAGCCGCATTCGGCGCCGTGCAGCGTGGTGTGCGTGCCCGCGAGCGTCTCATTATCGAAAGCGTAAGTCTCAGTCGATGCCGCCGTGCCGCCACCCGGGCACGAAACACCGTTGGGCATATTGACCTCGAACGTCCAGAGTCCGCTCACGAGTCTTGCCCTGCCGCTGTAGTTTTGGAGCTTATCCTGGCGACTGATCTGTTCGGACGTCGAGCTCACGACGTTCAAGATGCAGAAGTCCGCCATGATCGTGGGATTGTCGTAGTCCTTGTAGTAGCGGCTTCCGTTTACTTGATCGCACAGCGCCGACACCAGCCAGGTCACCCCGGACACACCTGCCTGATTGAACGAGTAATTGCCGTCCGCCGGTGGCGCGACCGCATGCGCCGGGGTGCCGGATTCCAGTGCTACACCAAGAGAGATGGCCGAAAAGATTCCGGCGCCGGCGGCCAATCCGCGACGAAGCTTCACGACAATCCTTCCTTTTCACTGCTGCATTGAGTATCACAGCGTTTTGCCCGAAACGCCATGGGTTTCCGGAGCTAACCGCCGCTAATCAGCGGCGTGTGGATGGGACTCGGCAAGCGCGTCGAGGAATGATCGCGCCCAGCGGTCGACGTCGTGGGCGAGCACCTGGCGGCGCATCGCTCGCATCCGGCGCCGGCCCTCCTCGTCCGTCTGGTTGAGCGCCGCTTCGATGGCGTCCTTGAGCCCTTCGAGGTCGTGCGGGTTGACCAGATAGGCCTGCCGCAATTCGGCGGCGGCACCGGTGAATTCGCTGAGCACCAGCGAGCCGCCTAGGTGGACGCGGCAGGCGACGTATTCCTTGGCAACCAGGTTCATCCCGTCGCGCAGCGGGGTGACCAGCATGACGTCGCTGGCCACGAAGAACGCGACTAGTTCGTCGCGGGGAACGGGGCGGTGCAGGTAGTGCACCACCGGGTGGCCGACCTCGCCGTATTCGCCGTTGATGTGGCCGACCTGGCGTTCGATGTCGTTGCGCAGGATCTGATAGCTCTCCACGCGTTCGCGGCTCGGAGTGGCGAGCTGGACCAGCACGGTGTCGTCCCGCTTGGCGCGGCCCTCGGCCAGCAGCTCCGCGAAGGCCCTCAGCCGAACGTCGATGCCCTTCGTGTAGTCCAGCCGGTCGACACCGAGCAGGATCTTGCGGGGGTTGCCCAATTCGGCGCGGATCTCCCGCGCGCGGCGCCTGACTTTTGGATCGCGGGCCGCGTGGTCGAGTGCGGTGGAGTCGATGGAGATGGGAAAGGCGCCGACCCGGACGGTGCGGTCCGAAAGCTCCACCTCGCCGAATCGGGAACGTACGCCCACCGATCCCCGGGAGGTGTTGACGCCGATCAGCTGCCGGGACAGGACCAGGAAGTTCTGCGCGCCGCCGGGCAGATGGAAGCCCACCAGATCGGCGCCGAGCAGCCCCTCGACGATCTCGGTGCGCCACGGCATCTGCCTGAACAGCTCCACCGGGGGGAACGGGATGTGCAGGAAGAATCCGATGGTCAGGTCGGGCCGCAGCTCGCGCAGCATCTTGGGCACCAGTTGCAGCTGATAGTCCTGGACCCACACGGTCGCGCCGCGGGCCGCGGCGTGCGACGTGGCCTCGGCGAAACGCCGGTTGACCGTGACGTAGCGGTCCCACCATTCGCGGTGGTAGATCGGTTTGACGATGACGTCGTGGTATAGCGGCCACAGCGCGGCGTTGGAGAATCCCTCGTAGTACTCGGCGACGTCGTCGCCGGTCAGCCGCACCGGGTGCAGGTGCAGGTCTTCCTGCACGATGGGCTCGTAGTCCAGCTCGTTGTCGTCGTCGGCGACACCGGGCCAGCCGACCCACGCTCCGCGCCGGCGGCGCAGCAGCGGCTCTAAGGCCGTGACCAATCCCCCGGGGCTGCGTTTCCAGGCCGTCGTGCCGTCGGGCAGCCGCTCGAGGTCGACCGGCAGCCGGTTGGCGACCACCACGAAGTCGGAATTGCCGAAGCGCATTAGGTGTCGTGCTTGGCAGGCCCGATACCCAGCATGGACAAGAAGATGCGGCACTCGTCGGCGTCGTTGGCGTACGCAGCGACGACTCGCCTGGCCTGGCTCGCGGTGCTTGCGGCCAGTGGCTCGACATCGCCGAGTTCGCCAGAATCAGATTTCGTAGGCATGACATAACTCTAGGCCAAGCGCGGCACCCGGCGAGAGCTCGCTTACATCCTGGCCGTAATGTGTAAACCCTCGGATCTGACAGAAGGTGGGCGGAATGACACTCTCCGACCAAGCCGGCGCGCAAGCCGGTGCCACGCCGGCCAATGACCTGGTGACCTACGAGACCCTCGACGACGGCCGCGTCGCCCGGATCTGGCTCAATCGGCCCGAGGCCCACAACGCGCAAAGCCGCGGCCTGCTGATCCAGCTCGACGAGGCGTTCCTGCGCGCCGAGGCCGACGACGCCGTGCGCGTGGTGATCCTGGCCGCACGCGGCAAGAATTTCTCGGCCGGCCACGACCTCGGGTCCGAGTTGGCGATCGCCGAGCGCAGCCAGCTGCCCAGCTTCCGCATCAACGGCGGCACCCGCGATCCGATCGCCGAGAAGATCTACCTGCAGGAGTGGCACTACTTTTTCCAGAACACCTGCCGCTGGCGCGATTTGCGCAAGATCACCATCGCCCAGGTGCAGGGCAACGCGATATCGGCGGGTCTGATGCTGATCTGGGCCTGCGACCTGATCGTGGCGGCCGACAACGCGAAGTTCAGCGACGTCGTCGCCGTGCGCCTGGGGATGCCGGGTGTCGAATATTACGCCCACCCTTGGGAATTCGGTCCCCGCAAGGCCAAGGAGCTATTGTTGACCGGTGACGCGCTGGACGCCGACGAGGCCTACCGGCTGGGCATGGTGTCGAAGGTGTTCCCGGTCGACGAGCTGGCGGACAAGACGCTGGAATTCGCCCGGCGCATCGCCGAGCGGCCCACGATGGCGGCGCTGCTCGTCAAGGACTCGGTGAACGCGGCCTCCGACGCGATGGGGTTCACCGAGGCGCTACGGCACGCGTTCCACATTCACGAGCTGGGCCACGCGCACTGGGCCGCTCACAACGAGAACCGCTACGCGGTCGGCCTGCCGCCCGACGTCGAGGACTGGCGCGACGCCAAGCCCACGCAGATCGCCCGCCGCGATACGCCGTAGGAAACAGCTGCCCTGTCGCCGCGGGTCAGAGGTTCCACTGCGCGAGGTGATAGCCCGTCTTCTTGTCCAGCAGGACCACGGTGGAGACCGGGTCGCGGTAGGCGTCCCAATACACTTCGCCGCGTACGATCGCTCCGTTCGGCGCGTTGACGAGCACGTTGTCCAGCGCGTCGGGCGCATCGGAGGCCCGCGGCTTGTAGGCGTCGGCGAATGGGGTGACGCCGTCGAAGCTGAAGTCGGTCGCCATGATGTGCGGATTGGGCACCCGGATTGCGTGGATCGTCACGTCGGCGCGGTTAGGGGTGCTGCCGGGGAAGCTCTTGATCGGGACGCCGCTGCGCGTGTAGCCGAATCCGGGGGGCGGGTCGCAGGGGGTCACGCTGCTGACGGTCACGTCGGCGATGTAGGTGCCGGTGTCCACCCGCAGGGTGTCACCGATGTGGCCGATCGGCGCGTCGCCCGCCCACGCGCGCGGTGCGGATACCACGCCGACGCCCGCGCCGGCGACGATAAAACCGGCCAGGGCGAGTGCGGCCAGCCTGGACGGGCCGTCCGTGAAGTGATCGCGCATTGATCCTCGACTCCCTTCGGGGGGTTGCGGTGCCTCAGCCCACTTGCTGGAGCCGGTTGGTCATGCCCAGTTCGCGACCACGGTCCCAGAGGATCGGCTCACCGCTGTGATAGAACACGGTCTCGTCGTAGCCGTACACGGTGATGTCGTGGGTGACCGAATCGGCGACGACCGTGTTATCCGATCCCATGACCGTCACCGCCCAGCAGTTGCCCTTGGCGGTGATGACGTTGGCCGTGCCGTTGACGATCAGGGTGGCATCGTTGCAGTCGAGGGTCTGTTCCACGCCCTGCCCGGTGATGTGGGTGTCGCCGTTCTTCGCCTGTGCCTGTGGCGACTCGGCGGTGGTCGAGGCGGCAAGGGCGATGGCACAGGTAACCAACGGCCCCGTGATGGCTGTCCAGTTCACTCCGGGCCCTTTCGAGACGGGTCAATTTTGCTCGAATGAGCCTACGTGCATTCTCGCCTTCTGTGTATGCGGATGAAGCACGGTTATCGGCGAATTCTCAATATTCAAACAAACCAATGAGCAGCCATCGGGTGGCCCAGCGCGAAATATCCTCTGCAGCAGCAGATACCGTCGCCAATATTGCGCGCAGAGGCTGCTACGCAAACTATTTGCAGTTTGTAGCATCTGCGGATTAAGCGGGATGGGCGCATGAGGGGCAGGGCGGCTGCGGCCGAAGTTCCGCGGACAGGTCGATTGGCTCGGGCTGGCTTCGTAGTTGTGCTCGGCTGAATCCGGGGGGATCAGACGCCGATGATAGTCAGGAGGTCATCGAGTCCTCGGAAGTCATCGGCGTTGCGCGTGTAGAGCGGAAGGTTGGCGGCCACTGCGGTGGCGGCGATCAACAGATCGACGGCTCGGGGGCCACGTGCCTTGCGCCCCGTCGTGACGATCGCGGCGTAGATGCGTCCGTAGGCCCTCGCCGAGTCGCCATCGAACGGCAGAGGATCAAAGCTGGCCTCGGCACGTTGTAGGCGGTCTTGACGTCGTGCTCGCTCGTCAGCCTCGGCCGTCGCGTGAGGGCCGGCGGCAAGCTCAGCCATGGTGAGGGCGCTGATAGCGAGTTCGATGGGGAGCTGCTCGGCGTCGATGTGATCCAGATCGATCACGACCGAGGTGTCAATGAGCCCTTGTGGCGGACGAGGAGCCTCAGCCACGAGGCGTGATCTCCTGGCTGGCGGCCCGATCTAGATCCGCTCGGAACCGGTCGAACCCCACCCGCGGAGCGCCCCTGAACGCGGCGACGGCCGCCTCGGCGCTGATGAATCGGTTCCGGCGCAGTGGGGAAAGCTCGCCGACCAAGATTCCATTCCTGGTCACGATGAACGACTCGCCTTGGTCAAGCTGGCGCATGATCTCGCCGCTGTTATTGCGCAACTCCCGCTGCGTGATCTGTTTGGCCATACCGGGAGTGTAGCACGCGTGCTACGCGGCCATGCGTGGTGGCGGCCATCTCAAACGGCAGGTAGGCATCGGCATCGGCATCGGCATCGGCATCGGCAACGGCGGGGCCGGCGTCGGTGGGCCGGCAGCCGGGGCCGAGGCGGACTCTACTGTCGTGGGGCCTGATCGCGCAGTCATGCATGACTTTCTTGCTGCGCAACCGCTTTCATCGTCGACGACGGAATCGATCATCGTCACGTTGATGATGCACACGATCGCCGAGGCCCAGTCGTTATCGTCGCAAACCTCGCTGACGAAGTACTCTGTCCCGGTGATCATCCACCCCCTTGCCTCCGGCATGGCTGCGGCCACTGCCGGAGTGGCGTTCGCCGCCGCTGCCGACGAAGCGATCACTCGCGTGTGGCCGAGCCTGCGGACTCCAGTTGCGGCCTGTGGCCTGATCGGCGCCGCGGCCATATATCCCTTGTCGGGGCGACGGCCGGGCATCGATGGACGAGAAGCCGTGACGCTGGCCCTGGCCTGCATCGTCGTGGCGTTGGCGGCGAGCATGCCCGGCAGCCGGTCGCGCCGGCTGCTGGCCGCCGGTTGGGTAGCACATGCCCTCTATGACGCCGCATTCACCCACGACGCCGACGCCACCAGGCTGCCGGAATGGTAGGGTCTGCTGCACGGATAGGTGACAGTTTCGGTTACGCGGCCTGATGGGCCGGTGTGGCCATGATTGCTTCGAATTC
>LQPB01000019.1 GCA_002102225.1 Mycobacterium interjectum
GCCGACGGGTGCGGCGGTCTCTGGACCACGGGCGGGCTCGCCGGCGGGTCGGGCACCCGAACCGGCGGAACGGGGGCCGGCGCTATCGGCGGAACCAGGACGGGAACCGGCACGACCGGGGCCACCGGAACCGGCGCCACCGGAACCGGAGCCGGGACGACGGGAGCCGCCGGAACCGGGGCCGCCGGAACCGGAGCCGGGACGACGGGAGCCGCCGGAACCGGGGCCGCGGACAGCGGGGCGGCCGGGGGTAATGCGCTCGGGGGTGGGCTTAAAGGCTTGGGCGCGGCCGCCTTCGTGGCCGCCACCGCCCCGGGCACGGGGGGCGCGAGCACCTGCTCGGCGGGGGCGATGAAATTCTGCACCGGAGCGGGCAGCAGGCCGACCGTCGTGTGGACGCCGACCACGAGGGCGATCTCCAGCGCCAACGCCGCGCCGAAGCCGGCCACCGCGATCGCGCTTCCGACCAGCAGACCCGGCCTGGGCCGGGGCTCGGCCGGGCCCGCCGCGCCGGCATCGATGACGACGGTCGGGGCGCCGGCTTCGTCGTCCGCCACAGCGCTGTAGGCAAGGTCGCCGTCGCCCCCCTCCGCGATGCCCAGGTATCCGGGCAGGGCGCTCGCGTCGATCGCGCCCGTGCCCGGGTCGTGCGCGTAGGCCAGCGCAGCGGTCGACGAGGCGAACAATGGCGCATGGGCCGACGCCAGGGCCGCGCCGCGGGCCAGCGCCGTCTCCGGCTCTTCCGGAGCGCTCACGCTCAGTGACGTGGCCGCCTCCAGACGTGGCTTGAGCGGGGCGACGTCGACGCCCGAGCCGATCACAAGCAGTCCGCCCGGGCGCGTCGGCGATTCGTCGAGCGCGGCGACCAGGTGCGCCAGCTCCGCGGCCGCCGCCTCCCCGGACGCGACGTCGGCAACCGAACCGTCGGAGGTTTCGACGACGGCCAAAGTTGCGGAGTCGGGCTGCACGAAAAGCACCGCGGTACGCTCGTAACCCATTGCGTCGCCGAAGGATTGAGCCAGCGCCGTCGCCGCGAGGAACGCCGAGACCAGCATGACGTTCTCCAGCTTGTGGGCGGCCAGCGCGTCACCCACCGCTTTCGCGTCGAGCGGGTCGGTGCATGCCACCCCGACGGCCGACAGTTCCAGGCCCGCACTCGCCGCGTCTTCGCGGGTGCCCAGGATGGCGGCGACCGCCCGGTCAGTCGCGCTGACGGTGGGCACATCGTCGGCTTCGGTGACGATGAACTCTTTCTCGTCTACCGTTGCCCCGTCGGCGTTTTCGCCCTGCAGCAGCACCAGCTGAACCGAATCCGGGGTCAACGAGACTCCGAGCACGATCTCCACGCCCACGCCTCCCAACACCTCGGCGGACCCGCTAACCGAGCGTCGTCCGGGAAGCTGTATCGGGATGGTGCCGAGGTTATGTAGGCCTTAAGAAAATTTGGCGGGCTAGGGTCGGCTCGTGCGCAGGACCATCGACTGGGACGGCGACGCGGTCACGATCATCGACCAGACCGCGCTGCCTGCCCACTATCGCGTCCTGACCCTGCGCACCGTCGACGAGTTGATCGACGCGATCCGCCGCCTCGCCGTGCGCGGCGCCCCGGCGCTGGGCGCGGCGGGCGCCCTCGGTGTCGTGCTCGCCGCGCGCGAGGGAGGCGACGTCCGCGCCGCGGCCGAACGCGTTGCGCAGGCGCGACCGACCGCGGTCAACCTCAGCTGGGGTGTCGCGCGCGCGCTGCAAAAGCTCGACGACGGCGCCGACTCCGTGCTCGCCGAGGCGCTGGAAATCCTCGACGAGGACGAACGTCTCAACCGCGCCGCGTCCGCCCACGCCACCGAGATCGTCCTGGAACTATGCGATCGCCGCCCGCTGCGGCTGCTCAGCCATTGCAACGCCGGCCACCTGGCCACCGTGGCCTGGGGCAGCGCCCTCGGCGTCGTCTGGCATTTGCACGAGCGCGGATTGGTCGAGTCGGTACTCGTCGACGAGACCCGCCCGCTGCTGCAGGGCGCCCGGCTCACCGCATGGGAGCTGGCGCAGGCGGGCGTGCCCTATCGGGTGCAGCCGGACGGCGCCGCGGCGGCGGCGATGGCCCGCGGCCTCGTCGATTGCGTGCTCGTCGGCGCCGACCGCATCGCAGCCAACGGTGACGTCGCCAACAAGATCGGCACCTACGGCCTGGCCATCGCGGCGCGTCACCACAACGTGCCGCTCGTCGTGGTCGCGCCCTCGTCCACGATCGACGCGTCGCTGCCCACCGGCGCGGAGATCGCCATCGAGGAACGCGCGCCCGACGAACTCCGGACGTTCGCCGGCGCCACGATCACCCCGCCGGGCGCCGACGCCTTCAACCCCGCCTTCGATGTGACCCCGGCCGACCTGATCAGCGCGGTCGTCACCGAACACGGCCGCTACCGGCCATCCTGAAGGCACCGACGCGGTTTCAGGATCAAGCTGGCGACGACGGCGAGGATGCCGATGCCGACGCAGATCCACAAAGCGGAGTGATAGCCCGCCTCGGTGCCTGCGCCGAGAACCGTTACGGCCCAAGCGAACCCGAGCGAGCTGCCGATGCCGTAGGAGGCGTTGGCGATCCCGGGCAGCGAGCCCGGCTCGTCGGGCGGGGCCTGAAGGACGCCCAGCGCGCTCATCGGGGTGAGCGCGACCGCCAGCGATGCCCCGAACGCCACCATGAGCACGATGACCATCGTCTTGTCGAGCGCGAACACCGCGACCAGCGCGGTGATGGCCACGGTGGCGACCAGCCCCGCCCGCAACACCGTCACGAAGCCGATCTTGGCGGAGAGCCGTCCGACCAGTGGCGCCACCACCAATTGGGAGAGCGCGCCGGGAGTGATGAACAGCAACGCGGTCAGCTGCCCGCTGGCGGCGAACCCGATGCGGTCGTTCTCGGCGATCGACGGGACGATGTAGTTGAGCACCACCATGAACGACGCGAAGCACAGGATGGTCACTGCGATCAACGGCCAGGCGTGGCGCGAGGCCATCTGGTCGATGTGGATCAGGGGTTGGGCCACTCGCTTCTCGAGCACGACGAGCCCCACGAAGGCGGCGCCAGCCGTGCCGATCGACACGAGCAGAAGCGGCGAGGCCCAGCCCATCTGGTCGCCGTTGGAGACGTACAGGTCGAGCCCGGCGACGGTCAACGCGATCAGGACCGCCCCCGACCAGTCCATCCGGCCCGGGCTCGCGCGATCCCGCTCGTCCGCCGGAACCGCCAGGCAGCACAGTGCCGCGGCGACAATGCCGAACACCAGGGTCAAAACGAAGATAGAGCGATAGCCGAAATGGTCGACCATCAAGCCGGCCAGCAGCGCGTCGACACCGGCCACCCCGGCACTGATCGCCGAGATGACGCCGCAGCAGACGCCGAATGCCGGGCCGCTGAGGTGTTGGCGCATGATCAGGAAGGCCAGACCGTAGGTGATGTTGGCGCTTCCCTGCAGGACCCGGCCCAGCATCACGACGGGCAGCGACGTCCCCAGGATGCACAACAGCGTTCCGACGCAGACCAAGAACAGGATTCCGACGAGCACGCGCTTGCGGCCGACGAAGTCGCTCCAGCGAATCAGTACCACGTTGGCGATCGCCCCGGCGAGGTAGAAGTAGGCGGACATCGATGCGTACGCGTGAGGTCCGAGATGGGTGTTGATGTCCCGGATCGCCGGGCCGAGCATGGTGGCGTTGAGCGTAAACGACGTCACCGACAACGACAGCGCGGCCACCATGAATGCAGCCGAACCCCGCGACATCGTGGTTGCGCCAGCGTCTTTCGTCGGTGCCGCCGGGCTTTCACTTACCACGATCAGAACCCTCCACCATGTCGACTCGGGGTCCGGGGGCCGAGTCCGCCGCGCTGATACCGACGAATATCGTTGCCAGCCAAGATGTCTCGTACGCTAGGCGTCGCTGGCCGCGCGCGTACCGAGATGCACCGTTGCGAACCCCGTGTTGAGCGAGACGTAGCGGGCGTCAACGAAGCCCGCTTCTCGCATCGCGTCGCGCAGCCCGTCGCGCGACATCCAGCTGCGGATCGAATCGGCGGTGTAATGGTGGGCGTCGCGATGCCAGGCCACGGCCCAGCCCACCGCCGGCATCACGCGAAAGTAGAGCAGGTCGTGCACGGATTTCATCGTCTTTGAGTCGGGAGTGCTGAAATCGAGGACCATTAGGCGGCCGCCCGGCCGCAGCACGCGGTGGAACTCGCGAAGCGCCTGACCCCGGTCGGCAACGTTGCGCAGCCCGAAGCCGATCGTGACCGCGTCGAAGCACGCGTCCGGGAACCGCAGGTCGGTGGCGTCGCCCTCCTGGAAGTCGACGGCCCCCCGCTCCCGGCCCCGGGCGACCTCAAGCATCGCCGCGCAGGAGTCGACGCCCACCACCTGGCCTTCCGAGCCGACCGCCGCCGCCTCCAGGAACGCCAGGTCGCCCGTCCCGGTGGCGACGTCCAGCACTCGTTCGCCGGTCCGGAGGGCGCACAACTCCATGGCCTGCCGCTTCCACAGGCGATGAAGCCCGAGCGTCCAAAGATCGGTCATCACGTTGTAGCGCGACGCCAGCGCCGAGAACAGCTCCTGGACGTAGCTGCTCTTGGCCTCGTCCGACTGGTTCCATCGCCGTGCGACCATCGTGAGCCTCCGCACAATCCCCGGGGTCAACAGCCGGGGATGTATCACGGTAATTCGCGCCGGGCGATCGGCCGGTGGAGGGGTGCCGTTAGCCCGTTGATCCACCCGCGTGGGGCCCTTTAAGGGTGGTCGTCGTTCTCGAGGGTTTGGCGGGCGTTACGTCTCCGGCGTTCGTTGAAATAGCCCACGATGAGCATGAATAGAAGCCCGGCCGTCAAGCCGCCCTGCCCCGCAACGCGATGCAATGTATAGGCGAGGCCGAGGCCAACAGCGCCGCCGAGAATAACGAGGCATACGCGCGTGACACGTCCCATGTCAATCGCCTCACTTAGGTTGACGGCTACGGGTGGACCACTTCCAGGAATGCATGAGATTGGGCGTCGAAATCATATGTCTCTCGTCACGATGCGGCAGAGACCTTGGCGGATTCTCGAAGCGCGCCGGACATGCGCGACGAGAGGTGGGGGCGCGATTCATCCGGGACAGGGACCACGCCGCGGCGCCGAAGTACGAGCGGTAATTCCTAATTCCGAATTCGCGAGCGGCAGAAAAAAATCATCCGGCCGCGTGACAAGAAGCCACCCTTGATGTCCGGGCTAATCAGGTTCGGGCACTGGGGCTTTCATGTCGCGTGGCTACCGGCGAGAAGGTGAATTAAGCGGTGCCGAAAAAACCAATGAATGATGTCCCCGCACGAGTAGACTCGGGCGAATTGGGGATTCGGTCGAAGGACTATCGGCATGAGGGTCATCACAGAAGCGCTCACCACAGCGGCCGGCGACCTGTCCAGCATCGGGGAGGTGACCAGCGAGGCCAACGCCGCGGCGGCGCTTTCCACCGTGGCCATCGTCCCGGCCGCAGCAGACGAGATCTCCGGTGCCATCGCTCAGGCGTTCAGCGCCCAGGGGCAGCAGTGGCAGCAGGCGTCGGCAGTAGCGCAAGACCTATATCAGCGATTCGTGCTCGCCATGCAAGCGTCGGCAGCTGCCTACCAGCAGGCGGAGACTGAAGTTGCGGGCTGGCTGCGCGGGCTGGGATCGCTGTTCATGTCGGGCGCTGTCGGGCCCACGGTGCCGGGGTTGCCGCCCGATGGCAGCCAGCCGCTGGTCCCGCCGTTCCCGCTCCCACCGCCGCCCCCTCTTCTGCGATGAGGCAGTCCAGCACCCTCCTGGTCGTCGCCTTCACGGTCAACCCGTAGTTGGCGTGGAACAACTTCCAGCGCGACGTGGCGTGGGCAGCGTGCTGCTAAACAGTGGAGCCGATGACGGGAATCGAACCCGCGTATTCAGCTTGGGAAGCTGATGTTCTGCCATTGAACTACATCGGCGCGGTTGCCCCGAAAAGGCTAGCACCCGCGGTCAGCGCCGGTGGGCGGCTCCGGCGGAGCTCGGGCAGCGTTGTCGCGAACCGCGCGCTCCCGGCGCGGAAGTCAAATGGCCTGGACGCCGTCTCCGAGGCTCTTAGGCATTCGATGTTTATTATTCCGTGATCTGCCCGTAATGTGCTCTGAGTGGGTCGGCACCGATTAGCCAAGAAGCGACGGAAGTCGCCAGCGGTGCTGGCAGGCATGCTCGCTCCCGCGGCGATCTTCTTCGCGGCAGCCGGGGATATCCGCCCGGCCGCCGCCCATACAGTGGCCAAACCCGTTATCGACGACATTGCGCCGTGCTGCCTGGAAATCGTCGCGGCACCGGTGAATATGTCCCGGAAAGGCGCCGGTTTCGCCGACGGCGAGCTGGCGGCATCGAGGTACCACACACGCTCCCGTTTCTTGCCCGTCGGCGTCGCGCCGGAACAAGGCCTACAAGTGCGGACCATCCTGGTGGCCCGCAGCATCAGCGCGGCCTTCCCCCAGATCCACCAAATCGGGGGCGTGCGGCCGGACCCGCTGCCCTGGCATCCGCTCGGTCTGGCGATCGATGTGATGATCCCCGATCCCGGCAGTTCCGAAGGCATCGCGCTCGGCAACCAGATCGTCGCGTACGTGCTGCGCAACGCGGACCGGTTCGGGATCCAGGACGCGATCTGGCGCGGGGTCTACTACACGCCCACCGGCGCGCAGGTCAGCAGGCTCGGCCACTATGACCACGTCCACGTCACGACGACCGGAGGGGGATACCCCAAGGGCGGGGAGATCTACCTCCGCTGAGTCAAGGCGGCCGGCAGCTGGCAGCAGATAGGCTCATCGCGTGCTGCTCTCCGATCGAGACCTCAGGGCCGAAATCAGCTCCGGCCGGTTGGGCATCGACCCGTACGACGACACGTTGGTGCAGCCATCCAGCATCGACGTTCGCCTCGACTGCATGTTCCGTGTCTTCAACAACACTCGCTACACCCACATCGACCCCGCGCAGCAGCAGGACGAACTGACGACGCTGGTGGAACCCGTCGACGGCGAACCGTTCGTGCTGCATCCCGGTGAGTTCGTGCTCGGCTCGACGCTGGAGCTGTTCACCCTGCCCGAGGACCTCGCCGGGCGCCTGGAGGGCAAGTCGTCCCTCGGACGCCTGGGCCTGCTGACACATTCGACCGCGGGCTTCATCGACCCCGGCTTCAGCGGGCACATCACGCTCGAGCTGTCCAACGTCGCCAACCTGCCCATCACCCTGTGGCCGGGCATGAAGATCGGTCAGCTGTGCATCCTGCGGTTGACGAGCCCGGCCGAGCACCCCTACGGCAGCTCGCGCGTAGGGTCGAAATATCAGGGTCAGCGGGGGCCGACACCGTCCCGGTCGTACCAGAACTTCATAAG
Organism: Mycobacterium interjectum; assembly: GCA_002102225.1. Lineage (GTDB taxonomy): Bacteria > Actinomycetota > Actinomycetes > Mycobacteriales > Mycobacteriaceae > Mycobacterium > Mycobacterium interjectum_B. The sequence goes on from LQPB01000019.1 coordinate 7,408, forward strand.
GTCTACATAGGTTCGACAGCGCGCCGCCACGGCGATTTTGCGCGATGATGTAGGGGCCTTGGTAACTGCCCACTCGACCATGGCTTCGTCTAGCGAGATCTTTGGAGGGGGTTCTATTGGATATCGTGCTCGGGGTGTCAATGGCACCGGCATCGATTCAGATGGTGGTGCTAGAGGGGGAAAACGCCGACGGCGCAACGGTCGAAGAGGATGAATTCGACGTCACTGCGGCCAACGACGCGGCCACCGCGAGCGCGCCGGACCAAGTAGTCGCCGCCATCCTCGGTACCCGCGAGGGCGCCGCCGACGCCGGGCTGGAGCTGGCGGCAATCGGTGTGACGTGGACCGATCAACTCGAGGCGGCCGCGTTGCGCGACGCGCTGGCGGCCCACAAGATCGAGAACGTCATGCTGGTGTCGGCGTTCCTGGCCGCGGCGGCATTGGCCCAAAGTGTCGGTGGCGCAGTGGGTTACGAGCGCACCGCGGTGCTCTACGTGGAGCCCGACACCGCGACGCTGGCCATCGTGGAGACGTCCGACGGTTCCATCGCCGACGTCTACAGACAACCGATCTACGCCGAGTCCTATGACGAGGCCATCGCGCAGCTCACCGGGATGGTCGCCGGCCTGGAGAAGACGGAATTGGCCCCCGACGGTCTGTTCGTGGTCGGTTCCGGCGTCGACATCGCCCCGATCAAGCCGGCGCTGGAGTCGGTGACGTCGCTGGATGTGAGCGCGCCGGAGGAGCCGGAGACCGCGCTGGCCCGCGGTGCCGCCCTGGCGTCGGCGAACGCGCCGTTGTTCGCCTCGTCGACCGCGGCGCTGGCTTACGCCCAGGATCCCGGCACGGGAGCCGTCGACCAGTACGCGATACCCGACTACCTCAGGGTCGGGGACGATCCCGGTGACGAACTGGCCTACAGCGCCGTGGCGGACGACGACGCCGACGCCCAGACGGTCGTCATCGAGAGGCTGTTCACGCAAGTGCCGGAGCAACCGCGGCGCAGGCCGGTCCTGCTGGTCGGCAGCGGCTTGGCGGTCGTTGGCATCAGCGCGGTGCTGGCGCTGGAACTCGCGCTGGCGATCGGCATCCGCACGACCGGAACCGTGGGGCTGCGGCCCACCCCCGGCCAAAGTCTCATCGTCCCAACACAACAGGCTCCCGCGCCCGCGCCGGTTCAGGCGGCCGCGCCGAAGCCGAACTTCACCGTGCCGCAGCCGATGATGGCACCCAGGCCGGTGACCCCGCCGGCAGCGGCCCCCATTCCGGTCGCTCCGCCGCTGCCCGCGCCGCCCATTCCGGCGGCTCCGGTGGTGCCGGTTCCGGTCGTCGTCCCGCCCGTGGCGCCGATTCCGGTGCCACCGATCCGCGTGCCCATTCCGAACCCGGTGGTGAGCCCGCCGATCATCCAGGCCCCGCGCCCCGTGGTGCCTCAACTGCCGGTGCATGTTCCGCAGCCGGTGCCGCCGCAGGGCGGCGTCACGGTTCCGCATTCGCCGCCGCACCAAATTCCCCCGGGAGAAGGCCCCGGCGGCCCCGGCGGCGGTCCCATCCACATCCCCGGCGAAGGCCCCGGTGGTCCCGGCGGAGGCGAGCCCGCCGGTCCCGGTCCGTTCGGCGGTCACGGTCCCTTCGGCGGTAACGGACCCTTCGGTGGTGGTTCGGGTCCGTTCGGCGGTCACGGTCCGTTCGGCGGCGGCGCTCCCGGCGGCGGCGAGCCCGCCGGTCCCGGTCCGTTCGGTGGTGGTTCCGGTCCGTTCGGCGGTCACGGTCCGTTCGGTGGCGGCGGCGCGCCCGGGGGTGGTCCGTTCGGTGGCGGCGGCGCGCCCGGGGGTGGTCCGTTCGGCGGTGGCGGTGGTCCGTTCGGTGGCGGTGGTCCGTTCGGTGGCGGTGGTCCGTTCGGTGGCGGCGGTAGCGGGCCGTTCGGCGGCGGCGGTCACGGCGGCTTCGGCGGTGGTGGCGGCCTCGGCGGCGGCCACGGCGGCTTCGGCGGTGGTGGCGGCTTCGGCGGCGGCCACCACTAGCCCACACGCCGGGCCCGGTCGCCCAGCGTTGCGACGCGGCTAACGCAGGCGGGCTTTGCGCTTAACGCCCCCGTGGCGGCGCGGGTAGGCTCGAACCATTGGGCTGGCCGAAAAACCGTGCCGCCCGTCTCTCACAACCAGAACTTCATACGCCCAGCTCATTACGGATTCTCGGAGCCCGAGCTGCTGTGGCAAGAGAATCTGAAGGAATGCGTCGCCGCCGCATCTATCGCCGCGGCGCGGCAACTATCAAGGGGGAGTTTCAGCGGTGGTGGGCATCGTGCTTGGCGTCTCTATGACGCCGACGAAGGTCCGCATGGTGTTGGTGGAAGGTGAATGCGCCGACGGGGCCACCGTCGACCAGGATTACTTCGACGTCGGCGCGGACCGCTCGCCTGCGGCACCTTCCGCGGCGCCCAACCAGGTGGTCTCCGCCATTCTGGGCACGCGCGAAGGCGCCCAGGAGGGCGGCTACCAGCTGCTGTCCACCGGTGTGACCTGGACCGATCACGTCGAGGCGGCGCTGCTGCGTGACGCCCTGATCGCCCACAAGATCGAAAACGTCATGCTGGTCTCGGCCTTCATGGCCGCCGCCGCCCTGGCCCAGGCCGTGGGCGACGCCACCGCCTATGCGCGCACCGCGCTGCTCTTCGTCGAGCCCTACACGGCGACGTTGGCGGTGGTCGACACCGCGGACGGATCCATCTCGGAGGTCCATCGAAGGGCTCTCGCCGACGACGAAGACGCGGCGGTCGCCGAGCTGGTCGACATGGTGTCGGGCGCCGAAGCGCTGGAAACGCGCCCGGACGGTGTGGTGGTCGTCGGCTCCGGCGTCGACATCCCGCTGATCAAGCCGGCCCTGGAGGCCGCGACTTCCCTTGCCCTGTCGGCTCCCGACGAGCCGGAGATGGCGCTCGCCCACGGCGCGGCGCTGGCCTCGGCGAACGCGCCGTTGTTCGCGTCGTCCACGGCGGCGCTGGCCTACGCGCTGGACCCCGGCACGGGCGAGGTCGACCCGTTGGCGCTCGCCGGCGAGGTTCCCGGCCTGCTGGCCGCGTACCAACCCGAATACCGCAGCGTTTCGGAGCCGCCGGCCGATTCCGACGTTGCCTACAGCGCCGTGGCCGACGAGGACGCCGAGGCCCACACGGCCATCGGCCTGGAGGACACCCAGCGGCGCAAGTCGGTGCTGCTGGTGGGCAGCACGCTCGCGGTGATCTTCATCAGCGCGGTGGTGGCGCTGGAGATTGCGCTGGCGATCGGCATCCGCCCAACGGTGGCATTACGGCCCAGCCCGAATGAAAACATCATCGCTCCGGCGCAGCCGCCCGCGCCCGCGCCGGTGCCGCAGGCTCAGCCGAAGATCCCGGCGCCCACGCCGGTCGCGGCGCCACATCCCATCGCGCCCCCCGCGGCGGCGCCGGTTCCCGCGGCTCCGCCCGCCCCGGTTCCGGTCATTCCACCGCCGGTGTTCGTTCCGGTGCCGCGCGTGCCGCTGGTGGGACCGCCGGTCCGCGGTCCCTTCGCCGGCCCGCCGGTCCGCGGCCCCTTCGGCGGAGGGCCGGCCCCCCGCGGCCCCTTCGGTGGCGGCCGCGGGCCCTTCGGCGGACATGGGCCCTTCGGAGGGCACGGTCCCTTCGGCGGCGGGCACGGCCCCTTCGGGGGCGGTCACGGCGGTTTCGGCGGCGGCCACGGCTTCGGTGGTTTCGGCGGCGGCCACGGCTTCGGCGGTTTCGGCGGGGGCCACGGCTTTGGCGGCTTCGGGCACAGGTAACGGTTCGGCGTTGCCACGCGTGCTCCGGCCCGCGAGCTAGGGTGGCGGATTGGGGCCTTGTCGCGGCCGAAACTCTCACCGCGACGCGCGGGGGCAATCAGGCTGGCAGCGAACAAGTTTCGAAATGGGGGAGCGGTGGACATCGTCCTTGGGGTGTCTGTGGCACCCGAGACCGTCCGCATGGTGCTCGTCGAGGGCGAAGGCGCCGGCGGGGTCACCGTCGACCAGGCCGACTTCCAGGTCCCGACTGTCACCGCGGTCGATCAGGTGATCCAGGCCATTCTCGGGACCACCGAAAGCGCGGCCGAAAGCGGTTATCAGGTGAAGTCCAGCGGGGTGACGTGGACGGATCAAACCGCCGCGGCGGCGCTGCGAAACGCTTTGGCGGAACGCAAGATCGAAAACGTCATGCTCGTCTCGGCGTTCGTGGCCGCGGCGGCACTGGCTCAGGCGGTCGGCAGCGCAACCAATTGCGCCCGCACCGCGCTGCTGTTCGTGCAGCCGGATGTCGCGACGCTGGCCGTCGTCGACACCGCGGACGGGTCGATCGCCGACGTGCACCAAAAACCGCTGCCCCACCGCGACGATGCCGCGCTCGCGGAGCTGGCCGCGCTGGTCGCTGGCGCCGAATCGATGCGCGCCCGCCCCGACGGGGTATTCCTCGTCGGCTCCGGCGTGGACATCCCGTCGATCAAGCCGGCGCTGGAGGCGGCGACTTCGCTGTCGGTGACGGCGCCCGAGGAACCCGAGATGGCCCTGGCGCGGGGCGCCGCGTTGGCGTCGGCCAACCAGCAATTGGGCGCGCCGAGCACGGTTGCCATGCCCTATGTCGAGGGCCCCGCGCCCGCACTGGCCTACAGCGCCGAGGCCGACCCGCCGCCCGACGACGAGCGGCAATACGGCGAACGCCGCAGCCGAAAACTGTTGGCAGTCCTCGGCGCGACCGCGATTCTCGTCGTCGGCGCCGTGGCGCTGGCGCTCGCCGTCGCCATCCGGCCGCATTCGGACCAGCGACCGGACATCGGCAAGAACGTCGTCGCCCCGGCGACTCAGGCGGCGCCACCACCCCCGCAGGCCCCGCCACCCGCTCCGCCCGCGTCGGCCGCGGCGCCGCCGGCTCCACGGCCGGCCGCCCCGCGTCCGGGGCCGAACTCGAATCCCCCTCAGCAGTGGCCGCAGGTGCTGCCCAGGGACGACGATCATGACGACCATTGGGACTGGCTTCGCCGCCATCTGGGACACGGAATCCTGGGCCCCTAGCCCCGCCGCCGACCCACGGAACCGCGTAAAATCGTGGGACTAGGGGAATACAGGGTGGGGATTTCCGGCGTGCCGCGGTAGCCGAAACCTGGGACGACCACGTCCCCGACCTCACTGGCTGGCAAACGAACAATGGAGGAGCTATGGACACCGTGCTAGGCGTGTCAATGGCGCCGACGGCCGTCCGTATGGTGCTGGTCGAAGGTGAGAATGGCGACGGCGCCACCGTCGACGAAGACAACTTCGATGTCGCCACCGACGACGACGCGGCTACCGTCACCGCAGCCGACCAGGTGGTCTCCGCGATCCTGGGCACCCGTGAGGGCGCGTCGGAGGGCGGCTACCAGCTTGCGTCGACGGGCGTAACGTTCACCGACCCCATCGAGGCGGCCGCGCTGCGCGACGCGCTGGCCGCCCACAAGGTCGAGAATGTGATGTTGGTCTCGGCGTTTCTGGCCGCGGCCGCGCTGGCCCAAACGGTGGGCAACCAGACGAACTACGCGCGCACCGCGCTGCTCTACATCGAGCCTGACACCGCGACCCTCGCCGTCGTCGATAGCGCCGACGGGTCGGTCACCGACGTCTACCGACAGCCCCTACCCGCCGATGACGATGCGGCCGTGACGCAGCTGGCCTCGATGGTCTCCGGCGCCGAGGCGCTGGAGAACCGGCCCGATGCCGTGTTCGTCGTCGGTTCCGGGATCGACATCCCCATGATCAAGCCGGCGCTGGAGGCGGCGACCACCCTGCCGCTGACGGCGCCCGAGGAGCCCGACACGGCGTTGGCCCGCGGCGCGGCGCTGGCCTCGGCGCATGCCCCGCTGTTCGCGTCGTCCACCGCGGCGCTGGCCTACGCCCAGGACCCGGGCACCGGCGCCATCGACCCGTTCGCGGTGGCCCCCGGCTACTTCGACACCCCGGCCGCCGCCGACGCGAACGCGCTGGCTTACAGCGCCGTCGCCGACGACTTCGACGAGGCCTACACCGGCGAGCAGGCCACCCAGCTGGTCGGCGCCGGCTATCGCGAGCGCAGGTCTTTCAGGCTGGTCGGCAGCGCGCTGGCCGCGGTCTTCGTCGTCGGGGTGACGGCGCTGGTGGTCTCGCTGGCGATCGCCGTTCGGCCGAGCGCCGGTGTGCGGCCCGCTCCCGACCACCAGGTCGTCGCCCCCACCCAGGCTGCTCCGGCCATCCA
>LQPB01000020.1 GCA_002102225.1 Mycobacterium interjectum
GGTCTGCGCGTGGACCTCAAAACGGCCCGCCATCGCCCGCATCTCGTGCGGGTCGGTCATAAAACGTGTTGCCATGTCTTCTTTCTCCTTGTCTTGGAAGCCTTCAGCTTGACGAAGTCTTGTGAGATTGGCGGTCGATGCGGTGGTAGCCGCATCACGCATAGATTAAGGCGTACCGGTCAACTGTTCGCCTCAAATGGGTGACATATCCTTTCTTTTTCCCTCCCTTGTCCTTCGGATCAGACGACAACCTGCTTGGGCATGACGATTGGCTTGAAGCCGTACCGCGGGCCGGAGCCGTAGGCGGCTGCGCCCTTGGCGGCACCGGCCATTCCGGGCATGCCGGGCATCGCCGCGACGGGCTCGGCCTCGGCGGCCGCGGTCCAGCCAGAGCCCTCCAGGGGGGCGGTGGACGAAGCCAACGTGGCCGGGGCGGCCGAGGACCAACTGGCTGGCACCGACAGGCCGCCGACGGCGGAAGCTTCGGCCATGCTCGCCGACATCCCTCCGCCCACGCTGTTCACCAGGGAGCCTTCCGCCGCGACACCCCCGGCGAGCGGTGTCACGGAGTCGACGGTCGACCAGGGCACGGCCGGAATTGCGCCCACTGTGTGTCCGTACGACACCGCCGTCGGGATGGCGTTGCCGACGAACCACGCCGCCGTCACACCGAACTGCTGGACCAGGTTGAAGTTGAACAGGGTGCCGAACAGGCCGTCCGCCTGAGTCAGCACCGCCGCCGGCCCAGGGAAAGCATTCGAGAATGCGGCCCATATTTCGGTACCGAAGGACTCGGTCCCAAAGTTCGCCAACAAGCCAGTCAACCCCGTCGCCGCGCTGTTGCTTTGGGCGGACGCCAAGGCTGTCGACACCGCGGCACCTTGGGTCGCGGCCGCGGCCGGACTGGCGGTCGGTGACGCCGGCGCCAGCGGCTGAAGGACCGAGGACGCTGCCGCGGCTGCCGAATAGGTGTACATCGTGAGCGCGTCTTGGACCCACATCTCGGCGTAGAGCGCCTCCGTGGCCATGATCGCCGGCGTGTTGATGCCCAGGAAGTTGGTCGCCACCAGCGCGGCCAACTGCGCCCGGTTGGCGGCGATGACCGGCGGTGGCACCGTCCCCGCAAAGGCCGCCTCGTAGGCGGCCGCCGCCGTAGAAGCCTGAGCGCCCGCTTGCTCGGCCGCCGCTGCGGTCGTGGTCAGCCAGGAAATGTACGGCCCGGCCGCGGCCGCCGCCGCTGCCGACCCCGCGCCGGTCCACTGCTCGCCGGTCAACGTCCCGATGATCGACTCCCACGAGGTCGCGGTGGTGCTCAGCTCGGCGGCCAGATTGCTCCAAGCCGTCGCCGCGGCCATGAGCGGTCCGGAACCTGCGCCGGCATACATCAGGCCGGAGTTGATCTCGGGGGGCAAAGCTGCAAAATCGAGAACCATTTTTCTGTATCCCGTTCCTGTTGTTGGAAATCCGTTTGCTGGGGAACGCGCGTCGCCGCTGCCTAGACGGCCGTCGGCTTCGGCATGACGATGGGCTTGACGCCGTAGCGCGGCGCACCGAAGCCGGCGCTGTTGCGCGCGGCACCCATGCCGGGCATTCCCGGCACGATGGTTCCGGGCCCGGCCTGCGGCGCTGCGCCGGTCCAACCCACGGTTTGGACAGCGGCCGCGGGCGCTGCGCCCGGGGTAAACGAACCGGCCCAGCTGGGCGGCACCGACAATTTGCCGACCATGGTCGCCTGGCCGGTGCTTGCGACCGGCATCGCGGCCATGGCGCCTGCACCCCCGATGCCGCCGGCCGGCGCTACCGCGTTCACATCCGCGGCGCCCGCCGCCGCGCCCGCCGCGTCACCCGCAGCGGCGCCGCCAGAAGTATCCAGCAGGCCGCCGCCGGCCATGCCGAGGCAGTCGGACATGGCCGACGCCCAGTTGCCGCCCTCGAAGCTGAGGAAGTTGGCAGGGTTACCGGAGAAGCTGAGCGGGTTTCCGCCCGAGCTGTAGAGCGGGCCGCCGAGGAAGGTGGCGAGGTTTTGCTCGAAAGCGGCGATGCTGTCGTAGGGAGTGGCCGCCGCAGTCGCGTTGGCGGCCTCGGTGGCGGTGTAGGTGCCAGAGCTGAGGCCGAGGGTCTGCACGAACTGCTGTTGTATCGACTGAGCCTCGGCCGCCAGCTGCTGGTAAAGGGTGCCGTAGGTCGAGAAGATTCCCGCCTGCAGGGCCGAGACCGGGTCGGCGGCAGCCGGAGCGATGGCAGTGGTCGGTGCCGCGGCGCCCGCGTTCTGCGCCGTCAGTGAAGTGCCGATCCCTTCCAGCTGCGCGGCCGCAGCTAACAACTCTTCAGGAATTGTTGTCAGAAATGACATCTACTGCTCCTAGTGTCGGGAACCTGCCGACCCCCCAACGGGTAGTCGGCCCTGTGTGTTTGCGTAACGGCTTCTGTGCGTGGGCGTAAGATTAGCCAGCCACGTCTCCACATTCCCGACGGAAAAGGCTAGGGTGACGGGCGTTTACGGCTTCTTAACGCCGACGTGGGCAGTTTTAACAAGGTCCTGCCAGCCGACATAGCGCTGTCATCTGAGATTCGCCGCCACAGCACCGAATGACACGCGGCGCGCGCATCTTAGGCCAGCAGCGCACCGCGCGCATCTTGAGATTTTTGCCAATTTTGGTGGGCCTCCGCGCCCCGTGGTGCGGCTCCGCGCGCTAGATTCGCCGCCGGGCCCCCATAGCCCAATTGGCAGAGGCAGCGGACTTAAAATCCGTCCAGTGTCGGTTCGAGTCCGACTGGGGGCACGGTGTTCTGTTGATGGCTCAGGACGCGCCAAACAAGGGATCCACGATGACCGAGGACCGTCCGGCCACCTCCGCGCCCGGGCAGCGCGAGTCGGTGCCCCGCGGACACCGGCGGCGCACCGCGGAGGACTCCGCGGGCTATCTGCTGCCCCACCTGACGCCGGGTGCGTCGGTGCTCGACATCGGCTGCGGCCCCGGGACGATCACCGCCGACCTCGCCGAGCGGGTGGCACCCGGAACGGTGCTGGCCGTCGACCTGTTTGCTGACGTCCTCGACGTGGCCCGCGCCGAGATCGAGCGGCGCAACCTGCCCAACGTGACGTTCGCGACCGCCGACGTGCATCACCTCGATTTCCCCGACGACGCGTTCGATGTCGTCCACGCCCATCAGGTGCTGCAGCACGTCGCCGATCCGGTGCGGGCGCTGCGGGAGATGCGCCGCGTGTGCCGGCCGGGCGGCATCGTCGCGGCGCGCGACGCCGACTACGCGGGATTCGCCTGGTTCCCGGAGCTTCCCGCGCTCGATCTCTGGCGAGACCTCTATCGACGGGCGGCCCGGGCCAATCGGGGCGAGCCGGATGCGGGCCGGCGGCTGCTGTCGTGGGCGCTGGCGGCCGGCTTCGACGACATCGCGCCGACGGGCAGCGTCTGGTGCTACGCGACGCCCGAAACCCGCGACTGGTGGGGCCGGATGTGGGCCGACCGGATCCTGCACTCCGGTGTGGGCCGCGAACTGTTGCGGTTGGGTCTGGCCACCATCGCGCAGCTCGAGGAGATCTCGGCGGCGTGGCTGACGTGGGCGGCGGCCCCGGATGGTTGGCTGTCGATCCCGCACGGTGAAATCCTCTGCCGGGCGTAGCGGTGTCACCCGCGCCGGGCGTTGCCGCCGGCAGCGCCGCGAACCGCCCGCCATACACTGACCCCCCGTGGGCATGCTGTTTTGCTTGGCGCCGTGGATCGGCTATTGGGTGCTGGTCGGAAACGTTCCGTTCGCCGGCGCCGCGCTCGTCGCGCTGGCGCTCGCCGTCGCGGTGATCGCGGTCGGTCGCTCGACGGGCAGTCCGTGGGACGCATTTCAAATCGGCTCTGCCGCAGTGTTTTTGACGCTGACCGTGCTGGCGTTTGCGCTCGACGGCTCGTTCAACCAGCGGTGGGCATTGCCACTGAGCAACGCCGGGATCTTCGTCGTCGCTCTGTTCGGTGCGCTGACCGGCAAGCCGTTCGCGCGCGCGTCGGCCGCCGCCGAACGGCCCGACGACGTTGTCAGGACGGCGCTGTTCGCCCGGATGACCGGCGCGCTGACCTGGGTCTGGGTCGCCGCCTTCGCGGGCATGACGGTGTCGTCGGCCATTCCGCCGATCGCCGATGCCAACGCGACGATCCTCGACACCAAGGCGCCGCTGTCCTATCTCTGCTACTGGGTGCTTCCGTTCTCGCTGCTGGGCGCGGCGGCGCTGGCCTCGCGCGTCCTGCCCGACCGGATGCTGGCGGGCATCGACGACGTCGCCCGCGAGACTTCGTTCGTCGCCTACGACGAGGCCACCATCGACGAGCTCTACTACCTGGCGCAGGAACACGCCAACCGCGAGGTCGGCCCCGGCAAGGAGGCCTACGACGTCAAGGTCGGGGGGATGGGGACGCCGCTGACCGGGGACGAGTCGCGAAAGTCGTGGCCCTCCACCTACAAAGTGCGCGAAAGGCGGCGTTAGAAGCGCAAAGATCGGCCTCATGGCATCCCCTGGCCTGACATCGCTGCCCGGGTGGCTCGCGGCGGGAACGGCGTTGATCACCGTGGCGGCGTGCTCGTCGGATCCCGCGCCGTCGCTGTCGGCGCCATCGTTGAAGGAACTGAGCACCGGTGCGGGAACGGTTCTGACGATCTCGCCGGATCAGCTGTTGGTGGCCACCAGCGGCATCACACCGGTGGCCTTCGGCAAGCCCGCCCACGGCAACGTCGCGTACGGCGCGTACGGGGCGATGGTCTACACGCCGGAAGCCGGCTTCACCGGCACCGATCAGCTTCCCGTCACCGTCAGCCACGCCGTCAGGCTCTACGCCGAAGACGAGGCGCCGTTGCTGATCGTCGGCGAGGTCGCGGTGCAAGCCAACGCGCACGGCTCCGCGATCGCCGCGGTGCCCGGCAGCCCCGACGAGATCTACGGCCTGTCCGATCGGGGCCCGAACGTCGACGGGCGCACCCCGGGCGAGAAGGTGCTTCCGGTACCGAATTTCCATCCGCAGATCGCCAAGCTCAAACTCGGCCGCGGCGTGGCGTCGCTGGAGCAGATCGTCACGCTGACCGGAAAGGACGGCGCGCCGCTGGTGGGGCTCACCGATCCGCGTGCGGCCACCGGCGAGTCGATGGTGGATCTCAACGGCGACCGCTTGCCGCAGTCGGATCACGGCCTGGACACCGAAGGCCTGGTCGCCATGGCCGACGGCACGTTCTGGGTGTCCGACGAATACGGCCCGTTCGTCGTGCATTTCGACGCCAATGGAAAAGAGCTGGAACGTCTTTCGCCATTCGACGGCAGCCTGCCCGCCGAGCTCGCACTGCGCAGCCCGAATCAGGGGATGGAAGGGCTGACGATCACGCCCGACGGCGGCACGCTGGTGGGCATCATGCAATCGGCCCTGGCCACACCGGGCTTGGCCGGCTCGTCCCGCTCCGTTCCGCTGACCCGGATCGTCAGCGTCAACCTCGCCAACCGTGGCGACGTGCACGAGTACCTCTACCCGCTGGCCAACCCGCAGCAGACGAAGGTTGGGGTGTCGGAAATTTCCGCCTTGAGCGCCACCACGTTCCTGATCGACGAGCGCGACGATGCGCCGCAGCCGTACGGCGACAAGAAGATCTACGTGGCCGACATCTCCGGGGCCACCGACGTCGGCCCGCATTCGACGACCCCTGGGGCCACGTATCAGGGCGGTGCCGGCGGGCTGCTGATCGACGGCGTTCCCGTCGAGACGTTCATCGGTGTCGGCACCGACGCGGCGGCCGCCGCCAAACTCAAAGCCGCCGGGGTCACCCTGGCCACCAAAGCGCTGAAGCTCGATCTCGGGGATCTGGTGCGAACGCTCTCGCCCGAAGGCAAGTTCTTCGGCCATGACCACATCGAAGGGATCATCAGCCGCGACGGCGGGAACACGCTGATTCTGGCCAACGACAGCGACTTTGGGATCGACGGGCTGGTCGGTGGGCCGGCCGCCAGCCCGCCGTTTCAGCTCAAGCCCAAGATGCTGACCAACGGCACCCAGGACAGCGGCGAGATCCTGGTGGTCGACACCACCCGGCTGCCCGCCACGACGGAATCGGTGACGGTGCCGATCAAGGTCGGCTGAGCCCGGGCTATCCGACGGCCTCGACACGTTGTTCCGGCCGCCCGCCAGGAACTGGGTTTGTACCTGCCCGTGTCGTCAGACCTCGGCCACGTCGATTCAGCGATGCTACGGTCGGGCCGCCTCGAGGGTCACCGGGAGCGATTGATGCCGGCGGATGGTGTTGTTCAGCGCCCAGGTGGGCCGGTCCCTGACGTGAATGCGGTCGACGCGCTCGACGAGATGGCGCAGCATGGCGGCCGTCTCGAGGCGGGCCAGGGATTGGCCGGCGCACGCGTGAGCGCCGTTGCCGAAGCCGAGGTGTCGCCCGGCGTCGCGGCGGATGTCGAAGATGTCCGGGTCGTTCCACTCGCGCTCGTCCCGGTTCGCCGAGGCGTACATGACGAGGACGCGCGAGCCCGCCGGAATGGGGACACCGGCGAGCTGGGTGTCGCGCCGGGCCAGCCGGGCGAACGCGCGCAGGGGCGACTCGTAACGCACGATCTCGTTGACGGCGTTGGGAATCAGCCCCGGGTCGTCCTTGAGCAGCCGCCACTGCTCGGGGTGAGTGGCGAACAAGTACACGGCGTTCGAGATGGCGCTGATGGTGGTGTCTAGCGACGGAGCGATGTAGTCGATCATCAGCGCGGTGCATTGCTCGCGGCTCACGGTGCCGGCGTCGACCGCGGCGAGCAGCTCGTCCACGATGCTGCCGGCGAGCACGGCGCGGTTCCGCACCACGTGGCGGGCGAATCGCAGCATCTGCAGGCCGCGCGGAAACGACTTCACCGCTTGCCAATTGAACGGGCCGAGCATGTCGAAGGTGGCGCCGCCCCAGTCGATGAGGAGCCCCCGTTTGTCGCGGGGCCATCCAACCAGATCCGGTACGACCGCCAGGGGCAATGCCGAGGCGAGGTCCTCGACGGCGTCGACGGTGCGGCGGCGCAGGGCGGCATCGACAATGGCGGCCGCCTGCTCATCGACGGCGTCGGCGAGGTCGCGTAACGCGCGCGGAAGTAGCCGGTGCGCAACCAATTTGCGTCGCCGGTCGTGATCGGCGCCGTCGCTGTTGAGCGTCGTGCCTCGCGACAGTCGATTGCTGATCGGATTCAGTGCCACGCCATTGCCTGAGATGAACGTCGCGTCATCCCGCAGTGTGGCCTTGCATTCGGCGTAGCGGGGCAGCGCGTACGCGCGGTGGCGGTGCAGCCATACCACCGGTCCGAGCTGGCGGAGCCGCCGGTAGTGCGGGTACGGGTCGACCACCGCGGCGCGCGTGTAGAGGTTTGCCCGGTAGCCCGCGACGTCACCGGGCGTACGGCGCTTCAAGTCGCCCCGCCGGGCGACGGGTCCGGTGCGGGCGCGCGCCGTCGCGCCCTGACGTGCTCCGCGCTACCGCTCATGACGAGGCAACCCCTCTCTAGTGACGAAATCGTCACATACGAGCAGATCGTCAGTCAAGTGGTTGGTTCGCTGCGGACGGAAGATGGCCGCGAGCGGGCGCGCGGGCGCGCGTTGCCCCTTTACCAGCGGTTTCCGCTGCTGGTTGGCGGTTCGGTTACGTTGGTTCCGGCGAGGCGCACCGACGAAGGAGCAGGCGTGAGTTCAGCAAGTCCGGACGCTATCCGCGCGGAAACCATCACCATCACCGGCCACGGCGGCGACGAGATCGAGGCCTACCGCGCGTCGCCGCTAGCCGAGGGATCGCGCGGCGGAATCGTGTGGATCCACCACATGCCCGGCTACGACCGGGAGACCAAGGAGTTCGTCCGGCGGCTCGCCGTCAGCGGCTATCACGCCGTGGCCCCCAACCTGTATTCGCGCGAGGCCCCGGGCGCGGCGCCCGACGACGCGGCCGCAACGGTGCGGGCCGCCGGCGGGGTGCCCGACGAGCGTCTGGTCGGCGACGTCGCGGGCGCGGTCGAGCACCTGCGTTCGTTGCCCGGCGCGAATGGCAAGTTCGGGGTCATCGGACACTGCTCGGGCGGGCGGCACGCGTTCTTGGCGGCCTGCTCGCTGCAGTTCGACGCCGCGGTGGACTGCTACGGGGCGTTCGTCGTCGAGGACCTGCCCGAGGGCATGCCCAAGGCGATGCAACCGATCCTGCATCTGGCGGCGAACCTGAGCTGCCCAATGCTGGGGCTGTTCGGGGCCGATGACCGCTTCCCCGCGCCGCCCGCGGTGGCCGCCCTGGACGCCGAGCTGACGAAATTCGGCAAACAGCACGAGTTTCACTCCTACGACGGTGCGGGCCACTCGTTCTTCTCCGTCGACCGGCCGGCGTACCGGCCCGAGGCCGCGGTGGACGGCTGGCGCCGCATCGACGAGTTCTTCGCGACCCACCTGAAAGGCTAGGTGTGCCAAGGCATGTGCACGTACCTCACCGAGCACGTACAGATTGACGGCGCCGGCAAGGGGGCGACCGGGTGGTTCGGCGCCAGTGGCGCGACCGTGTATGTCGACCACCCCGTGCATGCGCCGTACGGCCACACGGTCAACATCGACGTGCTCAACCCGGAGCTGGGCCCGTCGGCGCGGGTCGCCCTCGAGCTCACCGAGGAGAGCGCGCTGGCCCTCGCCGACGCCATCCACCGAGCGATCGCCAACGCGCCGGCCGGGCTGGCATCCAAGGACCAGACATGACCGCCGAGCGTGACTACCCCCAAATGGCCGCCGCCCGCGGACGCATCGAGCCCGCGCCGCGCCGGGTTCGCGGCTACCTCGGCCACGAGCTGGTCTTCGACACCACCGCCGCCCGCTATGTATGGGAATTACCTTACTACCCTGCGTATTACATCCCGCTGGCCGATGTGCGCCCGGGGTTTTTGGTCGACGAGGACCACCCCCAGAAGGTGCAGCTCGGTCCGTCGCGGCTGCATTCCCTGGTCGGTGCCGGCCAGACGCATCCCTCGGCGGCGCGGGTGTTCGACGCCGGTGACGGTCCGGTGGCGGGCACCGTGCGCTTCGAATGGGACCCGTTGCGGTGGTTCGAGGAGGACGAGCCGATCTACGGCCACCCCCGCAACCCCTATTCGCGGGTCGACGCGCTGCGCTCCCACCGCCACGTCCGGGTCGAGCTCGACGGAATCATCCTCGCCGACACCGGGTCTCCGGTACTGCTGTTCGAAACGGGCTTGCCCACAAGGTATTACATCGACCCGACCGACGTCGCGTTCGAGCACCTGGAACCCAGCTCCACCCAGACGCTGTGCCCGTACAAGGGAGTGACGTCGGGCTACTGGTCGGTGCGGGCCGGTGACACCACGCATCCGGACCTGGCGTGGACCTACCACTACCCGCTGCGCGCAATCGGGCAGATCGCCGGCCTGGTGGCCTTCTACAACGAGAAGCTCGACATCAGCCTCGATGGGGTGGCACTGCCCCGGCCCCGGACCCAGTTCAGCTAGCACGTGAATGGTTGCGGCGCACCGAAAGAAATCAATATTTAAACCGCCGAACACACGGACGAAACATTGCGGGCCGACGCTTCACCCGTCTACGGCGTCATTTCGCACCGCAGCTGATTTAAAGCCTCTGGCTCGAATTGGGGTGTGTCTGAACCATGTTGCCCTATCCCGATTGGCTGAACCCCGGAGACAACGCCTGGCAGTTGGTGGCGGCGACCCTGGTCGGCCTGATGAGCATTCCAGGCATCGCCGTGCTCTACGCCGGCATCGTGCAGAAGAAGTGGGCCGTCAACACCATGCTGATGGCCTTCACCGGCTTTTCGCTGGTGCTGGTCGTGTGGGTGCTGTGGGGCTTCAAGATGGGCTTCGGCGAGCCGCTCAAGCTGGGCCCCGGCATGCTGCAGTCGGCGGTCGGGAAGCCCAGGACGATCCTGAGCAGTAACAACCAGCAGATCGCCTACATCCCGCTGCTGGACGGCGCGATGCCGTCCTTCCGGTTCTCCGAGACCACCCTGGCCTACTTCCAGTTCGTGTTCGCCGCGATCACCCCGCTGCTGTTTTTGGGCAGCGTGATCGGCCGGATGAACTTCAAGGTGTGGCTGATCTTCGTCCCGCTGTGGTCGACCTTCGCCTACTCGGTCAACGCCTTCCTGTTGTGGGGCGGGGGCTGGTGGGCCCACGCGGGCGCCCTGGACTACAGCGGTGGGTACGTGATCCACCTCGCCGCCGGAACAAGCGGATTCGTCGCCGCCGCGGTGATCGGCCCGCGGCTGGCGCGCGACCGGGAGCGCGCCGTGCCCAACAACCTTCCCCTGGCCGCGGTCGGCGCCGGCGTGCTGTGGCTCGGCTGGAACGGGTTCAACGGCGGTGACCCGTACTTCTCGGGTGCTGACGCATCGCTGGCGGTGCTCAACACCAACCTCGCCACCGCCGTCGCGTTGCTCACCTGGGTGATCTGGGACATCTTCGCGAGCAGGCAGCGCAAGCCGACCTTCCTCGGCGGCGTCAACGGCATGATCACCGGGCTCGTCGCCATCACCCCGGCGGCCGGCTTCGTCAACAGCTTCGGCGCGATGATCATCGGCTTCGTCGCCTCGTCCCTGGTCTGGATGTCCTGGAACTGGCTGGGCAGGACGAGGCCATTCAAAAAGGTCGACGACACCCTGGGCGTCTTCCACACCCACGGCGTGGCGGGGTTGGCCGGCGGGTTGCTCGTCGGCGTGCTCGCCGACCCGCACATCGTCGAATACCTGGGCGGCAGCACCGGGCAGGACGTGACCACCGCCGGGTGGCTATACGGCCACCACCCCAAACAGATCCTGATCCAGGCCGGCGCCGCGGCCACGGTCATCGTCTGGGACGCGCTCGTCACGTTCGTCATCCTGAGGTTCCTTGGCCTGTTCATGAAGCTGCGGATGCCCGACGAGGTCCTGGAAGCCGGTGACGTCGGCGTGCACGACGAAGAGGCCTACCCCGACGAGGGCCTCGTCACGGGCCGGCTGGTCGAGCCGGTTGGGTCAACGCGGGCCGGGACGGTGGGCTCCAAGGCCGCCGAACCGGTGGACGATTGAGGCTGTGAGACGCCATGAAGCTGGTCACCGCGATCGTCCAGCCCTTCACGCTCGATGACGTCAGGCACGCCGTGGAGGCCGTCGGCGTGCTCGGGATGACCGTCACCGAGGTTCAGGGGTATGGCAGGCAGCGCGGGCACACCGAGGTTTACCGCGGAGCCGAGTACAAGGTCGAGTTCGTGCCGAAGGTTCGTGTCGAGGTACTCGTCGCCGAAGAGTTCGCCGACCGAGTCGTCGAGGCGATCATGGGCGCGGCCCGCACCGGAAAGATCGGCGACGGCAAGGTCTGGGTCTCACCGCTGGAGAAGGTGATCCGCATCCGGACCGGCGAACGCGACCACGACGCGCTCTGAGGGGACGTTGCCAGCGAATTAATTTCCGGAATGGCGCGCGCGCATCGGCAAATGTGACATTTACCTCTTTCGGCCTAAATTCTAAGAGACTCTTATTTATCGGCATCGATCACGATGCGACGTCCGGTGTTAGCCGAGCACCTAAATCCACTGGCAGATCCGGGAATTTGGTTCGCCGACGGGTCGCTGCCAGGGTCGTCGATGAAAAAATTCTAAGCGTTGGTGGCGCGCGCGACGTGATGTTTCCGACAGCGCCGATGTCGAATTCTTTCTGCCCGTAATTCGCTCGGTAAAATTTGTCTTCAAGCAGCCATCTACAGGTGGTGGGGTCCGGTCGTGCCGGGCGCGGGGTGCCCGCCCAGGATCCGGACGTACTACGAAGACAGCAAAGGCGGTGCCAGCATGCTCGCAGTGAACCACCGAAAGGCCGGAGGCGGCGAAGTCATCGAGTTGGGAGCGGCGGCCGGGTTCCCGATCGTCGTCCAGATCGCCGTGCACCAGGGGCCGATCAGCGGCATCGCCGCCAGCCCCGACGGCACCCGGCTGATGGTGGCCAACTACGCCGGCGACAGCGTCTCGGTCATCGACACCGACACCTGCCGCGTCGTGCACACCGTTGCGGGGCTGCCAGAGCCCTTCGCGCTCGTCGTGGCCGGCCGCGACACCAACCGCGCCTACGTGAGCACCGTGACGCCGGCGTACGACTCGATCGGGGTCATCGACGTGCCGACCAACACGGTCGTCGCCACCCATCCGCTGGCGCACAGCGTCAGCGACCTGGCGGTGAGCCCCGACGGCAACTATGTCTACGCGAGCCGAAACGGAGCCCGCGGCGCGGATGTCGCCGTCCTGGACGCCGGGACCGGCCGGGTGGCCGAGGTCGCGTGGGCGAACCGGCCGGGAACCACCACCGAATGCGTGCGGGCCAGCGCCGACGGGGGGCGGCTGTATGTCGCCACCAACGGGCCGGCCGGCGGCCAGCTCGTCGTGATCGACACGCGTGCGCCGTCCCGGCCGCGCGTCGTGGGCACCGTCGAGATCGGCCTGCCCATCCGCGACGTCGCGCTCAGCCCCAACGGCGCGCTGGCGTACGTGGCCAGCTGCGCTCCCGAGTTGGGCGCGGTGATCGACGTCGTCGACACCCGCACCGCCAAGGTCACCGGCACGCGCAAGATCGGCGAGATCGGCATGCTGACCGGCCTGACGCTCAGCGGCGACGGCGACCGCGCCTACCTGGTCGGCGACGACGGCGTCACGGTCTTGTGCACGCTCACCCACGACGTCGTCGGCACGATCGGGGTCGCCGATCGGCCGTCGTGCATGGTCGAAAGCGCCGACGCGAAATACCTCTACATCGCCGACTATGCCGGCACCGTCACCGTGGCGCCGGTCGCCTCGATCGTCGCCCTGGGCATCGAGACGTCGGTGCACGAGAGCCAGGCCCCGACCGAATGGGTCGTGCCCGAGTTGCCGCACTGGGAGCCGGTCCTGGCCTGACGCTTCGCCGGGCAGACCCGACAACTCGCGCTTAAAACGCGCATTGTCGGGGGAACCCGTTTTCTCAAGGCCGCATGCGGCGATAGCATTCGCCCGACCGCAGAGGTGGCGGTGATGCGCCGAGAGAGTGAGGCGGTACCTCGATGGACAGCACGATGCAGGACTTTCCGTTGACCATCGCCGCGATCATGCGGCATGGCTGCGGCGTCCACGGGGCGCGGACGGTCACCACCGCCACCGGTGACGGTTACCGGCGCGTCACCCATCGCGAGCTGGGGCAACAGGCCGCCCGATTGGCAAACGCGTTGCGCCGCCTCGGTGTTACCGGGGACCAGCGCGTCGCGACGTTCATGTGGAACAACGCCGAACACCTGGCGGCCTACCTCGCGGTGCCCGCGATGGGCGCCGTCCTGCACACCCTCAACATCCGCTTGTTCCCCGAGCAGATCGCCTACGTGGCCAACGAGGCCGAGGACCGGGTCGTGCTGGTCGACGCGTCGCTGGTCAAATTGCTGGCCCCGGTGCTCGGCGAACTCGTGACCGTGCAGACGGTGATCGTGGTCGGGGACGGCGACCCCACGCCGCTGCAGGAATCCGGTAAGACCGTGCTGAGCTACGCCGAGTTGATCGACGCCGAATCCCCCGACTTTGCGTGGCCGGAGGTCGACGAGCGGTCCGCGGCCGCGATGTGCTACACCAGCGGCACCACCGGCAACCCGAAAGGTGTTGTCTACAGCCATCGTTCGAGCTTCCTACACGCGATGGCGGCTTGCACCACCAACGGTATCGGCGTCGGGGCGATCGACAGCGTGCTGCCGGTCGTGCCGATGTTCCACGCCAACGCCTGGGGGCTGCCGTACGCGGCGCTGCTGGCGGGCGCCGACCTGGTGCTGCCCGATCGTCACCTCGACGCCCGCTCGCTGATCGGCATGGTCGAAAAGCTGCGGCCCACGGTGGCCGGCGCCGTGCCCACCATCTGGAACGACGTCCTGCACCGCCTGGAGGACGACCCCGAGCACGACATGTCATCGCTGCGCCTGGTGGTCTGCGGCGGCTCGGCCGTTCCGGTGTCGCTGATGCGCACCTTCGAGGAGAAGCACGGCGTCCAGATCCGTCAGCTCTGGGGCATGACCGAAACCTCGCCGATGGCCACGATGGCGTGGCCGCCGCCGGGAACCCCCGACGATCAGCACTGGGCGTTCCGCGCGACGCAGGGCCAGCCGGTGGGCGGGGTGGAGATGCGCATCGTCGACGACGACGGCGCGGTGCTGCCCAGCGACGGCGAGGCCGTCGGCGAGGTCGAGGTCCGCGGCCCGTGGATCGCCGGCTCCTACTACCTCGGGCGTGACGAGTCCAAGTTCGACTCCGGCTGGTTGCGCACCGGCGACGTCGGCCGCATCGACGACCGCGGTTTCGTCACCCTGACCGACCGGGCCAAGGACGTGATCAAGTCCGGCGGGGAATGGATCTCGTCGGTCGAGCTGGAGAACTGCCTCATCGGACACCCCCAGGTGCTCGAGGCCGCCGTCGTGGGGGTGCCCGACGAGCGGTGGCAGGAGCGACCGCTGGCGGTCGTCGTCGCCAAACACTCGTCGGTGAGCGCCGAAGACCTGCGAAAGTACCTGGCGGACAAGGTGGCCCGGTGGTGGCTGCCCGAGCGGTGGACATTCGTCGACGAGATTCCGCGCACCAGCGTGGGCAAGTACGACAAGAAGGCCATCCGGGCGCAATACGCCGAGCACGGTTACTGGGTGGTCGAGGCTCGCGACTGAGCGGCCTGCTATGCGCGAGCAGACGCAGAATCGCACCAATCCGCATCCAAACGTGCGATTCTCTGTCTGCTCGCGACTGGGAAGGTGAGGTGCGCACATGAGCCTGCGCGTCGTTCAATGGGCGACCGGATCGGTCGGCACCGCGGCCATCAAGGGCGTGCTCGAACACCCCGAGCTCGAACTCGTCGGCTGCTGGGTGCATTCGGAAACCAAGGCCGGCAAGGACGTCGGCGAGATCATCGGCACGTCACCGCTCGGCGTCACCGCGACCAACAGCATCGATGAGGTGCTCGCGCTGGACGCCGACGCGGTGATCTATGCGCCCCTGCTGCCCAGCGTCGAGGAGGTCGCCGCGCTGCTGCGCTCGGGCAAGAACGTGGTGAGCCCGCTCGGGTGGTTCTACCCGAGCGAAAAGGAGGGCGCCCCACTGGAAGTCGCCGCGCAGGCCGGCAATGCGACGCTGCACGGCGCGGGGATCGGGCCGGGCGCGGCCACCGAGCTGTTTCCTCTGCTGCTGTCCGTGATGTCGACGGGCGTGACTTTCGTTCGCGCCGAAGAGTTTTCCGACCTGCGCACCTATGGAGCGCCGGATGTGCTGCGCCACGTGATGGGCTTCGGCGGCACACCCGACAGCGCGCTCACCGGGCCGATGCAAAAGCTGCTCGACGGCGGCTTCACCCAGTCGGTCCGGCTCTGCGTCGACCAGCTGGGCTTCGCCGCCGGTCCCATCCGGTCGGCGCAGGAGGTGGCCGTGGCGACCGCGCCGATCGACTCGCCGATCGGGGCGATCGGGCCCGGCCAGGTCGCCGGGCGCCGCTTCCACTGGGAGGCGCTGGTGGGTGACGCGGTGGTCGTGCGGATCACGGTGAACTGGCTGATGGGGTCCGCAAACCTGGACCCGCCTTGGTCGTTCGGTCCCGCCGGCGAGCGCTACGAGATCGAGGTGCGCGGCAATCCGGACACCTTCGTGACGGTCAAGGGCTGGCAGCCGGAAAGCGTCGAGGCGGGCCTGCAGAGCAACCCCGGGATCGTCGCCACCGCCGCGCACTGCGTCAACGCGGTGCCCGCCACCTGCGCGGCCCCGGCCGGGATTCAAAGCTTCTTCGATCTGCCGCTGATCACCGGCCGCGCCGCGCCCGGGTTGGCGCGCTAGCGCCGCGAGACATAATCCGTTGCGACGCAATTCGGCGTGTCGTCGCAACTGGTTATGTGTCGCGAAAACCCGCAAGGCCGCCTTCGGTACGGTCGGGACCATGTGCCGACTTTTTGGCTTGCACGCCGGGACGGACGTGTGCACCGCGACCTTTTGGTTGCTCAACGCCCCCGACAGCCTGTCCGAGCAGAGCCACCGGAACCCCGATGGCACCGGGCTGGGGGTCTTCGACCGCGACGGCCGGCCGCAGCTGCACAAGGATCCGATCGCGGCCTGGCAGGACAGCCAGTTCGCCACCGAGGCGCACGAGCTGACCGGCACGACCTTCGTCGCCCACGTCCGGTATGCGACGACGGGTTCGCTCGACGTCCGCAACACCCACCCGTTCCTGCAGGACGACCGGATCTTCGCGCACAACGGTGTGGTCGAGGGGCTGGACGACATCGACGAACGGCTGCGCGAGCTCGGCACCGACGGCCTCGTCCAGGGCGAGACGGACTCCGAGCGGGTGTTCGCGTTGATCACCGGTTCGATCCGCGCCCGGGGCGGCGACGAGACCGCGGGCCTCCTCGACGCGGTGCGCTGGCTGGCCGCGAACGCGCCGATCTATGCGCTCAACGTCGTGCTGAGCACGGCCACCGACCTGTGGGCGCTGCGCTACCCGGACACCCACGAGCTCTACGTCCTGGACCGGCACTACCGGCACGAGACAGCACCGCCCGAATTCGACTTGCGCACCCAGCGAATCCGCGCGCGGTCCGAGCATCTGTGCACCCGCTCCTCGGTGGTGTTCGCCAGCGAGCCGATGGACGACGATCCACGCTGGCGTCCACTCGAGCCCGGAGAGCTGGTCCACGTCGATGCCGGGCTGCGGATCACTCACAGCGTGGTGCTGCCCGACCCGCCGGTGCATCCGCTGCGCCGGGCCGACCTGAGCGAGCCCGTCCAGCGGGCCCAGCACACGTCGGCGTAGGGCCTGCCGACGTGACAACCAGACGCGCGCTCGTGCTGGCCGGTGGCGGGATCGCGGGAATCGCTTGGGAGACGGGCGTTTTGCGCGGCATCGCCGACGAGGCGCCCGCGGCGGCCCGCGCGCTGCTGGACTCGGACGTGCTGGTGGGCACCTCGGCGGGTTCGGCCGTCGCCGCGCAGATCGGCAGCGGCTGCCCGCTGGAGGACCTGTACGACCGGCAGGTGGCGGAGTCGTCGTCCGAAATCGACTCCGGCGTCGACATCGACGACATCACCGCGGTCTTCCTGACCGCGCTGGCCGAACCGTACGACGAGGCGCTGGACAGGACCCGACAGCAGCTGCGGCGGATCGGGGCCGTGGCGTTGGCCACCACGACGGTTCCCGAGCCCGTCCGGCGCCGGGTGATCGCCCAGCGGCTGCCGTCACACGACTGGCCCGACCGGGCGCTGCGGATCACCGCGATCGACGTCGCGACCGGCGAACTCGTCGTGTTCGAACGGGACTCGGATGTCGAACTCGTCGACGCCGTGGCGGCCAGCTGCGCGGTGCCGGGGGCGTGGCCGCCGGTGACGATCGCGGGGCGGCGCTATATGGACGGCGGGGTGGCCAGCTCGGTCAACCTTGCGGTGGCCGGCGATTGCGCCGCGGCGGTGGTGCTGGTGCCGTCGGGTGCCGACGCGCCGGCGGCGTTCGGCGCGGGGCCGGCCGCCGAGATCGCCGCGTTCGCCGGCACGGCGTTCGCGATGTTCGCCGACGCCGGCTCGTTGGCGGCGTTCGGACCCAACCCGCTGGATCCACGCTGCCGCATCGATTCGGCCATGGCCGGGCGCGAACAGGGCCGCCGCGAAGCCCGGGCCGTCGCGCGCTTCCTGGGCGCCTGACCCCGGCGGTCAGCCGTCGAGTGCGGGCGGCGCGGGCTGCGCCGGCTCGGCTTCCAGCCCGTCGAGCGCCTCGTCGGCCAGCGCCCGGCCCGCGGCGATGACCTCCACCGCCCGGTGAAACTCCAGGCCCCGGCACGTCGAGCGCGGCACCTCGATCAGCAGGTCGGGCGGGTAGGCGGCCAGTGTGTGGCGCGCCAGCGCGGACTGGGCGATGTCGATCGTGCGGTTCATCACCTCGAAGCTGCCCAGTTTGGGCACCACCGGAAGCTCGGCGACGTCGTCGGGTCCGACCTCTTCGGCGTCCGCATCGTCCGATCCGAACCTGCCGAGCACCGCTCGCGCGGTCGGCCGGTCCAGCAGGGACCGCGCCGCCGTGGTGTCCAGCAGCGCGGACGTGCTGCGCACCATGCGGCTCAGCCACTCGACGGTGGCCCCCGGTTCCGCGTCGCGGTCGTCTTCGATGCCGCCGGCCTCGCTGCCGCTGAGGCTGACCGCGATCGTCAGGTCGGCGTTCACCGCGGCGATCGGCGCCATCGGCAGCGGATCGAGGATGCCGCCGTCGGCCAGCAGGCGCCCGTCGAACGCGTGCGGCGCGATCACCCCCGGAATGGCGATGGACGCGCGGATCGCCTCGTCGAGGGGGCCGCGCTGAAACCACACCGACTTGCCGGCCAGCAGATCGGTCGCGACGGCGGTGTAGGGGATGGCGAGCTCCTCGATGGACACCGGCCCGAGGATGTCGCGCACCGCGTCCAGGATCTTCCCGGCCCGTAGCACGCCGGCCGCGCTGATCGACGGGTCCAGCAGGCGCAGGATGGTGCGTTGGGTCAGGGACTTCGCCCAGTCCGCGAACTCGTCGAGTCGCCCCGCCGCGTGCAGGCCGCCGACCATCGCGCCCATCGAGGAACCGGCGACCCCGACCACCTCGTAGCCGCGGGCCTGCAGCGCCTCGATCACGCCGATGTGGGCGTAGCCACGGGCGCCGCCGCTGCCTAGCGCCAGTGCCACCCGAGTGGGGGATGAGCGGTGCGGCATGTCTTCATTCTGCGCGGCGGAACCCGCCATCGGCGGCCCGGCGGCCCTTTTTTGTACCCGTGATCACAATTGCGCGGGGGCGACCGGCCTACCCGCATTCGTCGCCGGCGGCCGCACGCGCGGCGGTGATCACGGCCGCCTGCCTGGCCAGCGTCAGCTCCGACCATCGGGCGCCCCAGGTGCCGGGTGTGCCCGACGGCGACGCCTGCACCATCGCCAGGTACGGCTCGAGCAGCGACGCACCCGTCCTGGGCTGGGCTTCCATCCAGACTTTTGCGGCGTGACAGGCCTGGAAGTACTCCTCCTCGGTCGAATCCGCGGGGACGTCGACCCTGGTCGTCACCCCGCCGGGGGTGAGCCCGATGGCGTCCGGCGGTGCCGAGGCCGGGCCGCGGGGGATGCCCGACGGGCGCGCCGACACGGACGGCGGGGCGCCGCCGTGGGTGCCATGCGAGCAGCCCGCGACCGCGACGAGAAGGGCCGCGACGACAAGCCCGCGCCGCAGCCCGGGGCGATGACGGCAACGGCGCACGGTCTCAATCTATGCAACACTGGCGACCGTGATGGAGCGCTTCGGATTTTGCGAGTGTTGTCGGCCCTAACACGCCGCCGCTTGCCCATCCGCAGACCCTGGAGCTCCTCGAATGTCCGTTTCTTTTGCGACGCCTGGCGTCGTCTCGTCCCCCCTGAAGCCCGCGTCGGGACCCACGCGGCTGCGGGTGCCCGACCTGCTGCACGCCACCGACCAGGCCGCCGACCACGTGCTGAGCGGGCGCGTTGACCACCTGCTGCCCAGGGGCGGGGTGCCGGATTCCAAGCGCTGGTTCACCCGCATTCATGGCGACGAGGAACTGGACGTCTGGCTGATCAGCTGGGTGCCGGGTCACGCCACCGAGTTGCACGACCACGGCGGGTCGCTGGGTGCGCTGACCGTGGTGTCCGGCTCACTCAGCGAATTCCGTTGGGACGGAAAGGGTTTGCGGCGGCGCCGGTTGGACGCCGGCGATCAGGCCGGGTTCCCGCTGGGCTGGGTGCATGACGTGGTGTGGGCGCCCAGGCCCGTTCCGCGGCCGGCGACGAAGGCGGTGCCCGCGGTGGCGCCGACGCTGAGCGTGCACGCCTACTCGCCGCCGCTGACCGCGATGTCGTACTACGAGGTCACCGACCGCAACAGGTTGCGCCGCAATCGCACCGAACTGACCGACGAACCGGAGGGATCCTGATGAGCCGCATCGACGTTGTCCTGAGATCGGCCCGGCGCCGGTTTCGCCGCCTGCGCGCCACCGAGGTGCCCGAGGCGCTGCGGCGCGGAGCCGTGCTCGTCGACATCCGGCCGCAGGCCCAGCGCTTCCGCGAGGGCGAGCTGCCGGGCGCGCTGGTGATCGAACGCAACGTCCTGGAGTGGCGGTGCGACCCGACCAGCGACGCCAAGCTGCCCGAGGCCGTCGGCGACGACGTCGAATGGGTGATCGTGTGCTCCGAGGGCTACACGTCCAGCCTGGCGGCCGCCGCGCTGCTGGACATCGGGCTGCACCGCGCCACGGACGTCATCGGCGGCTACCAGGCGATCGCCAGTTCTGGGGTCCTCGACCAATTGATCGGTACCTCCGCCGGCCCGGGGGTGCTGGCGCGCACGGCCACAACGGTGCACCGCTGGCTCTAATCACCCGGTGGAGGTGGCATCGGAATGGAGCAGCGGCCGCAGCTTGGCGGTCTTGTCCGCGGTCCACCCGGGCGGCGAGAGCACAGCGGCCCAGCCGTCGGCCGCATCGGCGACATAGTGGTGGCCATGTCCGGCCGGCACGTCGACGGCCACCGCCATGTCCGCGGTGACCTGAAGGAAGGTCACCACCGGGATCCAATAGGTTTCGGGCAGCACGTCATACCCGCGCTTTTCCCGAAGCCAGTCGGGCTTGGCGAACAGCAGGTCGGGCGTCCACCAGGCGATCGGATCGGAGGCGTGCTGTAGATACACCACCCGCGGGTGGTCCCACGGTTGGTTGGGGCGCCCCAAATCGCTTGGGCGGGCGACGAAGCGGACGCTCCTGCCGTCGTTGTAGATCGGCAACCACTGCGGCGATCCCGCATCGCGGGTGGAGGTCAAATCGGTCCAGATCGTGTTCTGGAACGTCGGCCCGCTGAACAGCGCGCCGTCGGTGCGGGCCAGGACGTTGTTCAGGCTCATGAACGGCGCCTCGCCGCCGAACGATCCGAGGCTCTCGCCGAACACCACGAGCTTGGGGCGCTGCGCCTCCGGCAGCTGGCGGATCAGCCGATCGACGGCCTCGAAGAGCGCCTGGCCGGCATGCCGCGCGTTCTCCTTGTCCACCAGGAACGACAGCCAGCTCGGCAGGAACGAGTACTGCATGCTGACGATCGCGGTGTTGCCGTTGTACATGTACTCGAGCGCATCGGCTTCGGCCTCGTTGATCCAGCCGGTGCCCGTGGTGGTCGCGACCGCGACCACGGCGCGCTGCAGTCCACCGGTGCGCTGCAACTCACGCGCCGCCAGGTCGGCGGTCGCGGTGATGTCGTCAGCGGAGTTCAGTCCGGCGTAGGCCCGGATTGGTTGGGCGGCCGGGGTCCCGTTAAATGCGGTGAGTTGGGCAACCGTCGGGCCGGCTTGCACGAAGATGCGGCCCTGATGGCCCAGCGACTCCCACGACACCAGTGACTGCGGGCCCCCGGAGCGCAGCGGCGTCTTCGGGGGCGCGCTATCGGGATTCATCTCGTTGTTCGCCGAGGCGAACGTGTTGTTCATGGTGCGCATGGCGAACTTGAGCACGACGCCGTTGAGCAGCGTGATGGTGAGCGTCACGAGCACGACCACGACGATGGTCACCGAAAGACGAAACGGGGCAATTCGATCCAGCTGCTCGACCAGAAAGCGAACCAGCCAGCGGATGAACTGGCCAAGCTCGACCAAAGCGAACAGCACCACCAGCGACAGCCCGCCCGCGATCGGGTAGTCGTACCAGTGCAGGTGTTCGACACCCATCAGATCGCGCACGTTGTCCTGCCAGACGTGAAACCGGATCGCCATGACCACCATGCCGGCGGCCCCGACCGGGATCATCACCATCCATGCCCATCGCGGCGCCGGCGGGCTGTAATTGCGGGTGCGCATGTACCGGACCAGC
Source organism: Mycobacterium interjectum (assembly GCA_002102225.1). Lineage (GTDB taxonomy): Bacteria > Actinomycetota > Actinomycetes > Mycobacteriales > Mycobacteriaceae > Mycobacterium > Mycobacterium interjectum_B. Next base: position 21,884 of record LQPB01000020.1, read on the forward strand.
CAGACCGCGAACACTCCAAACCCGTAGCCGATCGCGCCGGAGATGCCGCTGACCAGGCCCTGGAACAGCGCCCCGCGCGGCAACAGCGACGGCGTCATCGAAAACCAGATGAAGATGAGGCCGACCGCGGTGCCCATGAAGGTGTAATGCCTTACCCACCAAGGCCGTTTGGGTGAGCGTGGTTCGCGAGACGTGCCGGCTTCCGGTTTCGGTTCCGGCTCGGCGTCGCGGTCGGCTTCCTCTTCGGGGGCGGTCGTCGCGGAACCTGGGTCGCTCATCGAAGCGTCCTATCGGTGGGTGAAGTTGGGGGGCCGCTTCTCGATGAATGCCGCCATTCCCTCGGACTGGTCCTCTGTCGCGAATGTGGAATGGAACAGCCTGCGCTCGTAGAGAAGTCCCTCGGACAGCGTGGATTCGAAGGCGCGGTTGACGGCTTCCTTGGCCATCCGCGCCGCCGAGCGCGACATCTGCGAAATGGTGGTGGCGACGGCCTTGGCCTCGGTCAGCAGGTCGTCGGCGGGCACCACCCGCGACACCAGGCCGCTGCGTTCGGCTTCGGCGGCGTCGATGGTGCGCCCGGTCAGGATGAGGTCCATGGCCTTGGCCTTGCCGATGGCGCGGGTGAGCCGCTGCGAACCGCCCATGCCCGGCAGCACGCCGAGTTTGATCTCCGGCTGGCCGAACTTCGCCGTATCGGCCGCGATCAGCAGGTCGCACATCATCGCCAGCTCGCAGCCGCCGCCCAGCGCGTGACCGGCCACCGCGGCGATGGTGGGGGTGCGGACCGCGGCCAGTTTGCCCCAGGCAGCGAAGAAATCGGCGTCGAACGCGTCGGCGAACGTCAGGGCGGCCATTTCCTTGATGTCGGCGCCGGCGGCGAACGCCTTGGCCGAACCGGTGATGACGATCGCCCCGATGCCGGGATCGTTGTCCAGTTCGGTTGCCGCGCTGGTGACTTCGCGCATCACCTGGCTGTTGAGCGCGTTGAGCGCCTGCGGGCGGTTCAGCGTGATGATCCCGACCCGCTGATCGCGCTCGACGAGGATGGTCTCGTAGTTATCGGTCACCCGAACCGCCTTTCTAGAATTTCAGGTCGTCGTCGACCGGCGCGAAATACGCCTCGACATCGGCCGCGGTGATTTCGGCCAGTGTCGCCGGCGACCACTTCGGATTGCGATCTTTGTCGATGATCTGCGCGCGGATGCCCTCCACCAGGTCGTGTGAGCGCGCCGAGGCGCTCGACACCCGATAGTCCTGCACCAGAACGTCTTCCAGCGTCTCCATCTTGGCGGCCCGGCGCACCGCCTCCAGTGCCACCGACACGGCGATGGGGGAGCGGGTGGTGATCAGGTCGGCGGCGTCGTTCGCCGGCCCGGCGCCGGGACCCCCATGACCGCGCAGGGCCGCGAGGATGTCTTCGACCGTGTCACCCGCGAAACACTGGTCGATCCAATCGCGTTGCGCGGCAAGCTCACTCGGCGGCGGCTCGATTGCGTGGGTGGCCAGCGCACGGTCGATGCCGTCGGCCACGATCGTCGCGGTGAACGCGTCCAGGTGGTCGTGCGGGACGTAGTGGTCGGCGAATCCCATGGCGATGGCGTCGGATCCGGAGAACGGCGCCCCGGTCAGGGCTGCGTAGCGGCCGAGCCCGCCCGGTGCCCGGGAAAGCAGAAACGCCCCGCCGACGTCGGGGATGAACCCGATGCCCACCTCCGGCATTGCCACCTTTGAGGTTTCGGTCACCACCCGCACGCTGCCGTGCGCGCTGACACCGACCCCGCCGCCCATCACGATGCCGTCCATCAACGACACGTAGGGCTTGGCGAACCTGCCGATCTGACCGTCAAGCAGGTACTCGTCGCGCCAGAACTTCCGTACCTCGACGCCGTCCTTGCGGGCGCTGTGGTAGACCGCGACCACGTCGCCGCCGGCGCACAGGCCGCGATCGCCCGTCCCCGCCAGCACCACCGCGCGCACCGCGTCGTCGTTTTCCCAGCGGGTGAGCACGGCGCTCAGCGCGTCCACCATGTTCTGATTCAGCGAGTTGATGGCCTTGGGGCGATTGAGCGTGATCAGCCCGACCCCGCCTTCGACTCGGGTCAGAACTTCATCGGATTCGTCACTCAACGCGCCAGCCTCCCATCGCCGCCCGGTCTCGACCAGCAATCTAGATCGTCACGACTGAAGCGATGCCCGCGGGTAAGGTTTATGTTTGACAGGACGACAACAGCAGAGCCCGTTTAAATTGCCTCGAAACGCCCAGAAAACAGCAGGTCCGTTGGGAACCCTGGCGACCCGCTGGTCGTTGAGCAAGTGTTCGCATAGCTCGAACCCATAGCCATAAGAGAGGATCCGACGGTGCGGGAGACAAGTAACCCGGTATTTCGCTCGCTGCCCAAGCAGCAGGGCGGATACGCGCAATTCGGCACTGCAGCAGCCCCCGGCTACTACCAGGCCGACCCCTACACAGCTCCCTACCAGGAGACCAAGGCTTCCCGTCCGCTGACCATCGACGACGTCGTCACCAAGACCGGCATGACGCTGGCCGTGCTGACCGCCGCGGCCGTCGTGTCCTACTTCCTGGTGGCGTCCAACCTCACGCTGGCAATGCCGCTGACCCTGATCGGCGCGCTCGGCGGCCTGGGTCTGGTGCTGATCGCGACCTTCGGTCGCAAGCAGGACAACCCCGCGATCGTGCTGAGCTACGCCGTCCTCGAGGGGCTGTTCCTCGGCGCCGTCTCGTTCGTTTTCGCCAATTTCCAGGTCTCCAACGCCAACGCCGGTGCGCTGATCGGCGAGGCCGTGCTGGGCACCTTCGGTGTGTTCTTCGGGATGCTCGTGGTCTACAAGACCGGCGCCATCCGGGTCACACCCAAGTTCACCCGGATGGTGGTCGCCGCCCTGTTCGGGGTGCTGTTCTTGATGCTCGGCAACTTCGTGCTGGCGATGTTCCACGTGAACGGCGGCGCGGGCCTGGGCCTGCGCAGCGGCGGACCGATCGCGATCATCTTCTCGCTGGTGTGCATCGCCATCGCGGCGTTCAGCTTCCTGATCGACTTCGACGCGGCCGACCAGATGATCCGCGCCGGCGCGCCGGAGAAGGCGGCGTGGGGCATCGCGCTGGGCCTGACCGTCACCCTGGTCTGGCTGTACCTCGAGATCCTGCGCCTGCTCAGTTACCTGCAAAACGACTAGCCCCGGCTCCGACGGGGAAAAACCGGCACGCCCGTGGGCGTGCCGGTTTTTTGTGCCTTGACGGCCTTGCCGGTGCGCTGACGGCGGGGCCTGTCGGCGTGGCGCCGCCCTGATTTCACACCCGAGGCCGCCGCGCATGTCACAACCGCGACGGCCGGATGCGTCTGCTGGTCAGACACATCCACTCGGGAAAGGCAGGACCATGAAGCACATCGTGATCATCGGCGGCGGCTACGCGGGCATGGCTGCGACGACCCGCCTGGCACGCCGGGTCAAGGGCCGCGACGACGTGCGCCTCACCCTGGTGAACCCGCAGACGCGGTTCACCGAGCGGCTGCGGCTGCACGAGGCGGCCTCGGGCCGGCAGCTGGCCGATCTGCAGATCCCGGCGATGCTCGCCGGCACCGACGTCGAATTCGTCCAGGGCTGGGTGACCGGCGTCGACGCCGACGCGCAGACCGTTCGACTCGACGACGAGCGCATGATCGGATACGACACCCTGGTGTATGCGCTGGGCAGCGTCGCCGATAGCCAGGACGTGCCCGGCGTCGACGAATTCGCCTACACGCTCGACAGCGCCCGCGACGCCGTCCTGCTGGCCCAGCAGCTGGACGGGCTCGGCTCCGGCACGGTGGTGGTGGCGGGCGGCGGCCTGACCGGAATCGAATCGGCGGCCGAGATCGCCGAGCAGCATCCGGGACTCGACGTCGTGTTGCTCAGCCGGCAGGTGCCCGGGTCCACCATGGGCCCCAAGGCGCGCGCCCGGCTACACGCGGGTCTGGACCGGTTGGGCGTGCGGATCCGGGCCGGCGTCGACGTCGTCAAGGTGATGCCCGACGGGGTCGCCCTGGCCGACGGCGAGGTGGTCTCCTCGCGGGCGGTGCTGTGGGTGACCGGCGTGCGGGTGTCACCGGTCGCGGCCGCCGCGGGGATGTGCGTCGACGAGCGCGGCCGGATCATCACCGATGCGTCGCTGCGCTCGGTGTCGCACCCCAACGTGTACGTCGTCGGTGACGCCGCGGCGATTCGGCAACCGTACGGCCTGATGCACGGGACCTGCCAGAGCGGCATCCCGACGGGTCTGCACGCCGCCGCCAACATCGCCCGGGAACTCAAGGCCAAGCAGCCCAGGCGGTTCCGATTCGGCTACATCCATCAGCCGGTGAGCCTGGGACGGCACGACGGCGTCATCCAGTTCACCCATCCCGATGACAGCCCGACGCGGTTCTACTTGGCGGGACGGTGGGCCGTGGCATACAAGGAAACGGTGAGCGCGAGCCCGTGGACGACGTACCGTTTGCTCAAGGTGCTGCCCTGGCTGGGGGCGGCGACATGGCGGCGGGGCGGGAGCTTCACCCGATGAGCACCGACGAGCAGACGTTCATCGAACATCGGAAACTGTTGTTCGCCATCGCCTATCGGATCCTGGGTTCGGCGGCGGACGCCGAGGACGTGGTTCAGGATGCGTGGCTGAAGTGGTCGGCGGCCGACCGGGGGCAGGTCGCCGACCCCAAGGCGTACCTGTCCCGGATCGGGTCGAACCTGTCGATGGAACGGCTCCGCTCGGCCCGGCACAAGCGCGAAACCTACGTGGGGCCATGGCTTCCCGAGCCCATCCTGACGAGCGCCGACACCGCCGAGGACGTCGCGGCCGCCGAATCGGTGTCGATGGCGATGCTGGTCGTGCTCGAGACGCTCAGCCCGCTGGAGCGCGCGGTGTTCGTCCTCAAGGAGGTCTTCGACTTCAGCTACGCCGAAATCGGTGCGGCCGTGGAGCGTTCGGAGTCGGCCGTGCGCCAGGCGGGCCACCGCGCCCGCAATCACGTGCAGGCGCGCCGACCCCGGTTCGAGGCCGACCGTGGCAAGAAACGCGCGGTGACCGAACGTTTCTTCGCCGCGGCGACCGGCGGCGACATCAACGACCTGATGCAACTGCTCGCCCCCGACGTCACGCTGTGGACCGACGGCGGGGGAAAGGTGCGCCAGGCGCTGCGCCCGGTCGAGGGCGTGGCCAAGGTGGCCGCATGGCTCGCCGGCGTCTCCAAGCGACCCTACGAAGGGGTCGAGATCGCCGACATGACGGCCGAAGTCGTCGACATCAACGGCGGCCCGGGTGTGGTGTTTTCGGCCGCGGGCCGGGTGATCGCGACGCTCACCGTCGATCTCGACGCCGACGGGCGCATCGCGACCATCCACAACGTGGCCAACCCGGACAAATTGCACGCCGTCGCCGACGGCGTGCGCCGCGGCTGAGTGACGGCGCCGCGGCCTAACTCAGGCGCTCGATCACCATCGCCATGCCCTGGCCGCCGCCGACGCACATGGTCTCGAGGCCGAGCGTCTTGTCGTGCGTCTGCAGGTTGTTGATCAGCGTGGTGGCGATGCGCGCGCCGGTCATGCCGAACGGGTGGCCCAGGGCGATCGCCCCGCCCGACACGTTCAGCTTGTCCTCGTCCATGCCGAGCTCGCGCGCCGAGCCCAGCACCTGCACCGCGAACGCCTCGTTGATCTCGTACAGGTCGATGTCGCCGATCGACATGCCGGCCCGCGCCAGCGCCTTCTTGCACGCCTCGATGGGGCCCAGCCCCATGATCTCCGGCGACAGCCCGCTGACACCGGTGGACACGATGCGCGCCAGCGGCGTCAGGCCCAGCTCCTTGGCCTTGGTGTCGCTGGTGATCACCAGCGCCGCCGCGCCGTCGTTGAGCGGGCAGGCGTTGCCGGCGGTGATGGTGCCGTTGGGCCGGAACACCGGCTTGAGTTCGGAGACCTTCTCGTAGGTGGTGCCCGGGCGGGGGCCGTCATCGGTGCTGACGGTGGTGCCGTCGGGCAGGGTCACCGGGGTGATCTCGCGCTCGAAGAAGCCGCTCTTGATCGCCTCCTCGGCCCGGTTCTGGCTGCGCACGCCCCAGCGGTCCTGGTCCTCGCGGCTGATGCCGGTCAAGATGGCGACGTTCTCCGCGGTCTGGCCCATCGCGATGTACACGTCGGGCAGGTTTCCGTCGGCGCGGGGATCGTGCCATTCGTCGGCGCCCGCGGCGGCCGCCGCCGAACGCTCCTGGGCCTCGTCGAACAGCGGGTTCTTGGTGTCGGGCCACGAGTCGGAGTTGCCCTTGCCGAAGCGCGAGACGGTCTCCACGCCCGCGGAGATGAACGCGTCGCCCTCACCCGCCTTGATCGCGTGGAACGCCATCCGCGTGGTCTGCAGCGACGACGAGCAATACCGGTTGACGGTGGTGCCGGGCAGGAAGTCGTAGCCGAGCTCGACGGCGACGACGCGGGCCATGTTGAAGCCGGATTCACCCCCCGGCAGGCCACACCCCAGGATCAGGTCGTCGATCTGGTGCGGGTTGAGCGCGGGCACCTTGTCGAGCGCGGCCCGCACCATCTGGGCGGCAAGGTCGTCGGGCCGCATCGACACCAGCGACCCCTTCATGGCGCGGCCGATCGGCGAGCGAGCGGCTGAGACGATGACGGCTTCGGGCATGGCTGTTCCTTCCAGCGGATGCGGGCTCGCTACTTGGGCGGGTGTGGGTTCACCCCGACGGGCCAGAACAAATCTAGTCCGTGGCGACCGGAGCCCACGCGGACGGGGCGGTCGCCGACCGCGGCACCGGGCGCCGCCACAGCCGCGACATCATGCTCAGGCGCGTGTGCGCCGGACCCAGCACGGGCGCGCCCGCGGGCACCGGGACGCCGGCCATCGGGGTCGCGGCCGGTATCCCCAGCGCGTCGCACACCGCGACCAGCAGCGCCTCGGCGGCCAGCGCGTACGCGGTGGGCGAGGGGTGGAACCCGTCGGCGGAGAACATCTGCTCGCGCTGGGTGCGGAATCGGGGTGCGAGCAGCTGCGCCATGGGGACGGGCACGCCGCCCTCCCCGCGGACGGCGGCCGTCTGGGCGCGGGCGAGCTGCGTCGTCCGCGCGTGCGCCAGCGAGCGAAGCGGTTGCGGGATGGCGCTGACGACGCCCAGGTCCGGGCAGGTGCCCACGACGACGATCGCGCCCCGGGAGCGCAGCTTGCGGACGGTCTGGGCCAGCCGCTGCGCCGACTGGCTGATGCCGTTGAGGGCGGTGACGTCGTTGGCCCCCAGCATCATCACGGCCACGTCCGGCGGCGGTCCGGCCACGAACATCGCATCGACCTGACCGGCGACGCCCTTCGACGTGGCGCCGACGATGGCCTTGGTGCTCAGGCGCACAGGCTTGCCGGCCCGTTCGGCCAGCCCGCGCGCGATCAGCACGCCGGGCACCTCCTCGGCGCTGGTGCACCCGTAGCCGGTGGCGGTGGAGTCGCCGAAGATCATCAGGTGGACGTCGACAGGCAGGTCGCGCTGCCAGCGCTGCACGCGCCCGCCGCCGGGGCTGTACACACCGTCGGCCCGCGGCGGGATGTCCCAGGCCTTGGGGATGACGGTGCGCGTGTGCGCCGCCTGGCCCACGAGCAGGTTGCGTGCGCCCAGATAGGCCGTACCCGTCGAGGCGAGCGCTCCGGCTGTGGCCAGGGCGATCGTCGAACGACGCGGCACCCGGATGGTCACGAAATCAGTTTAGATCCGCTCCGGGGTTTGCGCGGGCGGGTTATCAACAATGCGGTCACGGTGTGAATCAAATGTGGTATCAAATCAGATTCTTCAAACGTTCTACTCAGTGACGCCTGTCAAGCTACTTTTTAGGGGTTGGCTGAACGCCCTGGGAGTCGGGCTGAACCGGACGCTTAGCTGCCTCGTCACATGCTGTATCGCACTACAACGACGTAGGAAGTGTTGAGCATGACCGCACCTAGCAAGGTATCCGGCTCACCCCGGAATACCGTTCGGCCACACGAGGTCCTCAAGCGACGTAGAGTTGAGGCACGCAGATTTGCAATCAGCGACGGCGCGCCGGTCGAGGTACTCGAGTCCGGGCCCAGCGTTGCTGCGCGGGTAGCTCACCTCGCCTCACGCCTGACGATCCGGCCGGTTCTGGCCGTCGGCAGCCACGCCCCAAACTGGCCCTGGCCGTGGGGCTTCATCGACGTCGCGGCCCGCGTCCTGCTCCCGGTGTCCGCAACCGTCCGCGAGACCGTGAACTTGCCCAATGCCTCGGCGCAGCTGGTGCGCGCGCCCGGGGTGCTGCCCGCCGACGGCACCCGCCGCGTCGTCGTGTACCTGCACGGCGGGGCGTTTCTGACCTGTGGAGCAAACTCCCACGGCCGACTCGTCGAGGCCCTGTCGGAGTTTGCTGATACACCCGTGCTGGTGGTCAACTACCGCCTGCTGCCCAAGCATTCGGTCGGGATGGCGCTGGCCGACTGCCACGACGCCTACCGATGGCTGCGCGAGCGCGGCTACCAACCGGACCAGATCGTGCTGGCGGGCGACTCCGCGGGCGGGTACCTCGCGCTGGCGCTGGCGCAACGCCTCCAGGAGGAGGGCGAGGAGCCGGCGGCGCTGGTGGCGATCTCGCCACTGCTGCAGCTAGCAAAGGAATGCAAGCAGGCCCACCCCAACATCAAGAGCGATGCGATGTTCCCCGCCAACGCGTTCGACGCGCTGGTCGAGTTGGTTGCTAGCGCGGCCGAAAAGAACATCGTCGACGGCAAACCCGAAGAAATCTACGAGCCCCTGGAACACATCAAGCCCGGCCTGCCCCGGACGCTGATCCACGTTTCCGGATCCGAGGTCTTGCTGCACGACGCGCAGTTGGCGGCGTCCCGGCTGGCGGCGGTCGGCGTGCCGGCCGAGGTGCGGGTCTGGCCCGGCCAGGTCCACGACTTCCAGCTGGCCGCGCCGCTGGTGCCCGAGGCGATCCGGTCGCTGCGCCAGATCGGCGACTACATCCGCGAGGCCACCGGCTAGCGAGTGTGCGCCGCCCGAGCCCGCCTGACACGATGAACGGATGCGGATCGCGCAGCACATCAGTGACCTCATCGGTGGGACGCCGCTGGTTCGACTGAACTCGGTCGTCCCCGACGGCGCCGGCACGGTGGCCGCCAAGGTCGAATACCTCAACCCCGGGGGCAGCTCCAAGGACCGGATCGCGGTCAAGATGATCGACGCCGCCGAGGCCAGCGGGCAGCTCAAGCCGGGCGGCACCATCGTCGAGCCCACGTCGGGCAACACCGGCGTCGGCCTCGCGCTGGTCGCCCAACACCGGGGGTACAAGTGCGTGTTCGTCTGCCCCGACAAGGTCAGCGAGGACAAGCGCAACGTGCTGCTCGCCTACGGCGCGGAGGTCGTGGTGTGCCCGACGGCCGTGCCACCCGACCACCCGGACAGCTACTACAGCGTCTCGGACCGCCTCGTCACCGAGATCGACGGCGCCTGGAAGCCCGACCAGTACGCCAACCCGGAAGGCCCGGCCAGCCACCACGCCACCACCGGCCCGGAGATCTGGGCCGACACCGACGGCAAGGTCACGCATTTCGTCGCCGGCATCGGCACCGGCGGCACGATCACCGGCGCGGGCCGCTACCTCAAGGAGGTGTCCGGCGGCCGAGTCCGGGTCGTCGGCGCCGACCCCGAGGGCTCGGTGTATTCGGGCGGCAGCGGCCGGCCCTACCTGGTCGAGGGCGTGGGCGAGGACTTCTGGCCGGCCGCCTACGACCCGACGGTGCCCGACGAGATCATCGCGGTGTCGGACTCCGATTCCTTCGACATGACCCGGCGGCTGGCCCGAGAGGAGGCGATGCTGGTCGGCGGGTCGTGCGGGATGGCGGTCGTCGCCGCGATCCGCGTCGCCGAGGAAGCCGGGCCCGACGCGCTGGTCGTGGTGCTGCTGCCCGACGGCGGGCGCGGCTACATGTCGAAGATCTTCAACGACGCCTGGATGTCGTCGTACGGATTCCTGCGGGCCCGCCTCGACGGTTCGACCGAGGAGTTCAGCGTGGGCGACGTGCTGCGCCGCAAATCGGGCGCGCTGCCCGACCTGGTGCACACCCACCCGTCGGAGACGGTGCGCGACGCCATCGGCATCCTGCGGGAGTACGGGGTCTCCCAGATGCCCGTGGTGGGCGCCGAGCCGCCGGTGATGGCCGGCGAGGTGGCCGGCAGCGTGTCCGAACGCGAGCTGCTGTCGGCCGTCTTCGAGGGCCGGGCGAAGCTGGCCGACGCCGTCTCTCAGCACATGAGCCCGCCGCTGCCGATGATCGGCGCCGGCGAGTTGGTCAGCGCGGCCGGCAAGGCGCTGCGGGACTGGGACGCGCTGATGGTGGTCGAGGAAGGCAAACCGGTCGGGGTGATCACCCGGTACGACTTGCTGGGCTTCCTGTCGGAGCCGCCCCGGGGAACGTCGGGCCGGCGTTAGCCGAGCGTCTAGTGCCCGCGGCGCAAATCTCGCTTAATCCGCTTCGCGGAGCACGCCCTCAGGTACTGTAATGCGGCCTGGTTCAGCTAACTCAGTGGAGGGTTGTCCATGACCGATCAACCGTCGTCCGGCGAGCCTTATCAGCCACCCCCCGGGCCGGCCATCCGCGCCCTGCCGACTGAGTCCTACACGCCGTGGGTGACCCGGGTGCTGGCGTTTTTGATCGACAACATCCCGGCCGGCGTGCTGGTCGGTATCGGTGTGCTCATCCAGGCCCTCACCACCCAACAGTCGTGCGTCAGCGACATCAACCAGTACAGCGTCAACCAGTACTGCGTCAGCCAGCCCAGCGGCATCGGCATGCTGCTGTATTGGCTGACCGTCCTGCTGGCGCTGGCGTACCTGGTGTGGAACTACGGCTACCGCCAGGGCACCACCGGCTCGAGCATCGGCAAGTCGGTGATGAAGTTCAAGGTGGTCAGCGAGGTCACCGGCCAGCCGATCGGCTTCGGGATGTCCGTCGTGCGCCAGCTTGCGCACTTCGTCGACCAGGTCATCTGCTACATCGGTTACCTGTTCCCGCTTTGGGACGCCAAGCGGCAAACGTTGGCGGACAAGATCATGACGACGGTGTGCCTGCCGACCGAACAAGCCTGACCGGGGACGGCATTCGGTCGGCAGTGGTCCGCCGGAGGATGGCACTAGGCTGATCCTCGATGAGCGAGGACCGTAGCGGACACCATCGGTTCCAAGGGTTGGCCACCAAAGCCATTCACGCCGGCTACCGGCCGGACCCGGCGACCGGGGCGGTGAACGCGCCGATCTACGCGAGCAGCACGTTCGCCCAAGACGGTGTCGGCGGCCTGCGCGGCGGCTTCGAATACGCGCGCACGGGCAACCCGACGCGGGCGGCCCTGGAGGCCTCGCTGGCGGCGGTCGAAGAGGGCGCCTTCGGGCGGGCGTTCAGTTCCGGGATGGCCGCCACCGACTGCGCCCTACGCGCGATGCTGCGGCCCGGCGATCACGTCGTCATCCCCAACGACGCCTACGGCGGCACGTTCCGGCTGATCGACAAGGTCTTCACCATGTGGAACGTCACGTACACGCCGGTGGCGCTGTCCGACCTGGACGCCGTCCGCGCCGCGATCACCCCGCAGACCCGGCTGGTGTGGGTGGAAACGCCGACCAATCCGCTGCTGACCATCGCCGACATCGAGGCCATCTCCGAGATCGGCAAACGGAGTTCCGCGAAGGTGCTGGTGGACAACACCTTCGCGTCGCCGGCGCTGCAGCAGCCGCTGACGCTGGGCGCCGACGTCGTGCTGCACTCCACCACCAAATACATCGGCGGCCACTCCGACGTCGTGGGCGGCGCGCTGATCACCAACGACCAGACCTTGGACGACGCCTTCGCGTTCCTGCAGAACGGGGCCGGCGCGGTGCCCGGCCCGTTCGACGCCTACCTCACGATGCGCGGCCTGAAGACGCTGGTGCTGCGGATGCAGCGGCACGGCGAAAACGCCTCGGCCGTAGCGGAATTCCTCGCCGGACACCCCTCGGTGAGCGCCGTGCTGTACCCGGGCCTGCCCGACCACCCCGGGCACCAGGTCGCGGCCCGGCAGATGCGCGGCTTCGGCGGCATGGTCTCGGCGCGCATGCGGGGGGGCCGGCGCGCCGCCGAGGACCTGTGTGCCCGCACCCAGGTGTTCATCCTGGCCGAATCCCTGGGCGGGGTGGAGTCGCTGATCGAGCTGCCCAGCGCCATGACGCACGCGTCGACGGCCGGCTCGCAGTTGGAAGTGCCCGACGACCTGGTGCGGCTTTCGGTGGGCATCGAGGACGCCGCCGACCTGCTGGCCGACCTGGAACAGGCCCTGGCCTAACGACGCCGAGCGTGCGTGTTTGTACGCGACACGCCGGGCGGGCGCGTACAACTGTGCACGCTCGCGTTGGGAAAGGCTAGGAGTGGTAGGGCTCCGCGCTCACCAGCGTGACCTCGACGGTGTTGCCGTTGGGCACGGTGTAGCTGCGGGTCTCGCCCACCTTGGCGTCGATCAGGGCGCCGCCCAGCGGCGAGTTCGGCGAGTAGACCTCGAGCTTGCCCTCGTTGACGCCCTCCTGGCGGGTGGCGATCAGGAAGGTCTCGCTGTCGGACTTGTCGCCGTTGTAGTAGACCTTGACCACCGAGCCGGGCAGCGCGACGCCGGACTGCTTGGGCGCCTCGCCCACCTTGGCGTTGTTGAGCAGGTCCTGCAGCTGGCGGATGCGGGCCTCCTGCTGGCCCTGTTCTTCGCGGGCGGCGTGGTAGCCGCCGTTCTCGCGGAGGTCGCCCTCCTCGCGGCGGTCGTTGATTTCCGCGGCGATGATCGGACGATTCGCGATCAACTGGTCGAGCTCGGCCTTCAGTCGGTCATGTGATTCCTGAGTCAGCCAGGTCACCTGAGTATCCGTCATCTTGTCGTGCTCCTCGTATCTGTGTGTTCCGCGTATCCGCGTAAGCCTGTGAACCCCGCTGCTTGGGGCTACCGCCGCTCCGTTCCCACGGCCATTAATGCAGCAATACACGGTCCCAGCAGGAACCGTGCATTCACCCATGTTACCACCGCGCAAACAGTTGATGACCCGATATTCACCGTTCGCATTGTCGTGCGGTCAGGAGGCGCGCAGGTAGCCGGGCACGTCGGTGCCGCAGCCGTAGATGTCGGCCATCACCGGCGGTTGGGAGGATTTCACCGTGGTGGTCACCTGCACGGTGGCCGACTCGGAGGGCGGGACCAGCACCTCCCGCCGGCCCGTCTCACTGCCGTCCTTGGCCTTGACCCGCACGATGCAGTCCACCGGCCGCGACGGGTCGGATCGCGTCACGCTGATCGTTACCGACGCGGTCTCGTTGTCGACCACCTGGTAACCGGCCAGCGTGCCAGCGACGTCGCTGGTGCCCAGCCGCTGGTAGCCGACGACCGCGACGGCGACGCCGGCCGCGACCACCAGCACGGCCAGCCCGATGACCACGCGGCGCCGGGAAACGCGCGACAGCCGCGAGCGGCCGTAGCGGGACTCGGGGCGCGGAAGGGGAGTTTCGGTCATGCCTGGGTATGCCTGGGTGAGAGGGCTGCCGGCCACCGGCCGACAGGATGCAACGATCAGAACTGGAATTATAAGGTCGCTTCTAGCTCTTGTAGCCCTTCAGGGGCGACCAGCGAACCGACTCGGAGAACTTGAGGGGGCACGTGAGCGAACTGCGGTTGATGGCGGTGCACGCCCACCCCGACGACGAGTCCAGCAAGGGTGCGGCGACTCTGGCCCGCTACGCCGACGAGGGTCACCGCGTGCTGGTGGTGACCCTGACCGGCGGCGAGCGCGGCGAGATTCTCAACCCGGCGATGGACCTGCCGGATGTGCTGGAGCACATGGCCGAAATCCGCCGTGACGAGATGGCGAAGGCGGCGGAGATCCTCGGCGTGGAGCACACCTGGCTGGGTTTCGTCGACTCCGGCCTGCCCCAGGGCGACCCGCCGCCCCCGCTGCCCGACGGCTGCTTCGCGCTGGTGCCGCTCGACGAACCGGTCGAGGCGCTGGTGCGGGTGATCCGCGAATTCCGCCCGCACGTGATGACCACCTACGACGAGAACGGCGGCTACCCCCACCCCGACCACATCCGCTGCCACCAGGTTTCGGTCGGCGCGTTCGAGGCGGCGGGTGACTACGCCCGTTTCCCGGACGCCGGCGAGCCGTGGACGGTGTCCAAGCTGTACTACAACCACGGCTTCCTGCGCGCGCGGATGCAGCTGCTGCACGACGAGTTCGTCAAGCGCGGCCAGGAGGGGCCGTTCAAAAAGTGGCTCAAGCATTGGGATCCCGAGCACGACCCGTTCGAGTCCCGGGTGACGACGCGCGTCGAGTGCTCGGCGTACTTCAGCCAGCGCGACGACGCGTTGCGCGCGCACGCCACCCAGATCGACCCGAACGCCGAATTCTTCGCCGCGCCCATCGAATGGCAGCAAAGGCTATGGCCGACCGAGGAATTCGAGCTGGCCCGCTCCCGCGTCCCCGTCAAATTCCCCGAAGACGACCTGTTCGCCGGAATCGAGGACGGCGGGTGAATCACTATCTGATCGGGGTGATCGCGGACGGCCCGCACAACCACGGCCCCGATTTCGGCAAGGCCAGCCCGGTGGGCCTGCTGGTCGTCGTGCTGCTGCTGATCGCGACGCTGTTCCTGTTGCGGTCGATGAACCGGCAACTGAAGAAGGTTCCCAAAACATTCGACCCCGAACATGCCGAACCCGACCAGGCCGCCGACGAGGGCACCGACACGGTCGGCGAAGACCCGGGACGGCCGAACGGGTCCGCGCGGGCGCCAGGACCCGGCGATGAGCCCGGCTGAGTCCGCCGGAACGAACACCCTTGGGCTGGCCACCAGCCCCTACCTGCGCCAGCACGCCGACAACCCCGTGCACTGGCGGCAGTGGACGCCGGAGGCGCTGGCGGACGCCGCCGCGCGCGACGTGCCGATCCTGCTCTCCATCGGCTATGCCGCCTGCCACTGGTGCCACGTGATGGCCCACGAATCGTTCGAGGACGACGAGGTGGCCGCGGTGATGAACGCGGGATTCGTCTGCATCAAGGTCGACCGCGAGGAGCGGCCCGACCTCGACGCGGTTTATATGAACGCCACCGTCGCGCTCACCGGGCAGGGCGGTTGGCCGATGACCTGTTTCCTGACGCCGGACGGCCGGCCCTTCTTTTGCGGCACGTACTACCCGAAAGATGGCTTCCTGCAGCTTCTTTCGGCCGTCTCCAGCACCTGGCGGGACCGCCGCGGGGAGGTCGAGGAGGCCTCGGACCGCATCGCCGGCGAGCTGCGCAAAATGGTTTCGGCGCTGCCCGGCGACGGCCCGGACGTGGCGCCGGCGCTGTGTGATCACGCGGTCGCCTCCGTGCTGGGCGACCAGGACACGGTGCGCGGCGGGTTCGGCCGCGCCCCCAAGTTCCCACCGTCGGCGATCCTCGAGGCCCTGCTGCGCAACTACGAGCGCACCGGATCGGCGGCGGCGCTGGAGGCGGTGGCGCGCACCGGCAACGCGATGGCCCGCGGCGGCATCTACGACCAACTCGCGGGCGGCTTCGCCCGATACAGCGTCGACAACGCTTGGGTGGTACCGCATTTCGAGAAGATGCTGTATGACAACGCGCTGCTGCTGCGGGCGTATGCGCATTGGGGTCGGCGCACCGGCGACCCGCTGGCCCGCCGCGTCGCCGCCCAGACCGCGGCGTTCCTGATCCGCGATTTGGGCGAGGCCGACGTGTTCACGTCGTCCCTGGATGCCGACGCCGACGGGCGGGAGGGCTCGACGTACGTTTGGACCCCGGCGCAGCTCACCGAGGTTCTCGGCGTTGATGACGGTCGTTGGGCCGCAGAGCTTTTCGCGGTCACCCGCACCGGCACGTTCGAACACGGCAGCTCCGTGCTGCAGTTGCCCGCCGATCCGGACGATCCGGCACGGGCCGAACGCGTCCGGGCCGCGCTGCTGGCCGCGCGGCTCACCCGGGCCCAGCCGGGACGCGACGACAAGGTCGTCACGTCGTGGAACGGGCTGGCGATCACGGCGCTGGCCGAGGCGAGCGTGGCGCTGCAGGATCCCGAACTGGCTTCAGCCGCGCGGCGTTGCGCGTCGGCGCTGTTGGACACCCACGTCGTCGGCGGCCGGCTGCGGCGCGCCAGCCTGGGCGGCGTGGTCGGCGACAGTCCCGGCATTCTCGAGGACCACGCGATGCTGGCCACCGGCCTGCTGGCGCTGTACCAGCTGACGCCCGAGGAGCGCTGGCTGAGCGCGGCGACCGAGCTGCTGGACACCGCCCTGCGCCACTTCGCCGACCCGCAGCGGCCCGGTCGGTGGTTCGACACCGCCGACGACGCCGAGCGGTTGATGCTGCGACCCGGCGACCCGCTGGACGGGGCGACGCCGTCGGGCGCGTCGTCGGTCACCGAGGCGCTGCTGACCGCGGCGCACCTGGTCGATGGTGAGCGCGCCGAGCGGTACCTGCGGGCGGTCGCCGATTCGCTCGCCGCGCACTCCGTGTTGCTGCAGCGCGCGCCGCGCTCGGCCGGGCACTGGCTGGCCGTCGCCGAAGCCGCGGTGCGCGGGCCGCTGCAGATCGCGGTCGCCTGCGACGCTTCAAAAGGCGAGCGGTCGGCGCTGCTGGCCGCCGCGCGCCGGCTGGCGCCCGGCGGGGCGATCGTCGTCGGCGGGGAACGGGACTCCTCGCCGCTGTTGGCCGGCCGGGGCCGGGTGGGAGGCGCCGATGCCGCCTACGTGTGCCGCGGTCAGGTGTGCGATCTGCCGGTGACCGGGGTAACCGAACTGGCGGGCGCCCTGGGTGTTTCGGAGCGGTAGTCCGGCGGCTACCCTGCGTCCCATGCCGAACGCCACCGACAGGGTCCAAGCGATCACCGAGACCGTCAACCGCTACATCGAGCTGATCGCCAAGGGCAGCGCCGACGACATCGTCGAGCTGTACGCCGACGACGCGACGGTCGAGGACCCGGTAGGGGGCGAGGTGCACATCGGGCGTCAGGCGATCCGCGGTTTCTACGCCGCGGTCAGCGACGTGCAACGCGAATGCGAGCTGGTGACGCTGCGCGTGGCCGGCCATGAGGCGGCCTTCCAGTTCCGGCTGACGGTCACCGCGGGCGAGCACACGATGGTGATCGAGCCGATCGACGTGATGGTCTTCGACGCGCAGGGCAAGGTCGCCGCGATGAAGGCCTACTGGTCGGCCGCCGACGTCCGGCAGCTCTAGCGTCAGGCGTCAGGCGGGGTTGCCGACGTAGAACACCGCCAGCCACATCGCGATGTAGTGCAGGATCGCCGCGATCGCGGTGAAGGCATGGAAGAACTCGTGGTAGCCGAACGTCTTCGGCCACGGGTCCGGCCAGCGCAGCCCGTAGAGCAGGCCGCCGATGCTGTAGAACGCGCCGCCGACGGCGAGCAGCACCATGGCGGCCACCCCGGCGACGTGGATGATCGTCGGCGCGTACCAGACCGCCACCCAACCCAGCAGCAAATACAGCGGCACGCCCACCCAGCGCGGCGCAGAGGGCCAGCACACTTTCAGCGCGACGCCCGCCAGCGCGCCGCCCCACACGATCCACAACACCACCCGCCCGTCCGCGGGCGGCATGGCCAGCATGGCGAAGGGGGTGTAGCTGCCGGCGATGAACAGGAAGATCATCGAATGGTCGAGCCGCTTCATCAGGGTGCGGCTCTTGACGGATTTCCAATTCACGCGGTGATAGGTGGCGCTGACGCCGAACATCGCCACCGTGGCGATGGCGTAGGCGAACGTCGTCAGACCGGCGCGGGTGGATGCCACCGCCCAGGACACCGACACCAGCGTCGCGCCGCAGACGATCGCCAGCCACGCGGAGTAGAAGTGGATCCAGCCGCGCATGCGCGGCTTGGACATGACCTGGGTGGCACCCTCGACGAACTGCTCGACGGGATTACCGGGGGCGATGGCCTCTGCCTCATGCGACGTGTCGGTCTGGCCGCTCATAACTCCCTCGGGACTGCATTGCCTCGTGTTGCCGGTCGCTCCTTTGCACCAACAGTAGCCGTGAATCGTCACAGCACGGTTTCGGACGTGCGGTGACAACGCCGAAATGCACGCCGGAATTTGGCGCCGGTCACAGTAGTGTGGAGCCTCGTGGAGATCATCCCGCCGCGGCTCAAGGAGCCGTTGTACCGCGTCTACGAGCTGCGGCTGAGGCAGGGTCTGGCGGCCTCCAAATCCGAACTTCCCCGCCACATCGCCGTGCTGTGCGACGGGAACCGCCGGTGGGCGCGCAACGCGGGCTACGACGACGTCAGCTACGGCTACCGGATGGGCGCCGTCAAGATCGCCGAGATGCTGCGCTGGTGCCAAGAGGCCGGCATCGAAATGACCACCGTCTATCTGCTCTCCACCGAGAACCTGCAGCGCGATCCCGACGAGCTGGCCGGGCTCATCGAGATCATCACCGATGTGGTGGAGGAGATCTGCGCACCGGCCAACCGCTGGAGCGTGCGCACCGTCGGGGACCTCGCGCTGATCGGTGAGGAGCCGGCCCGCCGGCTGCGCGACGCGGTGGAGTCCACCCCGGCCGAGGCGCCCTTCCACGTCAACGTCGCCGTCGGTTACGGCGGCCGCCGCGAGATCGTCGACGCGGTGCGCGCGCTGTTGAGCAAGGAACTCGCCAACGGCGGCACCGCCGAGGACCTCATCGACGCGGTGACCGTCGACGGCATCTCCGAAAACCTTTACACCTCAGGGCAGCCCGACCCCGACCTGGTGATCCGGACCTCGGGCGAGCAGCGGCTGTCGGGTTTTTTGCTGTGGCAGAGCGCCTACTCGGAGATGTGGTTCACCGAGGCGCACTGGCCCGCGTTCCGCCGCGTGGATTTCCTGCGCGCGCTGCGCGACTACAGCCAACGGCATCGCCGCTACGGCAAGTAGCCCGTGCCGATCGCAAGCGCGGCGAAGCCGGGCGCAGCGGGTCGGCGCGCATTGAACCCCGTGCCAAACTAGATGCATGGCTGCGCTGTCGGCTGTGGTGTTCACGTTGAGCGGATGGCTGGGGTTGTACCTCCTTGCCCGCGACCCGCGTAAGCCGGTGCTGGCCCTCGCGGCGGCGGGATTGTGCGGCTTCGCTTTGGTGGTGGCGCTGGACGCGGTCCGCTCCGTCGATGCGCCGCATCTGGCGCTGCTCGGGCGGCTCGAGATTTATCTGGTGGCCGTCCCCAGCGTGGCGTGGTTCGCGGTGCTCATCGAGCTGTCGCGGCCGGGCGATCACTGGCGGGTGCGCACCGGTGAGCTGCTGCTGATCGGGGGTGTCGCCGCGCTCACGTTGTTCGGGGCGATGATGGCCGGCAGCGTCGAGGGCCCGCTGCGGCCGGGTCACGTGCTGATGATGGCCGTGATCTCGGTATCGACTCTGGGGGCGATGGTCGTCGCGCTGCGCCGGCGCGCCCAGCCGACGCCGGTCGCCGGTGTGGTGGTCATGGCGACCCTGTTCTTCGCGCTGGCCAACGCCATCCTGATCATTCCGCTCGGTCTGGTTCCCAGCCGGCTGGCCCTGGCCTCCACGGGCTTCGACGTCCTGGCGCTCGGCGTGGCGGTGGCGCTGTGGGACGCCTTCGACGAGGGCCAGGCGTTGCGCGCCGACATGCTGCGCTCCTTCGCCGGCTGTTCGGCGGTGGCCGTGCTGTTCGGCGGGCAGGCGCTGATCGGGCTCGCGGTGACCCGGCACGAGCCCACCACGCAGACGGTGCTGACCGTGCTGATGTTCAGCACGCTGGCGATCGCCATCTCCGTGCAGGTGCTGGCCGATCCGCTGGCCGGGGTGCTGGACCGGCTGGCGTTCTCCAGGTCGCCCTCGCTGCGCGCCGACCGGGCCGCGCTGCGCCATACCGGGGCCGCGCTGCCGCTGCGCTCGGCCGATCCGCTGGTCGACGTCGACGATGACACCTTCGCCCGGCTCACCCGCCGGGCGCTGGGCCACTACGCCGACCTGACGAAGCTGGTCGCCAGCCCGCTGACCGCGCTGCCCGTGATCGACGAGCGGCTGGCCGCGCGGGGTGCGCCCGATCAGCCGCTGGAGCGGGCCAACGAGCTCAAGGCCGTCCTCGCCGACGGGATCGCCCGGCTCAAACCCCGCAACGCGGGCGATTTCGGCACAACCGAAGAGTGGCGTTATTACAACGCGCTGTACTTCCCCTACGTCGTCGGCGTGCGCGCGTACGCCCAAAACGCCACCGCCGCCGGGTTGGACCCCACCGCCCGGCAGGCGTGGCAGTGGCTGGTCACCGAGGTCCCGCAGCGCTCCTTGCACAACTGGCAAAACGCCGCCGCCCGGCTGATCGCCGCCGATCTGCGCGAGCGTGTCAGCTTGGCGCGACGGGGGTAACGCCGCAGGTTACGCTCCCGGAAAGGTATTCCGACGCAAGGGGCATCGATGGCTTCAACCAAGATTCCACCGGCAAAGGCCGTCCGGGCCATCGAACTGGCCAGGCATTTTCTGAGCCGGCTCCACGCGCGGACCTTCCCCGCGCCAGCCGCGCTGATGGAAATGGTGATGAACGCCTGGGTCGCGCAGGCGATTACGGCCGCCGCCGACCTCGGCATTGCCGATGCACTGGCGAACGGGCCGCTGTCGGCAGAGGACCTTGCGGCGGCGGTCGACGCGGACCCCGAGGCGCTGACCCGGCTGATGCGGGCCCTGATCTCGCGCGGAATCTTCCGCCAACGCCGCGACGGCCGCTACGACCTCACCCGACTGTCGCAACCTCTTCGCCGCGACGCCGGGGTATCCCTGGCGGCGTGGGCCCGCTGGATGGGTTCGCCGGAGAATCGTGATCATTGGAGTCACCTGAGCGAAAGTCTCCGCCGCGGCGAGTGCGTCGCCTGCGAAACGCGGGGCGGATCCCTCTTCGAGTACCTGGCCGGTCAGCCCGAATTGCAGGAAATCTTCAATCAGGCCATGACCGGCATCTCCGAAATCTCGATCGCACCGCTTCTCGCCGCGTACGACTTCAGTCCGTACGCCACCATCGTCGACGTTGGGGGCGGCCGAGGCCGGCTGCTTGCCGCGATGCTGAATGCCGCGCCGCAGGCGCGCGGCGTCCTCTTCGACCAACCTCATGTCGTCAGCGACGCCCCGGCCGAACTTCGCAAACACCGGGTCTTGGACCGGGTTCGGATCGCCGAGGGGTCGTTCTTCGATGACGAGATACCCACCGACGGCGATGCGTACGTTCTGAAAAACGTCATTCACGACTGGCCCGACGAGCAGGCCGTGCACATCCTGTCCAATGTGCGTGCGTCGGCAGGCGCGGGCAAACATCTGCTGCTCGTCGAGCTCGTGATCCCGGCACACAACCGCGAGTTCGCGGGTAAGTGGCTGGACCTGGAAATGTTCGTCAGCGCCGCCTCGCGTGAGCGCACCGCGGACGAATACGGTCGGCTGCTCGAGCGCGCCGGGTTTGAGCTGAGTCGGGTGGTGGAAACGGTTTCACCGTTCAGCGTCGTGGAGGCGATCGCGGTTTAGTCTCCCGGCGGCCGATCGCGCCACCGACCCCACCGTTTGAGACACGTGTGGAATTAATTGGCCTTGGACGGGAATAGCCGGCGGAAATCCCTGGTCTTTCTCCTCGTGGCAGCAGTTGGCAGCGCCACGCGTCGATATGGCAGTGCTCTGGCGGCACGCTCAAACCAGTTCGACCCACCCGCCATCGCAAGGAGTGATCACATGACCGCAGTTTCCGGTCTCCCCACCCGACCCCTGTACGACTCGACCGACTCGCTGCTGCGTTTCGCCATGCGTGCCGATGCCACGCTGACGGGGCTGTGCGGCTTGGGCGTCGCGTTCTTCGCCGACCAGATCTCGTCGCTGACGGGGCTGACGTCCGGCCAGGAGTACGCGATGGGCGCGTTCTTCGTGCTCGCCGGCCTCGCCGTGTTCACCCTGGCGGCGGCGCCGAACTTGCGACGTGTCGGGATCGGCATCGTCGCCGCCAACATCGTCTTCACGCTGGTCGCGATCCTGGCCGCCGAGGCCCTGCCAATGACGGCCACCGGCGTGGCCGCGACGCTGGCCACGGGCGTCTACACCGCGGCGTTCGCCGGTTTGCAGTACCTGGGTGTGCGCCGCCTGGCGGCGTAGCTACAGCTTGCGCAGGCGCAGCCGGTTGATGGAGTGGTCGGCGTCCTTGCGCAACACCAGGGTGGCGCGGGGGCGGGTCGGCAGGATGTTCTCGACCAGGTTGGGCCGGTTGATCGAGCGCCAGATCTCCCGCGCGGCGGCGACGGCCTTGGTGTCGTTGAGTGCCGAGTAGTGGTGGAAGTGCGATTCCGGGTCGGCGAAGGCCGTGCCCCGCAGGGACAGGAACCGGGACACATACCACTGCTCGATGTCCTCGATCCGCGCGTCGACATACAGCGAGAAGTCGAACAGGTCCGACACCATCAGCGTCGGGCCGGTCTGCAGGACGTTGAGGCCCTCCAGGATCAGGATGTCGGGATGGCGGACGACGTGCTTGGCGCCGGGGATGATGTCGTACTTCAGGTGCGAGTACACCGGCGCGCAGGCGTAATCGGCGCCGGATTTGACCGACGTCACGAACCGCATCAGCGCCCGGCGGTTGTAGCTTTCCGGAAAACCCTTGCGGTGCATCAAGTTTCGCCGGTCCAGCTCGGCGTTCGGATAGAGGAAGCCGTCGGTGGTCACCAGGTCAACCCGGGGGTGGGGGTCCCAGCGGGCCAGCAGCGCCTGCAGCACGCGGGCGGTGGTCGATTTGCCGACGGCGACGCTGCCGGCCACGCCGATGACGAACGGCACCGGCCGGTCCGGGTTTTGTTGCGGTTCGCCGAGGAACTCCGCGGTGGCGGCGAACAGCCGCTGGCGGGCAGCGACCTGAAGGTGGATGAGCCGGGCCAGCGGCAGGTAAACCTCTTCGACCTCCAGCAGGTCGATTTGCTCACCGAGACCGCGCAGGCCGACCAGTTCCTCTTCGGTGAGGGCCAGCGGCGTCGACATACGAAGCGCACGCCATTGCTTCCGGTCGAACTCCACATACGGGCTCGGCTCGCTAAGCCGCGGCATGGTGCCAAGTGTTGCAGGGGCGGACTCGCGCCCGACGGCTGGGCTGGCTAAAACCACCCTGGATAGACTGGCGCCCGTGACTGCCGCACCCGACGCCCGTACTGCCTCCACAGTGATGTCGGCCCCGCTCGCCGAGGTCGACCCCGACATCGCCGAGTTGCTCGACAAGGAATTGCACCGGCAACGCGACACCCTGGAAATGATCGCCTCGGAGAACTTCGTGCCCCGCTCGGTGCTCCAGGCCCAGGGCAGCGTCCTGACCAACAAGTACGCCGAGGGATTGCCGGGCCGGCGCTACTACGGCGGCTGCGAGCACGTCGACGTCGTGGAGAACATCGCCCGGGACCGGGCCAAGGCGTTGTTCGGCGCGGAGTTCGCCAACGTCCAGCCGCACTCGGGTGCCCAGGCCAACGCCGCGGTGCTGCACGCCCTGATGTCGCCCGGCGAGCACCTGCTCGGCCTGGACCTGGCCAACGGCGGCCACCTCACCCACGGCATGAAGCTGAACTTCTCCGGGAAGCTCTACGACGCCGGGTTCTATGGCGTGGACCCGAAGACCCACCTGGTCGACATGGACGCGGTGCGGGCCCGGGCGCTCGAGTTCCGCCCCAAGGTGATCATCGCCGGCTGGTCGGCCTACCCGCGCATCCTCGACTTCGCCGCGTTCCGGTCGATCGCCGACGAGGTCGGCGCCAAGTTGTGGGTGGACATGGCGCACTTCGCCGGGCTGGTCGCGGTGGGCCTGCACCCGTCGCCGGTGCCGCACGCCGACGTCGTGTCCACCACCGTGCACAAGACGCTAGGCGGCGCCCGGTCCGGCATGATCCTGGGCAAGCAGGAGTACGCCAAGGCCATCAACTCGGCGGTGTTCCCCGGCCAGCAGGGCGGCCCGCTGATGCACGTCATCGCCGGCAAGGCGGTCGCGCTCAAGATCGCCACCACCCCCGAGTTCGCCGATCGCCAGCAGCGGACGCTGTCCGGCGCGCGCATCGTCGCCGACCGGCTGCTGGCGGCCGACGTCGCCAAGGCCGGCGTGTCCGTGGTCAGCGGCGGCACCGACGTGCACCTGGTGCTGGTCGACCTGCGCGACTCGCCGCTCGACGGCAAGGCCGCCGAGGACCTGCTGCACGAGGTCGGCATCACCGTCAACCGCAACGCCGTCCCCAACGACCCGCGGCCCCCGATGGTGACGTCGGGCCTGCGGGTGGGCACCCCGGCGCTGGCCACCCGCGGCTTCGGGGACGCCGAATTCGCCGAGGTCGCCGACATCATCGCCACCGCTTTGGCGGCCGGCGCCTCCGCGGACGTGTCGGCGCTGCGGGACCGGGTGACGCGCCTGGCCAGGGATTTCCCGCTCTACGAGGGGCTCGAGAGCTGGACGCTGGTCGACCGCTGACCGGGTTAGGGACGAAAGTCACCAATCGGCGGCGACACGCTCCAACAATTTCACAGCACCTGTACCTACGAGTTACAGTAACCGCATGGCACAGAAACCTGTTCCTAACGCGCTGACCCTCGAGCTCGAGCCGGTGGTCGAGCGGCTCATGGACAACCACCTCAACACCGAGGAGCTCTGGTTCGCCCACGATTACGTCCCGTTCGAGCAGGGCGAGAACTTCGCCTTCCTGGGCGGACGCGACTGGGATCCGTCCCAGGCGACGCTGCCCCGGACCATCACGGACGCCTGCGAGATCCTGTTGCTGCTCAAGGACAACCTCGCCGGCCATCACCGCGAGCTCGTCGAGCACTTCATCCTCGAGGATTGGTGGGGCCGCTGGCTGGGCCGGTGGACCGCCGAGGAGCACCTGCACGCGATCGCGCTGCGGGAGTACCTGGTGGTGACCCGCGAGGTCGACCCCACGGCCAACGAAGAGGCCCGCGTCCAGTACGTGATGAAGGGCTACCGCGCCGACACCTACACCCAGGTCGAGACCCTCGTCTACATGGCCTTCACCGAGCGCACCCACGCCGTCTTCTGCCGCAACCTGGCCGCCAAGGTCGAGGAGCCCATCCTGGCCGGCCTCATCGACCGGATCCGCAGGGACGAGGAGCGCCACGAGCACATGTTCGCCAGCCTCGTCGCGCACTGCCTCGAGTACACCCGTGACGAGACGATCGCGGCCATCGCCGCGCGGGCGGCGGAGCTCCAGGCCGTGGGAGCCGACATCGACTCCTACCAAGACAAGGTGCAAAACGTCGCCGACGCGGGCATCTTCACGCCCGAGGATCTCCGGCAGGCGATCTCCGGCCGCATCGCCGACTGGGGGGTGGCCGACGAGCCGGCGCTCAAGCAATTCAGCGTCGGTTAAGTCCGGATAGGTCTGATCTTCACCCAAACCGGCCGCGGCCCCGCGGCCGGTTTTTGGTGTCGCCGTGTCGGTCTCGGCGCGCCTGCCCGGCGGCCGAGCGGCCACAAGAGTAGCGTCGTTCTCGATGGCCAGCGACATGCTTTGCTGCCAGGGCGGCACCTCCCGTCACGACAAGGGCAGGACCGGCCCCGGTCCTGGTGCTGCGGCTCCCGCCGACATGCCTGTGCGGGTCCGCGCGGGCTTTCCCGCTCGAGGAGCGCTTCGTGACCGATCTCCGGACCTATGTGCTCGACACCTCCGTGCTGCTGTCCGACCCGTGGGCGTGCAGCCGGTTCGCCGAACACGAGGTGGTGGTGCCGCTGGTGGTGATCAGCGAGCTGGAGGCCAAACGCCACCACCACGAACTGGGCTGGTTCGCCCGTCAGGCGTTGCGCCTGTTTGACGATCTTCGGCTCGAGCACGGAAGGCTGGATCAGCCGATTCCCGTTGGGACACAAGGCGGCTCGCTTCATGTTGAGTTGAACCACACCGATCCGTCGGTGTTGCCGGCGGGCTTTCGCACCGACAGCAACGACTCCCGGATCCTCAGCTGCGCCGCCAACCTCGCCGCCGAGGGCAAGCGGGTTACGTTGGTCAGCAAGGATATTCCGCTTCGGGTGAAGGCCGCAGCGGTAGGTCTGAGCGCTGACGAATACCACGCGCAGGATGTCGTGGCCTCCGGGTGGTCGGGGATGCACGAGATCGAGACGGCCACCGAGGACATCGACGCGCTGTTCGCCGACGGCGAGATCGACCTCGCCGAGGCGCGGGATCTGCCCTGCCACACCGGAATTCGGCTGCTGGGCGGCAGTTCGCACGCACTGGGCCGGGTCACCGCGGCCAAACGAGTGCAGCTGGTCCGCGGCGACCGCGAGGTGTTCGGGCTGCGTGGCCGGTCCGCCGAGCAACGCGTGGCGCTCGACCTGCTGCTGGACGAGTCGGTGGGCATCGTGTCGCTGGGCGGCAAGGCCGGCACCGGCAAGTCGGCGCTGGCGCTGTGCGCGGG
The DNA here is from genome assembly GCA_002102225.1 of Mycobacterium interjectum. Classification (GTDB taxonomy): domain Bacteria; phylum Actinomycetota; class Actinomycetes; order Mycobacteriales; family Mycobacteriaceae; genus Mycobacterium; species Mycobacterium interjectum_B. Next base: position 48,363 of record LQPB01000020.1, read on the forward strand.
TCTCGAGGCGGTGCTCGAACGGCGCACCCATCGCAAGGTGGTGGTGTTCCGGCCGCTGTATGCCGTCGGCGGCCAGGAGCTGGGCTACCTGCCCGGCAGCGAGAGCGAAAAGATGGGCCCATGGGCGCAGGCCGTCTTCGACACCCTCGAAGGGCTGGCCAGCCCGGCGGTGCTCGAGGAAGTGCTGTCGCGGGGCATGCTCGAGGTGCTGCCGCTGACCCACATCCGGGGGCGCTCGCTGCACGACTCGTTCGTGATCGTCGACGAGGCACAGTCGCTGGAGCGCAACGTGCTGCTGACCGTGCTGTCCCGGTTGGGGACCGGCTCCCGGGTGGTGCTGACCCACGACATCGCCCAGCGCGACAATCTGCGCGTGGGGCGCCACGACGGCGTCGCGGCGGTGATCGAGAAGCTCAAGGGGCACCCGCTGTTCGCCCACATCACCCTGCTGCGCAGCGAACGGTCGCCGATCGCCGCGCTGGTCACCGAGATGCTCGAGGAGATCGCCGGCCCGCACTGAGTGTGCGTCCAGGGCTTTGGGCGTGCGTGCAGGGCGGGAAATTCGCCCGAATCGCACCCCACCCGCACACTCAAAGCCCCCAGTGCACACTCGACGCCGAGGTGGCGCGGCCGGCCCCAGGTAAACTTCCTGGGTGCCGAAACGACCCGACAGCCAGGCCTGGCGATACTGGCGGACCGTGCTCGGCGCCGTCGCGGCCGCCGCGGTACTGCTGATCGGCGGCCTGACCGGCCACGTGACGCGCGCCGACAACCTCAGCTGCTCGGTGGTCAAGTGCATCGCGCTCACGTTCGACGACGGGCCGGGGCCCTACACCGACCGGCTGCTGCAGGTCCTCAAGGACGCCGACGCCAAGGCCACCTTCTTCCTGATCGGCAACAAGGTGGCCGCCAACCCGGCCGGCGCCAAGCGCATCGCCGACGCGGGGATGGAGATCGGCAACCACACCTGGGAACACCCCAACATGACCACACTCCCGCCCGAGGACATCGCCGGCCAATTCTCCCGGAGCAACGACGCGATCACCGCCGCGACCGGCCGGGCCCCGTCGCTGTGGCGTCCCGCCGGCGGGCTGTCCGACGACTTGGTGCGCCAGACCGCGGGAAAGTACGGCCTGGCCGAAATCCTCTGGGATGTCATCCCTTTCGACTGGATCAACGACTCCAACACGGCCGCGACGCGCTACATGCTGATGACCTACATCAAGCCCGGGTCGGTGGTGCTGTTCCATGACACCTACTCGAGCACCGTCGACCTGGTGTACCAGTTCATCCCGGTGCTCAAGGCCAACGGCTACCGCCTGGTGACGGTCACCGAACTGCTGGGGCCGCGGGCGCCCGGCAGCAGCTACGGGGGCCGGGAAAACGGCCCGCCCGCCAACCAACTTCACGACATTCCGGCCAACGAGATCCCCGCCTTGCCCAACACGTCCTCGCCCAGGCCGATGCCCAACTTCCCGATCACCGACATCCCGGGCCAGAACTCGGGCGGCCCAAATAACGGCGCTTAGGTGATCAAGCCGGGCCGGCTTCGGGCTCCAGCGGCGGGGCGGCGAAAGTCCGCGCGCAGGTTGACGATTGACTATGCCACCGACCTGGCGCTGGCCTACATCCTGGCCTTCGTCGACGCGGCCGCGATCTTGATTCCGCTGCGCGGACACACGTCCGTCGCGGCCGACACCGACTTCGCGCAGAAAAACACCGTGTTGATGCTGGTCCTCGTCACCGTGGGCGTCGCGGGCGTCGCGGCGGCCGGGGCGCTGAACCTGGCTCCCACGCTGCGCTGGTACGTCGCCGGTGACGAACCGACCCCCGAACAGCGGGAAGCCACGATGAAGATGCCGGGCCGCCAGTCGGCGATCCTGGTGCTGGCCTGGGGGGCCGCCGGGGTGGTCTTCGCGCTGCTGAACCTGGCCGGCGGGGCGCAGATCCTGCTGCCCATCGTGCTGGGCGTGCTGCTGGGCGCACCGGCCGCCGCCGGGACGGGGATGCTGCTCGCCCAACGCACCCTGCGCCCGATCATGGGTGCCGCCACGCTGGGGGGAGAGCCCCGGCTGGCGGTGCCGGGCGTGTTCGCGCGACTGGTGCTGCTGTGGTTCCTGTGCAGCGCGCTGCCCATCGGGGTGATCGCGACCCTGGTCGTGCTGCGCTCCTACGGCTGGCTGATCGAGAAGTCCGCCGCACTCGACGTGCCGATCCTGGTGGTGTCGCTGGCGGCGCTGGTCCTCGGGCTGCCGACGATGATCCTGACCTCGCGCTCCATTGCCGATCCCCTCGGAGAGGTCGTCGACGCGATGGCGGAGGTCGAACACGGGCGCATCGGAACCCACGTGGGCGCCTACGAACGCTCCCAAATCGGGCGCCTGCAAACGGGTTTCAACCGGATGGTGACCGGGCTCGCCGAACGGGACCGGCTGCGTGACCTGTTCGGGCGCCACGTCGGAGCCGACGTCGCGCAGCGCGCCATCCAGGAGGGCGCTTCCCTGTCGGGGGACGTGGTCGACGCCGCCGTGCTCTTCATCGACCTGGTGGGTTCGACGCAGCTGGCGGAAAGCCGTCCGCCGCAAGAGGTTGCCGAGGTGCTCAACGACTTCTTCCGGATCGTCGTCGATGCCGTCGACGAACATCAGGGGCTGATCAACAAATTCGCCGGCGACGCCGCACTGGCGGTCTTCGGGGCGCCCCTGCGATCGGCCGATCCGGCGTCGGCGGCGCTGGCGACGGCGCGCGCGCTGGGCACCCAGCTGCGCCGGCTACCGGTGGTCGACTTCGGCATCGGCGTCTCGGCGGGGCGCGTCTTCGCCGGTAACGTCGGGGCCGAAAACCGTTACGAATACACGGTAATCGGTGACGCGGTCAACGAGGCCGCGCGACTGGCCGACCTCGCCAAGACCTCCGACCGGCGGATCCTGTGTTCGGCGGCGGCCATCGACGGCGCCGACGATGCCGAGCGGGCGCACTGGGCCGAGTGCTATTCCACCGTGCTGCGTGGGCGCTCCGAAGCCACCCACGTCTCCGCGCCGGCTACTTCTTTACCTTCAGAGCCGCGACGGTCCCGTTGATGATGCCGGCGGAACCGGCGTCGCCGATGGGCGTCGCGCCTAAAAAGATGGTGACCGGCTTGGTGTCGACCGCGATGATGACCAGCGAATCGCCCTTCACGTTGCGGGCCGGATCGGCGATCGTGACGTCGGCGTCGACCCGCGCGGCCTTGACCCCGTCGACCGTGATCGACGATGTCTTCGTCGGCCCCAGGGTGGGCGTCGCGTTGGCGTAGCCGGGCCCGTTGGCCACGCAGTTGATCAACTTGGATGCCTGCGCGGCGACGTCCATGCTGGGCACGAAGTTGGTGATGGCGACCTCCGCCTGCATCATCCACTGGCTGGCGCCGGGCACCTCGGCCCCGACGCCCACGGCGCCGATGAGGTTGGGGGTCTGGTCGTCGGAAAAGCCCATCCAGCCGGGCGTCGCGCTGATCGGGAACGACAACTTGCCCGCGCTGACCGTGTCGCCGACGGGCTTGTCACCGCCGGACACGTTGGGCGTGCAGCCCGTCGCGGTCTGCTGGGAATTGTTCGGCTGCGATGACGGGGCGCCGGTCGACGAGGGGGCCGTCGAGGGCGCGGCCCTGTTCGGCTTGTTTCCGCTGTTGAGCCCGACCACCAGGAGCACCACCAGCACGATGACGGCCAGCACCGCGAGACCGGCGACGATCAGCCACGGCGCCTTGGACCGCGGCCCGCCCGGCGGCGGCCCCGGGGGGTAGGTGCCGCCCGGCCAGCCGGGCGGCACCTGCTGACCGGGTGGGGGGAATTGCTGGGGTGAATAAGGGCCCGCCGCATACGGATTCGCGGCGTCCGGGGGATTGCCGTACGGGCCACCGGGCGGCGGGTACGGGTAACCGCCCGGGGGCGGGCCACCCGGCGGCGGGGCTCCCGGCGGCGGGCCACTCGGGGGGTAGCCGCCGCCTTGTGGCGGGCCGCCCCAATAGGGGCCCTGCCCATAGGGATTGGTGCCATAGGGATCCTGGCCGTATGGCCCGCCGGGGGGAGCCGTCATCGCTGAACCACCATCATCTAGTCCTCCGCCTTTACCTTGGCCATCGCCAACACATCGAGGCGGCGGTCCAGCTCCTCGATCGACAGCTTGTCACCGATCAGGCCGCGGTCGATGACGGTCTGACGAATGGTCTTGCGCTCCTTGAGTGCCTGCTTGGCCACCGCGGCGGCCTCCTCGTAGCCGATCGCCGAATTCAGCGGCGTCACGATCGACGGCGACGACTCGGCCAGCTCGCGCAGGTGCTCGACGTTCGCCTTCAGCCCGGTGATGCAACGCTCCGCAAACAGCTTTGACACGTTTGTCAGCAACTTGAAGGACTCGAGGATGTTGCGGGCCATCATCGGGATGTAGACGTTGAGCTCGAACGCGCCGCTGGCGCCGCCCCAGGCGATCGCGGCGTCGTTGCCTATCACCTGCGCCGCGACCTGCGTGACCGCCTCCGGCAGAACGGGATTCACCTTGCCCGGCATGATGGAGCTGCCCGGCTGCAGGTCCGGCAGTGCGATCTCGGCCAGGCCGGTCAGCGGCCCCGACCCCATCCAGCGGATGTCGTTGGCGATCTTGGTCAGCGACACCGCGATGGTGCGCAGTGCGCCGGAGGCTTCGACCAGCCCGTCGCGGGCGGCCTGGGCCTCGAAAGAGTTTGCCGCCGGGCGCAATTCACCCAACCCGGTCGAGGCGACCAGCGTTTCGACCACCTTGACGCCGAACCCGTCGGGAGCGTTGAGTCCGGTGCCCACCGCGGTGCCGCCGATGGCCAGCTCGCCCAGCCGCGGCAGCGTCGCACGGACGCGCTCGATGCCGGCCTCGATCTGGCGGGCGTATCCGCTGAATTCCTGGCCCAGGGTCACCGGGACGGCGTCCATCAGGTGGGTGCGACCCGACTTGACGACGGTGTGCCACTCGCGGGACTTGCTCGCCAGCGCCTCGTGCAGCACCTCGAGCGCCGGGATGAGGTGGCGCACCGCGGCCTCGGTGGCCGCGATGTGCGTGGCCGTCGGGAAGGTGTCGTTGGACGACTGGGACATGTTGACGTCGTCGTTGGGGTGCACCGTCACACCGTTGGCCGCCGCAATGGACGCGATCACCTCGTTGGTGTTCATGTTCGAGCTTGTCCCCGAACCGGTTTGGAACACGTCGATGGGGAACTGGTCGTCGTGTTGGCCGTCGGCGATCTCGGCCGCCGCGGCGATGATCGCGTCCGCCTTCTCCGGCGCCAGCAGGCCCAGGTCCTTGTTCACCTGTGCGCAGGCGCCCTTGAGCAGGCCCAGCGCGCGGATCTGAGCGCGCTCCAGGCCCCGGCCCGAGATCGGGAAGTTCTCGACCGCGCGCTGGGTTTGGGCGCGCCACAACGCTTTCGCGGGCACCCGGACCTCGCCCATGGTGTCGTGCTCGATGCGGTATTCGGTATCGGTGGCGCCATCGGCCATTGGTAGCAGTCCTTGTCTTCTTTAAGGCGTGGTTTCCGGGTCTAGGGCAGGGGATAGGCGGCAGAGCTGTCGCCGGTGAAGTCGATCGCGGAGTACTCGTTGAGCTTGGACAACCGGTGGTAGGCCTCGATCATGCGCACGGTCCCGGACTTCGACCGCATCACGATCGACTGGGTCGTGCAGCCGCCGGGGTAGTACTGGACGCCCTTGAGCAGGTCGCCGTTGGTCACACCGGTGGCGCAGAAGAACACGTTCTCGCCGGACACCAGATCCTCGGTGGTCAGCACCCGGTCGACGTCGTGGCCGGCGTCGATCGCCTTCTGGCGCTCCTCGTCATCCTTAGGGGCCAGCTGCGCCTGGATGGCGCCGCCCATGCACCGGATGGCCGCCGCGGCGATGATGCCCTCCGGGGTGCCGCCGATCCCGGCCAGCATGTCGGTGCCCGACAGGTAGCGGCACGCCGAGATGGCGCCGGCGACGTCGCCGTCGGTGATCAGCCGGATGCGGGCCCCGGTCGCGCGGACGTCCTCGATCAGCTGGGCGTGCCGCGGCCGGTCCAGGATGCACACCGTCATGTCGCGCACCGACAGCGCCTTCACCTTCGCGACGGCCTTGATGTTCTCGGCGATCGGCGCGGTGATGTCGAGCACGTCGGCGGCCTCGGGGCCGACAGCGATCTTGTTCATGTAGAACACCGCCGACGGATCGAACATCGCGCCGCGGTCGGCGACCGCGAGCACGGAAATGGCGTTGGGCATGCCCTTGCTCATCAGCGTGGTGCCGTCGATCGGGTCGACGGCGAAGTCGCAATCCGGGCCGTCGCCGTTGCCGACCTCTTCGCCGTTGTAGAGCATCGGCGCGTGGTCCTTCTCGCCCTCGCCGATGACCACCACGCCGCGCATCGAGACCGTGTTGACCAGTTCGCGCATCGCGTCGACGGCCGCGCCGTCGCCGCCCTCCTTGTCACCGCGGCCCACCCAGCGGCCCGCGGCCATCGCGCCGGCCTCGGTGACACGAACCAGTTCCAGGGCCAGGTTGCGGTCCGGCGCTTCGCCGCGCGACCGTGGCTGCGATGCTGTCATGGTTGGAGATTGTCCCAGAAGCGGATCGGTCTGCGGGAACTGGGATACTCGGGAGATGACCGAGCAGCCGCAGCCGAACGCCGAGGTAGGCGAGCCGGCACCGGCACCCCGGGCGGCCAAGCCCCGGCTGTTGCAGGACGGTCGCGACATGTTCTGGTCGCTCATACCGCTGGTGATCGGCTGCATCGTGCTGGCCGGCCTGGTGGGAATGTGTTCGTTCCAGCCGGTCGGGACCAACAAGGGGGTGATCCCGGCCTACGACGCGGCGGGGGCCCTGCGGGCCGATGCCCAGACGCTGGGGTTCCCCATCCGGCTGCCCCGGCTACCCGCCGATTGGCACGCCAACTCCGGGGGCCGCGGCGGCATCGAGGGCGGTCGTAAAGACCCCTCGACCGGTCAGCGGCTCAACGCGGCCACCTCGACCGTGGGCTACATCAGCCCGACGGGAATGTATCTGAGCCTGACCCAGAGCAACGCCGACGAGGACAGGCTCGTCGGCTCGATCCGTGCGTCGGCCTATCCGACCGGGACGGCCGACGTGGACGGCACCACCTGGGTCGTCTACCGCGGCGCCGGCCAGAACGACGCGGACGCCGAGCCGGTGTGGACCACCCGGCTCACCGCTCCGGCCGGGGCCACCCAGATCGCGATCACCGGCGCCGGTAGCTCCGATCAGTTCCGTACGCTGGCGGCGGCGACGCAATCGCAGCCGCCCCTACCTGCGCGTTGAAGGGAAGGCACGTGACCGCACCCGAAGCAGACCTGTCCGGATGGTCGGTGGCGCCGTTCAGTGGCGGCGGCTACACCCACGACGTGTACCGCAAGGGCGCCGGCCCGGGGGTGGTGCTGATCCCCGAGATCCCCGGCATCCATCCCGGTGTGCTGGGCCTGGGTAACCACCTGGTGGACAACGGCTTCACCGTCGCCATGCCCTCCCTGTTCGGTGAGCCGGGCAAGCCGAAGACGGGCACCTACATCCTCGGTTCGATCGCGCGGGCCTGCGTCGCAAGGGAATTCGCGGCGTTCGCCACCAACAAGCAGCGGCCGGTGTCGTTGTTTTTGCGCGCCCTGGCCCGTGACCTCAACGCGTCGACGCCGGGCAAGGGCGTCGGCGTCATCGGTCAGTGCTTCACCGGCGGCTTCGCGTTGGCAGCCGCCGTCGACGACAGCGTGCTGGCCCCGGTGCTCTCCCAGCCGTCGGTACCGCTGCCGTTGGGCCGTGCGCGACGCGCCGACCCGGGGCTGAGCGAGTCCGAGCTGGCCACCGTCGCCGATCGCTGCGCCAACGACGGCTTGTGCGCGATGGGCCTGCGGTTCAGCGAGGACAACGTCGTGCCGCGGGAACGATTCGCGACGCTCAAGGCGCGCCTCGGCGACGCGTTCGAGGTCATCGAGATCGACTCGGGCCCCGGCAACGCGGGGGGCTTCGCCAAGGGCGCGCATTCGGTGCTGACCGACGAGGTCCGCGAAGTCGACGGCCAACCCGCTTACGAGGCCCGCAAGCGGGTAGTGCAATTCCTCACCGAGCGGCTCAGTTAGGGAAGTTCGAGACCATGGCGACCGACGACCTCGTGGTCGAAACCACCCACGGCCCGGTCCGGGGTGCCGAAGACCGCGACATCAGGACCTGGAAGGGCATCCGCTACGCCGCGCCGCCCGTCGGGGAGCTGCGGTTCCGGCGACCCGAGCCCCCGAAGCGTTGGGCGGAGGTCGCCGACGCGACGTCCTACGGCCCGGCCTGCCCGCAACCCGCCTTTCCCAACATGCCCCTGGATCTCGGTGCGCCGCAGGGCGAAGACTGCCTGAGCCTGAACGTCTTCGCCCCGGCGGGCGCCGCGCCCGGCGACGCCAAACCGGTGATGGTGTGGCTGCACGGCGGCGCCTACGTCCTGGGGTCGGCCAGCCAGCCGCTCTACGACGCGCACCGCCTGGTCACAGGCGGTGCTGATGTCGGGGTCGTCGTGGTCACGGTCAACTATCGGCTTGGGGCCCTTGGCTTTCTCGACCTGTCGTCGCTGAACGCGCGTCGCTTCGACTCGAACATCGGGCTGCACGACGTGCTGGCGGCGTTGCGCTGGGTGCGCGACAACATCGCGGCGTTCGGGGGTGATCCCCAGCGGGTCACGCTGTTCGGCGAATCCGCCGGCGCGGGGATCCTCACGACGCTGCTGGCCACCCCGGCGGCCGCGGGCCTGTTCGCCGGTGCGATCGCCCAAAGCTCCCCGGCCACTTCGGTGTACGACCGCGAGCGGGCCGAGCGCGTCGCCGTGAGCTTCCTCGACAAGCTCGGGGCCGACCCGGAGACGTTGCCCGATGCCCCGATCGCGGCGATCCTGGCCGCGTCGCAACAGGTGTTCGACGAAGTGCCCGTGCGCAATCCGGGCACGCTCGCGTTCGTCCCGATCGTCGACGGCGACCTGCTGCACGACTACCCGGTCAAGGTGGCGCAGGAGGGTCGCTCGCACCCGGTTCCGTTGATCATCGGCACCAACAAGCATGAGGCGGCGCTGTTCCGGCTGATGCGCTCGCCGCTGATGCCGATCACCCCGCACGCGATCACGTCGATGTTCACCCAGATCGCCGCCGAACAGCCCGACCTGCAATTGCCCAGCCAGGAGCAGATCGTGTCGGCGTACTCCGGATTGCGGCGCAAGGCAAGGTTTTTGAGCATCGCGACCGACGTCGGCTTCCGCATGCCGTCGGTGTGGCTGGCCGAGGGGCACAGCAGCGTGGCGCCGGTTTATCTGTACCGGTTCGACTACTCGACCCCGTTGCTGAAGCTGCTGCTGGTCAACGCGGCCCACGCCACCGAATTGCCTTACATCTGGGGCAATCTCGGGGCGCCGAAGGACCCGACCCTGAAGCTCGGCGGCGCCAAGACCGCCAAGGCGGTCTCGAAACGGGTGCGCACCAGGTGGGCCAACTTCGCCACCCACGGCAAACCCGAGGGCCCGGCCGGTGAGCCGGACTGGACGCCCTACCAGGAGGCCGATCGCGCCTGCCTGCTCATCGGCAAGCGCGACACGATCGTCAACGACGTCGACGCGTCCATCCGCGCGGCGTGGGGCACCCGGATGGTGAGTTTCCGCTGAGCCGCGCTACTCGGCCGCCGGCTGCGTGACGTTCGATTTCGCCTTGCGGCGCCGAAACCAATTGCGGCGCATGGGTTCCTCGTCGGGCGGGTCGAGTTCGACGCCTTTGTACACCGCGAGGTAGACGTCGACGGTGGTGACGATGAGAATCATCAGCACCGGCCCGATGACGATGCCCCAGGGGCCGAACATGGCGATACCCGAGAACACCGCCAGCAGCATCAGCGCGGGATTCAAGCGCGCGTCGCGGGGAACGAGGATGGGGCGCAGGAAGTTGTCGATGTTCGTGACCACGATCAGGTGCCACAGGACGACGAAGGCGCCGCCGGCGATGTTGCCGAAGAAGATCATTCCGATGCCAAACGGAATCGTCACGATCCCGCCGCCCAGCGGGATGATCGACAACGCGGTCAGCAGCACCGCGAAAATGAAGAAGCCGTGGTGAAAGCCGGCGACGTAGATGGACGCGGCGCCGGCGACGCCCTGACATAGCGCGATGACGAACTGGCCACTGACGGTGCCGCGCACCATCGCCCCGGCCTTCCTCAGGTAGAGGTCCGTGACCTCGTCGCCGAGCGGGTTGAGCTGCCCGATCAAGGTGCGCACCCGCTCGCGATTCACCAGCAACGCGACGAACACGTAGAGAAATATGATGGCCGACGTGACGGCGCCGGCGATGCCGCCGACGGCGCCCTGCAAGAAATGCAGGAGCCATTCCCCCACGTTGCGGCCCACGGTGACGATGGCCTTCCGGAGCGTCTCGGCGGTTACGGTGGTGTGCGCGAAGGGAACCCGGGCCAGCACGTCGTTGACCGCGTGCAGGGCCCTGTCGCCGAGCCCGCTCAAATCGGTGGTCCGGACCCACCCGGCGATGCTGTCGACCATGCGCCGGATCTGCACGAACGCCAAGATCACCAGGAGTCCGACCGGCACGATGACGACGGCCAGCGCCGCCAACAGCGTGCAGGTCGCCGACAAGCCGGTGCCGAGACGTTTGCTGAACCGATTGAACAACGGTGTGAACAAATGCGCCCCGACCGCGGCCACCACGATGAGCACGAAGTAGTTGCGCAAGAAGTAAGCACCGAAGAACAGCGCGAGGAGGGTCAGCACCGCGAGGGCGCGCTTTTGCGTGAGCGTGAATTCGGTGTTCATGCGAACCGGGCCGCCCTCCGCGTCGTCGCTGCTGAGCTGCACCTTAACGCCGGGCGAGGCGTTTCCCGCGCATCCGCGCGGGCGCGCTGCGCGACACGACCCGCTAGTTCGTCCCGCCCGCCGCGGCGGCCTTACTTTTCATCTGGTGGAACAGGTCCACGTAGTAGGGCAGGCATTCGGACATCGCCTTGTCGGTGGTGAACAGCGGCTCATAGCCGAGGTCGCGGCGCGCCTTGTCGATCGAGAAGTAGTTGTCCAGATACAGGCGCTCGACGGCCAGCGGCTCGAGCAGCGGCGCCGGTATCCCGAACCGGAAATGCATGCGCTGCCAACCGGCCATGGCGGCGCGGACCATCGGCCCGTTGACCCGCACCCGCGGCCAGTTCACCCCGCAGGCCTCCACCACCGGCCGGGCGAACTCGAACATGTTGATCGGGTCGGCGTCGTTGATGAAGTACGCCTGACCGGGCGCGGTTCCGCCGGGCACCAGGTGCTGGGCGGCCAGGATGAATCCGTGAATCAGGTTGTGCACGTAGGAGTTATCGAGCCGGGCCGACTTGCGGCCGATCAGCACCTTGACATGGCCGGCGATCACGCTTTCGAACAGCCTGCGAAACATCGTCTGGTCGCCGCGGCCCCAGATGCCGCTGGGCCGGATCGCGCACGTCAGCATGTCGCCGACGCCGTTCTGGCTCAGGACGAACCGCTCGGCGACCACCTTGGTCTCGGTGTAGAGGTCGTTGAACCGGTCGGTGTAGGGCAGCGTCTCGTCACCGCCGGCGATGTTCTGCCCGCCCATCACCACGCTGTTGGACGAGGTGTAGACGAACCGCTTCACCCCGGCAGCCTGCCCGGCATGCACGAGATTCTCGGTGCCACCGACGTTGACGGCGAAGCTGCGCTGGCGGTATTCATCGCTCACCGACGCGCCGCCCATCAGCTCGATGAGCGCGGCGGTGTGGAATACCGTGTCGATGCCGTCCACCGCCGCCGCGCAGACGCCCGCGTCGGTGATGTCGCCCTGCAGCACCTCCAGCTTGGGGTGCTCGGGGAGCGGAGAGGGGGCCCGGTCGAACGAACGCACCTGGTATCCGCGGTCGAGCAAGGTGGTCACCAAGTTGGCGCCGACAAATCCCGAGCCGCCGGTGACCAGCACGCGGCCCAGTTCGGTTGTCAGTGATGCATCACCCATAGTTGGCGAAGCATAGCCGAGAAAAACTGGAACCTGTTCCAAAGCTCCGGCGCCGGTTTCGCGACACGGCCGGCCCTCAGCCCTCTTCCGGTTGGCCCGCCGCGAGCGCGTCCTCGACCCGCTTGCGGGCCCCAGCTAAGTGCTCCTCGCACCGTTTGGCGAGTTCTTCGCCCCTTTCCCACAGTTTCAGCGACGCATCCAAGTCCAAGCCGCCCTGTTCGAGCAGCCGCACCACTTCGATCAGCTCGTCCCGGCAGGCTTCGTACCCAAGCCGACTAACGGGCGTAATCGACCGCTCCTCGTCAGCGGCCATCGGTGCCTCCCTCGCTCACGGCCGCCACGGCGCCGTCGGCCACCCGCACCCGCAGCCGGGTGCCCGGGGGCGCGTCGTCCACCGAGCGCAGCACCGTCGCGGGCCCGGCATCGGGAACCGCCTGCACCACGGCGTAGCCGCGGGCCAACGTGGCCGCGGGGCCCAGCGTGGCCAGCCGCGCGCCCAGGTGGCCGACGCGGTCGGTCTCCGCGGCGACCAGCCGCCGGATGTCGCGGCGCACCGCCGAGCGCGCGCGGTGGATTTCGTCGGCCCGCGCACTCAGGGCCGTCAGCGGTTCGGCCAGCACCGGCCGGCTGCGCAGCTGGGCCAGGTGCCGCTGCTCGCGGGACACCCAGCTGCGCAGCGCCTGGGCGCTGCGCCGACGCAGGTCATCGAGGAGCCGCTGCTCGGCGGCGGTGTCGGGCACCACCTTCTTGGCGGCGTCGGTGGGGGTGGCGGCGCGCAGGTCGGCGACCAGATCGCACAGCGGGTTGTCCGGTTCGTGGCCCACCGCGCTGATGACGGGGGTGCGGCACACCGCGATCGCGCGGCACAGCGTCTCGTCGGAGAACGGCAGCAGGTCCTCGACGCTTCCGCCGCCCCGGGCCAGCACGATCACGTCGACCTCGGGATCGCGGTCGAGTTCACGCAGCGCCTCGACGATCTGCGCGACCGCGTTGGGCCCCTGGACGGCGGTGTTGCGCACCGCGAAACGCGCCGCGGGCCAGCGGGTGCCCGCCACCGTCGTCACGTCGTGTTCGGCGGCGCTGGCTCGCCCGGTGATCAGCCCGATCATGTTGGGCAGGAAGGGGATTGGCCGTTTGAGCCGCGGGTCGAACAGGCCCTCGGCATCCAGCAGGCGGCGCAGCCGGTCGATGCGCGCCAGCAGCTCGCCAACGCCGACGGCGCGAATCTCGCTGAGCCGCAACGAGAATTTGCCCCGCCCGGTGTAGAACGAGGGCTTGCCGCAGACCACCACCTGGGTGCCCTCGTCGAGTTTCACCGGCGCGTTGGCCACCAGGGCGCGAGAACACGTCACGGTCAGCGACATGTCCGCGGCCGGATCCCGCAGCACCATGAACACCGTCTTGGCATCGGGGCGCATCGTGATCTGGGCCAGCTGGCCCTCGACCCAGACGGTGCCCAGCCGGTCGATCCAGCCCGCGACCCGAATCGCCACCGCGCGCACCGGGAAGGGGTTCTCCGCGGAGTTCGCGCCGGGATTGGTTTGGCTCACTTCGCGTTCGCGCGGGTGATCCTGTTGGCGAGCAGCGTCTGGAACGGGGCGCGGGACTTGGTGGCCTGCTCGTAGGCCAGCAACGCCTCGAGTTCGTCGACGCTCAGCGATTGCAGCCGGGCCCGCAGCTGGGCCAGCGTCAGGCTCGCGTAATCGAGTTCGGCCACCACCGCCGGTTCCGGCGCGGCCGTCTTCGCGGCGGCAGCCTTCGATTGCCGGGACGGTTTGACGAGCGCGCTGGCGTCCTCGTGCGCGTCGGCGACCGAGTACAGAGCAAATCGTCCCTCGGCCCGGCGCTCGCCGTCGCCGCCGTCGGGCGCACCGGCCCCGTCGATCGCGTCATCGGGGAGGTCCTCGTCGAAGGTCGCCCACTCCGGCTTCTCGTCCTTGGGCGGAAAGATCGACTCCAGCGTGCTGTCGCCCTTGATCACCAGCTCGGCCAGGTTTTGCTGAAACCGCATCACCAGGTGAGCCGCGGTGCTGACAACCGTCATGGGATACATCAGGATCGTCTTCGGCAGCTTCATCGTCTCCTCGACGGCGACCGTCGCCGCGCCGACTATCAGCCGAACTCCATACGGTGCAGTAGCCATGCGTCCAAGACTGCCTTAACCTGCGGCCAACTCCAAGCCCGCCGCCGGCCGGTACCCTCAATGTCATGCCGCCGACTGTCGACATGGGAATTCCCGGTGCAGCCGGCTCGGTAGCCAACAACCCCTCCCGCAGGAGGGTGCTCCTGGCGGAGCCGCGTGGCTACTGCGCGGGGGTGGACCGGGCCGTCGAGACGGTGGAGCGCGCCCTGGAGAAGCACGGCGCCCCCGTCTACGTGCGCCACGAGATCGTGCACAACCGGCACGTGGTCGACACCCTGGAAAAGGCCGGGGCCGTGTTCGTCCAGGAGACCGACGAGGTCCCCGAGGGGGCCATCGTGGTGTTCTCCGCGCACGGCGTCGCGCCGACCGTGTACGCCGCGGCCGCCGAACGCAACCTGCACACCATCGACGCGACCTGCCCCCTGGTGACCAAGGTGCACAACGAAGCCAGGCGGTTCGCCAGGGACGACTACGACATCCTGCTGATCGGGCACGAGGGTCACGAAGAGGTCATCGGGACCGCGGGAGAGGCGCCCGAGCACGTGCAGCTGGTCGACGGGGTCGGCGCGGTGGCAAACGTGACGGTCCGCGACGAGAACAAGGTGGTCTGGCTGTCGCAGACCACGCTTTCGGTGGACGAGACGATGGAAATCGTCGAGCGGCTGCGGGAGCGTTTCCCGAGTTTGCAGGATCCGCCCAGCGACGATATTTGCTACGCGACCCAGAACCGGCAGGTCGCGGTCAAGGCGATGGCGCCCGAGTGCGAGCTGGTGATCGTCGTCGGATCCCGCAACTCGTCGAATTCGGTGCGGCTGGTCGAGGTGGCGCGGGGCGGCGGAGCCGCCGCCGCCTACCTGGTCGACTGGGCCGACGACATCGACCCGGCGTGGTTGGAGGGCGTCACCACGGTGGGCGTCACGTCCGGCGCGTCGGTCCCCGAGGTGCTGGTGCGGGGTGTGCTGGAGCGGCTGGCCGAATGCGGTTTCGAGGTGGTGCAGCCGGTGACGACGGCCCAGGAAACCCTGGTTTTCGCGCTGCCCCGCGAGATCCGGTCGGCTCGCTAGCCTTCGTACTCCCATGACTCCGCGGGAAAGCCGCGCGCCGCGCGGCGCCGTCGCGCGGTTCCGGGATCCTCGACCGGGCCCGTATCGCGGTACCGCACCTGTGAGATCGGGTGGTGTGTCGGGTTGGAGCCGTTCCCGGTGGGGGTGGCGCGGCGCCGACGGGGCTCGTGAGACTCGTACGGGTCATAGCCGTCGAAGCGGCTGCCGCGAGGAGCCGGGCGTTCGTAAGGCCGCTCGTAGGGGTTGCGGCGGGTGCGCGGCTCGCGACGGGTTTCGCGCGGCTGGCGGACGTCGGCGTCGTCGTGCGGCCTGGGGCGGCGGCGTGGCCGGGGCGTTGGGTCGGCGGGGTCGAAGTCGCGGGGCGGGGCAGCGCGGCGGCGCCGCGGCCGTTCGTCGCGGGCGGCCCTGGGATCGCGTTCGTCGTCCAGCGCGGGTCGGGCATGCCGGGAGTGGGCACGGCCGGGACGCTCGGGCCGATCGCCGCGCGTCGTGCGACCGGTCCTCGACGCGGCCTTCGGCGAACGCCCGGCCGGCCGGGTCCGCTTCGAGCCGCTCGGCGCCGCCTCCTCCGCGTCCTCGTCGTCGCCAAGGCCGAAAAGCGAATTCAACTTCGCGCCCAGGGCGCCGACGAAGGAGCCATGCGTCGCCGTGGTCGCGGCGTCTGCGGTGGATTCGGCGGCCGCCGGCTGCGACTTGCCGAAATACCACCGCGCCAGGCCGATGAGCAGCACGGCGCCCGCGGTGCCCAGCATCAGCGGGAAACGTTCGATGAGCGGATAGCCGCAGTTGATCAGGAGGTCTTTGAGGTTTCCGGTTTTGCGCCCATGGAACATCCAGTAGGCGCCCGGCACCGCGCAGAAAAGAATCAGCGGGGGCTGAATGATCGCGGTGAACACGCCGTCTTGCCGTACGACCAGCACCGCGGCCACGCAGCCGGCGATATAGAAGCCGGCGAAAACGTGGGTCAAATCCTTGTGACCGGCGTCGATCGCATAACCGAGGGCCGTCGCGGTCACGGCGATCACCAGGGCCGCCCACCACGGCACGCCTGGGATGTTGGGGTGGATCGACCGGTGGCCAGCCTCGACCGCCGATCTTGCCCGCTGTTCTGGCACATGTAGACCGTACCGGGAATGGGCCGAAACGCCGGTAAAGACCTTGTTAGGGACCGCTGGCGTGGCACGGCGTCGCACACGCCTGAGCGGCCCGCCCCGCCGCGCCCTACACTTGAATCCCCGTGAGCCTGAGCCTGGGAATCGTGGGCCTGCCGAACGTCGGCAAGTCGACGCTGTTCAACGCGCTGACCAGGAACAACGTGGTGGCGGCGAACTATCCCTTCGCGACGATCGAGCCCAACGAGGGCGTGGTTTCGCTGCCGGACCCGCGGCTGGCCAAGCTGGCGGAGCTGTTCGGCTCCGAGCGCATCGTCGCGGCGCCGGTCACCTTCGTCGACATCGCCGGGCTGGTCAAGGGCGCGTCGGAGGGCGCCGGGCTGGGCAATAAATTCCTGGCCCACATCCGCGAATGCGACGCCATCTGCCAGGTGGTGCGGGTGTTTTCCGACGACGATGTGACCCACGTCGCGGGCGAGGTGGACCCCAAGTCCGACATCGAGGTCGTCGAGACCGAATTGATTCTGGCCGACATGCAGACGCTCGAGCGCGCGCTGCCGCGACTGGAGAAGGAAGCGCGCACCAGCAAGGAGCGCAAGCCCGTCCACGACGCCGCCGTCGCCGCGCAGGCGGTGCTCGATGGGGGCACGACGCTGTTCGCCGCGGGGGCCGACGTCTCGCTGCTGCGCGAGCTGAACCTGTTGACCATCAAGCCCTTCCTGTACGTCTTCAACGCCGACGAGGCGGTCCTGACCGACGCCGCGCGGGTCGCGGCGCTGCGCGAGCTGGTCGCGCCGGCGGACGCCGTATTCCTCGACGCCGCAATCGAATCCGAGCTGGTCGAGCTCGACGACGAGTCGGCCGCCGAGCTGCTGGAGTCGATCGGGCAGACCGAGCGCGGCCTCGATGCGCTGGCCCGGGCGGGCTTTCACACGCTCAAACTGCAGACGTTTCTGACCGCGGGGCCAAAAGAGGCGCGGGCGTGGGTGATTCATCAGGGTGACACCGCGCCCAAGGCGGCCGGGGTAATCCACAGCGACTTCGAGAAAGGCTTCATCAAGGCCGAGATCGTGTCCTACGACGACCTGATCGCCGCCGGCTCCATGGCCGCGGCCAAGGCGGCCGGCAAGGTCCGGATGGAGGGCAAGGACTACGTGATGGCCGACGGGGATGTCGTCGAGTTCCGGTTCAACGTGTAGGGCTGCTGCTGAGCGCCGTTTTCCGCGATCACGGAAATACGGCAGCCGTGCGGCGTCGGGGTCTCTCGGCCCTTGAAATTCCCTCCGCCCGGAGCGACGGTTGACAGGGAAGCCCCTCGGCCGGAGAGGAACGATGCCGACACCGCCTGGCGAGTCCGATTCCCATGCCGCCGCGCACGATGCGCGCGAGCAGACGCCGGCGAGGCGTGAGGCTGAGGTCTTGGCGCGCGAGTGGGTGGCCGACGAGCGGGACCGAGTCGCTGACGAACGCGATCGGTCGGCGGACGAGCGCGACCAGGTCGCCGGCGAACGTGAGCAGGCTGCCGACGAACGAGAGCGTCGGGCGGACGAACGCGAGGGCTTGGCTGCGGAGCGTGAACTCGAGCGACTGCGCCGCCAGGCGGACCACCAAGAGCGCGTGGCCGCCGTCGGTCGCCTGGCGGATGCCCAACGAGCACGCGAGCAGGCCGAGATTCGCCGTGAGATGGCCGCCACCGAACGCCGCGACGACGACTGATCCCGCCCCGCAAGCGGCGGTGACGCCGTGGGGTCCCGCTAGGCGACGGCGGGTGCCAGAACGCCGGGCTGCCCCGAATCGCCACTCAGCCGGGTCAGGGTGAAGCGGTGCGCGATGGGAACGCTGCTGTGGTCGGTATATCCGCAGGCGGCCTCGGTGCGGACGACAACCCTCGTGCCAATTCCCGTGCCGGGGTCCCAGGTCCATTCGTCGAAGCCCCGGTGCACCGACCCGTCGTTACAGCGCCACGCCGCAGGATTCGGCGGAAAGCTCGCGTGCCACCGATCGGCGTAGAACTGGGCCTGGCCGGAGGTGTTGGAAAAAGCGACTTGGACGCAGCCGATGCCGCACGGCGTGGCCTTGAACGTCAGGTCGTCGAGACTTCCGTCATTGAAGTGGACGTTGTACATCCCACCCACCATCTGGTCGGCCACCACCGGGTCGGCCGACGCAGCCGGCGCTGCGAGCGGGATCGCCACGATGCCCAGCGCGACGGTCGCTGCGGATATCTTCCTCATTGGCGTTCCTAACCGGTTGGCCCCTCCGGCAGCACGATACGAGCATCTTCCCGGAAAATACAGGCCACGAATGGGTTTGCTGCCTCCCTGACTAAAGGGGATCGCGTCGCGCGTTCGCCGAACCTGAATGGGATCACTGCTTGCGTGGATTCGTGTCCACGGGAAATCCTGGGCAGATGGCAACTGCGAAGCGGGCGAGACCGTGGGTTCGGCGCTCTGTGAGCGCGCTGGTGGGCGGCGGGTTGGCAGTGGGCGCGTTGGGGCTCAATGGCGGTCCCGAACCCCGGGCCCAGGCCGCCCCGGCCCCCGCGTCCGGCAATCACTGGTGCCCGGGTGACCCGTGGGACCCGGGCTGGGGCAAGGCCTACAACTGGAACTGGAATACCTGCCACGACTGGCAAGGTCCGGCCACCCAGGGCGGCCCGGCCGGCTGGGGTCCCTGGGGGCCCCCGCCGGGGTGGGCACCGCCGCAGCCACCCCCACCGCCGTGGGCGCCCGGGGCCCAGCTGATGTGGAACCCGACCACCGGCGTCTGGGGATTCTGGAACAACGGAGTGTGGACCCCGGCTTAGCGCGTCGGCGGAAGCGTGCTGGGCAACATCGAATCGCGCGGTTTGTCGGAGGTGCGCCCTAACATGCCTGGTGGCAATCACTGCGCCCCACCGGGAGGTTCCATGAAGTTCGTCTCGACCCGCATCATCACCGCCGATGTCCATCGGCTCGTCGATTTCTACGAGATGGTCACCGGGGTTGCCGCGGTGTGGGGGAACGAACTCTTCGCCGAGATCCCGACGTCCGTTGGCACGCTGGCCATCGGCGGCGACAAGACCGTGCCGCTGTTCGGAGCCGGATCCGCCGAGCCGGCGGCCAACCGGAGCGCGATCGTGGAGTTCATCGTCGAGGACGTGGACGCGGAATTCGACCGGCTCCGCGACCGCCTCGCCGAGGTCGTGACGGAGCCGACGACCATGCCGTGGGGCAACCGCGCGCTGTTGTTCCGCGATCCCGACGGGAACCTCGTCAACCTGTTCACCCCGGTCACCGACGACGCCCGGGCCAAGTTTGGAGTCTGACCGGCCGCCAAGGGAATTCGACGGCGGCATCGGGCCGCGCCCGTTCGTCAACCCGTGCCGGCGTGCGCCCGCACCGAGGGCGCGATCCAGTCCGTGAGGAAGCCCCGCAGTGCGTTGCCCGTGCGTGCCGGGCGCCCGGGGTCCACGATGAGCGATTGCAGCATGCGCAGCATCACCTCGACGAGTTCATCGAGCCGCTCGCCGGCGAATCCCGCTGCGGTCCAATCGACTTCGAACCGTTGCAGGATCGACCTGCCAAACGCGATCGCCATGTCCGAGGTAACCCCGGCGGTCAAGGCGCTGGCCTTACCGGGCTGCAGCACCAGGCTGAGGTACTTGTCGTGGGCGATTTGTTCGTAGGTGTAAGCGATGCCTTCCACGACGGCCTGGGTGGGATCGGTGATCGAACCCAAGTGGACGGCAACCCGGTCCAGGAAGCCCTCGACGGACGAGAGGGCGGCGGCGCCCAGGAGCGCCTCATGGGTCGGGAAGTAGCGATAGACGGTCTGACGGGTCACGCCGAGAGTCTGGGCGACCTCGGACACGCTCACGGTCCCGCGCTTGTCGATGGCGGTGCGCGCCGTGTCGATGATGCGAGCGACCGCTTCCTCGTCGTCCGCCGGGATGTTCCCGGACCAGCCGTGCCGCCGCATTGCGTGATCGTCGCACAAGGTGCCGCACAGCGGCCGAGCCCTTGACAAGACAAACAGTGTTGGCTGTATGGTCAGACGGCGCCGACGAAGGAGGCCGGGATGCTGTCGACGACCAACAATCCGGTGCGTGGCACCGACGAGGACTTGACGCGGCGAGGCTTGCGCCACGCGCTGGATGGCACCACGGACCTGGCCGAGCGTGAGCTGAGGGTGCCGCTGCACTACTACCGCGATCCGAAGCTCACCGAGATCGAGGAGTCGCAGATCTTGCGCAGGGTGCCGTTGGCCATCGTCCCGTCGGCGCAGCTGCCGCACAAGAACGACTACGTGGTCCGCTCGGTGCTGGGTGATTCGCTGCTGGTGACCCGCGACCGCTCTGGCGCCAGCCACGTCTTACTCAACTACTGCCGCCACCGCGGCGCGATGCCGGCGTGCGGGTCCGGCAACGCCTCGCGATTCGTATGCCCCTATCACGCCTGGACATACCGGAACACGGGCGAGCTGTTCATGGTTCCGGGCAAGGCCGGTTTCGATTCCATCGACACCAAGGACTACGGGTTGGTCGAACTACCCTCGGCGGAGCGGCACGGCTTCATCTGGGCGGTGCTGGCCGCCGATGGGACCATCGACCTCGACGCGCACCTGGGCGACCTTGGTGCCGAGTTGGAGCTGTGGAACTACGGGTCGTACGGGTACCACACGCAGCGCGAGTTCACCTCCGAGGTGTCATGGAAAGGGGCGCTGGAGGCGTTCGCCGAGGGATACCACTTTCCCTACGTCCACGGCCAGAGCCTCATCGGGCAGAACACGCTGGCCAACACGATGGTCTACGACGAGTTCGGTAAGCATCACCGGATCGGCTTCCCGTTCAACTGGATCACCAATGTGGGGACCGACCCGACCGCCCCGCGCGAACCGGCGGCGAACATGGGGGTGATCTACTGGGTGTATCCGAATCTCATCCTCGCCAATAGTCCTGTGGGCGTGGAGATTATCGACATATTGCCCGAGGGTGACCCGACGCGCTGCACGGTCCGGCACAGCTGGATGGGGCGAGTCCCGGCGACCAACGACGACATGAGGGCCGGCTACGACGCGGTCTACGAAGGGGTGCACGCCGCCGTGCGCGACGAGGATTTCGCGATGCTGCCCCAGTGCGGCGAAGGCGTCAGGCACGGCCAGCACGACCACATGATCATCGGCCGCAACGAGATTGGCGTCCAGCACATGATCAAGGTGTTCGGCCAGGAACTTGGCGTGGCGCTGCAGTACCCCGGTGCGCCGTGATGGCCGCACCCAAGCGTCCCCAGCAGCTGGACTCCCCGTTGCTGCCGGTCATTTTCCGTCACATGAGCCGGGCGCAGGTGTGGGTGTACCGCAAGACGAACGGCCGCATCGGGGGCAAATGGCGCGTCGGCGCCGGTTTTCGCAAACCGGTGCCGACGCTGCTGCTGGAACACCGCGGCCGCAAATCCGGCAGGCTGTTCACCGTCCCGCTGCTGTATCTGCGCGACGGCCAAGACCTGGTGGTGGTGGCGTCTCAAGGCGGGCTGCCACACCATCCGCAGTGGTACCGCAATCTCGTCGCCTGCCCCGACACGATCGCCCAAATCGGGGGTGAGCGGAGGCCGGTGCACGCGGCGACCGCCGACGCGCAGGAGCGAAGCCGCCTATGGCCGCGCCTGGTCGAGCTCTACGCAGACTTCGACACCTACCAGAGTTGGACCGAGCGCGAGATCCCCGTCGTGGTGCTGCGGCCGCGCTCATAGGCTCGGCGGTGCGAATTTCCTGTCCGGAAATTTGCTGCATCGTAATCGATTTGGTATCGATGCGGCGAACGCCATTATCGGCGGTACGAATGACTTGCGCCACAAATTTTGATTCATTGTGAATGCTATTGCTAGCGTGCCTGCCCATGGTTGTACTAGCAACGTTAATGACGCTCATCAATCAGGTCTCCGGGACGCCGTATATCTCGGGCGGCGATTCTCCCGCCGGGACCGATTGCTCGGGGCTGGCTTCGTGGGTCGCCAACGCGGCGTCCGACCGGCCGGTCTTCGGCAGTAGGTTCAACACCGGCAACGAGGAGGCTGCGCTGTTGGCGCGCGGGTTCCAATACGGGACCGCTCCCAACGCCGTGGTGATCGGTTGGAACGGCGGCCACACGGCGGTGACCATGCCGGACGGCACCTCGGTGTCCAGCGGGGAACATGGCGGCGTGCACATCGGCGGCCCCGGCGCCTACCAGGCCGGATTCACCCACCACATGTTCCTGCCGATACCGGACGGCGACGGCGCGCTGCCGCCGCCGCCGGACGCGCCGCCGCCACCGGCGGACGCTCCGCCCCCGCCCCCGGACGCGCTGCCGCCACCCGCGGACGA
>LQPB01000021.1 GCA_002102225.1 Mycobacterium interjectum
CGACACCCGACCCACCCCAGGCGGTCGCCGAGGCCCCCAAGCCGCCGGCCGCGCCATTGCCGCCGTGGCCGCCGGAGCCGCCATTGCCGACGAGCAAACCGGCTCGACCTCCGGCACCCCCGGCCCCGCCGGACCCGCCGGCCAGCGAGGCCGACCCGCCCGCGCCGCCGTTACCGCCGTTGCCGATTAATCCGCTCGACCCGCCGTTGCCGCCGGCCAGGCCAGAACCTGCCGCCTCCGAATAGCCGTTACCCCCGTTGCCGTACAGCAGCCCACCGGCGCCGCCGTTCGGGTTGGCCGCCGTCCCGTCCGTGCCGTTGCCGATCAGCGGCCGCCCCATCAAAAGCTGGGTCGGCGCGTTGATCGCGCCCCGCACTTGCTCCTCGAGCGCCTGCAACTGCGGCGCATTAGCCGCCTCGACCGCCGCATAGGACAAACCCGCGCCGCTCAGCGCCTGCACGAACTGGTCGTGAAACGCCGCGGCCTGGGTACTGAGCGCCTGAAACTCCTGGCCGAACGTGCCGAACAGCGCCGAGATCGCCGCCGACACTTCATCGGCGGCGGCCGCCTGGATCGCCGTCGTCGGGGCCAATGCCGCTGCGCTGGCCGCCTCGAGCGCCGTCCTGATACCGGTCAAGTCCGCCGCCGCGACCGACATCGCCTCCGGTCCGACGATCACAAACGACATGGCAGCTCTCCGGGCGGTATGCGCGGCGACGGCGGCGGCAATTGTTTGCCACCACCGCCCGAAGGGCGATTGTCGGGCGACCGAGCGCCGATTCGATCCGGGACCGACTACTGCAATTTCGCGCGCGTCATCGAGCGACTACTGCAACGGACCTCAGCCGCCCGCGCTGCGCATCATCTCGGCGAGCGCGGCACGCCCGCTGACGCCGGCCTTGCTGCTCGCGCGGTAGACGTGGCTCTCGACGGTCCGCACGGACAGCGACACCGCGTCGGCGATCTCGCGATTCGACAGCCCCTGCGCCACCAGCACCGCGATCTCGCGCTCGCGATTGGAGAACGGCGGCGCGAAGGAGGCCGCCCGGATCGCCGGGCTGGCCGCGCCGCCGCAGACGCTGGCCAAGCGTTGCGCGCGCGCCGCCGCCGTCAGCGCGCTCCCGGCCCGCCCCGCCCGCCGGTGCGACGTGGCGGCTTGCCCGGCGGCGTCGGCGGCCGCCAGCAAATCACCCATGGCCTCGAATACGGCCGAGGCCCAGTCGAGTTCAGCGGCGTCATCGGCGCTCACCGCCGCGGCGTAGCGGGCCGCGACCGCGGCCCGCGGTCCCTCCACGCGCTCGGCCAACTCGGCCAGCCGCGCGGCCGCGTCGGTGTCGTCGAACTGCACCGCGGTCTGCAGGCACCACACCTCGCGGGCGAGTTGATCGTGCTCGCGCGCGAAGTCCGCCGCTTCGCGGGCCAGCCGGCGCGCCTCGGTGGCCCGCGAGCGGACCGCGGCCAGCCAGGCCTCGGCAAGCAGTTGGGTCGACGTGACGTACACGTAGGCCGGATGCCGATGTTCCTCGGCCTTGCGCAGGGCACGATCGGCCGCATCCCCATCGCCGGAGCGCGCCAGCGCCTGCGCCCGCAGCAGGTGGAACCGGTGGAAGCTGTTCACCACGTGGAAACTGTTCGCCATCTCGGCATCGACGTCCTCGGGCAGGTGCCGCAGCGCCGCGCCGAGGTCGCCGGCGGCCAACATCACCATGCCGAGGATCTCCGCCGCCACCGCTCGCACGTCCGCCAGTTCTTCGCGGTGGGCGCGGTAGTGGCGTTCGGCCACGTCGACGGCCTCGGCGACGCGACCCGCGGCCGCCAGGGCGAACGTGTGGAACTCGGTCAACGTCTGGCGAAGGAATTTGCCCTGTTCGCTCAACGTGAGCGCCTGGTCGGCCTCGATGGCCTTTGCCACGGCCTGATCGGGTTGACCGAGTTCCCCGTAGGCCATGCTCTCGGCGCTGTAGGCCATCGTCGCGCCGTACCGGTCGATGTCCTGATAGTCGACGTCGGCCATGGTCGCGAGGACCTCACTGGGCCGCGCCGCCAGCGCGAGCTGATTGGCGCGGAAAACCAGCAGTTGTTGGCGCCGCGCCCCGTGCGACGCCTTGAGCGCATCGTCGATGAGCCGCCAGGACCGCTCCGGTGATCGCATGCCCCACATAAGGTTTGACGCACGCATCACAACGTCGTTGATGAATGCGGATTCCGTCGCTTCGTCGACCTCCACGCCCTCGAGGACTTCCAACGCAAGGTCGCCCTTTTCCATCATGAACAGGGAGTAGGCGAGGGGTATGCGTGCCTGCGCGCCGATGCCGGTGGCGGCGGCCGCCCTGAACAGCCGCTCCGCCGTCTCGAAATCCAGCAGCGAACTCGCGGCCGTGGCCGCCGACAACAGCACCTCCGGCTCGGGGGGCAGGTCGGACTCCAACCACAGCAGTCCGCGCTTGACGACCTTTGCGGCGCCCCCGCCGTCCTTCATCGCGGTCGCGACCTTGCCGCGAAGGCGACGCAAACGCGAAGCGCCACAACGATTCAGTCGGACCTCGGCATACAACGGGTGACCGATGTACACGTCGCCGCCAGAGATCCGGATCAGCTCGCGCTGTTCGGCTTCTTCGATGGCGTCCTGGTCGGCGATCAGCCTCAGGCTGTGCCAGTCGAGGGGCTCGCAGACGGCCACCAGATCGACCACGTCGCGCACGTCGGGGGGGATGGCGCCGATCTGCGAATCCACCAGTTCGGCAAGGGATCCCGAGATCGCGGTGTCCCCGAGCCAGCGCACGGCGCCCTGTCGGACCACCAACCGTCCCGCCCGGTATTCCTGTTCGGCGAGCTGGCGCAGGAACAACACGTTTCCGCGGGAGAGGTGCCAAAGTTTGTCCGCGCACTGCCGATCCGGGGCCGTCCCGAAGGCGGCCGTCAACAGGTCGTCTATTTCGTTGCGGGACAACGGTTCCAGTTCGCGCCCGCGCAGCAGGCCGTCCTTCCACAGCGCCGTCACCGCGGCCGGGGCCGGCTCGCCGGTACGGACCGTGAGGATCACCGCCGCGGTGCGCGAGTGCACCAGTTGGTGCAGGACAAGCGCCGACAAGTCATCGAGAAGATGGGCGTCGTCGACGAAGACCAGAAGCCGGTCCGGTTGTGTGCCGTCGGTCAACGCCTCAATGACCCTGCGCGCCAACGCAAATGGCTCGCTGTGTACATCGTCGGTCCACTGGGTGAAGGCGCCGAGGGGGATCGGGCGGCTCGTTGCGGTGGCGGCGATGCTTCGCACGGTCCACCCGGCCGCCGCGGCCGCCGCCGCGGCCTCACGAGCCAACCGCGACTTACCGATTCCCGCTTTGCCCGCCAGCGCGACACCCCGAATGGCGCCGTCGGCGATCGAGCGCGCTATCTCGCCGATCTCCTGATCGCGCCCGATCATGGGCCAGTGGTCGAGCACGGGAAAATGTTAGCCAGGCGAAGCGGTCTGCGTCTCGATAATCGGCCGACCGAAACCCGGTCAGTCCGTCACGCCCGCCCGGGACTTGGTGCTGGGCGCGTGGTGGGCGATCCAGTCCAGCAGGTCGTCCGCCGGCAACGGCGGGCTGTGCACGAAGCCCTGGGTGATAGTGCAGCCGTACCGGCGCAGCGCGCGCAGGGTGACCTCGTCTTCGACGCCCTCGGCGACCAGGTCGGCGCCCAGGCTGCGGGCCAACGCCACGGTGGAGCGCACGATCGCAACCGATCGCGGGTCGTGGGCCAGCCGCGACACGAAGATCCGGTCGAGCTTCAGCTCGTCGACCGAGACGTCCTGCAGGCGGGCCAGCGACGACCATCCCGTGCCGTAGTCGTCCAGGGAGATGCGAACGCCCAGGGCCTGCAGCGCCGCGACGGTGTGACGGGAGCGCGCCGAGTCGACAAGGGCGCTTTCGGTGATCTCGACGATGAGTGAGTCGGCGGGCAGGCCATGGGAGCGCAGCAGCCCTTCGATCGTGCTCACCAAGTCCAGGTCAAGCAGGTTCGTCGTGGACAGGTTCACCGCGACGGGCAGTGGCATGCCCTGGTCGCGCCAGGACCGGGCCTGCCTGAGGCCGAGGTCGATGGCGCGGTTGGTGACCTGGCGCATCAGGCCGGCGCGTTCGGCGGCGCACAGGAACTCCTCCGGCAGCAGCAACCCGCGGTGGGGATGGCGCCAGCGCAGCAGCGCCTCCACGCTGTGGACGCTGCCGTCGCTTGCATTGATCTTGGGCTGGTAATACACGGTCAGCTGCTCGTCATCCAGCAGCGCGACGCGCAATTCCTCCACGAGGTTGGGGTCGTTGTCGCGGTACATCTCGTACGCCGAGTCGTACACCGCGATCTTGCTGATCGCCGATTTCGCGTGGGGCATCGCGATTTCGGCCCGATTCAACAGGTCTTGGGGACGGTCGCAGTGGTCGGGGCACAGCGCGATGGCGATGCGGGCATCGACCTGCACGGTGATCGGATCGAGCGCGAACGGGTCGCTGAGCGCCTCGAGCAACCGGCCCGCCTGGGCGCGCGCGGCGATGAGGTCCGACCCCTCGGCGAGCAGGATGGCGAATTCGTCGTCGTTCACGCGCGCCAGCAGATCGTCGCTGCGCACGCAGTGCGCCAGGCGGTCGGCGACGTGGCACAGCAGCTCGTCGCCGAAGTGGGCGCCGATCGAGTCGCTGATCTCGTCGAACTCGTACAGATGCAGCAGCAGCAGCGCCCGGCGCGACGTCGCCCCGGGGACGACCAGGGGCCCCGGCGACGCCGAGTCGGACAGCGCCGTCAGGGCGGTCGCCAGCGACCGCCGGTTGGGCAGGGCGGTCAGCTCGTCGGTCATGGCCTGCTTGTGTCGTTCGGCCAGCATGCTGACGTCGCGGAAGGTCGCCGAGAAGCGCGCCGCGACCGCGAGCAGGCTCAACGCCGCCAGAGCCGTCGCGAGCCTTGAGTTGTGCGCGACGACGGCGACGGCCAGCGCCACCACGGTGCACACCACCGGCACCGTGTAGGAGCCGACTCCGCGTTTGGGTGCGGGCGCGGTCGACGACCACGGCGCCCAGCTCGCCATGGCCACCAGGAGCGACGCGGCGGGCCACAGCGCGTCCAGCGTCGTGCCGACGCGGTACGTGCCTTCGGCGGTCTCGAAGAGATACGCCGTGTCGGCGACGGCAAAGGCGATGAACCCCACGACCAGCAGGCCCCAGCGGAATCCCTTGCGCCAGCCCAGGATTGGCAGCATACCCGCGGTCAGCGCCAACAGGACCAAATCGCCCCACGGGTAGATGAGCCCCACCAGCACGGTCGCCGGCGCGCGCAGCGCCTCCGCGTGGATGGGCCCCGCCCGCAGCGCCACGCCCAGCGCGGCCGCGGCCAACGCGCACACCAGCGCATCGAGCCGGATCGGCAGCGGCACCGACCTCAGCCGTGACCGCATGAGCAGCAGCAGCCCGGCATACAGGAACGGGTAGAACGCCAGGTACTCCGGATCGGCGACCGACGGCGACTGACCCTCCCGCACCCACGTGGCGTAGACGATGTCACCGGCGGCCGACACCGCCATGCCGACCGAGATCAAAACCCAGGCGAGGCGGTCGGCCGTGACGCGGTAGGCGCGAACGGCAATCAGCGCCGCCGCCGACAGGTTCAGCGTGGGGTAGAGGAACTTGGCGAAGAACGCATTGCGCGCGGCACCCGGATCCAACACGCTGGTCAAGGCAAAGACCGCGACACCAATCCCTAACGCGGCCAAGGCAATCCGGATGGACGTCGGCGGCCACCGCACGCCGGCCGGGATCTCGTGCGTTCGCTCCCGGTGTGAGGTCGCGGCCGCGGCGATCGGCGCCAGCGACCGTGCCAGCTTGGTCTGGGTGCCGAAGGCGCCCGCGGGGGGCGGGGCGGTCGCCCGGTCCACGCCCGCCGGCCCTTCTTGCAACGCCGACCCCGCCGACTCCTCGAGTTGGGGGAGGGCGTAAGGGAAGGGAAGGTCGGGCAAAAAACCCCGAATGCACTGGCCACCTTCACGTTTGGCGGCGTACATGGCCAAGTCCGCGTGCCGCAGGAGCTGGTCGACGGTACAGTTCGACGCGGCGGTGGCCACCGTGAAGCCGATGCTCGGCCTGACCTCGATGGGAACGCCGTCGATCACGATCGCCGTGCCGAACGCGTCGAGAACCCGATTCGCGGCCGCCTGCGAATCTTCGACCGGAGCTTCGATGAGGACGGCGAATTCATCGCCGCCGAGGCGTGCGACGATGCCGGTGTCGCCGAGCGCGGCCGTCAGCCGGTGGGCCACCCGGACGAGGAGCTCGTCGCCGGCCGGGTGGCCCAGAGCATCGTTGACCGATTTGAAGTTGTCGAGGTCGAGGCACAACACCGCGATGGGCCCGCCGTAGCGACGCTGCCGCGCCACGGCCTGTTCCAGGCGATGCAGGAAGTGCGCCCGGTTGGCCAGACCGGTCAGGCTGTCGCGGAACGCCTCCCGGGCGACTTCGGTGAGCAGGCCCTGGTTCTCGACGAGCACGAGGAACTGCCGGGCGAGCACCGCGGCGACGAGGATCCCGAGCGCGGCGAGCAGCGGCCCGTGCGCCATCAGGCCCACCGCGTGACCCAGGCCGACCGCGGCGGCCAGCATGAGCGGCAGGTAGGGCAGCCACAGCAGGGCGGGGGACATGATCTCGGCCCGCGCCTCGTCCGTGCCGGTTTCGTGGACGCTGGCCAGGCCCGCCAGTGCGAGCAGGCCGAATCCGGCCACCCGCCCCAGGTCGGTCACGTCGCCCAGGTGATAGCTGCCCACCCCGGTCTGGAAAACCATCGCGATGTCGGCGGCGGCGATCGTCGCGATACCGCCGGCCAGCAGACCCCGGCTCGGGAGGTCGTTGGAGCGGACCCGCGACAGCATCAGGATCGCCGTCGTCAAGATCACGACGTCGGCGAAGACCTCGATGAGGGTGGCGAGCCGCGAGCCCGTGTCCTCGCGCAACTGCTTGTCCAGGACGAACACCCACGAGATGACGAACAGCGAGGTCGCCACGATGAGGCCGTCCAGCACCAGCCGCCTGGGGCTGTGGCGGGACAGATGCGACAACAGCGTCAGCGACACCATGGCGCCGAGCGGGTACAAGGTGAACACGGCCTCGGCCACTGCGGGGTGGGTGGCGTGCTCGATCTCCGGACGCACGTCATACCTGGACCAGAGGACCTCGCCCGCAGCCCAGCCCAGCAGGCCGATCACGAGCGCCAGCCAGCCGAATCTGCGGCGACCGGTCGAGAAGCGGGCCGCATAGCCGGCGCTTGCGCCCGCCACGAGCAGACACAGCGCGAACGCGGCCTCGTCTACCGGCCGGGTCCCGTACGCGCCGCGCCACCTGAACAGCGACGAGGCCACCACCAGCAACGCCGCGACGGCGTAAACGCTGACGAGGAGCCAACCCGCGCGGGCGGACAGCCCGAAGCGCCGCCACGGATTTCCCGCCCGCCGTGCCATAGCCGCTCCAGCCGATCCAGCGCTTTGCGGTGAGCGTTCACCGCGCGTGTCAGGAGAATAGACCGCTACGCGGCTATCCGGGCCGACCTGGCAATTTTCAGCGCGGAGTCAAGACAAAGACGGGGATGGGCCGCGTCGTCCGGATTTGATAGCCGTTGTAGCGGTTGCCGTTGTTCTTGTTGACGATGTCCCACAGCCGCGCGTAGTCGGAGTCGTCGGGCCCGACCTGGCGGGCGGTCACGGCGATCCGCTGAGGGCCGGCACTGATTTCGCAGTCGGGGCGCTTGCGCAGGTTGTGGTACCAGGCGGGGTTGTGGTCGTCGCCGCCTTTGGAGGCCACGATCAGGTACGAGTCGCCGTCCTTGGCGTACGTCAGCGTCGTGGTGCGCGGCCGACCGGTCTTCGCGCCGGTCGTGTGCAACAGCAGGCTGGGCGGCATCCCCGGTATCCGGTGACCGATCCTGCCGTCGGTCTTGCGGTAGATCGTGTCGTGCAGGCGCAGGAACGGCAGCAGGACGAACTGCTCCAGCGGGGTCAGATTGCTCATGGGCTCAGTCTTGCTGACTCGCGTCGATGCGCGCCACGGCGTCCCGCAGGATCTGCGCGGTGGCCTCCCGGTCCGGGTCCCGGCGCACCAGCATCCCCTTGGCCACCGAGAGCTTGTCGCCGTTGCGCCGCGGCAGCACGTGCAGGTGGATGTGGAACACCGTCTGGAAGGCGGCGCGGCCGTCGTTGATGGCGATGTTGGTCGCGTCGGCCAGCTCCGTCGCGCGGGCGGCCCGGGCGATGCGCTGGCCGATGCCGACCATGCCGGCCAGCGTCTCGGGCGGGGTGTCGGTCAGGTCGACGGTGTGCCGCTTGGGGATCACCAGCGTGTGGCCCCGGGTGAACGGGCGGATGTCGAGGATGGCGAGGTAGTCGTCGTCCTCGTGGATCTTCAGGGCCGGGGCATCCCCGGCGACGACCGCGCAGAACACACAGGGCATGTCGCCCACGGTACTGATCGCCGCGAGCCGCGGGATACGCTGCCGCAGTGGACGCCCGCGATGTGGCTTATGCCGGTGCGGCCGCGCAGGCGCGGATGCTGGCCGACGGTGAACTGACCGCACCGGAGCTGCTGGAAATCTACTTGGAGCGGATCGCGCGCCTGGACAGCGAGCTGCGCTGCTACCGCGTGGTGATGGCCGACGGCGCGCGTGACGAGGCGGCCGCGGCGCAGGACCGCCTCGACGCGGGGGAGCGGCTGCCGCTGCTGGGCGTGCCGGTCGCGATCAAGGACGACGTCGACGTCGCCGGCGAGGTGACCACGTACGGCAGCGGCGGGCACCGTCCCGCGGTGACCTCCGACGGGGAGGTCGTCCGCCGGCTGCGCGCCGCCGGCGCGGTGATCATCGGCAAGACCAACGTGCCCGAGCTGATGATGTTCCCCTACACCGAGTCCCTGACGTTCGGGGCCACCCGCAACCCCTGGAACCTCAAACGCACGCCGGGCGGCAGCAGCGGCGGGAGCGCCGCCGCGGTGGCAGCCGGGCTGGCCCCGCTGGCGCTCGGGTCCGACGGCGGTGGCTCGATTCGCATCCCGGCGACCTGGTGCGGCGTGTTCGGCCTCAAACCGCAACGCGATCGGGTGTCGCTGGAGCCGCACGACGACGCCTGGTACGGGCTGAGCGTCAACGGCCCGCTGGCGAGGTCGGTGCTGGACGCGGCGCTGTTCCTCGACGCGACGTCGACGGTCCCCGGCCCGGAGGGCGAGTTCGTGGCTGCGGCCGCGCGCCACCCCGGCCGGCTGCGAATCGCCTTGAGCACCAAGGGCCCAACGCCGCTGCCCGTCCGGGTCGGCAAGGCGCAGCTGGCGGCGGTCCACGAGGCCGGCGCGTTGTTGCGCGATCTGGGCCACGAGGTCATCACCCGCGACCCCGACTATCCGCCGTCGGCCATCATCACCAATTACCTGCCCCGCTATCTGCGCGGCATCAGCGACGACGCGGACTCGTTGGCCCACCCCGAGCGGCTCGAGGCGCGCACCCGCAACCTGGCGCGCGCCGGTGCGATGTTCTCGGACCGGCGGATGGTCTCCCTGCGCGAATCCGAGGCCGAGGTGACCGCGCGGATCCAGTCGATCTTCGACGACGTCGACGTCGTCGTGACGCCGGGTAACGCGACGGGCCCGTCCCGCATCGGCGCCTACCAACGCCGCGGCGCGGTCTGGACGTTGCTGGCGGTGGCTCAGCGGGTCCCGTACCAGCAGGTCTGGAACCTGACCGGGCAGCCCGCCGCGGCCGTTCCGTGGGACTTCGACGGCGATGGCCTGCCGCTCGCGGTGCAGCTGGTCGGCCGGCCCTACGACGAAGCGACCCTGCTGTCGCTGTCGGCGCAGATCGAGGCCGCCAGGCCGTGGGCGCACCGGCGACCGCCGGTGTCCTAAGGTCACCTCGCGGTGTCTCACGGCGCCGACCCGTTTCGCCCGGCTACGGCGCGCTCGCGATCGACGCCAGTTGTACGTTGGCCCAGTGGAGGACGGGGCCGCCGACGACAACATCGACGATCTGCTCGAGGGGCTCGAGGGCGCCGCGCGCACCGAGCGGGCGGAACTGGTGCGTTGGCTGCTGGATCAGGGCGTCACCGCCGACGAGATCCGCAGCACCAACCCGCCGCTGCTGTTGGCCACCCGCCACCTCATCGGCGACGACGGCACCTACGTGTCCACCCGGGAGATCAGCGAGACCTACGGCGTCGACCTGGCGCTGCTGCAGCGGGTGCAGCGCGCCATCGGCCTGGTCCGGGTCGACGACCCCGACGCGGTCGTGCACATGCGGGCCGACGGCGAGGCCGCCGCGTTCATCCAGCGATTCGTCGAGCTGGGCCTGGATCCCGAGCAATTGGTGCTCGTGGTCCAGGTGCTCGCTGACGGCCTGTCGCGCGCCGCGGAGGTCATGCGCTACACCGCCCTGTCGACGATCATGCGCGCGGGAGCCACCGAGCTGGAGATCGCCCAGGCGTCCAAGGCGCTGGTCAGCCGCATCGCGCCGGAGCTCGGCCCGATGATCCAGCACATGCTGTTCATGCAGCTGCGGCACATGATGGAGACCGAAGCGGTCAACGCCGCGGAGCGGGCCGCCGGCAAGCCGCTTCCGGGAGCGCGCCACATCACCGTCGGCTTTGCCGACCTGGTCGGGTTCACCCGGATCGGCGAAGCGGTGTCGGCGGAGGAGCTGGGCCACCTGGCCAACCGGCTGGCCCACCTCGCCCGGGACATGACCGTCCCGCCGGTGCGGTTCATCAAGACGATCGGCGACGCGGTCATGTTCGTCTGTCCCGAACCGCATCCCCTGCTGGACGTGGTGGTAAAGCTCGTGGAGGCCGTCGACACCGACAACGATTTTCCGCGGTTGCGGGCCGGGGTCGCCGCCGGCATGGCGGTGAGCAGGGCCGGTGACTGGTTCGGCAGCCCGGTCAACGTGGCCAGCCGGGTCACCGCCGTGGCGCGCCCGGGCACCGTGCTGGCCGCCGACTCGGTCCTGGACGCCCTCGGCGATCGCGGCGACTTCCAGGGATCCTTCGCCGGCGCGCGCCGGCTCAAGGGCATCAAGAGCGAGGTGAAGCTGTTTCGGATCCGTCGCGGGGATGGTTCTTCCGCATAGGCAGGCCCGGGCGACCCTAGGGGGCGTTTGACGCAAAGGTCGCACGCGGCTGGTTTCCTACCCCGTTTCCCAGCGCTTCGAATCGGTCGCTTCCGGGCCTGCTTCGCTACCAAAACTACAACTCTGAACAGCCCTGAACAAGGGTGCCGACCGTGGGAAACCGGCACGCCGACTGCCGTGAATTCCTCCCGTGAGACGACCCACACCTGTTCGCCGCGGGTGAACGGCATTCCATTGCATGTGTAACGGTGTAATCATGTAATCATGAAATCGCATCACACACACGGGCGGCGTTACGGCCGCCCCGGGGGCTGGCAGCAGGCCCAGCAGCCCGACGCCAGCGGCGCGGCGGAATGGTTCGCCGGGCGCCTGCCCGAAGCCTGGTTCGACGGTGACCCCGCCGTCATCGTCGACCGCGAAGAGATCACCGTCATCGGCAAGCTGGCCGAACCCGCGGGCGCCGGGGACGAGAGCGAGGCCCGCGCCGAGGGCCGGGTCTCGCGATTCCGCGAGGAGACCCGTTCGGAACGGATGCGCATCGCCGACGAAGCGCAGGATCGCTACGGGCGCAAGGTTTCCTGGGGCGTGGAGGTCAACGGCGAACGAATCCTGTTCACCCACATCGCCGTACCGGTGATGACGCGCCTCAAGCAACCCGAGCGCCAGGTGCTCGACACGCTGGTCGACGCCGGCGTCGCCCGGTCCCGCGCCGACGCGCTCGCGTGGACGGTCAAGCTGGTCGGCGAGCACACCGAGGAGTGGCTGGCCAAGCTGCGCAACGCGATGTCGGCCGTCGACGATTTGCGCGCCGAGGGGCCCGACCTCCAGTCGTAGGCCAATGCCGCAGTGCGCCTTGGCTATTCGTTCTCGACCTTGGCGAGGATCTTGTCGATGACCTGCCCGCCCTGATCGCTGATGTGGTAGCCGCACGCGTTGACGTCGGCGACCACGTTGTTCGCAACGCCCATGGCGCGCTGGCACTCCCAGCCGTCGGCGCCCTCCTGGGTCTCCAGCATGGTGATCTTCGGTGGGGCACCGTTGAGTTGGGCGAACGTCCACCTGTACGTCTTGGTCTTGTTCGTCACGGTCACCGTCTTGCCCGAACAGCCCTTCCACTTGTCCGCCGAAGCCTGCAGGAACGCCTTGGCTTTGTCGGCCGACGGGAAGGCCACGGCGGCCTGGTTGACCCAGTGGTCGTAGTCGTCGCCCGGTTCGGAGGACACCAGCCCGCTGATCCCGGTGTAGCCGGTGCCCGCGTACACCGGGTCCTGGCTGGTATAGAGCGACCCCAGGCAGTTGGGCAACGAGAGCGTCACCGTCGAGGTGTCCGTTGACGTGATGGGCTTGCCGGGCGTCATCGAGGACGAGCCCATGATGGTGTTGATGCCCGACGGATCCAGCAGCAGGGCGCTGAGCCGCCCGGGCGGTACGGGGTCCGGGGGCGGCGGGGCCGGCGCCGGCCGGGTCACCAGCCAGATCCCCACGCCGCCGCCGGCCAGGACGACCAGGGCGACGACGGCGGCGACGATCGGCCACGGGTTGCGTTTGGTCTTGGGCGCCGGCTGATTCCAGGGAGCCGGGCCGGTGAACTGTGACGGCGGCCCGCCCCAATTGCCACCGCCGCCCGGGTAGGCCTGCGGCCCGGACGGCACGGGGCCGCTGTCGGGCGCCCACGGCCGCGGGGTCTGGGGGGCCTGCGGGACCGGGCCCGAACTGGGCGCCGTGGGGTAGGGCGGGGGTGCACCTTGCGCCGGCGCGGGCGGTGGGGTGGTGGCCGGGGGTTGCGGCGGGCCCACGGTGCTGGCCGCCAGGGTGGGGCCGCCGCTGTCCGCGGTGTGGGCCTCGGCGGTGGCGGGCAGGGTGGCTTCCTGGCTGCGACGCACGATGTTGTTCGCGTGATCCTGATCGGGGTCGCTGAGGGCCTCGTGAGCGGCCAGCGCCAGGTCGCCGGCGCTGGCGTAGCGGTCTTCGGGTTTCTTGGCCATGCCGCGCGCGATCACCGCGTCGAAGGCCTTGGGGACGCCCGGGCGCACGGCGCTGGGCTTCGGGATCGGGTCCATCAGGTGGGCCGTGACCAGGGTGCTGGCGCTGTCGGCGCGGTAGGGCGGCGACCCGGTCAAGGCCTCGTGCAGCACGCAGGCCAGCGCGTAGATGTCGGCGCGGTAGGTCACCTCGTCGTTGGAAAAGCGTTCGGGCGCCATGTATTTCCAGGTGCCCACCGCGGTGCCGAGCTGGGTCAGTTTTTCATCGGTGGTGGCGCTGGCGATGCCGAAGTCGACCAGGTAGGCGAAGTCGTCGCGGGTGACCAGGATGTTGGGCGGTTTGACGTCGCGGTGCATCACCCCGGCGGCGTGGGCGGCGTCCAGCGCCGAGGCGATCTGGGTGACGATGGCCACCGCGCGCGGCGGGGTCAGCGGGCCGAACCGCTTGAGCACCGAGTCTAGGTCGGTACCCTCGATCAGGCGCATCTCCATGTACATCTGGCCGTCGATCTCGCCGTAGTCGTGGATGGGCACCACGTGGGGTTCCTGCAAACGCCCGGCGATGCGGGCCTCGCGCTTCATCCGCTCGCGAAACACCGGGTCCTTGCTGAACGTGTCCGACATCAACTTGACGGCCACCGTCCACTCCTTGACGGTGTGCTCGGCCTCGTAGACCTCGCCCATCCCACCGCGGCCCAGCAGTCGCTTTAGGTGATACGGCCCGAACATCGAGCCCACCCGTGAGGCCTGCGCGTCGCTCATCCCTGACCCTCCAAACCAACCCCGGACCCGCCGACCATATCAACATCGCCCGACCTCAACGGCCAACCGCGGGCCCCGACTCAGCAATCAAGACGGTAAGCCCGCGGCGGCCCCGTCGCAGGACAATGCGACATTCGCCGCGACATCGCTACACGGGGCGCCGCCACACCAGCAGATAACGCCAGAACAGCAGCCGGCGGACGCGCACGCCGGGCAGGGTCGCGGCGGCGACTTCGCGCGCCCGCCGGGTGGTCAGCGGCGGATCGACGACTTTCGGCATCGCCTCGTCGATCGGGTCCAGTCCGTACCAGTCGCCGGGGCCCGCCGTGCGCAGCCCGGCGAACACCGCGCCGAACACCGGATTGGCCGCCGCCGCAACGATTTCCCTGAGCACCTCGCGGGGCAGGTCGGCGCGCGGCAAGACGACCGCGGCCAGCACGCCGCCCGGGCGCAGCGCCGGCGCCAGGTGCCCTAGTGCGTCGGCGAGCCGCACATGGTGCAACGCGGTGATCGACACGATCGCGTCGTAATGCGCTGCGGGCAAGGCTGTCTGGGTCACGTCGGCGAGGGTGCAGGTGACGTTGGCCGGTGCGCGCCGCCGGGCCGCCTCGATCATCGCCGCCGACTTGTCGATCGCATCCACATGATCGGCGCGCCCGGCGAGTCGCGCCGCGAATGCCCCCGCGCCACAACCGACGTCGAGCACCCGCTCGCAGCGCCGCGGCAGCTGCCGCAACACCACTCGCTGGTAATACGCGTTGTGGTCCCAGTGCAGCGTCATGAGGTGTTAGGAGTGCGACGCCCACCACTTGTACAGCTGATCCAGGTTCGGCCCCTGCGCATTTCCCCCGACGACGGCGAACACCATGGTCTGCTGGTTCGTCCACATCACCTTCGGCTGATCTCCCGTATAGGTCCCGCAGGCGATTTGACCGAGGATGGTGTTCGGGTCTTTGTTGTGCCACCAGGTGCCCGGTGAGGCCTTGTCTCCCGGGCACTTAACGAGCGTGTCGGTTCCGGTGTAGCGGGTGAACGCCTGCTGCACCCCTTGCAGGTCCGAGAACAGCGCGTAGGCCGAGATCGTGGGCCCGTTGGGGTCGGTGTTGGGCCCGCACGAGACGGATACGATCGCGCCCGGCATCGGTTGGGGATCTGGCGCGCAGGTGCCGGCCGGATATCCGGTGGGCAGCAGGCCCAGCAGCCGGTTGGTGGCGCTGGGCGGCGGTGTGGAGGGCGACGCCGCGGTCGTACGAGGTGTGGTCCTCGTGGTGCTGCGGGTCGACGCCGTGGTGGTGGTGCTCGCCGCGCTCGGGGTCTCGCTGTCGTCGCTTCCGACGGCCAGCGAAATGCCGATGGCCGCGGCGATGAGAATCACGACGGCGGCGGCCGCGGCAACGATGACCCATGGGTTGCGCCGGCGCGGTGGCGCCGGCGGGTGCCCGGGGCCCCACGGAACGGGGCCGGCGAACTGCGGCGGCGGGCCGCCCGGCGGCGGGCCGCCCAAAGGGCCTTGGTAACCCTGAAGATTCGGTGGGGGCGGGCCCGCGGGGTGCATGGGCTGCGGTATCCGCCCGGATCCCGCCGGATCGCCCGGCGCGCGGTCGGGC
Organism: Mycobacterium interjectum; assembly: GCA_002102225.1. Taxonomy (GTDB): domain Bacteria; phylum Actinomycetota; class Actinomycetes; order Mycobacteriales; family Mycobacteriaceae; genus Mycobacterium; species Mycobacterium interjectum_B. The sequence continues at coordinate 15,467 of LQPB01000021.1, forward strand.
CGCTGCACGGGTCCGACGGCGCCTTTCAGCACGGGCGACGTGGATTGTTCGCTCTGGCGCAGGATCTTGACGGTCTGGGTCTGCTCCGGATCGGTCAGCGCGTCGTGGGCGGCGCGCGCCAGGTCACCGGCGCTGGCGTAGCGGTCGTGCGGCTTTTTGGCCATGCCGCGCGCGATCACGTCGTCGAACGCCCGGGGGATGCCCGACCGTTTGGCGCTCGGCTGCGGGATGGGCTCCATCAGGTGCGCGCTGACCAGCACCCCGGCGCTGTCGGACGGGTACGGCGGGGATCCCGTCACGCATTCGTACAGCACGCACGCCAGGGAGTAGATGTCGGCGCGGTAGGTCACCTCGTCGTTGGAAAACCGTTCGGGCGCCATGTATTTCCAGGTGCCCACCGCGGTGCCGAGCTGGGTGAGCTTCTCGTCGGTGTTGGCGCTGGCGATGCCGAAGTCGACCAGGTAGGCGAAGTCGTCGCGGGTGACCAGGATGTTGGGCGGTTTGACGTCGCGGTGCGTCACCCCGGCGGCGTGGGCGGCGTCCAGCGCCGAGGCGATCTGGGTGATGATGGCCACCGCCCGTGGCGGGCTCAGCGGGCCGAACCGTTTGAGCAACGAGTCCAGGTCGGTGCCCTCGATCAGGCGCATCTCCAGATACATCTGGCCGTCGATTTCGCCGTAGTCGTGGATGGGCACCACGTGGGGTTCCTGCAAGCGGCCGGTGATGCGGGCCTCGCGCCTCATCCGCTCGCGAAACACCGGATCCTTGCTGACGGATTCCGACATCAGCTTGAGCGCCACCGTCCAGCCCTTCACGGTGTGTTCGGCCTCGTAGACCTCGCCCATCCCGCCGTGGCCGAGGGCCCGCTTTAGCTCGTAGGGTCCGAACCTCGACCCCGAACGCGAGCCCGGCGCCCCGCTCATCGATCCTCCCAATCAACCCAGACCCGCCGACCATATCAACACCGGCGCGGGGCCCCGGTCGACGCTTTAGGTGGTGACGACCATCAGCTCGTTGCTGGCGTCCCATGCCTTGAGGAAAAGCGACAACGGGATCTGCGCGTCGCGGCCCTTGGGGTCGCCGCTGTCGTTCAGGTGCACGATGTTGAAGCCGGCGTCCACACCGGTCACCACCACGGCGTGGTCACCAAGCGGCTGGCCGGTCTTGTCCTTGGTTTCGACGGGCACGTTCCAGATGATTTCGCCGTTGACGCTCACGATCACCTTGTGGCCGGTGCCCAGTTCCTGCTCGATCCCCCGGATGCCGCCGGGGATGCCGTCCTCGCCGGCATACTGCCGGTTGGTGATGAGGGCGTCCACCTTGTACTGCTTCAGCAGCGTCGGGACGTCGGCGAACATGGTGCCCTGGCCCGAATTCGGGTTCTTCGTGTCCGCCGGCGTGATGTAGATCGAGCCGGGGTGGATGGTGCTCGGGGTCTGCTGGGCCTTCTTGATGATCGCCTCCTCGGAGGGCTCCTTCCCGGTCACCTGGCCGATCACGTCGGCGCTGGCCATCAACACGCAGTCGTCGTATTTCTGGTGGCGCCACCACTTCGCGGCGGCCTCGGGGTCGCCGTAGGTGACGCCCGAAGCCGCGCCGGCCGGGTCGGCCGCCGAGAGCGCGACCGCGCCGGCGGCCACCGCGAAGACCGCGGTCCTGGCGAGGTGTTTGATCTTGATGCGTTGCATGGGTCGTCCCTGTCCTTTCCTCGTCCCGCGTTGTTGCGGTTTGGTTGAGAAAAGGTTGCGATCTCGGCCTCATCGTTATCTCAAAGAATCCTTGGAGTTATCTTCCGCGCCGCTAATCCCTTGCCGCGCAACAAAAATGGGGGATCCCGGCTGGCGGGATCCCCCATCGGGGTCGGCGGGTGACTAGGTCAGCCGGCTCGACAGCTGCGGGCAGTAGGCCTGGGCGGCGTCGACGACGAAGTAGGCGGCCTGTTTGGTGGTCAGGTTGGTCTGGCTGAGCACCTCGGTGGCGACGTCGGTCCCGGTCTTGCCGGCGGCCAGCTCCCTGCACACCTGGTGGCCTTCCTGGATGGCCTCCTGCGGCGAGGTGAACGTGACGCCGAGTCCCCTCATCTCGGTGATGAAGGCGTCGTCGGCGGTGCTGGCCCCTGCCGCGCCGGCGGTGGCGAGCGCGAGCCCGACGGCGGCGGCGCCGACGGCGGTCGTGACGGCGGCGGTGATGCGGGGAGAGAACATTGTCGATCCTTTACTGGTGGGTTCGGCCCTGGATGCGCTCAGCCTCGGGCCGAATCCTTGAAGGATTCTCAACAAGTTCTTGGAGACGGCGAGCCGCGCCGCGGACCGTGGCGCGCCCGCGGTTTATCCGCTGCCGGCCTTGTTCCCCGTGGCGATCTCGAAGGTGAACTCGTGCTCACCGATGCGGATGTGATCGCCGTCGTGCAGCGGGGTCGCCCGGCGGATCCGCTCGTGCTGCACGTGCACGCCGTTCGACGAGCGCAGGTCGTTGATCACGAAGTTGCTACCCGTGTCGATGATCATGGCGTGGTAGCGGCTGACCTTGGGGGTGGCCAGGACGATGTCGTTGTCGCTGAGACGCCCGATGCGGGTCATGGCCTCGTCCAGCGCGTAGCTTTCGCCGGAGTGTTCGCGCAGGTACGCGACGGCATCGCGTTCGGACACCATCGTGTACTGGTCCATGACCGTGAGCGTCACGGCGGCGGTGGTCACGGCGGTCTTCTTGACGTCCAATGGTTCCTGGCGCAGGATCCGGTCGTTGAGGTCGCGCAGGTTGTGGCCCGGGTCGATGCCGAGGTCCTCGGCGAGCGTTTCCTTCACGCGGCGGTAGGCGGCCAAGGCGTCGGATTGGCGGTCGGTGAGGTAGTAGGCCGTGATCAGCTGCGCCCACAGCGGCTCGCGGTAGGGATGCTCGGCGGTCAGGGCTTCGAGCTCGGTGATCACGGCAGACGCGCGTCCGCAAGCGATTTCGGCCTCGGCCTTGGCGGTGTGGACGAGGATCTTCTCCTCGACCAGCGAGGTGGCGAAGGTGTCGACGAACTGAAAGTCGCGCAGGTCCTCGAGCACCTGCCCGCGCCATTCCGCGAGCGCCGCGGAAAGGTGCTTGCTGGCTTGTTCGAAGCGGCCGCCGGCGGCCGCCTGCACGCCCGCGCTCTTCTCGGCGATGAATCGCCCGATGTCGCAAGCGTCGTCGGGGATGCTGAGGCGGTAGCCCGGGGGCGCCGCGGCCAACACCACCCGCGAGTCCACCCCGAAGCCGCCGAGGAGCTTCCGCAGGTTGGACACGTAGGAGTGGATGCTGGCCCTGGCCCCCGACGGCGGCGACTCGTCCCAGAGGGCGGTGGTGAGCCGGTCGACGCCCACCGGGCTGTTGCGGTTCATCAGCAGCAAGGCCAGTACGGCGCGCTGCTTGGGGGTGCCCGGCGGCACCAGGGTGCCGTCCACGCTCATTTCCAGCGGTCCCAGCAGGCCGAGCTCGAGACGTTTGTCCACCATCGCGTGTAACACCCTCTCACGTGTCATTGAGGTGCCTTGTAGTGATTGTGATACGAACTTGGCCAATTCGGTAAGAACCCGGGCAACGCTCGCGTTGCGCAAATGTGGTCCCCAGCAACGCGATCTCGGAGGGCCCGAGCGAATCACATTGCGGTGCAGCGTAACACGCGTCAGAGGGTGACGACCATCAGCTCGTCGCTGGTCTGCCAGGACCGGACGAAGAGCTGCAGCGGAACCTGCTCGTCGCGCCCGTCGGAGGTGCCGCTGTCGTTGAGGTGCACGATGCCGTGGGTGGCGTCGACGCCGGTCACCACCACCGCGTGGTCGGACAGCGGGTTGCCGTTCTTGTCCTTCTCCTCGACCGGCTGGTGCCAGATGAGTTCGCCGTTGAGGCTGACGATCACCTTGTGGCCGCTGCCCAGCGCCTGCTTGAGCCCCGCGATGCCCGGCCGGATGCCGTTTCTGGCGGTGTCGTCCCGGTCCATGACGATGGCGGTGACGTGGTATTGGGCGAGCAACGTCGGTACGTCCGCCAGGCTGGCGCCGTCGCCGGAATTGGGGTTGTCGGGATCGGCCGGCTTGGTGTAGATCGGGCCCGCGTGCACGACGCTGGGGGTCGAGTGGGCCCTGGCGATGATGGCCTGCTCCGAGGGCGCCTCGCCGGTGAGCTGGCCGATGACGTCGGCGGTCGACATGAGGACGCAGTCGTCGTAGCGCTGCTCGTGCCAGTACTCGGCGGCGGCAACCGGGTCGCCGTACATCAGTTCCGACGCCGCGTTGGCCGGCGCGGCCACGCCGAAAGCGACCGCCCCGGCGAACACCGCGAAGGTGACGGTCCTGGCGACGGCGGCGATCGTGGTGACCTTCATGGCGTGTCCTTCCTTGTCCGTTCTCGCGCTCGCTGTGTGCGGGGCGGTTGAGAAAAGGCTCCGACGGCGGCCTTGTCGGTATCTCCACGAATTCTTGGAACCCCGGCGCCATCCCTCTCCAGCGGCGGACGGGGGATTCCGTCAGCGGAATCCCCCGTCGCGGTGGGTGATTGCTAGGTCGCCTGACCGGCGAATTGCGGGCAGTAGAACTTCGTTGCGGCGGCCACGAAGAATCCCGCCTGCCGGGGAGGCATCTGCGCCTGGGTGCTCAGCATGAGCGCGACGGCCACCTTGCTCTTGCCGGCGGCCAGCTCGCTGCACACCTGGTGGCCGGCCTGGATGGCGTCTTGGTCCGCGCTGAAAGTGGTTGCCCCGGCGGCGCCGGCGGTCGCGACGGCGAGGCCGACGGCGGCGGTGCCCAGAGCGGTGGCAACGGCCGCGGTGATGCGGGTAGTGAACATCGTTGTGGTCCTTTCGGGTTCGGCCTTGGCTGCGCTCAGCCTCGGGCCGGCCCCTTGGGGAATCCTCGACGAATTCTTGGTGACCCGCGGGTGGCTACGCCCGCGTCATCGCGTAGTAGGCGCCGCGCCGGGCCAGCAGCTGGGCGTGGCTGCCCTGCTCCACGATGCGGCCGTCCTGGACGACCACGATGCGGTCGGCGTCCCGGATCGTCGAAAGGCGGTGCGCGATAATGAAACTCGTTCGGTCCCGGCGGAGTTCGCGCATGGCGCGCGCAACGAGGGCCTCGGTGCGGGTGTCGACCGAGCTGGTGGCCTCGTCCAGGATCAACAGCTGCGGGCGGGCGAGGAAGGCGCGGGCGATGGTGATGAGTTGCTTCTCGCCGGCGCTGATGTTGGCGCCGTCCCCGCTGACGCGGGTGCGGTAGCCCGCGGGCAGCGTGTGCACGAACCGGTCCACGTAGGCCGCCTTGGCCGCCGCGACCACCTCGTCGTCGGTGGCCTCCGGGCGCCCGTAGGCGATGTTCTCGGCGATCGTCCCGTCGAACAGCCAGGTGTCCTGCAGCACCATGCCGATCCGCGAACGCAGCGACTGCCTGCTCACGGTGGTGATGTCGATCCCGTCGATCAGGATGCGGCCGGAATCGACGTCGTAGAAGCGCATCAGCAGGTTCACCAGGGTGGTTTTGCCCGCCCCGGTCGGCCCGACGATCGCCACCGTGCTGCCGGGCTCGGCCACCAGCGACAGGTCGTGGATCACCGGCGAGCCCGGCCGGTAGGCAAAACCCACCCCCTGGAACTCGACGCGGCCGCCGTTGGAGCGCGGAAAGGCGCGCTCGGGGGCGGGCGGCTCCTCGGGCTCGTCGAGCAGGTCGAACACCCGCTCGGCGCTGGCCACCCCGGATTGCAGGGTGTTGTACATGCCGGCCACCTGGCCCACCGGCGCGTTGAACTGCCGGACGTATTGGATGAACGCCTGGATGCTGCCCAGCGTGATCTGGCCGGTCGCCACCTGCAGGCCCCCGACGACGGCGACCGCGACATAGGCGATGTTGCCGACGAACGTCGTCGCCGGGGCCACCAGCCCGGAGAAGAACTGGGCGCCGAAACTGGCCCGGTACACGTCGTCGTTGCAGCGGCGGAACTCCTCGCGCGCCGCGGCCTGGTGGCCGAACGTCTTGACCACCGTGAACCCGCTGTAGGTCTCCTCGATGTGCGCGTTGAGCCGTCCCGTGCTTCTCCACTGCGCCACGAACAGGCGCTGCGAGCGCCGCGCGATCGCGCGGGTTGCCAGCAGCGAGACCGGCACGGCGACCAGGGTGATCAGGGTCAGCAGCGGCGAGATGGACACCATCATCGCCAGCACGGCCACCACCGTCAGCACCGCCGTCACCAGCTGGCTGATCGTCATCGACAGCGACGACTGGACGTTGTCGATGTCGTTGGTCACCCGGCTCAGCACCTCGCCCCGCTGGCGCCCGTCGAAGTAGGACAACGGCAGCCGGTGGATCTTGTCCTCGACGTCGCGACGCAGCGCGACCATGGTGCGCTGCACGGTGCGGTTGAGCAGCCGGGCCTGCGCCCAGATCAGCAGCGCGGCAATGATATACAGGACCAGCGCCAGCGCCAGTGTCCTACCCACGGCGCCGAAGTCCACGCCCCGGCCGGGCACCACGTTCATCCCGGACAGCAGGTCGGCGAACGCGTTGTCGCCGTGGGCCCGCGCCGCGGCGACGGCCTGTGCCTTGGTGATTCCGGCGGGCAGCCGCCGCCCGATGACGCCGTTGAACAGCAGGTCGGTGGCGTGGCCGAGGATCCGCGGAACGATGACCCCGATTGTCGTGCCCGTGATGCCCAGCGCGATCACCGCGGCGCTCAGCCTTCGTTGCGGCGCAAGCCGTTTCACCAGCCGGGCCGCCGAGCCCCAGAAGTCGCGGGATCGGCCGGTCGGCGCCGGTGCCACACCGCGGGCGGTCGCCACCGTCATCGCTTGGCCTGCATCCCGGCGCCGACCGACTGCGAGTCGGCGAATTCGGCGTAGGTGGGGCAGTCGGCCAGCAGCGATTCGTGCGTGCCCGCGCCCACCAGCTTCCCGCCGTCGACGACGATCACCTGGTCGGCCTGAGCGGCGGTCGAAACACGCTGCGTCACAACGATGATCGTGGCGTCGCCGGACGTCTGCGCCAGCGATTCCCGCACCCGCGCGTCGGTGTGCACGTCGAGCGCGGCGAACGAGTCGTCGAACAGGTAAATGGCGGGCCGGCGGATCACCGCCCGCGCGATCGCCAGCCGCTGCCGTTGGCCGCCCGAAAAGTTGATCCCGCCCTGGGCCACCCGCATGTGCAGCCCACTATCTGCCGGGTCATGGGCCCGCACGAACCCGTCGGCGTCGGCCACCCGCAGGGCTTCCCACATCTCTGTTTCCGTAGCGTCGGCCTTGCCGTATCGCAGGTTGTCGGCGACGGTGCCGGTGAACAGGTAGCCGCGCTGGGGGACCAGGCCGATCGCCGACCACAACCGCTCGGTGTCGTAATCGCGGACGTCGACGCCGTCCACCAGGACGGCGCCGGCGGTGACGTCGTAGAGCCGGCAGATCAGCGACACCAGCGTCGACTTGCCCGAACCGGTGCTGCCGACGATCGCGGTGGTGGTGCCCGGCCGTGCCGTCAGCGAAATGTCTTGCAGCACTGGGCGATCGGCTCCCTGGTAGCTGAAGCTCGCGCCGGCCAGCCGCACCAGGCCGGTGATCCCGCCGCGCGGGAACCTGGGATCCGGTGGGTTCTGCACCGCGGCGCGGGTCGAGAGCACCTCGGTGATCCGTTCGGCGCACACCGATGCGCGCGGCAGCACCACCAGCGTCATCGTCGCCATCAGGACCGCCATCAGGATCTGGGTGAAGTAGGCCAGGAAGGCGGTCAGCGAGCCGACCTGCATCTGGCCGGCATCGATGCGCAACCCGCCGAACCAGATCAGCGCCACGCTGGACACGTTGATGGTCAGCGTGGTCACCGGCAGCATCAGCGCCTGCAGATTGCCCGTCGTCAGCGCCGTGTCGGAGAGCGCGGCGTTGGCGCGCGCGAACCGGTCGCGCTCGAAGCCCTCGCGCGCGAACGCCCGGACCACCCGGACACCCGACAGCTGGTCGCGCAGCACCCGGTTGATGCCGTCGATCAGGCCCTGCATGCGGCGCAGGAGCGGCAGCATGCGCGACATGATCAGGTAGTTGGCCACGGCCATGATCGGCACGCTGACCAGCAGGAGCCAGGTCAACGCCGCCTCCTGGTGGATGGCCATGAGGATGCCGCCGGCGCACATGATCGGCGCGGCGATCAGGACGGTGCCGGCGATCTGGACCAGGTATTGGATCTGCCGGACGTCGTTGGTGCTGCGCGTCAAGAGCGTGGGCGCGCCGAAACGGGCGGTCTCGCGTTCGGAGAACGTCGTGACGTGTTCGAAGATCGCCCGGCGCAGGTCGCGCCCGAAGCCCATTCCGGTCCGCGAGCCGAAGTACACGGCGCCGACGGCGCACAGCACCTGCAAGCCGGTGACCGCGAGCATCACCATGCCGAGCCGCACGATGGTGGCCGCGTCACCCTTGGCCACGCCCTCGTCGATGATCGCGGCGTTGACCGTCGGCAGGTACAGCGACGCCAGGGTGCTGGTCACCTGGAGCGTCATCAGCACCGCAACCAGCCGGCGGTACGGCCGGATGTACTGGCGCAGCAGTGCCAGGAGCATGTCGTAACTGTCGCACACGGCCGGCGCCGCGGTCGTGACCACCGCGTCGAAATGCCTGCTCACGCGCCGCGTCCGCGGTTGACCGCCCGGCTGCCGCTACAGTGCATCGTGTGACCAGCAGTAGGCGAGGCGCGAGGGCGCTGGCTCTAGCGGCGTCGGCTCTGATGATCTTGATCCCGACGATCGCGGGCTGCTCGGGTTCCGACAACAAGCCCGGCGCGACGGCTTCGTCGACGCCCGGCGGCGGGGAGGGTCACCACGGGCCGATGTTCCCGCAATGCGGTGGCATCAGCGATCAGACGGTCTCGGACCTGACCAAGGTGACCGGGCTGGTGAACACCGCCCGGAACTCCGTGGGGTGTCAGTGGTTGGCGGGCGGCGGCATCCTGGGCCCGCACTTTTCCTTCTCCTGGTATCGCGGCAGCCCGATCGGGCGCGAGCGCAAAACCGAGGAGCTGTCGCGCGCCAGCGTCGACGACATCAACATCAACGGCCACGGCGGCTTCATCGCCGTGGGCAACGAGCCCAACCTGGGCGACTCGCTCTGCGAAGTGGGCATCCAGTTCGCCGACGACTTCATCGAATGGTCGGTCAGCTTCAGCCAGAAGCCGTTCCCGCCGCCCTGCGACATAGCCAAGGAACTGGCCCGTCAATCGATTGCGAACTCGAAATGATCAGAACCGCCCGTGCCGGCGCGGCCGTGCTGCTCGCCGCGCTGTTGGTCCTGACGGGATGTTCGAGGTCCATCGGGGGCAACGCCGTCAAGGCGGGCGCGGGCGGCGTACCCCGCAACAACAACTCCCAGCAGCAGTATCCGAACCTGCTCAAGGAGTGTGAGGTGTTGACCACCGACATCCTGGCCAAGACCGTGGGCGCCGATCCGCTCGACATCCAGAGCACCTTCGTCGGCGCGATCTGCCGGTGGCAGGCCGCCAATCCGGCCGGCCTGATCGACATCACGCGGTTCTGGTTCGAGCAGGGCAGCCTGGGCAACGAGCGCAAGGTGGCCGAATTCCTGAAGTACAAGGTGGAGAACCGCTCGATCGCGGGCATCGAGTCGATCGTGATGCGCCCCGACGACCCGAACGGCGCGTGCGGCGTGGCGAGCAACGCGGCGGGCGTGGTCGGCTGGTGGGTCAACCCGCAGGCGCCCGGCATCGACGCCTGCGGGCAGGCGCTCAAGCTGATGGAGCTGACGCTCGCGACGAATTCGTAGCTCTAGCGCGGAACTTCGAAGCCCATCAGGACGGCGCGGCCCGGTTCCAGATCCGCCCACCGGCCGTTCACGCTGAGCACGGCGATGGCCGACGTCGGGAATTTCGTCGAAATGCGTTCCACGACAGCGTCGTCCGTGCCGTCATCGTCGGCCAGCAGCAGCGCCAGTGTCGACGTCGTCGGTTCGTGACCCACGACCAGCAGCGTGCCCACGTCCTCGGCCGTCGCGTTGATCTCCTCGATCACCGTTCCCGGGGCGGCGCCGTAGAGCCGCTCGCTGTAGCGCACCGGGGCGGCGACGCGGGTGTTCTCCAGGGTCTGCCGCGCCCGCGTCGCGGTGGAGCACAGCACCGCGTCGACGGGAGACACGTTGGCGCGCAGCCAATCCCCGGCCAGGCTGGCCTCCCTGACGCCGCGCGGCGCCAGCGGCCGGTCGTGGTCGGTGACCCCGGCCGGGTAGTCCGATTTCGCATGCCGCATCAGCAGCAAGGTGTGCCGATCGTCCATCGGGTTCACACCGGCAGCACGATCCCGGTGGCGGGGCCCAGGATGATCTGCTGGCCACCGGGGGGCACGTAACCGCCCGTGGTCCCGTAGAGGCCGTAGAGCGGGCTGAGCGGGCCGTGCTCGGCGTAGATGTCGTTGATCCAGCCCGTGGACAGGGTGTACACGGCCTGGGTGTCCCCGCCCGGGGAGAAGGAGGTGGCCAGTTGCGAGACGAAGTCGATGACGGGTTTGTTGCCCAGCAGGGAGTCGACGTGCGAGCCGTTGACCAGCTCCACCCCGGTGAACTGGCCGGGGTAGAGACTGACCAGTTGATTTGTGGTGGCGCCGAACGCGTTCCACGCCTGCGGCGGCGAGGCCACCACATAGTCGGGGATGTTCAGCGTCTTCAGGTTGGCGATCGCCGTCGCGAAGGCCGAGGCGTCATTTGCCACGCCGTCGAACATGATGACGCCCAACAGGTGGTTGTTGGCGGTGTTGGTCCCGAGGTCGGCGACGTAATCGCCGGCGGCGAGGGTGGCCAGGCCCCCGCCGGCGGAATGCCCCGTGATCATGAAGTTTTGCGGCAGCGTGCCGTGGTATCCGGCCTGGTTCGCGCTGAGGTTCAGCGCGGTCTCGTTGCCCAGGAACAACGAGCCCACCGCCTGGTGCATCTGCGTGCCGCCCAGCCAGGCGCCCATCGGCAACGGAATCGAGGACACGGTCGGGACGACCACGATGCTGTCGGTGCCGTATGCCAGCGCGGTGGCCAAGCTCCCGTACCACCCGCCCGTTCCCAGGAAGCCGTGCTGCAGATAGATCACACCGCGGGCGTTCACCGTGCCGTCCGCCTGCGTCGGGAAGTACCAGCGCGCCGGGGCGTCGTAGCCCTGGGGTCCGACGGCAAGGTTGAGATAGGAGAAGCCCTCCCGGACCCCCGTCACCGGGCCGGGGGTTCCCGTCCCCTGATACACGCCGCCGCTCTGACTCGCGAGAGTCCCGTTGAAGAAGCCGGTGATCAGCCTGCCGAGCTGCCCGGGCCCGGTGGTCCCGGTGACGGCGGGCCCGACGGCACCTTCGCCGAAGAGGGGATGCCCGGTCAGATAGGTGAACGGCGAAAAGAAACCCACGTCGAAGAACTGCTGCTCCAGCCCCTTGATCAGCAGCGACACATTCGTGAGCTCGCCGGCGGCGTAGCTGGCGCCCGCCGCGCCCAACGTGCCCGCGAACTGGGTGTGAAACAGCGTCGTCTGGGCGGTGAGCGCGTGAAATTCCTCGGCGAAGTCGCCGAACAGATTCGCGATGGCCGTCGACACCTCGTCGGCGGCCGCCGCGGCGATGCCCGTCGTCGAGGGTGCCGCCGCGGCGGAGGCCCCCTTGATGGCCTCCTCGATCCCGGTCAAATCCGCCGACGCCGCCGCAAGAGCCTCAGGTGCTGCGATCAATAACGACGGCATCGGCGGCTCCCAGTCTCGGTGGAGAAATGCTAAACGAGGTCGACCGCGCGCGGTTCGTAATGCGGGATTCAAAATAAGAGCCGTTCTCACCGCCGGTCCGGGTCGTTGCGCGGCCCACCCCAGACCTGCCGGGCAACGTCCCGCGCCTTGTCGGCGCCCAGACCTAGACTTCGCGGTGCCCTGATAGCCACGAACTCGAAAGGGGGTCGCCGGATGCGCTTCCTGCACACCGCCGACTGGCAACTGGGCATGACGCGGCACTTCCTTGCCGGCGACGCCCAGCCGCGGTATTCGGCCGCCCGCCGCGACGCGGTGGCCGGCCTGGGCGCGCTGGCGGCCGAGGTGGGCGCCGAGTTCGTCGTGGTCGCCGGCGACGTCTTCGAACACAACCAGCTGGCCCCGCAGGTGATCGGGCAGTCCCTGGAAGCCATGCGCGCCATCGGGCTACCCGTGTACCTGCTGCCGGGCAACCACGACCCGCTCGACGCGTCGTCGGTGTACACCGGCGCGCTGTTCACCGCCGAACGTCCGGACAACGTCACCGTGCTCGACCGGGCCGGTGTCCACGAAGTCCGGCCGGGGCTGAAGATCGTCGCCGCGCCGTGGCGATCCAAGGCCCCGACCACCGACCTGGTCGCCGAGGTCCTCGACGGCCTCACCCCGGGCCCGGCCACCCGCATCCTCGTCGCCCACGGCGGCGTCGACGTCCTCGACCCGGACCGCGACAAGCCCTCGCTGATCCGGCTCACCACGGTCGACGACGCCCTGGCCCGCGGCGCGATCCACTATGTGGCGCTGGGGGACAAGCATTCGCTCACAAAGGTCGGCGACAGCGGGCGGGTCTGGTACTCCGGCTCACCGGAGGTCACCAATTTCGACGACGTCGAATCCGACCCCGGTCACGTGCTCGTCGTCGACGTCGACGACGACGGCGTCACCGTCGAGCCGCGGCAGGTCGGGCGCTGGCGGTTCGTCACCCTGCATCGCCAGGTCGACACCAGCCGCGACATCGCCGACCTCGACATGAACCTGGACCTGATGGCCGACAAAGAGCGGACCGTCGTGCGCTTGGCGCTGAGGGGTTCCCTGACGGTCACCGACCGTGCCGCGCTCGACGCGTGCCTGGACCGCTACGCGCGGCTGTTCGCCGACCTGCGCACCTGGGACAGCCACACCGATCTGGCGGTGGTGCCCGCCGACGGCGAGTTCACCGACCTCGGCATCGGCGGGTTCGCCGCCGCGGCCGTCGACGAGCTGGTGGCCACCGCGCGCGGGGGCGACGCAAGCGACGCCGCCGACGCCCAGGCGGCGCTGGCCCTGTTGCTGCGCCTCGCCGATCGGGGGGCCGCGTGAAGCTGCACCGCCTCGCCCTGACGAACTACCGCGGCATCGCGCACCGCGAGATCGAGTTCCCCGACCACGGCGTGGTGGTGGTCAGCGGCGCCAACGAGATCGGCAAGACGTCGATGATCGAGGCGCTCGATCTGCTGCTGGAATCCCGGGACCGCTCCACCAAGAAGGAAGTCAAGCAGGTCAAGCCGACCCACAGCGACGTGGGTTCCGAGGTGAGTGCCGAAATCAGTTGCGGCCCCTACCGTTTCGTCTACCGCAAACGGTTCCACAAGAAATGCGAGACGGAGCTGACGGTGCTCACGCCGCGCCGCGAACAGCTGACCGGCGACGAGGCCCACGACCGGGTCCGCGCGATGCTGGCCGAGACGGTGGACAACGACCTGTGGCACGCCCAGCGGGTGCTGCAGGCCACGTCGACGGCCGCGGTGGATCTGTCCGGATGCGACGCGCTGTCGCGCGCGCTCGACCTCGCGGCCTCAAACTCCCAGGCCGCCGCCGCGCTGCAGGGCACCGAGCCGTTGCTGATCGAGCGGATCGACGCCGAGTACGGCCGCTACTTCACCCCCACGGGGCGCCCGACCGGCGAGTGGGCCGCAGCGATCAGCCGGCTGGCCGACGCGGAGGCCGCGGTGGCGCGATGCGTGGCGGCGGTGGCCGAGGTCGATGACCGGGTGCGCCGCCACGCCGAGCTGACCGAGCAGGTGGCCGAGTTGTCGCGGCAGCGGGCCGCCGCCGGCCCCCGGCTGGTCGCCGCGCAGGCCGCCGCCGACAGCATCGCCGAACTCACCAACCAGGCACGCGAGGCCGCGCTGGTCGCCGAGGCCGCGGCCGCGACCGGCGCCGCGTCCGCCGCCGCACACGACGGGCGCCAGCGGCTGCTCGCCGAAATCCAAAGCCGCACAGCGGCCGTCGCCACCGCCGCGGCCGAGGCGCAACGAGCCGCCGAAGCGCACGCCGCCGCCAAGGCCGAAGCCGAGGCCGCGGCCGCCGCCGCCGAGGGCGCCGCCCAGCTGCTGATCGAGCTGCAACGCCGCGCCGAAGCGGCCCGGCGCGCCGCCGATCACCTCGCGGCCCGCGAGGAGGCCGACCGGTTGGGCGCCCGGGTGGCCAAGATCGCGGCCATCGAGCGCGAGCGGGACCAACTCTGTGCGGAGCTTTCCGGCGTGACCATCACCGACGAGCTGCTGCGGCGAATCGAGGACGCGGCGGCCGCCGCCGACCGCATCGGCGGGCAGCTGGCGTCGACGTCCGCCGCGGTGGAGTTCACCGCCGTCACCGGCGTCGAGCTCGCCGCCGGCGACCAACGGGTGTCGCTGCCCGCCGGCCACAGCTGGTCGATCACGGCGACCGGCCCCACCACGGTCGAGGTGCCGGGCCTGCTGACGGCGCGGATCACGCCCGGCGCGACCACCCTGGACATCCAGGCCAAATACGCTGCGGCACAACACGAGCTCGCCGCGGCGCTCGAGGAGGCGGGCGTGGCGGACCTGGCCGCGGCGCGATCCGCCGACCGGCGCCGCCGCGAGCTGGTCGGCCGCCGCGACCAGCTCGAGGCCACCGTGGCCGGGCTGTGCGGGGACGAACAGGTCGATCAACTGCGGGCCCGGCTTGACCGACTGCGCGCCGATCAACCCGCCGAACCCCACCCCGTCGCGACCGACCAAGACGCCGCCCGCGCCGAGCTCGAGGCCGCCGAGGCCGCCCGCGCGGACGCGGCCGCCGAGTGCGAGGCGCGCCGCCGGGCCGCCGGCGCCGCCGACGTAGCGCTCGCCGAATCGGCCACGCGCGCAACCGTTTCGCAGCACACGTGGGACACCCAGCGCGCCGAGCTGGACGCGGCCGCCGACCGGCTCGCCCGGGAGCGGGCGACCGTCGGCGACGAGGACCTCGCGTCGGCGGCCGACGCCGGGAACCGGGCGGCCGAGGCCGCGCAACGCCGGGTCGCCGAGCTGGCCGACGAGCTGGCGGCCGCGGCGCCCGGCGCGGTCGCCGCCGAACTGGCGGCCGCCACCGAGGCGGCCGACTCGCTGCGCGACCGCTACGAGGACGCCACGGGGGCGTTGCGCGAAATCGGCATCGAGCTCTCGGTATTCGGCACCGAGGGCCGCCAGGGCAAGCTCGACGCCGCGCAGATCGAGCGCGAGCACGCGGCCGGTGAGCACGCCCGCGTCGGCAGCCGCGCGCGGGCCGCGCAGCTGCTGCGCTCGGTGATGACCCGGCATCGCGACACCACCAGGCAGCGCTACGTCGAGCCGTACCGCACCGAACTGCAGCGGCTCGGCCGCCCGGTGTTCGGCCCCACCTTCGAGGTCGACGTCGACAGCGATCTGTGCATCCGCAGCCGCACGTTGGACGGGGTCACGGTGCCCTACGACTCGTTGTCGGGCGGGGCCAAGGAGCAACTCGGCATCCTGGCACGGCTGGCCGGGGCGGCCCTGGTCGCCAAGGAGGACAGCGTTCCGGTGGTGGTCGACGACGCCCTGGGCTTCACCGACCCCGACCGTCTGGCCAGGATGGGGCGGGTCTTCGACACCGTGGGCGCCTGCGGGCAGGTGATCGTGCTGACGTGCAGCCCCGATCGGTACGACGGCGTCACGGGCGCGCACCGCATCGACCTCAACGTTTAGCATGTAGCGCTCGACGGTATTTCTCCGAAGGTGTCACCGGGAAGCGTGGCGGGCTGATCGCTATGACCATGAACGCGAAACGGCGTCGGCAGCACAAAAAGCTGGCCGCATTGCCCGGGGTGCGGCCGGTGCGCCGGCCGGTCTCGCCCGCTAGCTCCGAGGAGTTCGATCTCTACTACGTGCGCAGCGGCCGCAAGTCCGCCCAGCCGTTGGTGATCATCCCCGGCGGCCCGGGGGTGGCATCGGTGCAGATGTACCGGGGACTGCGGCGCCGGGCGGCCGCCGCCGGCCTCGACGTCATCATGGTCGAGCATCGCGGCGTCGGATTGTCGCGCCACGACGACTCGGGCGCCGACCTGCCGCCGCGCGCGCTCACCGTGAATCAGGTCGTCGACGACGTGGCGGCGGTGCTCGACGACGCCCGCGCCGACTCGGCCGTCATCTATGGGACGTCGTACGGCACCTACATCGCGGCCGGGGTCGGCGTGCGCCATCCGGGCCGGGTTCGGGCGATGGTCCTGGATTCACCGCTGCTGTCGCGCCACGACATCGTGCTCGTGCGACGGGCGATTCGCCGGCTGCTGCTGCGGGGCGACAGCCCCGATACGGCGCCGCTGGCGCCCAAGGTCCGCAAGCTGGTGGACGCCGGGGTGATGACGGCGGCGGCCACGCAGGTCGTCGCGACGATCTACGGCTACGGCGGCGCCCGGCTGCTCGACCGCCAACTCGATTTGCTGTTAAATAACCGAAAGTTGTTGTGGTGGGCGATATCCCAGTTCGCCACCCTGGGCAACCTGCCGTTCCGCTACGAGGAAGATCTGGTCAGCCGCATCGCCTTCCGCGAACTGGACTACGCCGCCGAGCCCGACGGCCTGCCGCTCGACCCCGCCGTCGCGGAACGCGAGGCCCGCACCCAAAAGGTCAGTTTCGAGGACGAGCCGTACGACCTGCCGGCCGAGATGCCCAATTTCAGCTGGCCCACGGCGGTGATTTCCGGCGGCCGCGATCTCATCACCCCGCCCCCGGTCGCCCAGCGGGTGGCGTCGCTCATTCCGCATGCCGAGCTCCTGAAACTTCCCACCATGGCCCACAGCGCGCTGGACTTTCGCGAACCCGCGGCGCTGGCCGTTGCCGGCGCGGTGTGTCGCGGCGAGGTCGACGGGCTGGCCGCCCAGGCCCCCGCGCTGGACGCGCTCCCGCCGCGACCCGAGATTCGCCTGCTGTGGAAGGCGATCGAGGTGGCCGCCGTCGCCGAGGGCGCCCTGCCCGCCGTGCGGGTCCCGATCCCGTCGCGGTGGCGGCTCAGTTCCGCATGAATCCGATCGCGGTGTAGTTGAGGTCGGCGAGGCCGACCGCGCCGAAGTTGGCCAGCGTGCTGCGCACCGCGACGTCACCGGGGGACTGGGTCAGCGGGAGGCTGAAACCCTCGGCCCAGATGAGCTTGTCGAGGTCGTTGGCCAGTGCCCGCGCCTTGGCGGGATCAAGTTCTTCGAGCGTCCGCTCGATCGCGGCGTCGATCTCCGGGCTGCCGATCTTGCCGAAGTTGCTCGCCCCGTCGGACTGGTAGATCTGCGTCAGCGACGACAACGGGAACGCGTCGCCCAGCCAACCGAACTGCGCGATGTCGAAGGCCCCGACGTTGATGTAGTTGGTGAAGAACCCGCTGCCGGACCGCGCGACGAGTTCGAGCTTGACGCCGATCTGGGCGAGGCTGTGTTGGGCGATCTGCGCGAACGCCCGGCTGCCCTGCGCGTCGTAGAACAAGTCGCGGATGACGAGCTGGCGGCCGTTTTTCTCCCGGAACTGGCCGCCCCGCTTCCAGCCCAACTGGTCCAATTCGCGGCTCGCCGCGGCCGGGTCGTAGGGCACCATGAAGCTGTTGTCCTGGTAGCCCTCCTGCCCGGCGACGTAGATGTGGTTACCCAGCGCCACCGGGTTGTTGGTGAGCCCGTACTGGACGACCTTGGCGATGGTCTGCCGGTCGATGCCCTTGGACACGGCGACGCGCAGCGCCCTATCCTCCAGGATCGCCCCGTGGGCGCCGTTGAAGGTGAAGTGCGACCAGCTCGGCGCGGGCGCGCGCCGGATCGAAATTCCCTTGGTGCGTTGGGCGATGGTCAGCTGGTCCACCGTGCCGATGCCGGTCGCGTCGATCGTGTTGTTCTGCAGCGCCGGTAGCCGCGCCGCGTCGTCGAGCACCAGATAGGTGATGCTGTCCAGGCGCGGTCGCGCGCCCCACCATTTCGGGTTGCGGGTCAAGGTGATTCGCTGCGTGGTCCGGTCCAACGACGACACGACGAACGGACCGGCGGACGGCCCGGGCCCGTCGAGCTGGCCCTTGTTGAACACCTCGGGCGTGGCGGTCATGCTGGCCGGCAGCAGCATGCCGTTGCCGGCGAACATGCCGCGCCACTCCGCGTACGGCTTGGCGAAAGTCATGACGGCCTGCCGGTCGTCCACCCCGCGGGTGACCGACGCGACCCGGTCCGCGCCGCCGGGGCCGGCGATCTCGAACGTCTTGTCGGCGCCGGACAGCGCGTGGATCTGGCTGTCGATGTCGCGCCAGGTGATCGGCGTGCCGTCGGACCACACGGCTTTCGGGTTGATGGTATAGGTCACCACCTGCGGGTTGGTCCCGGTGAGCTCGACGCTGGTGAAGTAGTCGGTGTCGACGGTCGTCGACCCGTCCGGGCCGATGACGAACGCGCGCGGCAGGGTCGCCTTCATCATGCCGGCGACCTCGGCCGAGTTGCCGTCGATGCTCAGGATGTTGAAGTTTGGCGGGAAGTCGCTGAGCGCCAGCCGCAGGTTTCCGCCGTCGCGCAGCGTGGCGGGATCCCTCGGGTTGACGTCGCTGGTGGTGCCGATCGAGGCGTTGTTGCCGGTCGGAGCCGCCAGGTCGATGGCCGGCGAGCACCCGGTGAGCGCCAAACCGGCGATTACCAACAGGCTCAAGACCCGCCGAGCGCCCAAGAATCCGGCTCTAGACATGCTTGCCCGGATCCGGTTGCGGCACCGCTCCCAGCAGCTGGCGTGTGTAGTCGTGCTGCGGGTTGCGGAACAGCTCGTCGCTGTCGCCCTGCTCCACGATGGCGCCGGCATGCATCACTGCCACCCGGTGTGCCAGGTGCTTGACCACGGAAAGGTCATGGGAGACAAAGAGATACGACAGGCCGAACTGCTCTTGCAGGTCGAGCAGCAGGTTGATGATCCCGGCCTGGATCGAGACGTCGAGCGCGGACACCGGCTCGTCGAGGGCCAGGATCTTGGGCTGCAGCGCCAGCGCCCGCGCGATGCCGATGCGCTGCTTCTGGCCGCCGGAAAACTCGGCGGGGTAGCGGGCCGCGTCGGCGCGGCGCAGCCCCACGATGTCGAGCAGCTCGGCCACCCGCGCGTTGGTGTCGCCCTTGCCGAAGCCGTTGGCCCGCAACGGTTCGGCGAGCAGCTCGAAGACGGGCAACCTCGGGTCCAGCGACGCCACCGGGTCCTGGAACACGACCTGGATGTCGCGGCGCAGCGCACGCCGGCCCGCCGCGGTCAGCGTAGCCGCGTCGTTGCCCAGCACCTCGATCGACCCCGACTGCGGCGCAACCAGTTCCAGGATCTCGTGCAGCGTGGTCGACTTGCCCGAGCCGGATTCCCCGACGATGCCCAGGGTGCGGCCCTCTCGCAGCTCGAAGCTGATGCCGTCGACGGCGCGGACCTCGCCCACGGTGCGGCGCAACACCACCCCCTTGGTCAGCTTGTAGGTCTTGACCAGGTCGCGCACCCGCACCACGACGGCCGAGCCGCCGGCCGGCGCCGCCCGGGCGGAGGTGTTGACCCCGTAGATGTCCGCGGCGCTGCGCTCGCCCACCTGGTCGGTGCGGATGCACGCCGCCCGATGGTCCGCGCCGACTTCGACCAATTCCGGCTCCGCGGCGCGGCATTCGTCGATCACCAGCGGACAGCGCGGCGCGAACGGGCAGCCCGCCTCCAGCCCCACCAGCGACGGCGGCGCCCCGGGGATGGGCACCAGCCGGGTGCCCTGGGCGGCGTCCAACCGGGGCACGGATCCCAGCAGCCCCACCGTGTAGGGCATCTGGCGGGCGCGGTAAAGCTCGGTCACGCCGGCGAACTCGACGACCCGGCCGGCGTACATCACCAGGGCCCGGTCGGCGAACTCGGCGACCACGCCGAGGTCGTGGGTGATGATGAGCACCCCGGCGCCGGTGACATCGCGGGCGGTCTTGAGCACCTCCAGAATCTGCGCCTGCACCGTCACGTCCAGGGCGGTGGTCGGCTCGTCGCAGATCAACAGGTCGGGGTCGTTGGCGATCGCGATCGCGATGACCACTCGCTGCCGTTCGCCGCCGGACAGCTCGTGGGGAAACGCGCGGGCGCGCCGCTCGGGCTGCGAGATGCCCACCAGCTCAAGCAGTTCCACCGCGCGCCGGCGGGCGGCCTTCCGGCCGACGTGCGGCTGGTGCACCTCGATCGCCTCGGCGATCTGGTCGCCGACGGTGTAGACCGGCGTCAGCGCCGACATCGGGTCCTGGAACACCATGCCGACCGCCTTGCCGCGGAACCGCGACATCGCCTCGTCGCCGAGCCCCAGCAGCTCGGTGCCGTGCAGCCGAACCGAGCCGCGCACCCGCGCGTATGCCGGCAGCAGCCCCACCACCGCCATGGCCGACACGGACTTGCCCGAGCCCGACTCGCCGACCATGGCCACCACCTCGCCGGGCTCGATGTGGTAGCCGATGCCGCGCACCGCGGTCACCGGTTTGGCGTCGGTCGGGAAGTCGACGGCGAGGTCGGTCACCTCCAGCAGCGGGCTCATCGGGCCCCGCTCCGCCCCATCCCGCTACCCGGATCGAGAGCGTCGCGCAGCCCGTCGCCGGTCAGGTTGGCGCACACCAGGATCAGCACCAGCACCCCGGCCGGAAACAGGAACACCCACGGGAACGTGGTCGCGGATTGGGTGCCGTTGGCGATCAGCGTGCCCAGCGACACGTCGGGGGGCTGGATGCCGAAACCGAGGAAGCTCAGGCCGGTTTCGGCCAGGATGGCCGAGGCGACGTTGAGCGCGGCGTCGATGATCAGGATCGACGCCACGTTGGGCACCACGTGACCGACGATGATCCGGCGGCTGGAGACGCCCATATACCTTGCGGCGCGGATGAATTCGCGCTCGCGCAGGCTCATGGTCATGCCGCGGACCATGCGCGAGCTGATCATCCAGCCGAAGGCGGCCAGCAGCAGCACCAGCAGCAGGACGCTGGACGACTTCTTGACCCGCGGCGTGAGGATGGCGATGAGGATGAAGCTGGGCACCACCAGCAGCAGGTCGACCACCCACATCAGCACCCGGTCGCGCCAGCCGCCGAAGTAGCCGGCGATGGAACCGACGGTGGCGGCGATGCCGGTGGAGATGAAGGCCACGCAGACGCCGATCAGCATCGACTTCTGCATGCCGCGCAGGATTTGCGCGAGCAGGTCCTGGCCCATCGCGTTGGTGCCCAGCCAGTGCCGGGCGTTCGGCGGCTGCAGCAGCGCGTTGAAGTCGAGGTCGTCGTAGGAGTAAGGCAGCAGCGACGGCAGCGCATAGCAACCGATGAACAGCAGCACCAGCAGCGCCAGCGACGCCACCGCGAGGCGGTTGCGGGCGAACCTGCGCAGCACCAGGGTCCGCCGCGAGGCGAACTCCACCTCTTCCGGTGCCGAAAGCCCCTGCGCCGCAGCGGTGTCAGCGCTCGTCATGACACCCGCACCCTTGGATCGAGGGCGGCGTAGAAGACGTCGGAGAGCAGGCCGGCCAGCAGCACCACCGTGCCGGAGAACAGGGTGATGGCGGCGATGATGTTGGTGTCCTGCGTGGATATGCCCTGCACCAGCCATTCGCCCATGCCGTGCCAGCCGAAGATCTTCTCGACGAACACCGCGCCGGTGACCAGCCCTGCCACCCCGTAGGCGAACAGCGTCGCCAGCGGTATCAGCGCGGTGCGCAGCCCGTGTTTGAGCAGCGCGCGCCGGCGGGTGAGGCCCTTGGCGCGGGCGGTGCGGATGAAATCCTGGCCGAGGACGTCGAGCATCGCGTTGCGCTGGTAACGGCTGTAGCCGGCGGCGGCCATCAGCGAGAGCGTCAGCGTGGGCAGGATCAGGTGCCGCAGCCGGTCGAGCGCCTCGTGCCAGCCGCCCTCCACGCCCGGCGACGTCTCCCCGGTGTAGTCGAAGAGCTGCAGGCCGGTGGCCCAGTTCACCCGCAGCGCCCCGAGGATCAACAGGTTGGCGATGACGAACGACGGGGTGCTGAGCACCAGTAGCGCGAGCATGGTGACGAGGCGGTCACTGAGCCGGTACTGGCGGATCGCCCCCCAGGCGCCCGCCGCGATGCCCAGCACGGTGCCCACCACCGAGCCGACCACCAGCAGCCGCAGGGTCACTCCGACGCGGCGCCACAGCGTGGTGCCGACGGGCTGGCCGGTGATCGTGGTGCCGAAGTCGCCGCGGACCACGTGCGAGGCCCAGTGCGCGTAGCGGATCGGGATCGCCTGGTCCAGGCCGAGCGCGTGGGCCTTGGCGTCGATGACCGCCTGCGGCGGCCGCGGGTTGCGCTGCAACAGGCTGTCCAGCGGCGAGAAGGCCAACGAGGTCAGGCAATAGGTCAGAAACGAGGCCAGCGCCAGCAGCACGATGTAGTTGAGCACCCGGCGCGCCAGAAACCGGATCATGCCCGCCCGTTCCGCATTGGGACAGGTTAACGAGCCCAGTCCGTCCTTGTGATCCGGCTGATTCTCATGAGTGAATTACGGGTGGCTCGTTGCTACGTTCAGGCCGCAACATCCCGAGGAGGCTTGCGTGACCGTAACCGACGACTACCTGGCCAATAACGCCCAATACGCGAGCGGCTTCACGGGCCCGCTGCCGATGCCGCCAAGCAAGCACGTCGCGGTGGTGGCCTGCATGGACGCCCGGCTCGACGTCTACCGCCTGCTCGGCCTGGCCGACGGGGAGGCCCACGTCATCCGCAACGCCGGCGGCGTCGTCACCGACGACGTCATCCGCTCGCTCGCCATCAGCCAGCGGCTGCTGGGCACTCGCGAGATCATCCTGATCCACCATTCCGACTGCGGGATGCTGACGTTCACCGACGACGACTTCAAGCGCGCCATCCAGGACGAGATCGGCGTCAAGCCGCCGTGGGCGGCCGAGGCGTTCCCGGATCCGGCGGAGGACGTCCGGCAGTCGCTGCGCCGCATCGAGAACAGCCCGTTCGTGACCAAGCACGTCTCGTTGCGCGGCTTCGTCTTCGACGTCGCCACCGGCAAGCTCGAGGAAGTCACCCTCTAGCTGCTCCCTTTCGCCGAGCGTGCACTCAGGGCGGGAAATCGGCCATTTCTTCGCCCTGAGTGCACGTTCGGCGCCCCCAATCAGCCCACCTTGTACGTCGCCAGGGCCTTGGCGACCAGCGTGCCGTCGGCGTCGACGATCTCGGCCTCGCAGTTGACCAGCGACCGCCCCCGCCGCAGCACCCGTCCGATCCCGATGACGTCGGTGGCGCGCGCCGGCGCCAGGAAATCCAGCGCCATCGACACCGTCACCCCGCGCAGCTGCGGGGGCGCGTCCGCGCCGCACCACGCCGCCGCCATGACGGTCACGTCGGCCAGCGTCGCGATGGCGCCGCCGTGCACCATGTCGCCGACGGTGACATTGGAGGGATCCCAGGGCAGCCGCAGTCGCACCTCGTCGTCGCCGAGCTGATCGGCGACGATGCCCAGCTTCGCGACGAACGGCGATTGGGGGAGGAATTGCGCAATAACTTCGCGGCCGCTCTGCGTTCCAGTTCTCATGCGCCCATGCTTTCGCACCGGCCGGTCACCGCGAAAGGGTCACCGGCCGTCGTGGCGCGATGCGTCGGGCGCTTGTCACGCGCGCCAAAGCATTGACACCGGCAAAGCCGGCTGGTTCCATAGATGGCAATGACCATAAAGATGGTCAATCCGATCAGCTTTATCAGGAATAAACGACGAGGTAGCCGATGACCAGCGCTGTGAACGCGGCCCCCGCCGCCGGCCAGTACGAGTTGAGCCACCTGCGCTCGCTCGAGGCCGAGGCGATCCACATCATCCGGGAGGTGGCCGCCGAGTTCGAGCGGCCGGTGCTGTTGTTCTCCGGCGGCAAGGACTCCATCGTCATGCTGCACCTGGCGCTCAAGGCGTTCCGCCCCGGGCGGCTGCCGTTTCCGGTGATGCACGTCGACACCGGCCACAACTTCGACGAGGTGATCGCCGCCCGCGACGAACTGGTCGCCGAGTCCGGGGTGCGCCTGGTGGTGGCGTCGGTGCAGGAGGACATCGACGCGGGACGCGTCGTCGAGACCATCCCGTCGCGCAACCCGATCCAGACCGTGACGCTGCTGCGCGCCATCCGGGAGAACAAGTTCGACGCCGCGTTCGGCGGCGCGCGCCGCGACGAGGAAAAGGCGCGGGCCAAGGAGCGGGTGTTCAGCTTCCGCGACGAGTTCGGGCAGTGGGACCCCAAGGCCCAACGCCCCGAGCTGTGGAACCTCTACAACGGGCGGCACCACAAGGGCGAGCACATCCGCGTCTTCCCGCTGTCCAACTGGACCGAGTTCGACATCTGGTCCTACATCGGCGCCGAGAAGGTCAAGCTGCCGTCGATCTATTTCGCGCACCGGCGCAAGGTGTTCAGCCGCGACGGCATGCTGCTGGCGGTGCACCGGCACATGCAGCCGCGTGCCGACGAGCCGGTGTTCGAGGCGATGGTGCGGTTCCGCACCGTCGGCGACGTCACCTGCACCGGATGCGTGGAGTCGGAGGCCTCCACCGTGTCGGAGGTGATCGCCGAGACGGCGGTGTCCCGACTGACCGAGCGCGGCGCGACCCGGGCCGACGACCGCATCTCGGAGGCCGGGATGGAAGACCGGAAACGACAGGGCTACTTCTGATGACAACGTTATTGAGGCTGGCGACCGCGGGCTCCGTCGACGACGGCAAGTCCACCCTGATCGGGCGACTGCTGTACGACTCCAAGGCCGTCATGGAAGACCAATGGGCGTCGGTGGAGCGCACCTCCAAGGAGCGCGGCCACGACTACACCGACCTGGCGCTGGTCACCGACGGCCTGCGGGCCGAGCGGGAGCAGGGCATCACCATCGACGTCGCCTACCGCTATTTCGCCACTCCCAAGCGGAAATTCATCATCGCCGACACCCCCGGCCACATCCAGTACACCCGCAACATGGTGACCGGCGCGTCGACCGCTCAGCTGGTGATCGTGCTCGTCGACGCCCGCCACGGCCTGCTCGAGCAGTCCCGCCGGCACGCGTTCCTGGCGTCCCTGCTGGGGATCCAGCACATCGTGCTCGCCGTCAACAAGATGGACCTGATCGATTGGGACAAAGAGAGATTCGAGTGGATCCGCGACGAGTTCCACGCCTTCGCGGCGCGGCTCGACGTCCAGGACGTGGCCACCATCCCGATCTCGGCGCTCAACGGCGACAACGTGGTGACCAAGTCGGACAACGCGCCCTGGTATGAGGGGCCGGCGCTGCTGTCGCACCTCGAAGAGGTCTACATCGCCGGTGACCGCAACCTGGTCGACGTGCGGTTCCCGGTGCAATACGTCATCCGGCCCCACACCCACGAGCATCAGGACCACCGCAGTTATGCCGGCACCGTGGCCAGCGGGGTGATGCGCCCCGGCGACGAGGTGGTCGTGCTGCCGATTGGCAAGACCACCCGGATCACCGCGATCGAGGGCACATGCGGCCCTGTGGAAGAAGCGTTTCCGCCGATGGCCGTCTCGATCAGCCTCGCCGACGAGATCGACATCTCGCGCGGCGACATGATCGCCCGCACCCACAACCAGCCCAGGGTCACCCAGGACTTCGACGCGACGGTGTGTTGGATGGCCGACGCTGCGGCGCTGGAGCCCGGCCGCGACTACCTGATCAAGCACACCACCCGAACGACGCGCGCGCGGGTCACCGCGCTGGAGTACCGCCTCGACGTCAACACCCTGCACCGCGACAAAGCCGCAACGGCGTTGCAGCTCAACGAGCTTGGCCGCATTTCGCTGCGCACCCAGGTTCCCCTGCTGCTCGACGAGTACACCCGCAACTCCAGCACCGGCTCGTTCATCCTGATCGACCCGAACACCAACGGCACGGTGGCGGCGGGCATGGTGTTGCGGGACGTCTCGACGCAGGCGTCGAGCCCGAACACGGTGCGGCACAAGTCGCTCGTCGGTGCCGGATCCCGCCCGCGGGGCAGGACGATCTGGTTCACCGGCCTGTCGGGCTCGGGCAAATCGAGTGTGGCCATGGAGGTCGAACGTAAGCTGCTCGAAAGCGGTTTTCCCGCTTACGTTCTCGACGGCGACAACCTGCGCCACGGCCTAAACGCCGACCTGGGCTTCTCCATGGCCGACCGGGCGGAGAACCTGCGCCGGCTGGCGCACGTGGCCGCGTTGCTGGCCGACTCGGGCCAGACCGTGCTGGTGCCGGCGATCAGCCCGCTGGCCGAGCACCGCGAACTGGCCCGCAGGGTCCACGCCACCAGCGGGCTGGAGTTTTTCGAAGTCTTCTGCGACACCCCGCTCGACGACTGCGAGAAGCGTGATCCCAAGGGGCTATACGCCAAAGCGCGCGCCGGCGAGATCGCGAACTTCACCGGCATCGACAGCCCGTATCAGCAGCCGGAGAACCCGGACCTGCGGCTCACGCCGGATCGCGGCATCGACGAGCAGGCGCAGCTGGTGATCGACCTGCTGGAGTTGCGCCCCTAAGGACCCTCGGCGCCGAGTGGCACAATCCTCACATGCGGATGTCGGCCAAGGCGGAGTACGCGGTGCGGGCGATGGTCCAGCTCGCGACGGTCGACACCGGCACCCTGGTGACGACCGACGAGCTGGCCCAGGCCCAGGGCATCCCGCCGCAATTCCTCGTCGACATCCTCACCAACCTGCGCACCGACCGCCTGGTGCGAAGCCATCGCGGCCGCGAGGGCGGCTACGAACTGGCCCGGCCCCCAAGCGAGATCAGCATCGCCGACGTGCTGCGCTGCATCGACGGCCCGCTGGCCAGCGTCCGCGACATCGGGCTGGGTGACCTGCCCTATTCCGGGCCCACCGCGCCGCTGGCCGACGTGTGGCGCGCGCTGCGGGCCAGCATGCGCTCGGTTCTGGAGGAAACGACCCTGGCCCACGTCGCGGCCGGCGCCCTGCCCAAGCACGTCGCACAGATGGCCGACGACTATCGCAGCCAGGAACACCGGCGGCACGGGTCACCGCGCAGCGGCGACTAGCCGTCCGAGCCGTAGGGCCGGGTCAGGATCTCCATGGCGTGGCCGGAGGGATCCAGGAAGTAGACGCCGCGCCCGCCGTGGTTGTGGTTGATCTCGCCGGGCCGTTGTTGGCGAGGGTCCGCCCAGTGCTGCAAGCCACGCGCGGTGATCCTGCCGTAGATGGCGTCGAAGTCGTCGTCGGAAACCAGGAACGCGTAGTGCTGGCGCCGGATCTCCTCGCCCGGCGGCGCATCGGCGTAGTCGAGGTTGACGCCATGCTCGAGCGTGACGGCCATGAAGTGGCCGAACGGTTGCGGGCTGGGCAGGCCGAACAGCTCGGCGAGGAATTCCGCGGACTCCCGTTTGTCGCGCGCGGCGACGATGGTGTGGTTGAAACTGATCGCCATAGTTCCCTTCTACCCCTCCGGCGGGCGTGCGCGTCGGTACGGCGACACGCCGACCACACCGGCATTCTGGGCACGCTCGCGCGCAAGGCCGGGCGCTACTTCGGCGCCGTGAGCTCCAGCGCGATGTTGTCCGGGTCGCGGAACTCCAGGATGTAGGACGGCCCAATGTCTTTGACGGGCTCGTGGTCCACCCCGACTTCGTCGAGATGGGCGGCCGCGGCGTCCAATTCGGTCTTGCTGCCGACGCGGAACGCGATGTGGTCGAGGCCGACGCGATCCTCGTCGAAGCGGTCCGTCGCGACGGGCCGCAGTCCGAGCAGCGTGCCTCCGAGGTCGTAGATGACGCCGCCGAACAGGAAGCCGTACTGGCTGCGGGTGGCTTCGTCGGCGTTCTCCGGGACCTCCAGCAACACCGGCCAGCCGAAGACGCTCTCGTAGAACTGCCGGGACCGCTCGATATCGGTCACGGTCAGCCGGACGTGCGCGATCGAGGTGCTGGTGAAAACCATCCAGTCCATGCTGCCAGAATCGCGTCTGTGCAGATAGCGATGACCATGCCGGTAATGGAGCCGGATCTGGATGCGGTGGTGCTGGAAAACTGGGCCCGCGCCGTCGACGACGGCCCGTTTTCGTCGCTGTGCTGGGGCGAGCGGATCGCGTTCGGCAACCCGGACCACCTGACGCTGCTCGGTGCGCTGGCGGCGTGGACGCACCGGGTGCGGCTGCTGACGACCGTGATCGTGCCGCAGCTGCACGATCCCGTGATGCTGGCGAAGGCCCTGGCCACCGGGGACATGTTGAGCGGCGGGCGGCTGACGGTCGGCATCGGCGTGGGCGGCAGGCTCGAGGACTACCACGCCGTGGGCGCCGACCCGGCGACGCAGACGATCCGCGGCATGGCCGACCGGGTGGGCGTGATGAGAAGGGTGTGGGCGGGCGAGAAGCTCACCGAGTCGGTGCTGCCCGTGGGCCCGCCCCCGGTCCAGGCCGGTGGTCCGCCGCTGTTCGTGGGCAGCATCGGGCCCAAGACCATCCGCAGCGCGGCGGCCTGGGCCGACGGGCTGGCGGGCACCACGCTGGACCTCGACGTCGCCAAGCAGAACGAGCTGTTCGACGTCGCGCGCGACGCGTGGGCGCAGGCCGGCCGGCCCCAACCGCACCTGGTGACGTCGTTCTGGTTCGCGTTCGGCCCGCCGGAGGAGTCCCGCGCCCAAGTGCATCGCCACCTGCGCCGCTACATGAACTGGATACCGGCCGAGTACGTCGACGCGATGGCCCCCATGACCGGCTGGGCCGGCAGCGAGGACGAGCTGCTGGCGGTGCTGCGCAAGTTCGAGGGCATCGGCACCGACGAGGTCCAGCTCATCCCGACGAGCTCGGACATCGACCAATTGCGCCGCGCGGCCGACGTGGCGGCCCAGCTCTAAGCAGCTAGGCCGGGCGGCGCTCGCCGCCGATCTCGGGCTGCTGGGGCGGCTGCCCCTTGCGCAGCGTCGCCAGCAGCTCGCGGTACGGGCCGACGAGGTAGACCGTGTCGCCGGCGCACAGCCGCGCGTCGCGCCGCGGGTGCAGCTGGACCGGCGCGTCCTCCCGGGTGATCGCGATGACCCGGGTGTGGGTCGACAGCTCGAACATCCGCAGCCCGTCCAGTTCGCTGCGGGCACCCACGTGCATGCCGCCGACCATGAACGAGCGCTGCCCGACCCAGAACGTCCCGAGCACCTGCAGCCCCATGGCGGCGCCGATGAACCACGGCGCGGCCAACTCGACGGTGGAGCGAACGTGTTCGAAGCCGAATCGCTGCGCCACCGCGACGCCCAGCTCACGGTCGAATATGCGCAGCACGATCGGCACGTCGGGCCGGATGACTTCCGGCATCACCCGGGGGCCCAGCATCTCGCGCAGCACGATGCCGATCTCGATGTTGACCATGTCGTCCTGGGTCAGCACCGCGACCGCGCGGGCGTGTTCGACCCGCGCCGACTCCAGGGTCTGCGGCAGGGTCGCGTCGCCGAAGACCACGGGCACCTCGAGGTCGGCCGCGGTCGACAGGAAGCGGTTGTTCTCGTCGCGTTCGATGACCGCCACGTCGTATCCGGCCGCCACCAGATCCGCGACCACGCGGCTGCCGAACGACCCCAGCCCGACGACGATGATGTGGTTGCGCAGGTGGCGCGCCTGCCGGCGGCCGGCCGAGTAGGCGAAGCGACGCGACAACAGCAGGTCGGCGATGAACGCGACCAGCAGCGCGGTGGTCATCACCCCGGCGAACATCAGCGTGATGCTGAACAGCCGCAACCAGGTCGGTTGGTGCAGGAAGCTGAAGTCGCCGTAGCCGACGGTCGCGATCGTCTCGGTGCTGAAGTACAGGGCATCGACCCACGTCATCCCGGGATGGGGCTGGTAGGTGAACCGCAACACGATCGTCGACCCGATCAGCAAGCTCAGCGCGGCGGCCAGCGCGCGGAAAAACATCGGGTTGACGTCGTTGCGCAGGGTCCGCACCGCGTCGAACGCGCGCCGCAGCTGGGGCGGGCGGGTGCGCACGCGGGTCGGCCGGGGGATCTTGATGCCCAGGCCGGCCAGCTCGTCCGGGGTGCCGATCATCGCGGTCCAGTCGCCGGCGTGCACCGGCAGGTCGCGGCCCGGGCAGGCCGCCACCTCGCCCGGGTTGGGGGAGTTGGGGCCGTGAATTACCGCCACCGGCGCCAGGTCGCCGTAGATCTCGCGCAGGGTGCCGTCCCGGGGCGCCTCGGCGTCGGACACGACGAAGGTGATGCCGGCCGCCTCGAACGGGTGCGTGCTGTGGGCCAGGCACGCCTCGACGACCGACGGCGCCGCGAGCTCGGCGACGTCCAGGATGGCCCCGGGGCCGTTGTCGTCGGCCACCGCTTCGCGGAGCACGTCGTTGCCCAGCCGCGCGACCACTCGCACCCTGGGATTGGCTTTCCTTGCCAGCAAGGCGATTTCGAGGTTTACCGCATCGTCGTCCCCGGCGCACACGACGGCGACCGCGCGATCGGCCTCGACGTGGGCAAGCTCGGCGGGGCTGTTGAGCTTGACGACGCTGACGCCGGCGTTGTTCAGCTCGTCGATGATCGTCGTGGCCAGCGCGTCGTCACCGCTGACGATGATGTGCCGTCGCATGCTAGAGCGGTGGTGCGCCGTCGTGAGGGGTCATCGATGCATTATCGCCGCCGACGCGGCAAGACACGAGTTCACGCGGCGGTTTGCTACCTGGTCGAAACGCCGGATCGGCCCACCGGCGACGGACGCAGCGGGGCTGAACCGTTGTCCCGCAACGAAATCAGAGGACCTTGACGTCGGACGGGGACCAGAACGCCCGCATCGACAAGATCTTGGCGTCCTCGTCGAACGTCATGTGCGAGATGGGCGAGATGCGGCTGCGGCTGTCGCCCGTGATGAGCGTGAGGTGCCACAAATACGCTGCCTCGCTGCCGCCGACCTTCAGCTCCGCGAGTTCGGTCTCTTTCTCGAGATCTTGGAAACCCGCGTAGAACCCGCGGATGTCGTCGTGTCCGCGCAGCACGTCGGATCCGATCGGATCCTCGATGGTCGCGTCGGCGGCGTAGAGGGTCAGGATCTCGTCGGTTTTGCCGGCGGCGACGAGCTCGAGGTAGCGATTGACGGTCTGCGCGATGGCTTCCTGGGAGGGCATGGCTTGGAAACATACTCCTCGCCGCGATACTGGCGGTGTGCCTTTCATCGAATGCGTCGCGTCCCGCGAGGTCTACCGGAACCGCTGGCTGGTGATCCGCGAGGACGACATCCGCCGTCCCGATGGCAGTCTCGGCATCTACGCCGTGGTGGACAAGCCGACGTACGCGCTGGTGATGCCCTACGACGGCAACCGCTTCCGGCTGGTGGAGCAGTTCCGGTATCCGCTCGGCGCGCGGCGCTGGGAGTTCCCGCAGGGCAGCGCCCCGGACCTCGTCGACGCCGAGCCGTCCCGGTTGGCCGAGCGCGAGCTGCGCGAGGAGACCGGGCTGCGCGCGACGTCGTTCGAGGCGCTCGGCCAGCTCGACGTCGCCGCCGGGATGAGCAGCCAGCGCGGCTGGGTGTTCCTGGCCACCGGGATCGTCGAGGGCGAGTCGGATCGCGAGCACGAGGAGCAGGACATGCGCAGCGAGTGGTTCTCGCGCGACGACGTCGAGCAGATGATGCGCACCGGGGTGATCGCGGACGCGCAATCGGTCGCCGCCTACGGCCTGTTCCTGCTGCGCGAGCGATGACTTCCGGGCCGGCCGCCGGTCGGTACCGGCATGACGATCACATTCCGCAATCTCGACGGGTACGGCGCGCCGCCCATTGACGGGACCGCGTCCGGGCCGTGCTGGACGGCGAGCTGACGCAGGCGCCGGGGACCGGCGGACCGCACCGCCACACCGTCTGGCTGAGCACGATCAATCCCGACGGCAGCCCGCACGTCATGGCCGTCGGGGTTACCCAGGATGACGGCGCCTGGTACTTCACGTCCGGGCCTGCGACCCGCAAGTCGCGCAATTTGGCCCGCGATCCGCGATGCGTGGTCACCGTCGCCACGGAACCGTTCGACCTCGTCATCGAGGGTGTCGCGCGACGGGTGACGTCCGCGGGCGAACTACGTTACGTCGCAGATTCTTTCGTCAAAGGCGGCTGGCCATGCGAGGTCGCGGGCGACGCCCTGACGGCGGAGTACAGCGCCCAGTCGGCCGGCCCGCCGCCGTGGCAGGTCTATCGCGTGAGCCCGTCGACGGTGTTCGCTCTGGGCACTTCGGAACCGTTCGGCGCGACAAAGTTTCAGTTGGACTGAGCGGGAAGTCCGGCCGCCGCCCGGATCTCGCGCCGCGCCGCGGCACGGTCGGCGTCGGGAAAGATGTAGTGGGTCAACGCGGTTCGCGCGATCGCACCGGCGAGGTCGCGGGGATCCACCGCCGTGGCGAAGGTGCCCTCGCGGGCGCAGCGCTGCAATACGGTCGTCAACCCCTCGGCGAGCATCGGCAACGCCTGCGCCATCTGGTCGTGGGCGAACGCCGGCTCCAGGTCGAGCAGCCGGCCGGGCGGCTGGGCTTCGACGAAGGTCGCGACGACGTCCACCGCGGCCTGCAGCCGGGCGACCCCGACGACGCCGGACATCGCGTGGTCCATCGCGGCGTTGAAGCGACGGCGCTCGCGTTTCCCCAACGCGTCGATCAGCTCCTCTTTGGACGCGAAGTAGCGGTAGATCGTCGGCCGCGACACCCCGGCCCGCGCCGCCACGTCCGACAGCGACAACTTGCGTGCCCCCGCCCGGAACACCAGCCGCTGGGCCGCGTCGAGGATCCGGTCGGTCAGATCCACCACGCCGGCCCCTACAGTTTGCCGAGCCCGCGCAGCCACGAGATCAGCAGTCGCAGGCCGTCATCGAAGGACATGGGCGCATAGCCCAGGCGCCGGGTGGTCAGGTTGTCGGTCGCCCGGGGCCTGCGCTCGCTCTTGGCCGCGGCGGCCGCGATGGCCATCAGGGTGGGCCCGAATTCGGCGGTCAACGCGTCGGGGTCCGTGCGGTAGTCGAGATCCTCGACGCGATGGTCGATTCCGGCGATCTCACACGCGCGGTTGATGCCCCCGGCGGTGCTGAAGGTGTCCTCGGGCCGGCCGACCAGCAGGTAGCGCTCACCGGCCACCCCCTTGTCCAGCGCGGCGATGGAGCCCGTCGCGACGTCGGCGCCCGCCACCCAGGTCACCGGAAAAGCCAGGTACCGCTTGATCTTTCCGCGCATACCGGCCAGCAGCACCCGGTTGAAGCTGGTGCGGTGCAACGCGCGTTCGACGACCAGGCCGGGGCCGAAGATCGCGCCCGGGTGGCAGGTCAGCACGTCCTCGCCCGCGGCGGCGCGCTCGTGTGCGTCCAGAAACGCGGCGAGCTTGGTGACGGTGTAGGGGTCGCCCGGCGGGTTGCGCAGCACGGGCGCCTCTTCGAAGTCCGCGCCGGTGCTCAGATCGAGGAACGTGGCGGTGCTCAGCGCGACGACGCGGCGCATGCCGTGGGCTTTGGCCGCATCGAGGACGTTCGAGGTGCCGACCATGTTGACGGCCTTGAAGTCCTCCAGGTCCTGGCTCGCGCCGCCCAGCAGCGCCGCGCAGTGAATGGCCGCCTCGGCCCCGTGGGCCGCGCGCAGCACGTCGCCGGCGTCGGTGATGTCGCCCTTGACCAGCTCCACGCCGATCTCGGCCAGCGCCGCCGCCTCGTCGGGGTTGCGCACCAGCGCGCGCACGCGGTCGCCCCGCTCGATCAACTGCTGGCACACGTTGCCGCCGGTCTGCCCGGTCGCGCCGGTGACGAAGATCGTGCTGCTCATGGCGGCCCTCCGCTGGTTACAGATCAAACATATTTGGTAAAGACTGTAAGCCTTGACGTGGCATTGTTCTATATTTGAGCGCATGGCAATGGATCCCTCGAAGGTTCTGCTGACAGACCGTGTCGCGGTGGTCACCGGCGGGGGCGCGGGCATCGGCCGCGGCATCGCGGCGGGGCTGAAGGCCTTCGGCGCGCGGGTCGCGATCTGGGAGCGCAACCCCGATTCATGCGCGTCCGCCGCCGACGAGATCGGCGCGCTGGGGCTTCCCGTCGACGTCCGCGACAGTGCCGCGGTGGACGCCGCGTTGCAGCAGACGACCGCCGAGCTCGGCACGGTGAGCATCCTGGTCAACAACGCCGGCGGGGTCTTCTGGTCGGGGATCCTCGACACCAGCGAGAACGGGTGGGACGCGCTGTACAAGGCGAACCTGCGCCACGTTTACCTGTGCACGCAGCGGGTGGCGCGCATCCTCGTCGAGCAGAAACTGCCGGGCAGCGTCATCAGCGTCACCTCGATCGAGGGCGTGCGCGCCGCGCCCGGTTACGCCACCTACGCGGCGGCCAAGGCGGGTGTCATCAACTACACGAAGACCGCGGCGCTGGAACTCGCGCCGCACGGCATCCGGGTGAACGCCCTGGCGCCCGACATCACTCTGACCGAAGGCATCAGGGCGATCGCGCCGCCCGGCTCCGAACAGCGATTCGGCCTCACCGTGCCGATGGGACGCGCCGGCCACGTCGACGAAATGGCCGGCGCGGCAGTCTTTCTCGCGTCCGACATGTCCAGCTACATCACCGGCCAGACGATTCACGTCGACGGCGGCACCCATGCCGCCGGCGGCTGGTATCACCACCCCGAGACCGGTGCTTACGCGCTCGGGCCGACGAGCGGCTAGGCGCGGATTAACCGACCGCGCGAAACCAGCGAGCCCACCTGCTTGAGCCGCTTGCTGCGGACGCTCACGTCGTAGGCCTGGATGTGGTCGACGTCGGCCAGGCGCTCGGCAATGTAGCGATAGAGGTCGCCGGCGTCTCGGCAGATCACGACGACCATCAGGTTGGCCGGGCCGCCGACGGCGACGACCGAGGCGACCTCAGCATGCCGCGCGATCTGTTCGGCCGCCGACACCAGGTGGCGCGGCGCCGTGGAGATCCAGATTATGGCGTTCAGCATGAATCCGAGCCGCTCCGGCAGCATGTCCAGGTCGTAGGCGAGCGTGTCGGAGGCCTGTAGCGCGGCCAGTCGGCGCTTGACTCGCGCCGGTGACCACCCGGTGAGCTTCGCCAGCGTGCTGTCGGCGATGCGGCCGTCGTTGGCCAACGCGTCCAGCAGTGGGCGGTCGTCGGCCGTGGGCGCGGCGGGCCGATCCGGGTGCGCACCCTCGACCTGTTGCTGCAAGGCCTTGATCTGTTCCTCGTCGAGGGCGTGGCCGTGGCCGGTCCAGTGTGCACCTGTGGGTGAGCCGAACACATTGAGTACCAGGTTGATCCGCATCTCGAGGATGGCCGGCGTGCGGGGCAGACGCTGCATCAGTCCGTCGCCGGCGTCGCCGATCGGCGCGCGGATAACGCAGACGAGTTCGGTGCCACCGGATAACACGTTGGCGTGGGTGACCTCGGGCCTGCGGACCAGCGCCTCGGCGAGCCGGGGCAGGTTGTCGGGTTTGGCGTGTACCCGCACGATCCACTGGCATTCGCCGTACAGCCGGGGATTCACCACGCCGATCACGCGGAGCGCACCGTCGCGGCGCAGGGCTCGGTAGCGGCGCGCGACGGTTTGTTCACCGGCGCCGATCACCTCGGCGATACGCCGGAACGGCGCCCGCGGTGCGAGCTGCAGCGCGTGCAGAATATGACCGTCCAGCGGCTCCATAGTGAGGAAAACACTACAGAAGTTGGGATCATTTGTCCTATTCTTGCCGCCTGCTCGGGTATTTCTGGCCAGAATGGATGGCGGGGCCGATGCTGGGGACACCTTGTTGTCAAAAGCGGAGGCACCCAATGGAACTGACGGGCAATACCGTCCTGGTCACCGGTGGCGGCACCGGAATCGGACGGGCGATCGCCATCGCGTTGCACCGACGGGGTAACCGGGTGGTGATCGCCGGCCGGCGCACTGCCGCGTTGCGAGCCCTCGCCGAGGCGCATCCGGGTATCGAATGGCATCCGTTGGATATCGCCGATACCGCGTGCATCGGGTCGTTCGTCGCGATGCTGGAACGGCGGTGGCCCGATCTCAACGTGCTGGTCAATAACGCGGGCGTGATGGCTATCGAAAGCCCCGACACACCCGACTCGGCGGTGTCGACATCCGTCGTCGCAACCAATCTGCTCGGGCCGATCGTGCTGACGTCGTTGCTGCTGCCGAAGCTGCGCAGCCGGCCCGACGCCGCGGTCATCAACATCACCTCGGCGCTGGCCTTCGTGCCGCTGGCGATCGCCCCTACCTACAGCGCAACCAAAGCGGGGCTGCACGCTTATACCGAAGCCCTGCGTATCCTGTTGCACGAGAGTGGTATTCACGTCATCGAGATCGCTCCACCGCGGGTGAGTACGGAGATGGACGGCCCCGGAGATCCCGACTCGGTCGACGTGGACGAGTTCGTCGCCGAGGTGATGGCGTCGCTCTCCGCGCAGCCGCCGGTTACGGAAGTCGTGGTCGACGCCGCCCGGGCGCTGCGCTACGCCGAACGGGAGGGCCACTACGGCCGGGTCCTGGCCGCCGTGAACTCCACTGTCAGGGCGGAGGATGTGTTGTGAGACTGGGGATCGGGCTGCCGAACCATATCGCCGGCATCTCGGGCCCGGCCGTGGCCCAATGGGCCCGGCGCGCCGAGCAGCGCGGGTTCGAATCCGTCACGACGATCGACCGCCTGATCTATCCCGGTATCGACTCGCTGATAGCCCTGGCCGCCGCGGCCGGCGCCACGAAAGACGTGACCCTGGTGACCAATGTCCTGCTCGCGCCGGTGTATCCGGTCGTTCCGCTGGCCAAGCAGCTCGCCAGCGTGGCTTCCATCTCCGGTGGCCGACTGGTCGTTGGCCTGGGTGTGGGTAACCGGTGCGACGATTACGCCAGCACCGGCGCCGATTTCCGCAGCCGCGGCCGCATCCTCGACGAACAGGTCGAGCGCATGCGCGGGCTGTGGGCCGGCGGACCCGTCGCCGATGACACCGCGTTATGCGCTGCGCCCGTGCATATTCCGCTGCTCTTCGGTGGACGGTCCGCGGCCACGGTGCGGCGGGTGATCAGCGCCGGCGACGGGTGGGCGGCCGGCGCCGTGCGCCACTATGACGAACAGGCGGCGTTGGCCGAGCGCATCCGCGCCGGCTGGCGGGCCGCGGGGCGGCCCGGGCGCCCCTACCTGCAGGCATCGGTGAACTTCGGGCTCGGGTCGGCCGAGGCCGTCGCGGCGGGAAGGGAGCATCTCGCGCGCTATTACGGGTTCGCCCCGGCGTACGCACAGGTGAACGTCGCCGATATGGTCTGCTCCGCGGACGATGCGCGCGGCACCGTCCGCCGGTATCGGGAGCTGGGCTTCGACCGGCTGCTGTTCCATCCGACGGGCGGGGCCGTCGAGCAGGTCGACCGCCTCGCCGACGCGATCCTCTAGAGCGAGTTTCTACTCGCCGGTGTCCAGGCCCGCGTGCGCCGACATCCCGCCGTCGATCGCGATCATTTGCCCGGTGATGTAGCGGGACCGCTTCGAGGCCAGGAAAACCACAAGGTCGGCAACGTCTTTCGGTTGACCGAGGTACGGCGTCAAGGTGGCGCGGCCGAGGCCGGCGATGACGTCCTCGGACAGATGCGCGCGAACGGCGTCCGTGAGGATTAATCCCGGCACGATCGTGTTCGCGCGCACGCCGCCCTTTCCCTCGCTGGTCGCGACGTACATCGTCAGCGCGTGCACCCCGGACTTCGACACGCCGTAGGCCAGCCGGGTCTTGTCACCCGACAGCGCCGCGCCCGACGACATGTTGATGATGGAACCGCCTCCGCCCCTGCGCATTTCGGGGACCGCGTACTTGCACATCAGCAGCTGGCTCCCGAGGTTGACGTCCAGGGAGCGGCGCCACACGTCCAGCGGCATCTCGGACACCGTGGTGTCGCGGGACAGGAAGTCGCTCGCGGTCAGCGCCGCGTTGTTGTGCAGGACGTCGACCCGGCCGAACTCCGCGACGGTGGACTGCACCACGTGGCGCGCCGTGTCCTCGTCGGCGAGGTCACCGCCGAGCGCGAGCGCGCGCGCCCCGGTCCGCCGAATCTCCTCGGCGACCACGGCGGCCTTGGCTTCGTCGATGTCGACGACCGCGACGGCGGCGCCTTCGCGGGCCAGTTCGTGCGCGGTGGCCGCGCCGATCCCGCCCGCGCCTCCGGTGACTATCGCGACCTGTCCGGCGAGTCTGGACATCGAGTTCTCCTTTTGACCGACGCACAAAAAAGTTAGCCTGATTCGATGCCGCGTATAGCGCCAATCCCGATGGAAGAGCTCAGCTCCCGTTCCCGCGAAATCGTGGAGGCCGGCGTCGCCGCCGGTCTGTATGCCACGCCGGTGCCCCTGCAGATCTTCGCGTATCGCAGCGCACAGCTCGACCAGGTCAACGCGGCCAGGACCACGCTGGGCGCCGGTACCCTGCTCGGTGGCCGGATCCTGGAGTTATTGCGCATCCGCAGCGCCCAGCTCGGCGAATGCGAACCCTGCAGCCAGTCGCGCAAGCACGACTCGATCACCGACGAGGACGTCGCCTGCCTGCTCGCACCGGGCCACGGCGCGCTCACCCCGCAGGAACGGATGGCCGTCCAGTTCCTCGACCTGCTCTCGTCCGACCATCACGCCATGGACGACGAGTTCTACAAGCGGTTGGGGGAGCACTTCACTGCCGCGCAGATCATCGAACTCGGATTCACCTGCGCCGGGGTGATGGGAGTGCACCGCTTCATCCACACTCTCGACGTCTACGGCGACTCGCCGCCGGTCATCGAATACGACCAGGACCAAGTCGACAGCACCAAGCCGGCGTGATCGGCGTGGCGGACCTGTCCTTCGATCACGCCAACGCGTTCCATCGGTTCATGCGCAACTTCGCGGCCACGAAGGCGGGCGGGGCGCTTCTGCGCCCGACGGCACACCACCTCGACCGACTGCTCACCAAGGTCACCGGCGGCAAGAGCAGCTTCGCGGGGCTGGTGACCGGAGTTCCTGCGGTCATCCTCACCACCACCGGTGCCAAGTCCGGGGAACCGCGCACCGTCGCGCTGTATGGCATCCCGCACCCAGACGGGGTGGCCCTGATCGCGTCCAACTTCGGCGGCGCCAGGCACCCCGCCTGGTATCACAACCTCAAGGCGCACCCGCAGGCCACGGTGTCGATCGGGCGCGACACCTGGCAGGGCACCGCCCGGCTCGCCACCCCCGAAGAACGCGACCAGATCTGGGCGAAAGGCCTCACGATGTATCCCGGCTGGAGCAAGTACCAAGTGCGCGCCGGCGAGCGTCACATCGAGGCGTTCATCCTCAGCCGCAACTGAATTGCGTTGTGCCTGAGGCGTAAGACCGTCAGAACTTGGGTACTTCTGGCTGGCGGGTACCTGATCGTGCCCGAAGTTTGGGAGCAACATGTGAACCGCGGCGACGACGACCAACACCTCACCCAAGCGGTGGGGGAGACCACCGCGGACTACGGCACCCAGTTTCTCGACGAACTGGATGACGGCTCGGCCGCTACCGCGGCGGAAATCACCGAAGGGTTGCCGAGCGGATCCGCGCTGCTGATTGTCAAGCGTGGCCCGAGCGCCGGTTCCCGGTTTCTGCTCGATCGGTCGGTCACCTCGGCGGGGCGCCATCCCGACAGCGACATTCTTCTCGACGACGTCACCGTGAGCCGCCGTCATGCGGAGTTTCGCCTCGACGAGGACGGCAACTGGGCCGTCGCCGACGTCGGCAGCCTCAACGGGACCTACGTCAACCGTCAGCCGGTGGACTCGGCGGTGCTGGCCAATAACGACGAAGTCCAGATCGGTAAGTTCCGCCTGGTGTTCCTGACCGGATGAGCTGGACTCGGCGGCATTCCTGCGCCGAACTCAGCCCTTCATTCCTCGCTCGCTTCGGATGAGCAGGGCGGGGCCGCCGAGCATGAGTGCCAGTGCGAAGCCGGTGACGTCGGTGCTGGTGGGTTGGTGGGTGCTCATGTCGAACGCGGTGATCCCGAAGGTGACGAGCAGGGTGAGCACGAAGATCATGCCGGTGTAGCGGGTGGGGGCAAAGGCCAGGAAGACAAGCCCGATCACGGCGAGGAACAGCGACAACATCAGATCGATGCCTGAGCTTCGCGTCGCACCAACCCAGCCTCCTCACCGCCAGGCACACAGATTAGCTGGCGTGACATCGGTGCGGGCGGTAAATCCTCCGTCGAACTGCGTGAATGTGAGTGCCCCCGGCAGGATTCGAACCTGCGGCCTTCTGCTCCGGAGGCAGACGCTCTATCCCCTGAGCTACGGGGGCGCACCGATATCGATATTGCGCCATTGGGCCCAGCCAGAGTAACGCATCGGCGAGACGGTCGTGACCCCGCCACAGCTCAAGAGCCGATCACGAGGCCCTCGCCCGGGCGCTCGGGCGCAGCGCGCCGGGGGAGTGCCCGGTGTGTTTCTTCATCAGTCGGTGCAGGGTCGCCGGATCCGCCAATCCCACTGCGGCAGCGATCTCCTCGAGCGGCATGCGGG
Organism: Mycobacterium interjectum; assembly: GCA_002102225.1. Taxonomy (GTDB): domain Bacteria; phylum Actinomycetota; class Actinomycetes; order Mycobacteriales; family Mycobacteriaceae; genus Mycobacterium; species Mycobacterium interjectum_B. The sequence goes on from LQPB01000021.1 coordinate 55,905, forward strand.
TGGTGCGCAACAGATGCAGCGAGCGCTCCAGGCGAACCCTCTGCACCAGCTGCAGCGGACTGAGGCCCACGGCGTTTCGCGTGCGGCGCGCCAGGGTTCGGGTGCTAAGGCCGCACAACCGGGCCAGCGAGTCGAGTGTGTGCGGTTCGTCCAACCGGGACCGGACGAAACGCTCCAAAGTCGCGACCGTCTCGTCGCGCGCCGCCAAGTGCGAGGGAATGAGAAAGCTCGCTTGCGACGTGCGCTGATCGGCCACGAGTCGGTTCGCGAGTTCGTCGGTGAGCGCCGCGCCGCCGAGGTGGCGCATCAGCGCGAGCATCAGGTCGATGTGGGCGAAGGCGCTGCCCGCCGTCCAGACCGGCCCGTCGCGAACGACCATTTCGTCGATGACGACGCGGGCCGCCGGCGCGACCCGGGCGAGATCGGCCCCGAGCCACCACGTCGTGACGCAGCGCCGTCGATCGAGCAGCCCGGCGGCGGCAAGGACGAATACCGCCGTGCACGACGCCGCGATTTCCGTGGCGCGGCCATCGAGACCCGCCAGCCACTCGGCGGCGACGGCGACGTCAGCGCCGCCGAGCCGCTCGGCGATCTCCTCGGGCTGCGCGGCGCCCAACCCGGGTACGACGACGACGTCCCTCGCCGTGGTGTGCGCGAGCGGTTGGGCGGCGACGGCCAGGCCACCGCGCAGGGCGACCTGGCGCTGCGGCGAGACGAACCGAAGGTCGAACGCGGGTTTCCCAAGGATCCGATTGGCCGCCGAGACCACGTCGATCGTGACACCCACCGCGCTGGCGCTGGCCCCGTCCAGCACCAGCGCATCGAAACCGATCATGTGGCAAATTATGCAAGAAAGGTGTCGGTCCTGCCACTGGCTTCCGCGGCGAAGGTGGAGGAAATTCGACAGCAGGACCCCCGTGAAAGGACGATGCCATGCCGTTAATGCGCGTAACCCTGACCCCTGGCGCCTTCGACGAGAACGGCAAGGAGCGTCTGGTCACGGGCCTCACCGAGGCGGCGTGCCGTGCCGAGTCGGTGCCCGACCAGCCCCTACACCGGATGCGGGCCCTGGTCCTGCTGCACGAGTTAGCGTCCGGCGGCTTTTACTCCGCCGGCGCCCATGCGGACGCCGCGGTCGCCGGCGTATTCATCGATTGGCAGGTCAGCGCCGGGGTCCTCGACGGTGCCCGCAAGGCGAGATTCGCCGCCGAACTTCAGCAGGCCGCCGAATCGGCGGCTCGCGGCAACGACCGTAGCGGCGACAAGATGGTCGTCACGTCGTGCGTCATCCACGAAGTGCCCGAAGGCCAGTGGGCACAGAACGGGGCGATCCGCCGGCTCCCCGACATTGTCCCGCTTGCGGGATTCGAGCACCTGACCTCCGTCGCGCCCGGATGACGATGCGTCCGGCGGAAGCGTTGGCGCAAGCCATGATTGGCGAACCGAACTCTCGTTTCCGCCTGCCCACACCGGCACTGGTCCTGGACGAATCGGCGCTGGACGCCAACATCGCTCGGATGGCCGAACGCACCCGCGGCAGGGCGGCCCTGCGCCCGCACGCCAAGACGCACAAATGCGCCTGGATCGCCAGAAAGCAGATCGCCGCCGGCGCGGCGGGGATCTGCTGCGCCAAAATCGGGGAAGCCGAAGCGCTTTCGGCGGCCGGCGTGCGTGGCATTCTCCTGACGTCGCCGGGAGCCGACCCAGTGATGCCGAAGCGGCTGTGCGACGTGGCGGCGCTCGACGCCGGATTTGCGTGTGTGGTCGATCATCCCGATCCGGTGACCGTGCTGAACGGGGAAGCGTGCCGCCGCGGCATTCGCGTCAATGTCCTCATCGACGTCGACGTGGGGCTGGGCCGCACCGGCGTTTCCGGTCCGGAACACGCGGTCGCGCTGGCCGAGCAAGTCCATCGGTGCGGCGGGCTGACGCTGGCCGGCGTCCAGGGCTACGGCGGTCATTGGCAGCACATCGCCGGCTTCCAAAAGCGTTGCGACGCAGTCCGAGCCGGCATGGAGACCCTGTCGACGGTGGTCGACGCGCTTCGAACCGCCGGTCACGGGGTCGGCATCGTCACCGGCGGCGGCACCGGGACCGTCGCGGCCGATCTGGACTTGGGTGTCCTCAACGAAGTGCAACCCGGCTCGTATGTGTTCATGGACGCCGAATATTCGGACGCGTTGGGCGACGACGACGACGGAGCCTTCGACACCAGCCTCTGGGTTGCGAGCCAAGTGATCAGCGCCAACGCCGACGCGATCGTCACCGTCGACGCCGGCCTGAAGGCTTTCGCGACGGACGGCCCCCTGCCGCGGCCGGCCGGAGGGCGGTTCGGCGGCTCGACGTACATGTTCTTCGGCGACGAGCACGGCGCGCTCACCCGGCCCGCCGGCTCACCCGTCAGCCTCGGGGAACGCGTGGAGTTCGTAACCCCGCACTGCGACCCCACCGTGGATCGGTATGACGCCTACCACATTGTCCGGGGCGACCGGCTGGTCGACATCGTGCCGATCGAGGCCGCCCGCGCCAGCCAATAGCGCCCGCAGGCCCCGGTGCGGCAGCGCTGCCACCTGCAATAGATTCGGGGCCGGGGGACTGTAGCCAATAGGATGGACGCTCGTGACCCCCGCCGACCTGGCCGAGCTGCTCAAAGCCACCGCTGCCGCGGTGCTTGCCGAGCGCGGGCTGGACGCTGCCGCGTTGCCGGCGACGGTCACCGTGGAACGGCCGCGTAATCCCGAGCACGGCGACTACGCCAGCAACCTGGCGCTGCAGCTGGGCAAGAAGGTCGGCGCCAACCCGCGTGAGCTGGCCGGATGGCTCGCCGAAAAGCTGGTCGAAGCGGACGGCGTCGCCTCCGCGGAGGTGGCCGGGCCCGGCTTCATCAACATGCGCCTCGAGGCATCGGCGCAGGCCAAGGTCGTCAACGACGTCCTCGACGCCGGCGACGAGTTCGGTTACTCGGACGCGCTGGCCGGGCAGAAGATCAACCTGGAATTCGTCTCGGCCAACCCGACCGGGCCGATCCACATCGGCGGCACCCGCTGGGCCGCGGTCGGCGACGCGCTGGGCCGGTTGCTGTCCACGCAGGGCGCCGACGTGGTGCGCGAGTACTACTTCAACGACCACGGCGCCCAGATCGACCGGTTCGCGAGCTCCCTGATCGCCGCGGCCAAGGGCGAACCCACCCCCGCCGACGGCTACGCCGGCACCTATATCCATGACATCGCCGCGCAGATCCTGCAGAAGGCGCCCGACGCGCTGAGCCTGCCCGACGCCGAAATGCACGAGACCTTCCGGGAAATCGGCGTCGACCTGATGTTCACCCACATCAAGGAGTCGCTGCACGAGTTCGGCACCGACTTCGACGTCTACACCCACGAAGACTCGATGCATACCAGCGGCCGCGTCGACCAGGCCATCGCCAGGCTGCGTGAATCCGGCAACGTCTACGAGAAGGACGGCGCAACCTGGTTGCGCACCAGCGCTTTCGGTGACGACAAGGACCGCGTCGTGATCAAGAGCGACGGCAAGCCGGCCTACATCGCCGCCGACATCGCCTACTACCTCGACAAGCGGCAGCGCGGGTTCGACTTGTGCATCTACATGCTCGGGGCCGACCACCACGGCTACATCGCCAGGCTCAAGGCCGTGGCCGCCGCGTTCGGAGAGGACCCGGCCACCGTCGAGGTGCTCATCGGGCAGCTGGTCAACCTCGTCCGGGACGGCCAGCCGGTCCGGATGAGCAAGCGCGCCGGAACGGTGCTCACCCTCGACGATCTGGTCGAGGCGATCGGTGTCGACGCGGCGCGCTACAGCCTGATCCGCTCGTCGGTGGACACCGCCATCGACATCGACCTGGCGCTGTGGTCCTCGGCGTCCAACGAAAACCCGGTCTATTACGTGCAATACGCGCACGCCCGGCTGTCGGCGCTGGCCCGCAACGCCGCGGAGCTCGGCCTGATCCCCGACACCGGCCACCTTGAGCTGCTCACGCACGACAAGGAGGGCACGCTGCTGCGCTCCATCGGCGAATTCCCGCGCGTGCTGAAAACCGCTGCCGCCCTGAGGGAACCGCACCGGGTGTGCCGCTACCTCGAAGATCTCGCCGGCGACTACCACCGGTTCTACGACTCGTGCCGGGTGTTGCCGCAGGGCGACGAGCAACCCACCGACCTGCACACCGCACGCCTGGCGTTGTGCCAGGCCGCCCGCCAGGTCATCGCCAATGGGCTGACGATCCTGGGCGTCAGCGCCCCGGAGCGAATGTGAACGTCCATCCCGCCGGTCCCCGGCACGCCGACGAGGCCCGTCACGCCGAGAGCCCGCCACGGCCGCAATCCCCCGAGGAGCTGCTGCGGCTGGCCCCGCACGTGTGGCCGCGCAGCGCGACTCGCGACGAAAACGGAGCCGCGGTCATCGGTGGCCTACCGGTGACCGACCTCGCCCAGGAGTACGGGACCCCGCTGTTCGTCGTCGACGAGGACGACTTCCGCTCCCGCTGCCAGGACCTGGCGACAGCATTCGGCGGCGGCGACAACGTGCACTACGCCGCCAAGGCGTTCCTGTGCACCGAGGTGGCCCGCTGGATCAACGAGGAGGGCCTCTCGCTCGACGTATCCACCGGCGGGGAACTGGCCGTCGCGCTGCACGCCGACTTCCCGCCGGAGCGGATCATCTTCCACGGCAACAACAAATCCGTCGCGGAGCTGACCGCCGCCGTCAAGGCCGGGGTCGGCCACATCGTGCTGGACTCGATGCTCGAGATCGAACGCCTCGACGCCATCGCGGGGGAGGCGGGCATCGTCCAGGACGTGCTGGTGCGCCTGACCGTCGGGGTCGAAGCGCACACCCACGAGTTCATCTCCACCGCACACGAGGACCAGAAGTTCGGGCTGTCGGTGGCCAGCGGCGCCGCAATGACGGCGGTGCGCCGGGTGTTCGACACCGATCACCTGCGGCTGGTTGGGTTGCACAGCCACATCGGCTCACAGATCTTCGACGTCGACGGCTTCGAACTGGCCGCGCACCGCGTCATCGGCCTGCTGCACGACATCGTCGCCGAGTTCGGCGTCGACAAGACGGCCCAGCTGTCGACGGTCGATCTCGGTGGCGGCTTTGGCATCTCGTACCTGGCGCCCGACGACCCGCCGCCGATCGCCGAGCTGGCGGCCAAGCTGAGCGCCATCGTGCACAACGAGTCGGCGGCGGTCGGGCTGCCCACGCCCAGGTTGGTGGTCGAGCCGGGGCGCGCGATCGCCGGACCGGGCACCATCACGCTGTACGAGGTGGGCACCGTCAAGGACGTGGACGTGAGCACGACCGCGCACCGGCGTTACGTCAGCGTCGACGGCGGCATGAGCGACAACATCCGCACGGCGCTCTACGACGCCCAGTACGACGCCCGGCTGGTCTCGCGGATCAGCGACGCACCGGCGGAGTTGGCGCGTATCGTCGGAAAGCACTGCGAGACGGGCGATATCGTCGTTCGCGACACCTGGGTTCCGGGTGACCTGCAGCCGGGCGACCTGCTCGGGGTCGCCGCCACCGGCGCCTACTGCTATTCGCTGTCGAGCCGTTACAACATGATCGGCCGCCCCGCCGTGGTCGCCGTGCGCGGGGGGCGCGCACGGCTGATCCTGCGCCGGGAAACGGTCGACGATCTGCTGAGTCTGGAAGTGAGGTGACCCGTGCCCGGTGACGAAAAGGCCGTCGGCGTAGCGGTACTCGGGTTGGGCAACGTCGGCAGCGAAGTCGTTCGCATCATCGAGGGCAGCGCCGAGGACCTGGCCGCCCGCGTCGGCGCGCCGTTGGTGCTGCGCGGGATCGGGGTGCGCCGCGTCGCGGCCGACCGCGGCGTTCCGGTCGGCCTGCTGACCGACAACATCGAAGAGCTGGTCTGCCGCGAGGACGTCGACATCGTGGTCGAGGTGATGGGACCGGTGGAGCCGGCCCGCAAGGCGATCCTGTCCGCGCTGGAGCACGGCAAGTCCGTCGTCACCGCCAACAAGGCGTTGCTGTCCACCTCCACCGGGGAGCTGGCGCAGGCGGCCGAAAACGCCCACGTCGACCTGTATTTCGAGGCGGCGGTCGCGGGCGCGATTCCGGTAATCCGCCCGCTGACCCAATCGCTGGCCGGCGACACGGTGCTGCGGGTGGCCGGCATCGTCAACGGCACCACCAACTACATCCTGTCCGCGATGGACAGCACCGGCGCCGACTACGACAGCGCCCTGGCCGACGCCGGCGCGCTGGGCTACGCCGAGGCCGATCCCACTGCCGACGTCGAAGGCTACGACGCCGCCGCCAAGGCCGCGATTCTGGCGTCCATCGCCTTTCACACCCGGGTGCACGCCGACGACGTCTACCGCGAGGGCATCACCAAGATCACCCCGGCCGACTTCGCGTCCGCGCGATCCCTGGGCTGCACCATCAAGCTGCTGTCCATCTGCGAGCGGATCACCGGCGACGATGGCCAGCAACGGGTTTCGGCCCGCGTCTACCCCGCGCTGGTTCCCCTGTCGCATCCGCTCGCCACGGTCAACGGCGCGTTCAACGCGGTGGTGGTCGAGGCCGCGGCCTCGGGAAGGCTGATGTTCTACGGTCAGGGCGCCGGCGGCGCGCCGACCGCCTCGGCGGTCACCGGCGACCTGGTGATGGCCGCGCGCAACCGGGTCCTGGGCAGCCGCGGTCCCAAGGAGTCGAGGTATGCCCAACTCCCCATCGCCCCAATGGGTCTCATCTCGACCCGCTACTACGTCAGCATGAACGTCGCCGACGAGCCAGGCGTGTTGTCCTCGGTGGCGGCGGAATTCGCCAAGCGCGAGGTGAGCATCGCCGAGGTTCGCCAGGAAGGCATGGTGGACGAGGACGGCCGACGGGTGGGAGCCCGCGTCGTGGTGGTCACGCATACCGCCACCGACGCCGCCCTTTCCGAAACCGTCGATGCGCTCGCCGATTTGGATGTCGTGCAGAGCGTGACAAGCGTGCTGCGATTGGAAGGAAACGGCCTGTGAGCGTCCCCCGGACGGCCACCCATCAACCCTGGCCCGGAGTGATCGCGGCGTACCGCGACCGGTTGCCGGTCGGCGACAACTGGACCCCGGTCACGCTGCTCGAGGGCGGTACCCCGCTGATCGCGGCGACCCGGCTCTCCGAAAAATCCGGCTGCACCGTCCATCTCAAGGTCGAGGGCCTCAACCCCACCGGCTCCTTCAAGGACCGGGGCATGACGATGGCCGTCACCGACGCCCTGGCCCGCGGCCAGCGGGCGGTACTGTGCGCGTCGACGGGCAACACCTCGGCGTCGGCCGCCGCGTACGCCGCGCGCGCGGGGATCACCTGCGCGGTGCTGATCCCGCAGGGCAAGATCGCGATGGGCAAGCTGGCGCAGGCGGTGATGCACGGCGCCAAGATCATCCAGATCGACGGCAACTTCGACGACTGCCTGGAATTGGCGCGCAAGATGGCCGCCGATTTCCCCACCATCGCGCTGGTGAACTCGGTCAACCCCGTGCGCATCGAGGGGCAGAAGACGGCGGCGTTCGAGATCGTCGACGCGCTGGGCGCCGCGCCCGACGTGCACGCCCTGCCGGTCGGCAACGCCGGCAACATCACCGCGTACTGGAAGGGCTACACCGAGTACCACCAGGAGGGCGTGATCGACAAGCTGCCCCGGATGCTCGGGGCCCAGGCCGCTGGCGCGGCCCCCCTGGTGCTCGGCAAACCGGTCACCCACCCCGAGACCATCGCGACCGCGATCCGAATCGGCGCCCCGGCGTCATGGACGGCCGCCGTCGCCGCCCAGCAGCAATCCAACGGGCGCTTCCTGGCGGTCACCGACGAGGAGATCCTGGCGGCATACCACCTGGTGGCCGCCTCCGAGGGCGTCTTCGTCGAGCCCGCCTCCGCGGCCAGCATCGCGGGGCTGCTCAAGGCCGTCGACGACGGCTGGGTGGCGCGCGGGTCGACGGTGGTGTGCACGGTGACCGGCAACGGCCTCAAGGATCCCGACACCGCGCTGAAGGACATGCCGACCGTGTCCGCGTTGCCGGTGGATCCGGTGCTCGTCGTCGAGCAATTGGGTCTCGCGTAAGAGATGAAGCCCCAGATGCTGCCCGCCGGGCTGGTGGCGAGCGCCGTGGTGTCGGCGTCCAGCGCCAACCTGGGCCCAGGCTTCGACAGTCTCGGCCTGGCATTGAGCCTGTGCGACGAAGTCGTCGTCGAGACAACGGATTCCGGCTTGGTCGTGGTGGTCGAGGGCGAGGGCGCCGGGCAGGTACCACTCGACGCCGAACATCTGGTGGTGCGCGCCATCCGGCACGGGCTGCGCGCCGTCGGGGCCGACGCCCCCGGCCTGGTGGTGCGCTGCCGCAACGCCATCCCGCACTCCCGCGGTCTCGGTTCCTCCGCGGCCGCCGTCGTCGGGGGCCTGGCGGCGGTGAACGGCCTTGTCGCGCAAACGGATTCGACGCCGCTGAACGCCGACCGGCTGATCCAGTTGTGCTCGGAATTCGAGGGGCATCCCGACAACGCCGCGGCCGCGGTGCTGGGCGGTGCGGTGGTTTCGTGGACGGATCGCACCGGCGCGGAGCCCCGGTATGCGGCGGTGTCGCTGCGCCTTCACCCGGACATCCGGCTGTTCTGCGCGATTCCGGAGGAACGCTCGCTGACCGCCGAAACCCGCGTGCTGCTGCCCAGCCGGGTCAGCCACGACGACGCGAGTTTCAACGTCAGCCGCGCCGCCTTGCTGGTCGTCGCCCTCACCGAACGGCCGGACCTGCTGATGCCGGCCACTGAGGACGTTCTGCACCAACCCCAACGCGCCCCCGCGATGCGGGGATCGGCGGAATATTTGCGGGTGCTGCGGCGTCATAACGTCGCGGCGACGCTTTCTGGGGCCGGTCCCTCCCTCATCGCACTGAGCACGGAGCCGGAGCTACCCACAGAAGCGCTGGAGTATGGGGCCGCACACGGATTTACCGTGACGAAGATGACCGCCGGCGAAGGAGTTCGCTGGAGCCCGGGCGTCACCGTCGCCGGTTAATCCACAGCGTGGCCGGAGGGTTTGCTTGCTTCCGACCGGGATGCAGGTTATCCTCGGAGCCGTCCAGCAATCGCAGCATCTGCATCTGCACACATACTGCCTTGCCGCTAGGACGACACCAATTCTTCTCGTAAACGAGGTTCGCCGTCTTCTCCGCTGATCCCGGGCGATCACCGTCGCAGAGTCGATGATTGGGCGCACTCGCCAATTTGGCTGAATGCAACGACCCCCCGTATGACCTGTTCAGCGGGGGAAGAAAGGAAATCCGTGACTGATACGGACCTCTTCACGGCTGGCGAAAGCACCGACAGCAATCCGGTGCCGGATGCCGTGACCACAGACACTCCCGATGTCAAAACCAACGCCTCGACCGGCTCCCTGTCCACCATGGTGCTGCCCGAGCTGCGTGCGCTGGCTAACCAGGTCGGCGTCAAGGGGACGTCGGGGATGCGCAAGAACGAACTCATCGCCGCGATAAAGGAAATCAGGGGACAGGCCAACGGGACTTCGGCCCCGGCCGCCCCCGAGGACAGCGGCAAATCCGACAAGACCGACGCCGGCGCCGCCGAGGCGCCGGCCGACGCGCCCGCGGCTCCAGCGGAACAGAACGGTTCCGCCGAGGCGCCGCCGCGCCGGGAACGGCGCAATGCCAACCGCGACGCCGGCTCACCCGGTCGCACGCCCGACGAGCAGGACCGCGAGGACTCCGGTCCCCGCAAGGGCGGAGCCAACCCCAACGCGGACAAACGCCAAGGGGGCCAACAGGACACCAAGACCGACGAGCGGGGACAAGACTCCGGCGGCGACCAGGGTTCGGGCGGCCAGCAGTCCCGCGGCGGCTCCAACCAACAGGACGACGACGGCGAGGGCCGTCAGGGCCGGCGGGGACGCCGGTTCCGCGACCGCGACCGCAGGCGGCGCGGTGAGCGCTCCGGCGACGGCGCCGACGCCGAGCTGCGCGAGGACGACGTCGTCCAGCCGGTCGCCGGAATCCTTGACGTTCTCGACAATTACGCGTTCGTGCGCACCTCCGGCTACCTGGCCGGCCCGCACGACGTCTACGTCTCGATGAACATGGTGCGCAAGAACGGCCTGCGCCGCGGCGACGCGGTGACCGGCGCGGTTCGGGTGCCCCGCGACGGCGAACAGCCCAACCAGCGGCAGAAGTTCAACCCGCTGGTGCGCCTGGACAGCGTCAACGGCGGCTCCGTCGAAGACGCCAAGAAGCGGCCCGATTTCTCCAAGCTGACGCCGTTGTACCCCAACCAGCGGCTGCGCCTGGAAACCACGCCCGACCGGCTGACCACCCGGGTCATCGACCTGATCATGCCGATCGGCAAGGGCCAGCGCGCGCTGATCGTCTCGCCGCCCAAGGCGGGTAAGACGACGATCCTGCAGGACATCGCCAACGCGATCACCAAAAACAACCCCGAATGCCACCTCATGGTCGTCCTCGTCGACGAGCGGCCCGAGGAGGTCACCGACATGACGCGCTCGGTCAAGGGCGAGGTCATCGCCTCGACCTTCGACCGGCCGCCGTCGGACCACACCTCGGTCGCCGAGCTGGCGATCGAACGGGCCAAGCGCCTCGTTGAGCAGGGCAAGGACGTCGTTGTGCTGCTGGACTCGATCACCCGCCTGGGCCGCGCGTACAACAACGCGTCGCCCGCGTCGGGCCGGATCCTGTCCGGCGGTGTCGACTCCACCGCCCTGTATCCGCCCAAGCGCTTCCTGGGCGCCGCCCGCAACATCGAGGAAGGCGGGTCGCTGACCATCATCGCCACCGCGATGGTCGAGACCGGCTCCACCGGCGACACGGTCATCTTCGAGGAGTTCAAGGGCACCGGTAACGCCGAGCTCAAGCTGGACCGCAAGATCTCCGAACGCCGGGTCTTCCCCGCGGTCGACGTGAACCCCTCCGGCACCCGCAAGGACGAGCTGCTGCTGTCGCCCGACGAGTTCGGCATCGTGCACAAGCTGCGTCGCGTCCTGTCGGGTCTGGACCCGCACCAGGCCATCGACCTGCTGATGTCGCAGCTGCGCAAGACCAAGACCAACTACGAGTTCCTGGTGCAGGTGTCCAAGACGACCCCGGGGTCGATGGACAACGACTAGCAGCGACTAGCGTCGCAAGCCGTGGCGGACACGCTGCAGCAACTGCTTTGTGAGCGCGTAGACCAGGACACGCCGGCGCTGAAGTACGGCGACCGGGTCTGGACCTGGCGTGAGTACCTGGCCGACGCCGCCGCCACCGCGGCCGCCGTCATCCGGGCCGCCGACCCGAGCCGTCCCCTGCACGTGGGCGCGCTGCTGGGCAACACCCCCGAGATGCTGACCGCCATGGCGTCGGCCGCGCTCGGCGGCTACGTGCTGTGCGGCGTCAACGACACCCGCCGCGGTGCCGCGCTGGCCAGGGACATCGTGCACGCCCGTTGCCAGATCCTGTTGACCGATCCGGCGCACAAGGCGCTGCTCGACGGGCAGGACCTGCCCGGGGTGCAGGTGTTCGACGTGTCCGGTGCCACCTGGGCGGCGCTGCTCGAGCGCGCCGGGCCGCTGACCCCGCATCGCGAGGTCGGCCCCACCGAAACGTTCATGATGATGTTCACCTCGGGAACCAGCGGCGAGCCCAAGGCGGTGCAGGTCACCCACCTGACCGTGCTGTTCGCCGGCGCCACGTTGATCGCGCGGTTCGGTCTGGACGCATCCGACGTGTGCTACCTGTCGATGCCGCTGTTCCACGCCAACGCCCTGTTCGCCGGCTGGAGCGTGGGGGTGGGCGCGGGCGCGGCGATGGCCCCCGCGACGTTCTCGGCGTCCGGGCTGCTGCCCGACCTGCGCCACTACGGGGCGACCTTCATGAACTACGTCGGCAAACCGCTGGCCTTCGTGCTGGCCACGCCGGAGCGGCCCGACGACCGCGACAACCCGCTGCGCGTCGCGGTCGGCAACGAGGCGAGTGACCGCGACATCGCCGAGTTCAGCAGGCGGTTCGACTGCACGGTGTGGGACGCCTTCGGGTCCACCGAGGGTGCGATCGTCATCACCCGCGAAGAGGGCTGTCCACCCGGGTCGCTGGGCCGCGGCTTCCCCGGGGTGGCCGTCTACGACCCGGACACGCTGGCCGAGTGCCCGCCCGCCGCGTTCGACGGGGACGGCGCTCTGATCAACGCCGACGAGGCGATAGGAGAGCTGGTCAACACCACCGGCGCGGGCCTGTTCGCCGGCTACTACAACGACCGCGAGGCCACCGACGAGCGCCTCCGGCACGGCATGTTCTGGTCCGGCGACCTGGCCTATCGCGACGCCGACGGGTGGCTCTACTTCGCCGGGCGCAGCGGCGACTGGCTGCGCGTCGACGGTGAGAACATGACCACGGCGCCCATCGAGCGGATCCTGCAGCGGTTGGCCCCGGTCCGCCACGCCGCGGTCTACGCGGTGCCCGACGAACACGTCGGCGACCAGATCATGGCGGCGCTCGTGCTGGCCGACGACGCGCGGCTGACCGCCGAGGAGTTCGGCCGGTTCCTCGCCGCCCAGTCCGACCTGTCGCCCAAGGCGTGGCCCCGCTACGTCTGGCTCACCGACCGGCTGCCGACCAACGCGACCAACAAGATCCTCAAGCGCGAGCTGACCGCGCGCGGCGCCACCCCCCGCGGCGGCGTGCTGTGGACCCGCGACCCGAAAAGCCGCGTCTACCGCGACACATAAACCACGCACACGACACGCCGGGTGGAGTCGCAGTGGCTTATGTCTCGACGCATCATCGGCCGCCCCCACCCCCGGGAATGCGCGGGGGCAGCTCCGCGTTTGGGCTGATGTAGGTTGACCTGGCATAATCGACGGTCGACTACCCCCGAGGACCAGTTCAGGTCCCGCGAGTTCGCGCCGGGGCGCAAACGATCGAAGAGGACATCATGAAAGCTGACATTCACCCCGCCTACGGGGAGACCACCGTGCACTGCGGGTGCGGCAACACCTTCACCACGCGCAGCACCAAGCCCGGCGGCAACGTCGTCGTCGAGGTCTGCTCGCAGTGCCACCCCTTCTACACCGGCAAGCAGAAGATCCTCGACAGCGGCGGCCGGGTGGCCCGCTTCGAGAAGCGCTACGGCAAGCGCAAGGCCGCGGCCGACGACGGCGAGTCGACCGACAAATAGCTGGCTTACCGACGCCCGAACTGTGCCCGAATCCGCACAGGCCGGGCGTCGGTTCGTGTTCGGGGCAGGAGGTGTGAGATGACGCAGCCGGTGCAGACCATCGACGTGTTGCTGGCCGAACACGCCCAGCTCGAGCAGCGGCTGGCCGACCCCGAACTGCACAGCAATCCCGACGAGGCGCGCAAGGCCGGACGCCGGTTCGCCCGGCTGGCCCCGATCGTCGGCACCTATCGCAAGCTGGCGGCCGCGCGCGGCGACCTGGAGGCCGCTCGCGAGCTGGCCACCGACGACGAGTCGTTCGCCGACGAGGTGACCGAACTGGAAGCGCGGGTGGCCGAACTGGACACCCAACTCACCGACATGCTGGCGCCGCGCGACCCGCACGACGGCGACGACATCGTGCTCGAGGTCAAATCCGGTGAGGGCGGCGAGGAATCGGCCTTGTTCGCCGCGGACCTGGCCCGGATGTACATCCGCTACGCCGAGCGGCACGGCTGGACGGTCACGGTGCTCGACGAAACCACCTCGGATCTGGGCGGTTACAAGGACGCGACGCTGGCCATCGCCAGCAAGGGCGACAGCGCCGACGGGGTCTGGTCGCGGATGAAGTTCGAGGGTGGCGTCCACCGGGTGCAACGGGTCCCGGTGACCGAATCCCAAGGGCGCGTTCACACTTCGGCGGCAGGCGTGCTCGTCTATCCCGAACCCGAGGAAGTCGCCGAGGTGCAGATCGACGAGTCGGATCTGCGCATCGACGTCTATCGCTCGTCCGGCAAGGGCGGGCAGGGTGTCAACACCACCGACTCCGCGGTGCGTATCACGCACCTGCCCACGGGAATCGTCGTCACGTGCCAAAACGAACGGTCCCAGCTGCAGAACAAGGCGCGCGCCCTGCAGGTGCTGGCCGCGCGGCTGCAGGCCCTCGCCGAGGAGAAGGCGCTGGCCGACGCGTCGGCCGATCGGGCCAGCCAGGTCCGCACCGTCGACCGCAGCGAACGGATCCGCACCTACAACTTCCCGGAGAACCGCATCACCGATCACCGAATCGGTTTCAAGGCGCACAATCTGGATCAGGTGCTCGACGGCGACCTCGACCCGTTGTTCGACGCGCTCGCCGCCGCCGACAAACAAACGCGGCTGCAACAGGCATGACCGCGTCGGCGACGATGCGGTGGGGGCACCCCCAGCCGCGTAGCGGCGAGGGGGACGGAGCGATGAGGAGCGGCGCCATGACTCGGCTGCGACGCGCGATCGACTCGGCCGCCGCGCAACTCGCCGAGGCCGGGATCGATTCCGCCCGGTATGACGCCGAGGAGTTGGCCGCCCACCTGGTCGGCGCCGAACGCGGCCGGCTGCCCCTGCTCGAGGCGCCCGACGACGAATTCTTCGGGCGTTACCGCGACATCGTCGCCGCGCGCTCGCGGCGAGTTCCGTTGCAGCACCTCACGGGGACGGCGGCGTTCGGGCCGGTGACGCTGCGGGTGGGACCCGGGGTGTTCATCCCGCGGCCGGAGACCGAGGCCGTGCTGGAGTGGGCCACCGCGCAGCCGCTGGGCGCTCGGCCCGTGATCGTGGATTTGTGCACCGGCTCGGGCGCCTTGGCCGTGGCGCTGGCCCGCCACCGTCCCGCCGCTCGGGTCATCGGCGTCGACGACTGCGACACGGCCCTGGCCTACGCGCGGCGCAACACCGAGGGCACCGGCGTCGAGCTGGTGCGCGCCGACATCGTCGCCACCGAACCGCTCCCCGAGCTCGACGGACTGGTCGACCTGGTGGTGGCCAATCCGCCCTACGTTCCCGACGGCAGCGCCGTGGAAGCCGAAGTGGCCCAGCATGATCCGCCGCACGCGGTGTTCGGCGGGGCGGACGGGATGTCGGTGATCGCCGCGGTGATCCGACTCGCCGGGCGCTGGCTGCGCCCGGGCGGCCTCTTCGCCGTCGAGCATGACGACACCACGTCGGCGCGCACGGTCGAAATGCTGTATGGCACAGGGCTTTTCGAGGACATCGAGGCCCGGCACGATCTGGCCGGCCGGCCGAGGTTCGTCACGGCCCGACGGGGGGAGCCGTCGTGAGCTCCGTCTTCGACTGCGCCGACCCCGACCAGCGCTCGCTCGGCATCACCTCGGCCACCGGCGCCCTGAAAAGCGGCCGGCTCGTGGTGCTGCCCACCGACACCGTGTACGGCATCGGCGCCGACGCGTTCGACAGCACCGCGGTGGCGGCGCTGCTCGCGGCGAAGGGGCGGGGCCGTGACATGCCGGTGGGCGTGCTGGTCGGCTCCTGGCACACCATCGAGGGCCTGGTCTACACGATGCCCGACGGGGCGCGTGACCTGATCCGCGCCTTCTGGCCCGGCGCGCTGAGCCTGGTGGTGCGCCAGGCACCGTCGTTGCAGTGGGACCTCGGCGACGCCCGGGGCACCGTGATGCTGCGGATGCCGTTGCACCCGGTCGCCATCGAGCTGCTGCGCGAGGTCGGGCCGATGGCGGTGTCCAGCGCGAACGTCTCCGGCCGGCCGCCCGCGGTCGACGCCGCCGAGGCGCGCAGCCAGCTCGGTGACTCGGTCGACGTCTATCTCGACGCGGGCCCGGCGCAGCAGCAGGCCGCTTCCACGATCGTCGATTTGACCGGCGACGCGCCACGCATCCTGCGCGCCGGTCCGGTGAGCGCCGAGCGGATCGCGGAGGTGCTCGACACGGACGCGGGAAGCCTGATCGCCTAGCGCAACGCGGCCCGTCACGCCTCAGGCTGGTGCAGTACGGTTTCGTTGGTGTCCAGCCTTGCCGGTGGTCTGCTCGCCCTGTCCGATCGCGGCACCGGCGTCCCACTGCGCGAGCTCGCACTCGTCGGTCTGACCGCGGCGATCATCACCTACTTCGCGACCGGGCCGGTACGGGTGCTGGCTACCCGGCTGGGGGCGGTCGCCTATCCGCGGGAACGCGACGTGCACGTGACGCCCACCCCACGCATGGGCGGCCTCGCGATGTTCGTCGGCGTTGTCTCGGCAGTCTTCCTGGCTTGGCAACTCCCCGCGCTCACCCGCGGATTCGTCTACTCCACCGGCATGCCCGCCGTCCTGGTGGCGGCCGCGGTGATCGTGGGCATCGGCCTGATCGACGACCGCTGGGGCCTGGACGCCCTGACCAAGTTCGCCGGCCAGATCACCGCCGCCAGCGTGCTGGTCACGATGGGGGTCGCCTGGAGCGTCCTGTACATCCCGATCGGCGGGGTCGGCACCATCGTGCTGGACCAGGCGTCGTCGATCCTGCTCACGTTGGCGCTGACGGTGTCGGTCGTCAACGCGATGAACTTCGTCGACGGGCTCGACGGACTGGCCGCCGGGCTGGGGCTCATCATGGCGATGGCGATCTGCCTGTTCTCGGTCGGCCTGCTCCGCGACCACGGCGGCGACGTGCTGTTCTATCCGCCCGCGGTCATCTCGGTGGTGCTCGCGGGGGCCTGCCTGGGATTTTTGCCGCACAACTTCCACCGGGCCAGGATCTTCATGGGCGATTCCGGCTCGATGCTGATCGGCCTGATGATCTCCGCGGCCGCGACGACGGCGGCCGGCCCGGTTTCGCAGAACGCCTACGGCGCCCGCGACGTGTTTGCTTTGCTGTCACCGTTCCTGCTGGTGGCGGCGGTCATTTTCGTGCCGATGCTCGACCTGTTACTGGCGATCGTGCGCCGCACCCGCGCGGGCCGCAGCGCATTCAGCCCGGACAAAATGCACCTGCATCACCGGTTGCTGCAAATCGGGCATTCGCATCGCCGGGTGGTCCTGCTCATCTATCTCTGGGTGGGCATCGTCGCGTTCGGCGCCGCGAGCACCATCTTTTTCAATCCGCGCGACACCGGTGCGGTCATGCTGGGCGCGATCGTGGTCGCCGGAGTGGCCACCGCGATCCCGCTCATGCGCCGCCGCGACGACTACGCCGACGAGGACTACGACACCCAGTAGTAGTGGTGCCTCTCATATGGTACGGTGCAGGTAGAACCCCAAAAAGAAACCTTGAGGGTTGCCGGCCAGCCGGCCCTTCGGACGCTTGTCCGACCGCGCCGAGTCACGACCGACATAGGGAGCTACCCCTTGGGTGATTCCAGCGTGACGTGCGATACGCTCGGCGGGCCACCGATCGGTCGGTCGAGGGTTTCCCGCTTTACTACCTGGGATTGAGGTGCTGCAGTGACGACACCAGCGCAGGACGCGCCGTTGGTGTTCCCCTCTGTTGCTTTCCGTCCCGTTCGGCTGTTGGCGATCAGCGTCGCGGTCACCGCGCTGGCGATGCTCGCCGGCGGATTGTCGGGTCACCTCATGCTCGGTGTGTTCTTCGGCGTCGGGTTGCTACTGGGTTTGCTCAACGCATTGCTGGTGCGGCGCTCGGTCGCGTCGATCACCGCGAAAGATCACCCGCTGAAAAGCTCGATGGCGCTTAATTCGGCGACCCGGCTGGCGATCATCACCGTTATCGCGCTGATCATTGCCTACGCTTTCCGGCCGAACGGTCTGGGCGCGATGTTCGGGCTGGCGCTCTTCCAAGTGCTCCTGGTCGTGTCGACCGCGGTGCCGGTCTGGAAGAAGCTGCGTTCGGGCGAGCCGGCCGCATCCCCGGGCCCGGACGGGTCGGACGAAAGGAGCACCAGCGATGACTGAGACGATCCTGGCCGGTTCCCAAATCGAGGTCGGCGAGCACACCACCGCGACGTGGCTGGGTTTGACGGTCAACACCGACACCGTGCTGTCGACCGCGATCGCCGGCGTGATCGTGCTCGCCCTGGCCTTCTTCCTGCGCGCCAAGATCACCTCGAGCGGCGTTCCCAGTGGGGTTCAACTGTTTTGGGAGGCGCTCACCATCCAGATGCGCAACCAGATCGAGAGCGCCATCGGGATGCGGATCGCGCCGTTCGTGCTGCCGCTGGCGGTCACCATCTTCATCTTCATCCTGATCTCCAACTGGCTTTCGGTGTTGCCGCTGCAGTACACCGACAAATCCGGTCACACCACCGAGTTGCTCAAGTCGGCGGCGGCGGACATCAATTACGTTCTGGCGCTGGCCCTTTTCGTGTTCGTCTGCTACCACGTGGCCGGGATCTGGCGCCGCGGCATCGTCGGGCACCCGCTCAAGGTGCTCAAGGGCCACGTGGCGTTCCTGGCGCCGATCAACCTGGTCGAGGAATTGGCGAAGCCGATCTCGTTGTCGCTCCGACTCTTTGGCAACATCTTCGCCGGCGGGATCCTGGTGGCGCTGATCGCGCTCTTCCCGCCCTACATCATGTGGTTGCCCAACGCGGTCTGGAAGTCGTTCGACTTGTTCGTCGGCGCCATCCAGGCGTTCATCTTCTCGATCCTGACCATCTTGTACTTCAGCCAGGCCATGGAGCTCGAGGATCACCATGACTAGCCGACTCGCTGTCAGTTAAGCCAACGAATAAAGCTGGATAAAGGAGGAAAGAATGGACCCCACTATCGCTGCCGGTGCACTCATCGGCGGTGGAATCATCATGGGTGGCGGCGCAATCGGAGCCGGTATCGGTGACGGTATCGCCGGTAACGCGCTGGTTTCGGGCATCGCCCGGCAACCCGAGGCGCAGGGCCGGTTGTTCACGCCGTTTTTCATCACGGTCGGTCTGGTCGAGGCGGCCTACTTCATCAACCTGGCGTTCATGGCCTTGTTCGTCTTCGCCACTCCCGTCACGTAGTTCGTTGTGATGGGTGACTCGAACCCTATGGTGCTCGCCGCCGGCCAGGTGGTAGCCGAGGGAGGCAAGGGGGGAAGCAACTTCCTCGTCCCCAACGGCACGTTCTTCTTCGTGCTGGCCATCTTCATCATCGTGCTCGCCATCATCGGCACCTTCGTGGTGCCGCCGATCCTGAAGGTGCTGCGCGAGCGCGACGCCATGGTCGCCAAGACCGCCGCCGACAACAAGAAGGCGGGCGAGCAGTTCGAAGCCGCCCAGGCCGATTACGAAGAGGCCATGAAGGAGGCGCGCGTGCAGGCGTCGGCCTTCCGCGACAACGCCCGCGCCGAGGGCCGCAAGGTCATTGAGGACGCGCGGGCCCGTGCCGAGCAAGAGGTGATGGCGACGGTGCAGCTGGCCTCCGAGCAATTGAAGCGGGAAAGGGACGCCGTGGAGTTGGATCTGCGCGCCAACGTCGGAACCATGTCGGCGACCCTGGCCAGCCGGATCCTCGGCGTCGACGTCACCAGCTCCGCCGCGACAAGGTAAAGAGATGTCGACTTTTTTGGGACAGTTGGGCGGTTTCGCCCTCATCGTGTTCATCGTCTGGCGCTATGCCGTGCCGCCGGTGCGCAACATGATGACCGCCCGGCAAGACCTGGTGCGCCAGCAGTTGGCGGATTCGGCCGCGGCCGCCGAGCGGTTGACCGAGTCGACGACGGCCCACAGCAAGGCCGTCGAGGCCGCCGAGGAAGAGGCGGAAAAGGTCGTCGAAGAGGCCAAGTCGGACTCCGAACGCATCACCGAGCAGTTGCAGGCCCAGGCCACCGTGGAGGCCGACCGCATCAAGACGCAGGGCACGCGCCAGGCGGAGCTGCTGCGCGCGCAGCTGACCCGACAACTCCGCCTGGAGCTTGGACACGAATCCGTGCGCCAGGCAGGGGAATTGGTGCGCAGCTACGTCGCCGACTCCGAGCAGCAGTCGGGCACCGTCGATCGGTTCCTGGACGATCTGGACGCCATGGCGCCGGCGCCCGCCGAGGTCGCCTACCCGTTGCTGACCAAGATGCGCTCGGCCAGCCGGGAGGCGTTGCGCGCCCTGTCGGATCGGTTCGGCACCATCGCCAAGGACCTCGACAACAAAGCGCTTTCCGCCCTCTCCACCGACCTGGTGGCGGTGGCCAAAATGCTGGACCGCGAAATCGTGGTCACCCGCTACCTCACCGTGCCCGCCGAAGACGCGGCACCGCGGGTCCGGCTGATCGAGCGACTGGTGTCCGGCAAGGTCGGCGACGCCGCGCTCGACGTGTTGCGGGCGGCGGTGTCCGAACGCTGGTCGGCCAACTCGGATTTGGTCGACGCCATCGAACACATTTCGCGGCAAGCCCTGCTGGAGGTCGCCGAGCGCGACGACAAGGTCGATGAGGTCGAAGACCAATTGTTCCGGGTCTCCCGCCTTCTCGAGGCGCAGCCGCGCCTTGCCATCCTGCTGGGCGATTACGGTTCGCCTGCCGAAGGCCGGATCGGCTTGCTGCGCAAGGTGCTTGAGAGCGGGAGCACGCGGGTAAACCCCGTGACGCTGTCACTGCTGACCCAGACGATCGAGCTGCTGAGGGGCGAGCCGGCCGAGGTGGCCGTGAAATTCCTGGCGGAAGTCGCGGTGGCGCGCCGCGGCGAAATCGTCGCGCAGGTCACCGCCGCGGCCGAGCTCAGCGATACCCAGCGCGCCCGCCTGACCGAGGTTCTCAGCCGCATCTACACCCATCCGGTGACGGTGCAGCTGCAGATCGACCCCGACGTGCTGGGCGGGCTGTTGATCGCGGTGGCCGACGAGGTGATCGACGGGACGCTCTCCTCTCGCCTGGCCGCGGCCGAGGCCCAGTTGCCCGACTGAACACATCAGCTACAACCCCACGAACGAAGATCAAGTAGGAAGACGAAAAGCCATGGCAGAGTTGACAATCTCGGCTGACGACATCCAGGGCGCGATCGAGGAGTACGTAGGCTCGTTCACCGCCGACACCTCGCGCGAGGAAGTCGGCACCGTCGTCGACGCCGGGGACGGCATCGCGCACGTCGAGGGTTTGCCGTCCGTCATGACTCAGGAGCTGCTCGAGTTCCCGGGCGGTGTCCTCGGTGTCGCGCTCAATCTGGACGAGCACAGCGTCGGCGCGGTCATCCTGGGTGACTTCGAGAAAATCGAAGAGGGCCAACAGGTCAAGCGCACCGGCGAGGTCCTGTCGGTGCCCGTCGGCGACGCGTTCTTGGGCCGGGTCGTCAATCCGCTGGGGCATCCGATCGACGGGCGCGGGGACATCGAGACCGACGTGCGGCGCGCGCTGGAGCTCCAGGCGCCGTCGGTGGTCCAGCGGCAGGGCGTGAAGGAGCCCCTGCAGACCGGCATCAAGGCCATCGACGCCATGACCCCGATCGGCCGCGGCCAGCGCCAGCTGATCATCGGCGACCGCAAGACCGGCAAGACCGCGGTCTGCATCGACACCATTCTGAACCAGCGGCAGAACTGGGAGTCCGGCGACGAAAGCAAGCAGGTGCGCTGCGTCTACGTGGCCATCGGCCAGAAGGGCACCACCATCGCCGCCGTCCGTCGCGCGCTGGAAGAGGGCGGCGCGATGGACTACACCACCATCGTCGCGGCCCCCGCGTCCGACGCCGCCGGCTTCAAATGGCTCGCGCCGTACACCGGTTCGGCGATCGCCCAGCACTGGATGTACGACGGCAAGCACGTGCTGATCGTGTTCGACGACCTGAGCAAGCAGGCCGAGGCCTACCGCGCGATCTCGCTGCTGCTGCGCCGCCCGCCGGGCCGCGAGGCCTACCCGGGCGACGTGTTCTACCTGCACTCGCGGCTGTTGGAGCGCTGCGCAAAACTGTCCGACGAGCTCGGCGGCGGCTCGCTGACGGGCCTGCCGATCATCGAGACCAAGGCCAACGACATCTCGGCCTACATCCCGACCAACGTCATCTCGATCACCGACGGGCAGTGCTTCCTGGAATCCGACCTGTTCAACCAGGGCGTCCGGCCCGCCATCAACGTCGGTGTCTCGGTGTCCCGCGTCGGCGGCGCCGCGCAGATCAAGGCGATGAAGGAAGTGGCGGGCTCGTTGCGGCTGGACCTGTCGCAGTACCGCGAGCTGGAATCGTTCGCGGCCTTCGCATCCGACTTGGACGCCACGTCCAAGGCGCAGCTGGAGCGCGGCGAGCGGCTGGTCGAACTGCTCAAGCAGCGGCAGTACCAGCCGATGCCGGTCGAGGAGCAGGTGGTTTCGATCTTCCTGGGCACGGCCGGCCACCTGGACTCGGTGCCCGTCGAGGACGTCCGGCGGTTCGAGACCGAATTGCTGGACCACATGCGCGCCTCCGAGGAGAAGTTCCTGGCCGGGATCCGCGACAGCCAGAAGCTGTCCGAAGAGGGCGAGAACCAACTCACCGAGATCATCAATAAGTTCAAGAAGGGCTTCGCGGCCTCCGACGGCGGATCGGTGGTGCCCGACGAGCACGTCGAGCCGATGGACGAGGAAGAACTGGAAAAGGAGTCGGTGCAGGTCAAGAAGGAGAAGCCGAAGAAGGAATCCAAGGACTCCAAGAAGGACAAGAAGTAGCTAACGATGGCGGCTACACTTCGCGAATTGCGCGGCCGGATTCGTTCGGCAGGGTCGATCAAAAAGATCACCAAGGCCCAGGAGATGATCGCGACCTCGCGCATCGGCAAGGCGCAGTCCCGGCTGGAATCCGCGCGGCCCTACGCCTTTCAGATCACCGCGACGCTCACCACCCTGTCCGCCGAGGCCGCCCTGGACCACCCATTGCTGGTCGAGCGGGAGGACCCAAAACGGGCGGGCGTCTTGGTGGTGTCTTCCGACCGGGGGTTGTGCGGCGCCTACAACTCCAGCGTCTTCCGGCGCTCCGAGGAGCTGTTCTCCCTGCTGCGGGAGGAGGGAAAGACGCCGGTTCTCTACACGGTCGGCCGTAAGGCGTTGAACTACTTCAAGTTCCGCAACTGGGACATCACCGATTCCTGGACGGGGTTCTCCGAGCAGCCCACGTACGAAAATGCCACGGAGATCGCCTCGACCCTGGTCGACACGTTCATGAAGGGCGCCGGTGACGAGGAGGGGCAGCAGTCGGACGACGTCCAGGGCGTCGACGAATTGCACATCGTCTACTCGGAGTTCAAGTCGATGATGTCGCAAACCGCGGTGGCCCATCGCATCGCGCCGCTGGTGGTGGAGTACGTCGAGGAAGAACCGGAGCTGCACACCCTGTACTCATTCGAGCCCGATGCCACAACGCTTTTCGAGGCGTTGCTGCCGCGATACCTGACCACGCGCGTCTACGCGGCGCTGTTGGAAGCCGCGGCATCGGAGCTGGCGTCGCGCCAGCGAGCGATGAAGTCGGCAACGGACAACGCGGACGACCTGATCAAAGAGCTGACGCTGATGGCGAACCGCGAGCGGCAGGCCCAGATCACCCAGGAGATCAGCGAAATCGTCGGCGGCGCAAACGCGCTCGCCGACGCTAAGTAGCGCACGAGGAAGAAGAAAAATGACTGCCACTGACCAGAAGACCAAAGACACCGGGAAGTCCAAGGACACCGACACCAGCGGCCGGGTGGTGCGCGTCACCGGCCCCGTCGTCGACGTCGAGTTCCCGCGCGGGTCGGTCCCCGAACTGTTCAACGCGCTGCACGCCGACATCACCTACGAGGCGATGGCCAAGAAGCTCACGCTGGAGGTGGCCCAGCACCTGGGCGACAACCTGGTGCGCACGATCTCCTTGCAGCCCACCGACGGCCTGGTGCGCGGCGTCGAGGTCACCGACACCGGCAACCCGATCTCGGTGCCGGTCGGCGAGGCCGTCAAGGGCCACGTCTTCAACGCGCTGGGCGACTGCCTGGACGAGCCGGGGTACGGCGAGGACTTCGACCACTGGTCGATCCACCGCAAGCCGCCGGCGTTCGAGGACCTCGAGCCGCGCACCGAGATGCTCGAGACCGGCCTCAAGGTCGTCGACCTGCTCACCCCGTACGTGCGTGGCGGCAAGATCGCCCTGTTCGGCGGTGCCGGCGTCGGCAAGACGGTGCTCATCCAGGAGATGATCAACCGTATTGCCCGAAACTTCGGTGGTACTTCGGTTTTCGCCGGGGTGGGCGAGCGCACCCGTGAGGGCAACGACCTGTGGGTGGAGCTCAAGGAAGCCGACGTGCTCAAGGACACCGCGCTGGTGTTCGGCCAGATGGACGAGCCGCCCGGCACCCGTATGCGGGTGGCGCTGTCCGCGCTGACGATGGCCGAGTGGTTCCGCGACGAGGCGGGCCAGGACGTGTTGTTGTTCATCGACAACATCTTCCGGTTCACCCAGGCCGGCTCCGAGGTGTCGACGCTGCTCGGCCGCATGCCGTCGGCGGTGGGCTACCAGCCCACCCTGGCCGACGAGATGGGCGAGCTGCAGGAGCGCATCACCTCGACGCGAGGCAAATCGATTACCTCCATGCAGGCCGTGTACGTGCCCGCCGACGACTACACCGACCCGGCGCCGGCCACCACGTTCGCGCACCTGGACGCCACCACCGAGCTGTCGCGTTCGGTGTTCTCCAAGGGCATCTTCCCCGCGGTGGACCCGTTGGCGTCGAGCTCGACGATCCTGGACCCCGGTGTCGTCGGAGACGAGCACTACCGCGTGGCGCAGGAAGTCATCCGAATCCTGCAGCGCTACAAGGACCTTCAGGACATCATCGCCATCCTCGGCATCGACGAGCTGTCCGAGGAGGACAAGCAGCTGGTGCAGCGCGCCCGGCGCATCGAGCGGTTCCTGTCGCAGAACATGATGGCGGCCGAGCAGTTCACCGGCCAGCCGGGTTCGACGGTGCCGGTGAAGGAGACCATCGAGGCGTTCGACAAGCTGACCAAGGGCGACTTCGACCACATCCCCGAGCAGGCCTTCTTCCTGATTGGCGGCCTCGACGACTTGGCCAAGAAAGCCGAAAGCTTCGGCGCCAAGCTCGATTCCTGAGGCTCAGTCGAAAGGTATTGGCATGGCCGAATTGAACGTCGAGATAGTCGCCGTCGAACGGAAGATCTGGTCGGGCGAGGCAACGTTCCTGTTCACCCGCACCACCGTCGGCGAGATCGGCATCCTGCCCCACCACATCCCACTGGTGGCTCAGCTGGTGGACGACGCCATGGTGCGGGTCGAACGCGAGGGCGAGGACGACCTGCGGATCGCGGTGGATGGCGGGTTTCTGACGGTGACCGAGGAACAGGTCAGCATCCTGGCCGAATCGGCCGAGTTCGAGTCGGAGATCGACGAGAGCGCCGCCCGGGAGGCGGCCGAGTCCGACGATCCCCGCATCGCCGCGCGGGGGCGCGCCAGACTGCGCGCCGTCGGCGCGATCGACTAGCGCCGTCGATGAGCGCGCCCATGGTCGGCATGGTCGTGCTCGTCGTGATGCTGGCGGGCGCCGTCCTCGCACTGAGCTATCGGCTGTGGAAGCTGCGCCAGGGCGGAACGGCCGGGATCATGCGAGACATCCCCGCCGTCGGCGGCCACGGCTGGCGGCACGGCGTGATCCGCTATCGCGGTGGCGAGGCCGCCTTCTACCGGTTGTCCAGCCTGCGGTTGTGGCCGGACCGCCGGCTCAGCCGACGCGGGGTGGAGATCGTGGCCCGGCGTGCGCCGCGCGGCGATGAATTCGACATCATGACCGACGAGATCGTCGTCCTCGAGCTGCGCGACACGACGCAGGACCACAGGTCCGGTTACGAGCTCGCGCTCGACAAGGGCGCCCTGACCGCATTCCTGTCCTGGCTGGAATCCCGTCCCTCGCCGCGCGCACGCCGTCGCAGCGTGTGACTACCACGCGCTGACGGTCTGGCACCCGTATTCTTCGGGCGCGACGTCGCGCACCGTTTCGCTGAACTGCCAGCGATGGCCCGCGAGATCCTCGACGGTGCATTCCCGTTCGCCGTATTCCCGGTCGACCGGCGGCTCCAACACCTTCGCGCCCGCCGCCCGGGCGCGTTCGAACTGGCCGTCCACATCGGCGACCCGCACCTTGATCTCGTGCGTGACGACGCCGGCCGTCGGCGGTTTCCGCTCGCCGGCCGCGTCCGCCACGATCACGGCCCCGTGCGCGCCGATGCGCAGCTGCGCGCGGTGGCCGTCGCCGATCCGGGTTCGCTCGACGAATCCGAAGGCCGCGGCGAGCCAGTCCACCGCCGCGCGCACGTCCGGGTAGACAAGCACCGGGATCACGGCGACCGGTGGGATCGATCGGTTGTGTTTCATGGCGGCACTGTAGCTTTCATCGGTCGCCGCCCGGCTTCCAGAGCACGTCGCCTTCGGGGTTGGCCGCCCGCGCCAGGATGAACAGCAGGTCCGACAGCCGGTTGAGGTACTTCGCCGGCAGCACGCTGACCGCGCCGGGCTGGGAATCGATCGCGGCCCACGCCGATCGCTCGGCGCGCCGCACCACGGTTCGGGCGACGTGCAACAGCGCCGACAGCGGCGAACCACCGGGCAGCACAAAGGAATTCAGTGCCGGCAGGGGCTCGTTGTACTTGTCGCACCACGCTTCGAGCCGATCGACGTAGGCCTGGGCCACTCGCAGCGGGGGGTATTTGGGGTTTTCCACCACCGGCGTCGACAGATCCGCGCCGGCGTCGAACAAGTCGTTCTGGATCTGTTGCAGTACACCCGCGATTTCCCCCTCGGGGCGACCGAGGGCGATCGCGACCCCGATCGCGGAGTTGGCCTCGTCGCAGTCCGCGTACGCCACCAGGCGGGGATCGTTTTTGGAGACCCGTGAGAAATCGCTCAATCCCGTCGTCCCGTCGTCGCCGGTACGCGTATATATGCGGGTCAGGTGGATCGCCATGAGAAAACGGTACTCGGCCGGCCTCCTCGCTCCGCTGGGCGGAGCGCATCGTCGTCAAGCGAGGCTGACTGACAAGGCGAAACCGCTTCACTAAACTGACGCGGGTGACTGAGCGATTCGTGGTGACCGGCGGCAACCGGTTGTCCGGCGAAGTCGCTGTCGGGGGCGCCAAGAACAGCGTGCTCAAGCTGATGGCCGCGACCCTGCTGGCCGAGGGCACCAGCACCATCACCAACTGCCCCGACATTCTCGACGTGCCATTGATGGCCGAGGTCCTGCGCGGCCTGGGCGCCACCGTCGAACTCGACGGCGACGTCGCCCGCATCACCTCGCCCGACGAGCCCAAGTACGACGCCGACTTCGCGGCGGTGCGGCAGTTCCGCGCCTCGGTCTGCGTGTTGGGCCCGCTGGTGGGCCGCTGCAAGCGCGCCAGGGTCGCGCTGCCGGGCGGGGACGCGATCGGGTCGCGCCCGCTGGACATGCACCAGGCGGGCCTGCGGCAGCTCGGCGCGCAGTGCAACATCGAGCACGGCTGCGTGGTGGCTCAGGCGGACACCTTGCGCGGCGCGGAGATTCAGCTGGAGTTCCCGTCCGTGGGGGCCACCGAGAACATCTTGATGGCCGCCGTCGTGGCCGAGGGCGTCACCACCATTCACAACGCGGCGCGCGAACCGGACGTGGTCGATCTGTGCACGATGCTCAACCAGATGGGCGCGCAGATCGAAGGCGCGGGTTCGCCGACCATGACGATCACCGGCGTCCCGCGGCTGCATCCGACGGAACACCGCGTGATCGGTGACCGCATCGTGGCCGCCACCTGGGGCATCGCCGCCGCGATGACGCGCGGCGACATCGAGGTGACCGGCGTCGACCCGGCCCACCTGCAGGTGGTGCTGCACAAGTTGCACGACGCGGGCGCCACGGTCACCCAGACCGACAGCAGCTTCCGGGTGACCCAGTACGAGCGCCCCAAGGCGGTCAACGTCGCGACGTTGCCTTTTCCCGGGTTTCCGACCGACCTGCAGCCGATGGCGATCGCGCTGGCCTCGATCGCCGACGGCACGTCGATGATCACGGAGAACGTGTTCGAGGCCCGCTTCCGGTTCGTCGAGGAGATGATCCGGCTGGGCGCCGACGCCCGCACCGACGGGCACCACGCCGTCGTGCGGGGCCTGCCGCAACTGTCCAGCGCCCCGGTGTGGTGTTCGGACATCCGGGCCGGCGCCGGCCTGGTGCTGGCCGGGCTCGTCGCCGACGGCGACACCGAGGTCCACGACGTCTTCCACATCGACCGCGGCTATCCGTTGTTCGTGGAGAACCTGGCGATTTTGGGAGCGGAGATCGAACGGGTAGAGTAGTCAAAGTCAGTGCCCCACAAGGGCGGTCACCCCGCGAGGGGGACCGAAACCGGGGAATTGACTCCCTCGCCGGATCGGTACTAGCCTGGCACGGCTGCCCCGCAGCGGTCACCACACAAGATGACCAAAACTGGGGCTTGACGCCTCCGCCAGACCGGTATTAAGCTGGCAGGGTTGCCCGGAAGCGGGCGAAAACAAGCATGAGTGTTGTTTGAGAACTCAATAGTGTGTTTGGTCTTTTTAATTTGTTGTTGTTTTTTGGCCATACTCTGCACTCCCCGTGTGTGGGTATGGCTGTTTTTTGATGCCAGATGTTTGGTGTCTTTTTGTTAGGTCAGATTTTCTCTGATTGTAAATTCACCTCGTTTATCGAGGAGATTTTGTTTGGAGAGTTTGATCCTGGCTCAGGACGAACGCTGGCGGCGTGCTTAACACATGCAAGTCGAACGGAAAGGCCCCTTCGGGGGTACTCGAGTGGCGAACGGGTGAGTAACACGTGGGTAATCTGCCCTGCACTTCGGGATAAGCCTGGGAAACTGGGTCTAATACCGGATAGGACCTCGAGGCGCATGCCTTGTGGTGGAAAGCTTTTGCGGTGTGGGATGGGCCCGCGGCCTATCAGCTAGTTGGTGGGGTGACGGCCTACCAAGGCGACGACGGGTAGCCGGCCTGAGAGGGTGTCCGGCCACACTGGGACTGAGATACGGCCCAGACTCCTACGGGAGGCAGCAGTGGGGAATATTGCACAATGGGCGCAAGCCTGATGCAGCGACGCCGCGTGGGGGATGACGGCCTTCGGGTTGTAAACCTCTTTCAGCAGGGACGAAGCGCAAGTGACGGTACCTGCAGAAGAAGCACCGGCCAACTACGTGCCAGCAGCCGCGGTAATACGTAGGGTGCGAGCGTTGTCCGGAATTACTGGGCGTAAAGAGCTCGTAGGTGGTTTGTCGCGTTGTTCGTGAAATCTCACGGCTTAACTGTGAGCGTGCGGGCGATACGGGCAGACTGGAGTACTGCAGGGGAGACTGGAATTCCTGGTGTAGCGGTGGAATGCGCAGATATCAGGAGGAACACCGGTGGCGAAGGCGGGTCTCTGGGCAGTAACTGACGCTGAGGAGCGAAAGCGTGGGGAGCGAACAGGATTAGATACCCTGGTAGTCCACGCCGTAAACGGTGGGTACTAGGTGTGGGTTTCCTTCCTTGGGATCCGTGCCGTAGCTAACGCATTAAGTACCCCGCCTGGGGAGTACGGCCGCAAGGCTAAAACTCAAAGGAATTGACGGGGGCCCGCACAAGCGGCGGAGCATGTGGATTAATTCGATGCAACGCGAAGAACCTTACCTGGGTTTGACATGCACAGGACGCCGGCAGAGATGTCGGTTCCCTTGTGGCCTGTGTGCAGGTGGTGCATGGCTGTCGTCAGCTCGTGTCGTGAGATGTTGGGTTAAGTCCCGCAACGAGCGCAACCCTTGTCTCATGTTGCCAGCGGGTAATGCCGGGGACTCGTGAGAGACTGCCGGGGTCAACTCGGAGGAAGGTGGGGATGACGTCAAGTCATCATGCCCCTTATGTCCAGGGCTTCACACATGCTACAATGGCCGGTACAAAGGGCTGCGATGCCGCAAGGTTAAGCGAATCCTTTTAAAGCCGGTCTCAGTTCGGATCGGGGTCTGCAACTCGACCCCGTGAAGTCGGAGTCGCTAGTAATCGCAGATCAGCAACGCTGCGGTGAATACGTTCCCGGGCCTTGTACACACCGCCCGTCACGTCATGAAAGTCGGTAACACCCGAAGCCAGTGGCCTAACCCTTTGGGAGGGAGCTGTCGAAGGTGGGATCGGCGATTGGGACGAAGTCGTAACAAGGTAGCCGTACCGGAAGGTGCGGCTGGATCACCTCCTTTCTAAGGAGCACCACGAAAAGCACCCCAATTGGTGGGGTGCAGGCCGTGAGGGGTTCTCGCCTGTAGTGGGCGGGGGCCGGGTGCGCAACAACAAAGCGAAAGCCAGACACACTATTGGGTCCTGAGGCAGCACTCGGGTTGTTTCGAGTGGTGTCCCCCCATCTTGGTGGTGGGGTGTGGTGTTTGAGAACTGGATAGTGGTTGCGAGCATCTAAATGGATGCACTGCCTTCGCGGTGGTGTGTCCATTAAATGTGTAATTTTTCTTTGGTTTTTGTGTTTGTAAGTGCTTAAGGGCGCATGGTGGATGCCTTGGCATCGAGAGCCGATGAAGGACGTGGGAGGCTGCGATATGCCTCGGGGAGCTGTCAACCGAGCGTTGATCCGAGGATTTCCGAATGGGGAAACCCAGCACGAGTGATGTCGTGTTACCCGCACCTGAATATATAGGGTGCGGGAGGGAACGCGGGGAAGTGAAACATCTCAGTACCCGTAGGAAGAGAAAACAATTGTGATTCCGTCAGTAGTGGCGAGCGAAAGCGGAACATGGCTAAACCGCACGCATGTGTAACCGGGTAGGGGTTGTGTGTGCGGGGTTGTGGGATTGATACGTCTCAGCTCTACCTGGCTGAGGGGTAGTCAAAAAGTGTCGTGGTTAGCGGAAGTGGCCTGGGATGGTCTGCCGTAGACGGTGAGAGCCCGGTACGCGAAAACCCGACACCTGCCTTGTATCAACTCCCGAGTAGCAGCGGGCTCGTGGAATCTGCTGTGAATCTGCCGGGACCACCCGGTAAGCCTAAATACTTCTCGATGACCGATAGCGGATTAGTACCGTGAGGGAATGGTGAAAAGTACCCCGGGAGGGGAGTGAAAGAGTACCTGAAACCGTGTGCCTACAATCCGTCAGAGCCTCCTTGTGGGGTGATGGCGTGCCTTTTGAAGAATGAGCCTGCGAGTCAGGGACATGTCGCGAGGTTAACCCGTGAGGGGTAGCCGCAGCGAAAGCGAGTCTGAATAGGGCGCATCCCCTTTGGGGTGTAGTGGCATGTTCTGGACCCGAAGCGGAGTGATCTACCCATGGCCAGGGTGAAGCGCGGGTAAGACCGCGTGGAGGCCCGAACCCACTTAGGTTGAAGACTGAGGGGATGAGTTGTGGGTAGGGGTGAAAGGCCAATCAAACTCCGTGATAGCTGGTTCTCCCCGAAATGCATTTAGGTGCAGCGTTGCGTGTTTCACCACGGAGGTAGAGCTACTGGATGGCCGATGGGCCCTACTAGGTTACTGACGTCAGCCAAACTCCGAATGCCGTGGTGTATAGCGTGGCAGTGAGACGGCGGGGGATAAGCTCCGTACGTCGAAAGGGAAACAGCCCAGATCGCCGGCTAAGGCCCCAAAGCGTGTGCTAAGTGGGAAAGGATGTGCAGTCGCAGAGACAACCAGGAGGTTGGCTTAGAAGCAGCCACCCTTGAAAGAGTGCGTAATAGCTCACTGGTCAAGTGATTGTGCGCCGATAATGTAGCGGGGCTCAAGCACACCGCCGAAGCCGCGACAACCGCAAGGTTGGGTAGGGGAGCGTCCCCCATTCAGCGAAGCCGCCGGGTGACCGACGGTGGAGGGTGGGGGAGTGAGAATGCAGGCATGAGTAGCGATAAGGCAAGTGAGAACCTTGCCCGCCGTAAGACCAAGGGTTCCTGGGCCAGGCCAGTCCGCCCAGGGTGAGTCGGGACCTAAGGCGAGGCCGACAGGCGTAGTCGATGGACAACGGGTTGATATTCCCGTACCCGTGTGTGCGCGTCCCTGACGAATCAGCGGTACTAACCACCCAAAACCGGATCGACCATTCCCCTTCGGGGGCATGGAGTTTCGGGGCTGCGTGGGACCTCCGTTGGTAGTAGTCAAGCGATGGGGTGACGCAGGAAGGTAGCCGTACCAGTCAGTGGTAATACTGGGGCAAACCTGTAGGGAGAGCGATAGGCAAATCCGTCGCTCATATTCCTGAGAGGTGATGCATAGCCGATTGAGGTGAATTCGGTGATCCTCTGCTGCCAAGAAAAGCCTCTAGCGAGCACACACACGGCCCGTACCCCAAACCGACACAGGTGGTCAGGTAGAGCATACCGAGGCGTACGAGATAACTATGGTTAAGGAACTCGGCAAAATACCCCCGTAACTTCGGGAGAAGGGGGGCCGGAATACCGTGAACAGCCTTGCGCTGGGAGCGGGATCCGGTCGCAGAAACCAGCGAGAAGCGACTGTTTACTAAAAACACAGGTCCGTGCGAAGTCGCAAGACGATGTATACGGACTGACGCCTGCCCGGTGCTGGAAGGTTAAGAGGACCCGTTAACCGCAAGGTGAAGCGGAGAATTTAAGCCCCAGTAAACGGCGGTGGTAACTATAACCATCCTAAGGTAGCGAAATTCCTTGTCGGGTAAGTTCCGACCTGCACGAATGGCGTAACGACTTCTCGACTGTCTCAACCATAGACTCGGCGAAATTGCACTACGAGTAAAGATGCTCGTTACGCGCGGCAGGACGAAAAGACCCCGGGACCTTCACTACAACTTGGTATTGGTGTTCGGTACGGTTTGTGTAGGATAGGTGGGAGACTGTGAAACCCCAACGCCAGTTGGGGCGGAGTCGTTGTTGAAATACCACTCTGATCGTATTGGATACCTAACGTCGAACCGTATATCCGGTTCACGGACAGTGCCTGGCGGGTAGTTTAACTGGGGCGGTTGCCTCCTAAAATGTAACGGAGGCGCCCAAAGGTTCCCTCAACCTGGACGGCAATCAGGTGTTGAGTGTAAATGCACAAGGGAGCTTGACTGCGAGACCTACAAGTCAAGCAGGGACGAAAGTCGGGATTAGTGATCCGGCACCCCCGAGTGGAAGGGGTGTCGCTCAACGGATAAAAGGTACCCCGGGGATAACAGGCTGATCTTCCCCAAGAGTCCATATCGACGGGATGGTTTGGCACCTCGATGTCGGCTCGTCGCATCCTGGGGCTGGAGCAGGTCCCAAGGGTTGGGCTGTTCGCCCATTAAAGCGGCACGCGAGCTGGGTTTAGAACGTCGTGAGACAGTTCGGTCTCTATCCGCCGCGCGCGTCAGAAACTTGAGGAAACCTGTCCCTAGTACGAGAGGACCGGGACGGACGAACCTCTGGTCCACCAGTTGTCCCACCAGGGGCACCGCTGGATAGCCACGTTCGGACAGGATAACCGCTGAAAGCATCTAAGCGGGAAACCTTCTCCAAGATCAGGTTTCTCACCCTTTTAGAGGGATAAGGCCCCCCACAGAACATGGGTTCGATAGGCCAGACCTAGAAGCTCAGTAATGGGTGTAGGGAACTGGCACTAACCGGCCGAAAACTTACCAACACAACTCGCAACCACAATCCAGCGCCCGGCAGTAATGTCGCGGCGCGCCACACCCCCCACCAATACACTTGGTTGAAAAATAAATAGAGTTACGGCGGCCACAGCGACAGGGAAACGCCCGGTCCCATCCCGAACCCGGAAGCTAAGCCTGTCAGCGCCGATGATACTGCCCTATTCGGGTGGAAAAGTAGGACACCGCCGAACATATACAAAAACACCCCCGGCAACGGGGGTGTTTTTGCATATTCCCTACCCAGCGTCGAGTTGTTGCGGCGATTATCCGGAATTCACCACCACAATTCGACGTTCGGCCGCCTAGTCGAACAACGTCAGATCCGCCGGCGCGCGCCTTTTCTCCAATGCGAGCAGGGTGCGCTTTCGATCCAGCCCGCCGCCGTAGCCGGTGAGGCTTCCGCTGGCGCCGATGACCCGGTGGCACGGGACGACGATCGCGATGGGATTGTGGCCGTTGGCCCACCCCACCGCGCGCGCCGAACCGGGGGCGCCGATCTGCTCGGCGATCTGGCCGTACGACCGCGTTTCGCCGTAGGGGATCGCCAGCAGGGCCCGCCACACCCGCCGCTGAAATTCCGTGCCCCGCAGTTCGAGCTCGAGGTCGAAGTCGCTGAGTTCGCCCGCGAAATAGGCGCCGAGTTGGTCGACGGCGGCTTCGAACGCCCGCGGGTCGGGCGACCAGCCGGCGCGGTTCGGTTCATAGGTCTGGTCGACCATCCGCAGGTTCGTCAGGACCGGGCCGTGTCCGGCCAGGGTCAGCAGCCCGATCGGGCTGTCGATGGTGCGATAGCTGATCATGCGCCCTCCTTGAGAGGCTGTGGCGGCCAATGGTTTACCGGATGCTCGAGGGTGGTCCACAGGTGTTGGGTGGCGTACGAGCGCCAGGGTCGCCAGCGGGCGCTGCGCTCGATGAGTTTCCCTGATCCGCGGGCAGCCCGAGTCGCTTTGCGGCCAGCCGGAGTCCGAGGTCGCTGGCGGGAAACGCGTCGGGGTCGCCCAGGGCGCGCATCGCGATCACCTCGGCGGTCCAGGGCCCGACGCCGGGCAGGGCCAGCAACTGTGCGCGGGCGGCCTCCCAATCGCTTCCGGCGTCCAGGACGACGCTTCCGTCGGCGAGGCCCGCGATCAGCGCGTGCAGCGTGCGTCGCCGAGCTTCGGGGACCGCGAGGTGGACGGGATCGATGGCCCCGTTTTCCAGGAGCTCCTCGACCGACGGGAAGGTGTGCGTCAACGTGCCCTCCGGGTCGTGCACCGGGCGTCCGTAGGCCGCGACCAGCCTGCCCGCGTGGGTGCTGGCGGCCTTGGTCGAGACCTGCTGGCCCAGCACCGCACGCACGGCCAGCTCGGCCTCGTCGACCGTGCGCGGAATGCGTTGCCCCGGGGCCTTTTCCACCACCGCAGCCAGCTCCGGGTCACCGGCCAGCGCGTCCACCACCGCCTCGGGGTCGGCGTCGAGGTCCAGCAGCCGCCGACAGCGGGCGATCGCGGTGGTGAGGTCGCGGAAGTCGTCGAGCGCCAGCCGGCAGCGGACGTGGTCGACGGCCGGCGCCAGCGTCACGACCGCGCTGCCGTGCGGAAGCCGTAGGCTGCGCCGGTAGGCGCCGTCGCGCACCTCCTCGCAGCCGGGCACGACGCCGGCGGCGAGGTGGCCGAAGACGCCCTCGTACGCGAACGGTGTGCGCACGGGCAGCCGAAGGCACAGCGCGCCAGGGGGATTGGTTTCGGCCCCCATCCGCACGGCCGGCCGCCGGCGCAGGGCCGACGGCGTGGCCTCGAACACCGAGCGCACCGTGTCGTTGAACTGGCGGATGCTGGAGAATCCGGCGGCGAACGCGACGTCGCCGAACGGCAGCTCGGTGGTCTCGATGAGCAGCCGCGCGGTCTGGGCCCGTTGCGCCCGGGCCAGCGCGAGCGGGCCGGCACCCACCTCGGCCCGCAGGAGCCGCTCCAGCTGCCGGGGGGTGTAGCCGAGGTGGGCCGCGAGGCCGCCGACGCCCTCCCGGTCCACGGTGCCGTCGCCGATCAGCCGCATCGCGCGGGCGACGACGTCACCGCGCACGTTCCATTCCGGGGATCCGGGCGAGGCGTCGGGACGGCATCGCTTGCAGGCCCGAAACCCCGCGCGCTGGGCGGCGGCCGCCGTCGGATAGAACCGGACGTTGCGCGCGAACGGCGGCCGCACGGGGCAGCTGGGC
Organism: Mycobacterium interjectum; assembly: GCA_002102225.1. GTDB lineage: Bacteria > Actinomycetota > Actinomycetes > Mycobacteriales > Mycobacteriaceae > Mycobacterium > Mycobacterium interjectum_B. The sequence goes on from LQPB01000021.1 coordinate 91,536, forward strand.
CGGCAATAGATCCGCGTCGTCAGCACCGCGGTGACGAACCAGCCGTCGAACCGGGCGTCCTTGGACTGGACGGCCCGGTAGCAGCGGTCGAAATCGTCGTGCACGGTTCCACAGTTACACCCGCCGACCGACAAAACTGGCGGAAAACCGACATCGCAGTCCGGTGCCTACGGCCCCCGGTGGTGCAGGGCCGCGGCGCACGCGATGAAGTCGCGGGCCGGGCGCGACAACGGCCGCCCGGAATTCCAGATCATCCCGACATCGCGGTAGGCGTCGGCGTCGGCCAGGGGCAGCACCCTGACCCCGGGCGCGTGCTCGCTGCCGTCGATGGGCATCAGGCTGACGCCCAGGCCCGCGGCCACCAGGCCGGCGGTCGACGTGAGGTTCGCCGACTCGAGGACGATTCGCGGCTGGAACCGGGCCGCGGCGCAAAGCTCGTCGAGCAGCCGCCGCATGCCGAAGCCCGCTCGCATGGCCACGAACGGCTCGTCGGCCAGGTCGGTCATCGACACCGCCGTGGCGCCCGCAAGTGCGTGGTCGCACGGGAAGGCGACACAAAGCCGCTGGCGAAACAGGCTGCGCCAAGCCAGGTTTGGCGCCTGCGGCCGCGGCGAGACCAGGCCGAGGTCGATCGACCCGGACTGCACGAGATCGCCGATCGATTCGGCGGCACCTTCGTCCAGCGTGAAGGTCACTCGCGGCGACGCTTCCCGGAACCCGGCGATCAACCGCGGCACCACCGTTGACCCGAACGAACCGAGGAAGCCGAGTCGGATCTCCCCGACGGCCGGATTGACCAGGTCGTCGATCGCCCGCCGCGCCGCATCGAGCTCGCACTGGGCGCGGCGCGTGTGCTCGTAGAACACTCGACCGTAGGTGTTCAACGCGAGTCGCTTGCCGCGGCGATCGAACAGTTCGACCCCCAAGCGCCCTTCCAGGCGCCCCAGCATCCTGGTCAGTGTCGGCTGCGCGATGTGCAACTGTTCGGCGGCCGCCGTGACGTGTTGCAACTCCGCGAGTGTGATGAACCACTCGTAGTCGCCCTCGGACACGCCCATCACCTCTACTTATGCTGTTACTGCATCATAACGCCGCTAATAATTCATTTCCTTTCCGGTGTCCGGACGCCGAGCATCGTTGCTATGCCTACCGCCCACCAAGCCGGAAGCCGCGGGTACCGGCGGGTGACCGCGGCGCTGTACGGTGCCGGCCTGGCCAGTTTCGCCGCGATGTACTGCACGCAGGCGCTGTTGCCGGCCTTGTCGACGTACTACCGGATCACCCCCGCCACCGCCGCACTCGCGGTCTCGGTGACCACGGGAATGCTCGCGCTGTCCGTCGTTCCCGCGAGCGTGCTTTCCGAGCGCTACGGGCGCATCGCCGTGATACTGACGTCCGGGGTGGTCTCCAGCGTCATCGGGTTGTTGTTGCCGTTCAGTCCGTCGCTCGGCGTTCTCCTCGCCGGACGGGCGCTGCAAGGCGTCGCGCTCGCCGGGATCCCCGCCGTGGCGATGGCCCTTCTCGCCGAGGAGATCCACGCCTCGTCGCTCGGGTCGGCGATGGGACGCTACATCGCCGGGACCACGGTGGGCGGGCTGGCCGGCCGGATCGTCCCGGCCCTGGTCGTCGACGTCAGCAACTGGCGGGTGGCGCTGCTGGTGTGCGCGATGGTGACACTGGCCGGCACGGTGGTGTTCGCGGTCGCGGTGCCCCGGGCGCAATTTTTCAGCCCGAAGGCGGCGAGCGCGCGGGGCACGGCGCGCAACCTGGCGGTGCATCTGCGAAACCCCATGCTGCTGAAGCTCTTTGCGTTGGGCTTCGCGCTGATGGGCGGATTCGTCACCGTGTACAACTACCTGGGGTACCGGCTGATCGCCCAGCCATTCGGATTGGCCTCGTCGGTCGTCGGGCTGTTGTTCGTGCTGTACCTGGCGGGCACGTGGACCTCCGTCGTGGCGGGGCGGCTGGCCGACCGCAGGGGACGCGCGTTCGTGCTCGGTGGCGCCTTGCCCATCACGGTGGGCGGCCTGCTGTTGACCATCCCGCACGCGCTGGCCTCGATCGTCCTCGGCGTCGGGCTGTTCACCGGCGGGTTCTTCGCCGCGCACACGGTGGCCAGCGGCTGGGTGGGCGCTGTGGCGCATCGGCATCGCGCCGAGGCGTCCGCGCTGTACCTGTTCAGCTACTACCTCGGCGGTTCGCTGGCGGGCGTGTTCGGTGGCGTCGTCTACGCCGCCGGCGGCTGGCCGGCGACGGCGTGGTTCGTGGGCGCGCTGCTGGCGGCGGCGGCCTTGCTGGTGGCGCTGCTGGTGCGGGAACCGCCCCTGGGTCAGGCGCCGAACAACTGGGTGATCTTCGAAACGAGCTGCCAGACACCATAAGCGAAAGGCAGCGTTGCCCACAGCCAGGCGAGAGTGATTGCGGCGGGGCGGACCGTCGTGGTCGGGTTCGTCACGGTTGCCTCTCCGGTTGCCGGTGCGGAATTGCCTCGGGCGCCAACGCGGTGCCGTCGGGTGGAACGGGCTCGTGGAATCTGGCTGCCACGGGCCTGATCAGCTCGTTGCAGATCAGGCCGACGGCCAGGAGGGCGATCATCACCCCGAACGACACGAGGTAAAGGTCCGGGCCGTGCTTGCCGGCCGTCTTCTGGGAATCGGCGATGGCGTTGACGATGAGCGGGCCCAGCACACCCGCGACCGACCATGCCGTCAGCAGCCTGCCGTGGATGGCGCCAACCTCGTAGGTGCCGAACAGGTCGCGCAGATACGCCGGAACCGTCGAGAAGCCCGCGCCGTAGAACGACAGGATCAGCACGGTGCACAGCAGGAAGGTGACCTTGTTGGTGTTGGTCGTCAACACCAGCGTGAGATACAGGAGTGCGCCGCCGCCGAGGTAGAGCCGGTACATTGTCTTGCGGCCCAGCGCATCCGACAGGGACGACCAGCCGATCCGGCCGAGCATGTTGGCCAGCGAAAGCAGGGCGACGAACCCGGCGGCCGCCGAAGCCAGCACGGCCGCGCGGGGCGCCCGGGGGAAGAAGTCCTGGTAGATCGGTGAGGCTTTCTCCAGGATGCCGATCCCGGCGGTCACGTTGAAGCAGAGCACCATCCACAGCAGCCAGAACTGGGGCGTCCTGATCGCGTTGGCCGCCGACACGCCGGCCGTGCTCACCAGAGATCCGGCCTTGTCCGGCTTGGGTTTCCAGGCCGCCGGCGCCCAACCCGGCGCCGGCACCCGGATCAGCACGCACCCCATCGACATGAACACGGCGTAGGTGCAGCCCATCACCAGGAAGGTTCGCGCGACGCCGCCGGTACTGGCGCGCCCGAACGCGTCGAGCAGGCTGTTGGTCCACGGCGACGCGATCAGGGCGCCGCCGCCGAAGCCCATGATCGCCAGGCCGGTCGCCATTCCCGGGCGGTCGGGAAACCACTTGATCAACGTGGACACCGGCGAGATGTATCCGATACCGAGGCCGACCCCTCCCACGACCCCATAGCCCAGCACCACGAGCCAGTATTGGCGGACCGAAACGCCGAAACCCGCGATCAGCAACCCGCTGCAGAAGCACACGGTGGCAACGACCATGGCCCAGCGCGGCCCGTAGTGGTCGACGCGGGTGCCGAAGGCTGCGGCCGAAAGGCCCAGCGCCACAATGGCGACGGTGAACGGCATCGCGCTCGCGGTTCCGGAGACGTGCAGCGACTTCTCCAGCGGGATCTTGAAGACGCTCCAGGCGTAGGCCGAGCCGATGGCCAGGTGGATGGACAGCGCGGCCGGCGGAACCAGCCAGCGGCTCCATCCGGGTCTGGCAACGATTTTCGAACGGTCCAGCAAGCCGACGCTTGTCACGATGCACCCTTCTCCCGCGGACGGAGCTCCGTCCCGTCGCCACTATTTGTGGGGTGCAGCCTTGCGGTCAAGGCGCGATTTCTATTGTCCGATAAGGGATTTCTATCGACCACGCTCATCGGCGTTGACCACGGGCGTTGTCAACGCGGATCAGCGATCGGACCGGGCGGGCTCAACCGGGTGGGCCAGCCGCGTGGGGCGCTCGTACCCGCGCAGGGTCACGGTGTCGCCCAAAGACCAACGGGCGCATTCTTCTTCGCTGGCGCCCTCGAGCGCGCCGGCGGTCGCAAGCAATTTGCCCGGACGTGACTTGGCCAGTTCACACAGTCGCGCGGCCTCGTTGACCGGCTCGCCGATGACGGTGTATTCGAACCGTTCCTTGGCGCCCACGTTGCCGGCGACGACCTGCCCGGCCGCCACGCCGATGCCGGCGTCGAGCTCACACATTTCGTCGGCAAGCCGCTCGGCGATGCGGCGCGCGGCGGCCAGCGCCTGGTCTTCGGGCGAGTCCAGGTGGTTCGGAGCCCCGAAGATGGCCAGCGACGCGTCGCCTTCGAACTTGTTGACCAGGCCGCAGTGGCGGTCCACCTCCTCGACGACGATCGCGAAAAACCGGTTGAGCGCTTCGACGACCTGGGTCGGCGGTTGCGTGGTCACCAATTGCGTGGAGCCGACGATGTCGATGAAGACGACCGCGACGTGGCGTTCTTCGCCGCCGAGTTTCGGTCGCTCGCGCTCGGCGGCCAGCGCGACCTCGCGGCCGACGTGCCGGCCGAAAAGATCGCGCACGCGTTCCCGCTCGCGCAGGCCATTGACCATGGCGTTGAAACCACGCTGCAGCTCGCCCAATTCGGTGCCGTCGAAGACCACCAGGTCGCCGCGCAGATTGCCCTGCTCCACGCGCCGCAGCGCCGCGCGCACCACCCGCACCGGTGTCGCGGTCAGCCAGGCCAGAATCCACATCAGGAGGCAGCCGAAGATCAGGGTGGCGAACGAGATGATCAGCACACCGACCGCGAACTGGGTTTCGGTCAGGTTCCGCATCAGGATCTGGAACATCGCCAGGAGGGCGATCCCGATGACGGGCACGCCGGATCCCAGGAACCACACCATCATGGTTCGGCCCATGATCCCGGCCGACAGCCGTCGTGGCGGTGGGCCGGCCTCGAGCGCCTGAGCGGCCACCGGGCGCAGCGCGAACTCGGCGAGCAGATAGCTGCCGGTGGCCACCAGCACCCCACAGAATCCCACCGCGACGATGAACCGCGGGATGAACTGGGTGTTGACGAGGCCATAGAGGATGGTCGACACCACCGCGCCGAGTCCCCACAGGACGAGGTCGGCGATGGCGATTCGCCAGGGGGCCAGGAAGGTGTTGCGCTCGTCGATGCGGGCGGGCTTGCGCTCGTCGATCGCCCAGCGCAGGGCGAGGACGGTCCGGCGCGTAATCGAATAGGTGCCCACCGCCAAGGCCAGAGCGATGTAGGCCGGCACGACGCCGAAGGTGAGCCAGGCCGGTGCGTCGTCGAACACGCTCGGTTCGGGAACCGCGACCGCCACGATCAGCATGACCACCCCGATGCCAATGAGGTTCGCCCCGAGAACCAGCACGGTCATGATGATCTGGATGCGGATGCGGCGACGTCGTTGGCTTTCCGACACCCGCCCGAGGAGCAGGGAGCCGTAGGCGGGCGTTTCCGGCAGGCGCCCGCTCTGGCGGGTAATCCGCTCGAGCACCCGGCCGATACGTTGTGCCATGCTCTTTTTGGCCGACATGGTGGCGCAAGCCTAATTTGTCGCCCAAGCTCTAAGGTGAGTCGGGTGCGCCTCGTCATCGCCCAATGCACCGTCGACTATGTCGGCCGGCTCACCGCACACCTCCCGTCCGCGCGTCGGCTGCTGCTCTTCAAGGCCGACGGGTCGGTCAGCGTGCACGCCGACGACCGTGCCTACAAGCCGTTGAACTGGATGAGTCCGCCGTGCTGGCTGACCGAGGAGGCGGGCGGCTCCGGCGATCAACCGCCGCTGTGGGTGGTGGAGAACAAGGCCGGCGAGCAGCTGCGCATCACCGTCGAGGAGATCGAACACGACTCCAGCCACGATCTGGGCATCGACCCCGGCTTGGTGAAGGACGGCGTCGAGGCGCACCTACAGGCGTTGCTGGCCGAGCACGTCCAGCTGCTGGGCGAGGGATACACCCTGGTCCGCCGCGAGTACATGACCGCGATCGGACCGGTGGATCTGCTGTGTCGCGACGAGCGCGGCGGCTCGGTCGCGGTCGAAATCAAGCGCCGCGGCGAGATCGACGGGGTGGAGCAGCTCACCCGGTACCTGGAGTTGCTCAACCGCGATACCGTCCTGGCACCGGTCAAAGGGATATTCGCCGCTCAGCAAATCAAGCCGCAGGCGCGCACGCTGGCCACCGACCGTGGGATTCGTTGCGTCACATTGGATTACGACAAGATGCGCGGCATGGACAGCGATGAATACCGGTTGTTCTGAGGTGCCCAACTAAACTGTGGGGCATGCCTCGGCGCCGTACACCGCCACGCCGGCAGCGCCCGGTGTCGCTCCCGCCGATTCCGCGCCGGGTGGAGACGGGGCCCGACGGTTACGAGTACGAGGTGCGCCCCGTCGCCGCGGCCCGCGCGGTCAAGATCTATCGCTGCCCCGGTTGCGATCACGAAATCGCCTCCGGCACTGCACATCTGGTGGTATGGCCCGTCGAAGGGCCGCAGGGAACCGATGACCGGCGGCATTGGCACACGCCGTGCTGGGCCAACCGCGCCACCCGCGGCCCCACCCGAAAGTGGTCTTAGGCGCCGCTCGCTAGGGGGCCGGCTCGACCAACTCGATCAGCACCCCGCCGGCATCCTTGGGATGGATGAAGTTGATCCGCGAGTTAGCTGTGCCGCGCCGGGGCGCCTCGTAGACCAGGCGGACGTCCTGCGAGCGAAGCTGCTCGGAGAGGCTGTCCAGGTCGCTGACCCGGACCGCCATCTGCTGGATGCCGGGACCCCGCTTGTCGAGAAACTTCGCGATCGTCGAGGAGTCGTCGATCGGGGCCATCAACTGGATCTGCGCGGTGCCCTGGGGGGCGCCCCGCACGGCCAGCATGGCCTCGCGGATTCCCTGGTCATCGTTGACTTCCTCGTGCACCAGGATCATGCCGAGGTGGTCGTGGTACCAGGTGATGGCAGCGTCCAGGTCGGCGACTGCGATGCCGACGTGATCGATCGCCGTCACAAGCTCGGTGGCCAGGATCTGACGGGCGTCAACTTGATCGGTCGTCATCACACCACGGTAACGTGGCGGCAAAGATTCCGCCTCTCCAGGTAGCGGAATCGGCCGTTCGCGCAAGCCCAGGAGGTTCTCATGACGACGTCGGTGATAGTTGCTGGGGCGCGGACGCCCATCGGCAAGTTGATGGGTTCGCTGAAGGATTTCTCGGCCAGCGATCTGGGCGCGATCGCGATCGCCGGGGCGCTCGAGAAGGCCCAGCTGCCGGCGTCGGCGGTCGAGTACGTGATCATGGGCCAGGTGCTGACGGCCGGCGCCGGCCAGATGCCGGCCCGTCAGGCGGCGGTCGCGGCGGGCATCGGCTGGGACGTTCCGGCGCTGACCATCAACAAGATGTGCCTGTCCGGCATCGACTCCATCGCGCTGGCTGACCAGCTCATTCGAGCCGGGGAGTTCGACGTGGTGGTGGCCGGCGGCCAGGAGTCGATGACCAAGGCACCCCACCTGCTGATGGACAGCCGGGCGGGCTACAAATACGGCGACGTGACGGTGTTGGACCACATGGCCTACGACGGCCTGCACGACGTGTTCACCGACCAGCCGATGGGCGCGCTCACCGAGCAGCGCAACGACGTCGACCAGTTCACCCGCCAGGAGCAGGACGAGTTCGCTGCGCGGTCCCACCAGAAGGCGGCGGCGGCGTGGAAGGACGGCGTCTTCACCGACGAAGTGGTGCCGGTCGAGATCCCACAGCGCAAGGGCGATCCGTTGCAGTTCACCGAGGACGAGGGGATCCGCGCCAACACCACCGCGGAGTCCCTGGCCGGCCTCAAACCGGCGTTCCGCCGCGATGGCACCATCACGGCCGGTTCGGCCTCGCAGATTTCGGACGGCGCGGCCGCGGTCGTGGTGATGAACAAGGCGAAAGCCCAGGAGCTCGGCCTGACCTGGCTCGTCGAGATCGGGGCGCATGGCGTTGTGGCCGGACCGGATTCCACGCTGCAGTCCCAGCCGGCCAACGCGATCAAGAAAGCGCTCGGCCGCGAGGGCATCTCCGTGGACCGGCTCGACGTCGTCGAGATCAACGAGGCGTTCGCCGCGGTGGCCCTGGCGTCGACCCGGGAGCTCGGCGTCGATCCGGAGATCGTCAACGTCAACGGCGGCGCGATCGCGGTCGGTCATCCGATCGGCATGTCGGGCGCCAGGATCACCTTGCACGTGGCCCTGGAGTTGGCGCGGCGGGGCTCCGGCTACGGCGTCGCGGCCCTCTGCGGGGCTGGCGGCCAGGGTGACGCACTGATCCTGCGCGCCGGTTAGGCACCCCCGCCGACGTTGCTGGAGTTTGCTGCACGCAAAAGTTTGTGATTTTGGTCATAACACCCGGTAAGGGTCGGTACGGGCACGCGGTGGGGGCCGATTCGCGAGCCCATGAGCGTCGGCGCGACCGGGTGACTCGGTATCCGGAGCGCATGACAAACTTGACGGCGTGACGCGTCCCCGACCCTCGATCGGGCCCGCACTGGCCGGTGCGGTCGACCTGTCCGGCCTCAAGCAGCGAGCCCAGCAGAACGCTTCCACGGCCGGTCCCGCGGGGCCGGCGACGCCCGCCCCGCCGGGTGGCACGGAGGTCAACGAGGCCAATTTCGAAGAACAGGTCATCGTCCGGTCCGACGAGGTCCCGGTCGTGGTGTTGCTGTGGTCGCCGCGCAGCGACGCGTGCGTCCAGCTCCTCGAGACGCTGTCCGGCATGGCCGCCGAGGACGGCGGCACGTGGGCGCTGGCGACGGTCAACGTCGACGTGACGCCAAGGGTGGCCCAGATATTCGGCGTGGACGCGGTGCCGACCGTCGTGGCATTGGCCGCCGGGCAGCCGCTGTCCAGCTTCCAGGGTGTTCAGCCGCCCGACCAATTGCGCCGGTGGGTGGACTCGCTGTTGTCCGCGACGGCCGGAAAGCTCAGGGGCCCAAGCGGTTTCGGAGAAGCGGAGGTGGATCCGGAGCTGGCCCAGGCGCGCCAACAGCTTGAGGAGGGCGATTTCGACGCCGCCAAACAGTCGTATCAGGCGATACTGGATGCCAACCCGGCCAGCGTCGAAGCCAAAGGCGCGATCCGCCAGATCGACTTCCTCACGCGCGCAACGACGCAACGTCCCGACGCCGTCGCGGCCGCCGATGCCGCGCCGGGCGACGTCGACGCGGCGTTGGCCGCCGCCGACGTGCAAATCCTCAACCAGGACGTGAGCGCGGCGTTCGAGCGCCTGATCGCCTTGGTGCGCAGCACATCCGGCGACGAGCGCACCCGCGTGCGCACCCGGTTGATCGAGCTGTTCGAGCTCTTCGATCCCGCCGACCCTGAAGTTGTCGCCGGTCGGCGCAACCTCGCCAACGCCCTGTACTGAGTTCCCCTTACGGGCCCGATATCCCGTTCGTGCCGGGCAGGCCGAGCAGCCCGGCCGCGCCGCCGGCACCGCCGGCGCCACCGAGGCCGGTCGCCGGGCCGATCCCGCCGTTGCCGCCGTTACCGCCGTTGCCGAGCAGCTGGGCCGGTGGGCTGTTCGCTTCGGGCGGCTCCGGCGGAGCCGGCGCAGACAGCCTCAAGGGGATTGCCGGCAGCGGTGGCACGGGCGGCGCCGGCGGGTGGTTCGGCTTCGGCGGCTCCGGCGGCAGCGGCGGCAACGCGTTCGATACCGGCTCTGTCGGCGGGGCGGGCGGCGTCGGCGGTAGGGGCGGCCTGCTCGTCGGCTCCGGCGGTGCGGGCGGCGGCGGTGGCGGCGGCGCGACCGCCGGAATCGGCGGGG
>LQPB01000022.1 GCA_002102225.1 Mycobacterium interjectum
GGCGGGGACATTCCCTGGCGGGGGCTGGACGTGGGGTCGCCGTTCGAACACGCCAAGGCCGGAATCCTGTACGTCGCCGCGCATCTGCCGCCGCCGGGCCGCGACGGCACCGGCTCGGCCGAGCAGCTGACCGAGATCGCCGAGCTCATCACCGCGGCCGGCGGGCGCACCCTGGGCCTGTTCTCGTCGATGCGGGCCGCCCGCGCCGCCGCCGAGGCCATGCGCTCGCGGCTGTCGACGCCGGTGCTGTGCCAGGGCGACGACGGCACCTCCACGCTGGTCGAGCGGTTCGCCGCCGACGAGGAGACCTCGCTGTTCGGGACGCTGTCGCTGTGGCAGGGCGTCGACGTGCCGGGGCCGTCGCTGTCGCTGGTGCTGATCGACCGCATCCCGTTCCCCCGGCCCGACGACCCGCTGCTGGGCGCGCGGCAGCGCGCGGTGGCCGCGCGGGGTGGCAACGGCTTCATGGCCGTCTCCGCCAACCATGCCGCCCTGCTGCTGGCGCAGGGATCGGGCCGGCTGCTGCGCCGCGTCTCCGACCGTGGCGTGGTCGCGGTCCTGGACTCGCGGATGGTGACCGCCGGCTACGGCGGCTACCTGCGCGCGTCGCTGCCGCCGTTCTGGGCGACCACCGACGCCGCCCAGGTTCGCCGCGCGCTGGAACGGCTGCGCACCTCGGCTGGCTAACCTAGCGGGCCAGCGTGACGAGACCGAGCTCGTTGCTGGCGGCCAGCATGGGGTTGTTGGGCAGCACGCGCACCGTGTATCCCACCGCGCCGGCAAGCGGGAGCGGCGTGGTCGTCGAGAAGACCTGGTTGCCCCCCTCGGCGGTGCCGCTATACGACATCTCGACGGTGACCGGGTCCAGCAGCGCGTCGCCGGCGTCGACCCTGCCCACCAGCGCCTGCACCGTGACTTCGTCGGGCGCCAGCCCGTCGAGCTGCACGGTCGCGGTCAGCGTCAGCTTGGAGCCGAGCACCGGGGTGTCCGGCAGGCCGGTGCTATCCACGTCGGTGATGGTGATCTTGGGCCACGCGTCGTGGGCGCGCAGCCGATAGGCGGCCAGCTCGCGGGCCCCGTCGAACTGCGCGGCGCCGTCTTCGGCCGCGGTGGTCTTGCGCAGCGATGCCGCCGCCGGCGTGTAGTACTGCTCGACGTAATCGCGAACCATGCGCGACGCCAGCACCTTCGGGCCGAGGGTCTGCAGCGTGTGGCGCACCATCTCGATCCACCGCGGCGGCACCCCGTGTTCGTCGCGCTCGTAGAACTTCGGCGCCACCGCCTGCTCCAGCAGGTTGTACAGCGCGGTGGATTCCAGGTCGTCGCGCCGGGCCTCGTCGGCCACGCCGTCGGCAGTCGGTATCTCCCAACCGTTTTCGCCGTCGTACCACTCGTCCCACCAGCCGTCGCGGATGGACAGGTTCAGGCCGCCGTTGAGCGCGCTCTTCATCCCCGAGGTGCCGCAGGCCTCCAGGGGCCGCAGCGGGTTGTTCAGCCAGACGTCGCAGCCCCAATACAGCAGCCGGGCCATCGACATGTCGTAGTCGGGCAAGAAGGCGATGCGGTGCCGCACCTCCGGGCGGTCGGCGAACCGCACCACCTGCTGGATCAGCGCTTTGCCGCCGTCGTCGGCGGGATGCGATTTGCCGGCGACGATCAGCTGGATCGGCCTTTCCTCGTCGAGGAGCAGCTGTTCGAGCCGATGCGGGTCGCGCAGCATCAGCGTCAACCTCTTGTAGGTCGGCACCCGCCGGGCAAACCCGACGGTGAGCACGTCCGGATCGAAAGCCGTTGCTATCCAAGCCAATTCAGCATCGGGGGCGCCGCGCTCCTGCCACGAGCGGCGCAACCGGCGCCGCACGTCCTCGACCAGCAGCGACCGCAGTTGCGAGCGGATCCACCACAGGTGGCCGGCATCGACCTCCTGCAGCCGCAGCCACACGCCGGGATCGCCGAACGAGTCCGACCCGGCCAGCTCGCGGCCCAGCTGCAACCATTGCGGCGCCGCCCAGGTGCGCGCGTGAACGCCGTTGGTGATGGAGCCGATCGGCACCTCTTCGGAATCGAACCCCGGCCACAGCTCGTTGAACATGGCCCGGCTGACCCGGCCGTGCAACAGCGAAACCCCGTTGGCCCGTTGGGCCAGGCGCAGGCCCATGTGAGCCATGTTGAACTTCGTCGGGTCGTCCTCCGCGCCGAGCGCCATGATCCGCGCGGTCGGCACGCCCGGCAGCAGGGCGGGCGCATCCTTGGCCTTTGCCGCCCCGTCGGCGCCGTCGCCCAGGCCGTCATCGAAGTAGAGCCGCACCATCTCGACGGGGAACCGGTCGATACCGGCGGGCACCGGGGTGTGGGTGGTGAACACGGTCGCCGACCGCACGACGGTCAGCGCGGTGTCGAAGTCCAGCCCGGAATCGGTCATCAGCTCCCGGATGCGTTCGGCCCCGAGGAATCCCGCGTGCCCTTCGTTCATGTGCCACACCTCGGGCGCCGGCAGCCCCTCGATGGCGGTGAACGCGCGGATGGCCCGCACCCCGCCGATGCCAGCCAGGATCTCCTGCCGCATCCGGTGTTCCTGGTCGCCCCCGTACAGGCGGTCGGTGACGCCGCGCAACTCGTGCTCGTTTTCGGGGACGTCGGAGTCCAGCAGCAGCAGCGGAACGCGCCCCACCTGGGCGACCCAGACCCGCGCCCGCAGCTGCGCGGCGTCGGGAAGCGTCAATTCCACCAGCACGGGTTCGCGTGCGGCGTCGGTGAGCAGCCGCAACGGCAGTCCTTGCGGGTCCAGCGCCGGGTAGGTCTCGTGCTGCCAGCCGTCGGCGGTGAGCGACTGCCGAAAGTAGCCGGACCGGTAGTACAGGCCCACCGCGATCAGCGGGACGCCCAGATCGGACGCGGACTTCAGGTGGTCACCGGCGAGGATGCCCAAGCCGCCGGAGTAATTGGGCAGCACCTCGGCGACGCCGAACTCCATCGAGAAGTACGCGATCGTGGCGGGCATCGCGGCACCGGCGCTCTGCCGCTGCTGGTACCAGAGCGGGCGGCTCAGGTAATCGTTCAGGTCGGCGCTGAGCTCGTCGAGCCGGCCCACGAATTGCTCGTCCATGGCGAGCTCGTCGAGCCGGGCCGGGCTCACCGCACCGAGCAGCGCCACCGGGTCGGAGCCGCAGCGCGCCCACAGCGTGGAGTCGATGGCCGCAAACAGGTCTTGGGTGGGCTTGTCCCACGACCACCGCAGGTTGGTCGAAAGCTGATCCAGCGCGGCGAGACGCTCGGGCAAATGAGCACGGACGGTAAAGCGGCGAAGGGCTTTCACACGTCATTACCTTACTGAGGATTCCGGCGTCCGCAGGGCGACCGACTGACCTTCGGCTTCGGGGGTGTGTGACGGCGCACTAGGGTGGGTATCGGTTAGTTGTTGGGGCCGCAACGATGCGGTCCGTCAGAGAAAGCCTTACGACAGGAAGTTTCTGGGAGGCGAGGCATTCCGCGACCAAGCACAGCGCGGTCTCGCCACACAACCGAAACGCCTGCGGTGACGATGCGGTCCGCGCGGCGGGCCGAGCAGGAACCGGAGAAGCCGAACGGAGTGTTTGTGCCCGGTCGCGTCGAGATCGATAACGTCCAGCCCGTCGTCTCCTGCGGCGCGTACCCGGCCAAGGCCGTGGTCGGGGAGGTGGTCCCCGTCAGCGCCGCGGTCTGGCGGGAGGGCCACGAGGCCGTCGCCGCGACCCTGGTCGTGCGCTACCTCGGGCAGCGCTACCCGCAGGTTGGCGAATCCCGCCGGATCAAGGCGGTCCAGGCCCCCGAGCGTCCCGCCCCCGCCCTCGACGGCAAGGCCGCGGAGCAGCGGATCAAGCCGCTGCTGCTACCGATGACCGAGGGTCAGGAACCCTACGTCTTCCACGGTGTGTTCACCCCCGACCGGGTCGGCCTGTGGACCTTCCGCGTCGACGGATGGGGTGACCCGATTCACTCGTGGCGCCATGGGCTGGTCGCCAAACTCGACGCCGGCCAGGGCGAGAAGGAATTGTCCAACGATCTGTTGGTGGGCGCCGCGCTGTTCGAGCGCGCGGCGACCGGTGTGCCGCGGGCGCGCCGCGATCCGCTACTGGCGGCCGCCAAGGCGTTGCGGGCGCCCGGGGACCCGGTCACCCGCACCGCGCTGGCCCTGAGCCCCGAGATCGACGACCTGTTGGCGGCCTACCCGTTGCGGGACCTGGTCACCCGCGGCGAACAGTTCGGGGTGTGGGTTGACCGGCCGCTGGCCCGCTTCGGCGCGTGGTACGAGATGTTCCCGCGCTCGACGGGCGGGTGGGACAAGAAAGGCAAGCCCGTGCACGGCACCTTCGCCACCGCGGCGGCCCAGCTTCCGCGGATCGCCGACATGGGCTTCGACGTCGTGTACCTGCCGCCCATCCACCCGATCGGCAAGGTACACCGCAAGGGCCGCAACAACTCCCCCACCGCCGCCCCCGGGGACGTGGGATCTCCGTGGGCGATCGGCAGCGACGAGGGCGGCCACGACGCGGTCCACCCCGACCTGGGCACCATCGACGACTTCGACGACTTCGTCGCCGCCGCACGCGATCTGGGCATGGAGGTGGCTTTGGACCTGGCGCTGCAATGCGCGCCCGACCACCCGTGGGCCCGCGAGCACCGGGAGTGGTTCACCGAGTTGCCCGACGGAACCATCGCCTATGCCGAAAACCCGCCCAAGAAATATCAGGACATCTACCCGATCAACTTCGACAACGATCCCGCTGGTCTCTACGACGAGGTGCTACGGGTGGTCCGGCACTGGATCGACCACGGCGTCAAGTTCTTTCGGGTCGACAACCCGCACACCAAGCCCCCGGACTTCTGGGCCTGGCTGATCGGCCAGGTCAAAGACGCCGATCCCGATGTGCTGTTCCTGTCCGAGGCCTTCACCCCGCCGGCCCGCCAGTACGGCCTGGCCAAACTCGGCTTCACGCAGTCCTACAGCTACTTCACCTGGCGCACGGCCAAATGGGAGCTCACCGAATTCGGCAACGACATCTCCGCCCTCGCGGACTTCCGGCGGCCGAACCTGTTCGTCAACACCCCCGACATCCTGCACGCGGTGCTGCAGCACCAGGGTCCCGGCATGTTCGCCATCCGCGCCGTGCTGGCGGCGACCATGGGCCCGGCGTGGGGGGTCTACTCGGGCTACGAGCTGTTCGAGCACCGCGCGGTGCGCGAGGGCAGCGAGGAATACCTCGATTCGGAGAAGTACGAGCTGCGGCCCCGCGACTTCGAGCGCGCGCTCGCCGAGGGCCGGTCGCTCGAGCCGTTCATCAAGCAACTCAACACGATTCGCCGCCTGCATCCCGCGTTGCAGCAGCTGCGCACGATTCACTTCCACGGCGTCGACAACGACGCGCTGCTGGCATACAGCAAGTTCGACCCGGCCACCGGCGACTGCGTGCTGGTCGTGGTGACACTGAACGCGTTCGGACCCGAGGAAGCGACGCTGTGGTTGGACATGGCCGCATTGGGTATGGAGCCCTATGAGAGGTTTTGGGTGCGCGACGAGATCACGGGTCAGGAATTCCAATGGGGGCAGTCGAACTACATACGCCTCGATCCATCGCGGGCGGTCGCGCACATCATCAACATGCCGCTCATACCGTACGAATCCCGAAACACGCTGCTGCGTAGGAGGTGACGGGCTTTGAGCCGAACGGACGAACTCGCTGGATTGAATCTGGCGCCCGACCCAGCTGACCTGGCGCGCCTGGTGGCGGGCGCGCATTACAACCCGCACGGCATCCTGGGCGCCCACGAACACGGCGACCACACCGTCATCCGGGCGTTGCGACCGCACGCGCGCGAGGTCGTCGCGCTGGTCGGTGGTGACCGGTTCCCGTTGCGACACATCGAATCCGGCCTTTTCGCGGTGGCGCTGCCGTTCGTCAACCTCATCGACTACCGGCTGGAGGTGACCTACGAGGGTTCCGACCCGCACGTCGTCGCCGACGCCTACCGCTTCCTGCCCACCCTGGGTGAAGTGGATCTCCATCTGTTCGGCGAGGGCCGCCACGAACGGCTCTGGGAGGTCCTCGGCGCGCATCCCCGCTCGTTCACCACGGCCGACGGCGTGGTGAACGGGGTGTCGTTCGCGGTGTGGGCGCCCAACGCCAAGGGCGTCAGCTTGATCGGCGAGTTCAACGCGTGGACCGGCAACGAGGCGCCCATGCGGGTGCTGGGCTCCTCCGGGGTGTGGGAGTTGTTCTGGCCCGATTTCCCGGTGGACGGCCTGTACAAGTTCCGCGTGCACGGCGCCGACGGCGTGGTGACCGAGCGGGCCGATCCGATGGCCTTCGCCACCGAGGTGCCGCCGCACACCGCGTCGCGGGTGACGCGCAGCAGGTACACCTGGGAGGACGCCGACTGGATGACCCGGCGCGCGCAGCGCAACCCGGTTTTCGAGCCGATGAGCACCTACGAGGTACACCTGGGGTCCTGGCGTCCGGGGTTGAGCTACCGCCAGCTCGCCCGCGAGCTGACGGACTACGTCGTGGAGCAGGGCTTCACCCACGTGGAGCTGCTGCCGGTCGCCGAGCACCCGTTCGCCGGCTCGTGGGGCTACCAGGTGACGTCGTACTACGCGCCCACGTCGCGCTTCGGCACGCCCGACGACTTCCGGGGGCTGGTCGACGCGCTGCACCAGGCCGGTATCGGGGTGATCGTGGACTGGGTGCCGGCGCACTTCCCGAAGGACGCCTGGGCGCTCGGCCGTTTCGACGGCACCCCGCTGTACGAGCACGCCGACCCCAAGCGCGGGGAGCAACTCGACTGGGGGACCTACGTCTTCGACTTCGGCCGCGCGGAGGTGCGCAACTTCCTGGTGGCCAACGCGCTGTATTGGCTCGAGGAGTACCACATCGACGGCCTGCGGGTGGATGCCGTCGCGTCGATGCTCTACCTCGACTACTCACGCCCGGAGGGCGGTTGGACGCCGAACATCTACGGCGGCCGGGAGAACCTGGAGGCGGTGCAATTCCTGCAGGAGATGAACGCCACGGCACATAAGGCCGCGCCCGGCATCGTCACCATCGCCGAGGAGTCGACGTCGTGGCCCGGGGTGACCCGGCCGACGAACCTTGGCGGCCTTGGCTTTTCGATGAAGTGGAACATGGGCTGGATGCACGACACGCTCGACTACATCAGCCGTGACCCGATCTACCGCAGCTTCCACCACCACGAGATGACCTTCTCGATGCTGTATGCGTTCAGCGAGAACTACGTGCTGCCGCTCAGCCACGACGAGGTGGTGCACGGCAAGGGAACCCTGTGGGGCCGGATGCCCGGCAACAACCACGTCAAGGCCGCGGGGCTGCGCAGCCTGCTCGCGTATCAATGGGCGCACCCGGGCAAGCAATTGTTATTCATGGGACAGGAATTCGGCCAGCGCGCCGAGTGGTCCGAGCAGGGCGGTTTGGATTGGTGGCAGCTCGACGAACAGGGTTTCTCCAACGGCGTCCTGCGCCTGGTGCGCGACATCAACGAGATTTACCGCAGCCACCCGGCGCTGTGGAGCCAAGACACCATTCCCGACGGCTATTCCTGGATCGACGCCAACGATTCCGCCAACAACGTGTTGAGTTTCCTCCGATATGGAAACGACGGCTCGGTAATGGCATGCGTATTCAATTTTGCGGGATCGGAGCACAGCGGTTACCGCCTCGGCCTGCCCTACCCCGGCCGCTGGCGCGAGGTGCTCAACACCGACGCGACCGTCTACAACGGCTCGGGGATCGGCAACATGGGCGGGGTCGAGGCCACCGAGGACCCGTGGCACGGCCGCCCGGCCTCGGCAGTCCTGGTCCTGCCGCCCACGTCGGCGTTGTGGCTGGAACCCGAATAAAAAGCGGTCCGCGGGACTTATACCCGCTGCATTGCGATAAGTAAAGCAGCATTTATTCGCCACCCAGTAAAGGCCGGCTACTTTCCGAATTTAGGAAAGTCTGGATATGATCCAATCCCCAGGCGTCATCGTCGCCGTACTCGCTGGGAGGCATGCATGTCGTTCGTGTTCGCGGTACCAGAAATGGTTTCGGGGGCGGCGTCGGATTTGGCGAATATCGGGTCCACAATTAGCACCGCCAGCGCGACGGCGGCGGCGCCGACAACGGGAATGGTGGCTTCGGCCGCGGACGAGGTATCGGCGGGCGTAGCGGCGTTCTTTTCCGCCCACGGCGCGGAGTACCAGGCGATCAGCGCGCAGGTGGAAGCCTTTCATGCGCAGTTCGTGCAGGCAGTGGCGTCGGGCGCGATGTCGTATGCCGCCACGGAGGCCGCGAACGCCTCACCGTTACAGGGCCTGGAGCAGCAGCTGCTCGCCGTGGTGAACACCCCCACCGAGCTGCTGCTGGGACGCCCGCTGATCGGCAACGGCGCCAACGGCGCGCCGGGCACCGGGGCGCCGGGCGGCGCCGGCGGAATCCTGTTGGGCAACGGCGGCGCCGGCGGGTCCGGCGGGGCGGGGCTGCCGGGCGGTAACGGCGGGGCGGCCGTGCCACGGGTCCTCGGTGGCC